>JAJZDX010000041.1 GCA_021805865.1 Pseudomonadota bacterium
TGGCCACCCCGGCGAGCACCGCGCGGATCGCCTCGATCTGCTCATCGGGGAGCGCCGAGAGATTGGCCAGCGTGCGTTTACGGACCTTCTTGCCGATCCGGTACGACTCGCGCAGCAGGTACGTCGGCCGGGACGTGCGGTTCGGGACAGCATCGATGTGCATGGCTACATGATGCCGCAACTGCCGTCCGCATGCAAGCCGAACCCATCAAATTACATGGCTACATGCTGCACCCGGAAAACCCCGCTTCGCTCGCTCAATCTACGGAAATCTCAGGGCTTTGGTCGCCTCACCCGTATGAGGACGGGAGATAACTCCAGACTAGTCCCGCGCAGCCGACCGAGGTGCACCCGCCACCCTGCACGAAGCGCCCGGCTTCGGTGGTTACGGCGTGATACAGATCGATCCACATTGCGCCCGCTTCGGCGGTGACGGCTGGCACCGCAGTGAGGTGTCCCGGGCCGCCCTGAGGGGTGAAAGCCTCATGCAGGACGATCCGGTTCATCGCACGCGACCAAATCAGCAGGGAGTCCGGCGCGCTCGAGGTGCCCTGGTAACTGTGACCGCCGCCCTTGACCACCAGACGCAGTCGGTGCGCGCGCGCGAAATCGACTGCGGCGGCGACATGGGCGGCAGTCCTGGCCTTCACGGCATAGGCGCTCGCCGCCGGGCTCCACGCTTCGAACCAGCCGGACACCTCGGTGCCGGCGGGCTGATCACCAATGTAGAAGGGATTGTGGAGATTATTCATCACGTCGCGACACTCGGCACCGGTGGGAGTCAGTTCGCAGGCGGTGAATAGCGGATGTGGCGCAATCAGGTTCCCGTCCACGCGCTCTCTGAGCGCTGCCCAGTCGGCCGCCTTGGGCCAGGACCGATCGCCGGGACGCACTCGGCGCATGAGACCGCCTGCGCCTGCCCGAGCCGCTGATGCGACTCGGGGCAACAGCGGAACGACTGAAGCCGCGGCCAAGCTCTTGAGAATCTCTCGTCTGCGCACGTTTCACCCATTCTTCGCTTTCCAGGATGCTCGAGCCGCATTGCCGATCGGTTTCGGTCAACGCGCCGCACCTGCCGGTCGCGCTCGGGAAGGGGAAACACGGCGCGGGGGTGCGAGTCGAACTCGGACGATAAGGATCCGCCCGCTGCTTCGCCACCGCCGAGGTGACGAGCGGCGCTCGGCGGGGACGAACGGCGTCGTGGTGGTGAGCGGATTCAGCGGAGCAGGTGTTGCAGGCGGCCGCGATAGCGGCGGCTAAGGTTCACGCAGCTGCCATCGAGCAGCACGATGCGGTAGTCGCCATGGTCCCAGGGCTGGATCTCCCGGATCCGGTCGACGTTCACCACATGGGCGCGGTGGACCCGCACGAAGCGGCTCTGATCCAGCTTCTTCTCCAGTGCGGTCAGGGATTCCCGCCTGGGATAGGCGGCACCCCGAGCGTGCACGGTCACGTAGTTCCCATTGGCGTCGATTCTGTCGATATCGGAGACGCTCAGGATGTACTCACGGTTGAGCTTTCGCACCACCAGTCGTTCGGGGTGCGTGGCGGCGACAGAGGCGTCGCCCGGCACCCCCGTGCCGCTGTCGCGCGAATCCATCCAGAGCCCGTACACGCGGACCGCCGTGATGGCGAGCGCCAGCAGCCAGTACGTGATGAAGTCCTTGCGGTACTCGTAGAACCAGTTCAGCCACCAGCGCCCGAAGTCGTAGCGGTCGCCGAGCAGCCGGTACGCCAGGTCGCGCAGCGCCACCATGGCGGCCACGTGAACGAGCGAGAACGGCAACGTCGCAAGCAGATTGGCCGGGAGATTGCGCAGCCAGTTTGCGGCGATCAAGGGAAACTGAGCCAACCACCAGCCGAGGGCCGGGACCAGCAGCGCGATACAGATGACGCTGGTGGACTCCCAGATGACAGGCTCCCACATCGGCAGGCGAATGCCGACCCGCGCCGAATCCGCGACCATCGTGTAAGTCTTGGACACCGCGACGGCGGCCAGCACGACGACCATGACCGTCATTCCCCAGAGAAAAATTCTGCGTGCCGTGGCGGGCTTGAGTGGGTGGTCGGGATCCATGGCGGTCAAAGCCAGTACCTATTGGGGCATTATGGCTCAAACCTGGGACGCTGGCAGTGCTCGTGCTCGATTATGCGGTGAGGGCGATCATTGCGCATCAGCGACCCGGAGCCGTCGGGTGAGAGTTCCGATCAGGTGGCTGATTCGCGTCGGTCAGCGGCTGCTCGCGCGCATTGAAGGGCAGAGCGATTTGCTAGTCACGCCAAGCGACTCACGCCCAAAGAACGTGGCGACTTCACGCCGGCTGCTATTCAAAGCCGCAGCGAGCTTACGGCGTTGCCGAGGTTTGCTACCGCGATTCGCGGCTTGGCGGCTGATTGGTGGGCAGGGCGCGGTATGATGGCGGTGCCCGCTCGTCAACCTCTCCACTTGCTTCCAGTCGGCGCCGGATCGTCGCGACAATCTCATGCATTATCTCGATATCCGCAACCCGAAGTCCTGCGGTTAGTTGGTTGATCCAAGGCGTCTGCAGACGCATAGCGGCATCGAACGCCTTCCGGCCCCGTTCGGTTAGCACAACCAGCTGCGCTCGGCGGTGGTGTGGATTGGGTTGAAATGCAACGAGTCCTTCAGTGGCGAGATTGTTGACGATGCGCTGGACGTTCTGACGATTGCCGCCCATGTCGCGTGCGAGCCACGCCACCGGCTGAGGACGGTCGGACGCGACGATGGTACCGATGACCTGCCAGCGGGCACTGGTCAGACCAAGGTCCGCGACCAACCGATCTCCGGCGGTCAGCATTCGATTGTTCAGCCGGAAGAGCTCAAGGACGACCTCAGTGAGGGCCCGACCGGCGGGGGTAAGCTTGCTCATCCTCGAGCATGGTACCCAATTGACATCAAGGGGTCAATTACGTACTGTCGGTATGCAACCATATTGTCACCATGCTCAAGAGCTGAGAGGAACGTCTACGCTTTCCCTTACGCCCGCTCGGTCCCGTCGTCTCCATCTTGGTCTATTTCTTCAACGTGGCAGGGAGTGAGATCCCGGCGCTGATGGCCGCCTGGGAGAAGGACGCCAACTGGATGAAGCGTCAACCTGGCTTGATTTCGACGCAACTGCATCGCGCCATCGGCGGCAACTGCATGTTCATGAACTACGCAGTGTGGAAGTCGGTAGAGCACTTCCGTACTGCGTTCACACACCCTGAGTTCGTCAACGCATTGGGCTGCCTCCGACGGCGCTGCGCACCGAGTGCCCGGGGTTCTGACGCCAATCAAACGAACCCGGACCTTCGTCTTTTCTCGCTTGTCTCGCCCGAGCATAACGGAGTCGCGGACGTGGAACGATAGATCGTCCGCCGCGTAAACGAGCTGGAGACTGCAATGGATTTGGATCTACTCCGCAAGCTTCGCGCCCTCGAAGTCGCGTTGCACCGGCCTGCCGTTCGAGGCGATGCGGCCCGCATTAAAGAACTACTGCATCCTCGCTTTCGTGAGTTCGGGCGCTCCGGACTCGAGTATTCTCGAGACGACGTGCTGGCTGCACTTGTCGACCGGCCACTCGCGGGCGAGGTATTGTCCCAGGACTATCGGCTAGACCAACTATCCGAGATGTTGGCGCTTCTGACTTACCGATCTGCTCACGTCACCGCCAGCGGCGCCATTGAACACCACAGTCTTCGCGCATCGCTATGGGAGTTAACAGCGGCCGGATGGCAGCTCCGTTTCCATCAGGGGACGCCGACTGAGGCATTTGAAGCGCAATCCGATGGCTGAGGGCTGCGATGGAGAGGCGTCCTCTCGCTCGCGGGAGGCCCCTCGGAGCTCGTTCCCGGCACTACCCGTCCAGGTCACTACTTCAGATAAAGATAACCATACGCAAATCATCTCCAGCGGACGGTTCCAGAGTCATGGATATATGGCGACGAGCCGTGGACGCGACGCACGACTTCCTGAAAGCAGAAGACCGCTAGACGATCGACGAAGAGGTGTCTGCGTTTCTCCCTCAGACCCCGCTAGATCTCGCCGTAGATGATGGCGGTCCGGTGATAGGCTTTATGCTGCTGCACGGCGATCGGATGGAAGCTCTGTTCATCGATCCAGACTTTCACGGACACGGCATCGGCCGGTTGCTTGTCGAAGACGCGGTCAGGCGCAGCCCGAATCTCGTGACTGACGTAAACGAGCAGAACATAGCAGCGATAGGGTTCTATGAACGGCTCGGATTCCAACAGTTCGGCCGTTCGTCCCTTGATGGTCAGGGACGCCAAAATCCACTAATCCACCTTCGATATGCGAAGTAATCACGACGACGACGGTGGTACCAAAACCGCGCTCCATCCCCAGAATCCGGCGGTTCCTGACCGCCACTCACACTACCCATCAAACACCGTAGCGCAGCCGCACCTGTTCAGCAAGGTTGCCGTACCAAACCTCTGCGCAACATGAACCAGACCCGAGAGCACAACCATGCCCAAAATCGCGCATCTCGTTGCGGGAATGCTCGTCCTCCTCTGTATCGCCACATTCTTCCTGTCCACCATCGTTGTCGAGCTGTTCGGCTCTCACGCGGCCGTGGCACAGGTGAAGTCGCTCGTTGTCACGCCCGGCTTATGGATCCTGATTCCGACGCTCGCGGCCACGGGCGCAAGCGGCATGTTCCTGGCCAGGTCGCGCCGCGGCCGTCTCGTAAGTGCCAAGAAGAAGCGCATGCCGCTCATCGCCGCCAACGGACTGCTGGTGCTGGTACCGTGCGCGATTCTTCTTAACCACTGGGCGTCGGCGGGCACCTTCGACACGACCTTCTACAGCGTGCAGGCGCTTGAGTTGGTTGCCGGTGCGACCAACCTGGCCCTGATGTTCATGAACCTGCGCGACGGACTGCGCTTGACCGGCCGGTTCTGAAGGGCACCAAACGAGCGCTGCCGAACCGTTTCGCCAGTTCGCGTGGCTGACGTGCGGCTGTGTCGGTGACGAGTATGAACATACCCTCGCCTGAAGGCGAGGGTTTCTGGGATACGGCTCAAGCCGGTGATCGTCGGCCATTCGGCCGACAGTCCACTCGGACGGCCAGCCGCTCGTCCCGCACCCGTTCGCCCCTCTTTGTTCAGCTCCCAAAACCATTCTGAACCTAACCATCCTCATGCGTACATCCGAACGTCCTCGACCTATTTCGCGGACTTTCCGGCCGCCTGAAGGCGGGGGGTTTACGGATCCCCAACGGAGACTCTAAATGGGTCTGGTGCAGCTCGGGCGGCTGCTGCGCACGGCGCTTCGACCCGATTACATCCTCAACGAGGCTTTCCGCCGGGAGCTGTTGCGGGTGCATAACCGGGGTGACGCGCTCGCACTGTGCCCGACGGGCGGCGAGCTACCCGGCCAAGCGGCATGAGGAGATGCAAGCCGTAGTCGATGCGCTGAGCCTGCTAGCCAACGTCGTGATGGCCTGGAATACGACGAAGTGGTCGGTGCGACTGCGGACGTTCAGCAGTGTGATGGTTGCGATCACCTGCAGCGGCGCGATTTTGAGCTTTGCCCTGTGTCGCTGGTCACCCAAGCGCGAGTGACAGACCGGCGAAGGCCGCGTCGATGGGCGACGTTCTCACTCGTACCCCTCTCTTCTGGAGCGCGTCTTTCGGGTAAGACGTCGGACCCGGGCAATTTTGCAATCTGGCATATGCGGCAGGTGTCAACCCGGTCCAGCGCTTGAATACGCGGCTGAAAGTGCGCAGGTCGCGGAAGCCGAGCTGCTCGACGATCGAGTTCGGACTCGTGCGCCGCTCGAGTAAGGTGCGTGCGGCCTGGCTCAAAGCGCGGTCGCGGAGCTCGCGGAATCCCGGGAGCCCCTCTGCCCGCAGCTAGCGTCTCAGAGTTGCGATACTGACGCCCGCCCGCCCACGCGAACTTCGCGTATCGGCCCGCAAGGCGAGCGTCGCACGCCGACCGACATCACCGGACGCGACTCGATGCGGCGGTCGAGATTGGCGCGGCAACTGCACGCGAGATCATGGGACACCCGATCTCTGGGCCGCGCGATTCCTGGCTCGGGCAGGCGCGGCAAGCGCTGATCCCGCGACGCCCGCACAGGCATTGACGGCGTTCATCTTGCGCGTCACCTGGCCCACGCGTTCCTTGGCCGCATCGCTCAGCGTTTTTCTGACGCCGCCAACGGCTGTCGTGCTCACGCAGGCCGCAGCAGTACGCAGCGCTGCTGCGGGTGACGGCGCTGGGACCTCAAACGACGGCAAAACTGCCGGACGTGTCACTTTGGGCTTCTGCCAGAACATCGAGTAGGCCCCCCAGCCCACGATGGCTGTCAGCAGCACTCCATAGAGCGTGATTCGTGGCTTCGGAATCCGCAGCGTCACATGATCGGGCATCGCGTACTCTCAGTCGGCAGTTTGTGCGACACGGTGTGCACGGGATCGAAGGGCGAGCGGCGCGCGCACTGCGCAGGACGCCAATGCCGTGAAGCCACTGGGGTCCCGGTCAGGGAATGCCCAGAGCCGTCGCCAGCCGAGTCGCTCGCGATCGCGCCTCCTCCGATCACGGCCGACCGCCAAACCCGACGGGCTCGACCAATGCCGGCGCCCCGAAATCGACGACGCGGGCATGGGATGCTTTGAAGTAAAGGGTCCAGAATTGCTGCAGCTGTTGGACCTTCTGCTGCTGGTCCACGGGCGTCGATGCGCCAACGGGCTCGGCTTGGGCGCTCGGCTGCCCGGTAGGGGATGCCGGACTCAACAGTGGGCCGCTCTCCGCCGGCGGCGCGCGTTGCGCCGCAAGCCACTGCCTGGACTGCTGATCTCCCGCAGCGGCCGCTCGCTTGATCCAGGCAGCCGCGAGCTGCTGATTGCGGGGCACTCCGACACCGTGCAGATAAAGCGCGCCCATGACTCTCATGGCCGGGACCAAGCCTTGCGCTGCCGCCCGGCCGATCCAGGCGGCACCCGCCTGGGGATTGCGAGCCGTTCCCGATCCTTGCACCAGGTCGAGTCCGGCAGCGAAACTTCCAAACGGGAGTCCCTGCCGGGCCGAGCGCATGAAGTAGGCGAAGGACTTGGCGGGATCGGCTGCAACGCCGCCCGGCCAACCCTTCAGGTACAGCTCCCCCAACACAGACTCCGACAGCGGGTCGTGGATCGCCGCTCCCGCCGTAGCGGCCCTGAGCGCCCCGATCTCATGCAAGCAGTAAAAGAGCGTCGCCATGCCCCCGAGGAACGCCGGCTTGCGCAGTGTGCGCAACTGCGCCGGCTGGGTGATTTCGGCCTCACCCGGCTGTTGCTGATGGCAGGCTGTCTCGGCAATCCGCCATGCCAGCAGGTCTTGCTGCGCATCAGGCGTCATCGCGCGACTGCGAGCCGGCATCGTCAGCAGAGCGCTGAGCGCAAGAACCGAGATCACACCCGCTATTCTCACGATCCAGCCCCTCCGAAACCCACCGGGCGCACCAGGGCCGGCGCGCCGAAGTCGAGCACCTGCGCGTTGGATGCCCGGAAGTAAAGAATCCAAAATGATTGCAAACTCTGCACGACTCGCTGCCGGTCTGCGGGCGGCGCGGCGGGCGCAGATTGCGGTGCGGAATGTGCAACAGCGACCTGCTGTGGGTGCTGCAGCTCTTGCAGGCCGACGATCGCGGGCTTGTATCCCTGCGCGGCCGCCTTCTCCCACCAGTAGACGGTTTGCGCGCCACTCTTGGGCAACCCGCCCCAGCCGTGGAGATATGCAGACCCCAAGTTCGACTCCGCCGTCGCATCCCCCTGGGCGGCTGCCTTCTCCCACCAATAGACGGCTTGTGTGGCGCTCTTGGACAGCCCGTCCCAGCCGTTAAAATATGCATTCCCCAGGTTCGTCTCTGCCGGTGCATCCCCCTGAGCGGCTGCCTTCTCCCACCAATAGACGGCTTGCGTGGCGCTCTTGGACAGCCCGTCCCAGCCGTTAAAATATGCATTCCCCAGGTTCGTCTCTGCCGGTGCATACCCCTGAGAGGCTGCCTTTTCGTACCAACCAACGGCCTGCGGAGCATTCTTTGGCAGACCATCTTCACCACGGGAATACTCAATAGCCAAGTCGTATTGCGCTGCCGGTATACCCGCTTCGGCGTCTCGGACGAGCACCGAAAGCGCGGGTGCGTTCTGTACTTGTGCACTCGCAATCGTACCGACGCCAACTATGCCGGCAGTGAAAAGACACAACACCAGACCTCGTGGCACCCCCCCACCGAGCGGTTTGCATCCCGCAGATGTCGGCCGCCTGCGGACACTCATGGCGAGAGTCCCGCGCCGAGCACGAACACCCGCGCGCCGCCGAAGTTCGCGAGCAGTCCTTGGGCGCGTGCCTGCTGCAACATCCGGGCAGGACTCGGCACGCCGGCGCCGAAGTTCGCGAAGCTCGAGTTCTCAAACCCGTCGGTCACCAGGAACAGAACCTTCTCGGCAGCCGCATCCTGTGCGATCACGGGCGCGACGGTCTTCAGGGAGAACAGGATGTCATTGGCCTGATTGGGTCCTGCCGCGGCCGACTGCAGCACACGCTCAGCCGTCGTATCGGCCATGTGCAACGCGTACAGTGCTTGGCCATGCATACAGCTGTTGAAACCGCCGAGGGAATTCATCGGTACGTTGTCGCGCTCGGTGGCGCTCATCGGACTCTCGATGATGCCCGTGTATAGGACCTGCAGGTAGTGATTGTTCGTGGCGCGGGAGAACTCCGCGATCACGAACTTCGTGGCCGGCCCGAGCGCATGATTGATATTGTCAATGACGGACTTCTGCAGCGCGGGGCTCAAGGCGCCCGCCTGATCGATGAGCACGTACAGCAAACGCTTCGGCGGAGCACTGGCAAAGCTGTAGTGGCTCGCCGCGTAACAGCTGGGAATCTGGTTGACCAGCGCGGCCTCGGCGGGCACCGCCGCGCCGAGGAGCAGCAGTAGAGCGGGCACGGCGAACCATGGCTTGGACATGGAGCTCTCCTCGTCAGTCTTTGAACAGGTCTTCGGCCAGGGTTTGCACCCGGGCATGCTCGTCCTTGATCTGATTGAAGAAGTCGAGCAGCTTCATCTGCTCGGCGCTGCCGAGTCCCGCCGATCGCTCCCGGAACCGCGCCTTGCGCGCCGCGGCGTCCCCGAGGGCGTAGATCTCCTGCGCCGCGGCGCGCAGTTCCTCATCCGTCGCGCCGATCATTCCCGCGGCCGAAGCCCCTGCGGGCGGCGCGGTCTCGGCGGCCCGCCGAGCGGGGCGAGGGGGTGGCGCATCGGCCTCCTGGATCAATCCCGCGAGGTCCTCCTGGCGCAGCTTCTCGCCCTGCCTGCGGTTGTAGAACGCCATGAACGAGACGCGGGAGGGGCTCTGCGCATACTCGGGGATGTGCTCGGTCAAGTACTGACGCAGCTCGGCGAGGCGCGACTCGGCCCGATTGAGGTACGGGGAGGCGACGGCGCGGACGTAGGTCTCGTGATGCGACTCTCCGCGGGTGAGATCGAACGCCTGCTCGCCGTCGCCGAGAAAAGCATGCTGGTACGAGAAGAGAAAGCCGGCGCTCTGGGTCATGATGTAAATGAAGGAGAGGAGCGCTGCGGCGCCGAAGCCCTGTCCGGCCTGCTCGCGCGCGATCGCCTGGGCGACCCGGTCGCGCGCCCGCTGCTGCGCTTGTTGGATCGCCGGCGGTAGGGGCGCGGAGTTGCCCGAGCCCATGGCCGCGAACGGGTTGGCGCTCGAGGAGGAGGAGATGCCGTGGTGCTCCAGATGCACCACCTGATGGGTTTCCGCCTCCTTGATGCCCTCCCAGCGGATGTAGAAGATGAACGCCAAGGCTGCTGCGAGCACCAGCATCGTCGCGAGCGTCGGCCAGAGCGAGCCGCGATCGCGCGAACCCTTCGAGACCCGCGCCGCGAAGCGAATCTCGGGCATCTGTGCCGCATCCGCCTCCTGCGCCATGGACAAAGAAATCGGCCGAATGTGATCGAGCGCGTCTGGATCCTTCTCGCCCACGACGCTCTTGAACAAGGCCGCCTTCTTGTAGGATTTCCCTGCGGAGTGCGTGAGGATCAGCATGCCGAAGGCGAAGGCAAACGCAATGATCCAGCCGACGTAGCCGATCTGGGCGGCGGACATCTCCTGCGACACCCAGGGCGCGAGCAGGAATCCCGTGCCCGCCGCCTCGGCGAGGGTGAGTGCGACCAGCAAGACGTGCTGCCAGAGGGCCATCGGACGGGTGGCGCTCTGGTAGGAGTGCACCAGATACGCGTAGGCGTTCTCGAACACCGGCTTCGAGGAGATGTTCTCACCGAAGGCCGCGTAGTAGTCGTTGCACAGGCGCAGCTCCGGGTTGGGCAACCCGACCGGATCCCCCCGCCAGGCGTTCCCCGCGAGGCTGCGGGTGTCGGTTTTCAGCCGCTTGAGCTTGCCGATCTGGCCGAACAGCGGCACGGGGAAGGCGTAGAGGAAGTCGAACAGCTGCGCTTTCATCGCAACACCTTGGCTCTCGGTCTGGCGCCCACGGCGAGCGCAAGGGCGGCATCGCTGCGCTGCGCGTCGTGATTCACTGGCGGATCGCGAACGTGGAGGTCGCCAGATAGCTCCGGCCGATCAGCGGGTAGTAGATCCGCGCTGGTCCACGGCCGGCGTGAGCCGGCACGAACAGATCCATGCACTGCATCGGGCCGCCGACGAACACGCGGTACAAGGTACCGCGCGGCCCGCGGTAAACGTTGACCGGCGCGAGCCGCGAGAACGTGGGCTGGCGCTCGTGGAATCGCGCGTAGTTCCGATAGATGTCGACCCGCGGATCCGGTATCGGCAAGCCGGAGGACCTCGGCACGTAGGCATCGAGGATTGCCACGAGATTGCCGTGCGGCTCACTCAGCCACGGGGCACCATAGAAGCCCGGCACGTCATCGCGAACCGGCAACACGCGTCCCGAGGAGAGATTGCGCACCGCGCTCGCGAGATGCGGGCGGTCGCTGGTGCAAGCCCCGATCAGCGCCGGTAGGTCGCCGGCATGGGCTGTGCGAATAAAGCTGAACATCGAACGGCTCCGCAGCCTGCCGAGATCGATCGGCGGCTCTGCGCCCTGCAGCGGCGCACCTCCAAAATCGTAGGCGCCGGGCGGCAGGCCCGCTCTGCGCGCGGCGGCTGGCGGCGGTGCCGTCGCGGCCACCGCAACCGGCGTGTGAGCGGGGCGCCCATGCTGCACCTTCCACGCCAAGCGCTTGGCGCGCGCCGCGATGCGCTCGAAAAACGACGCGTTGGGCTTCGCCCGGGGTGGCTCGCCGCCCGCACTTGCCGCCGTGACCCCCGACGCAGCGCCGCGCGCTGCCGATGATTGACTTGCGCGGTAGGTCACACCGGTAAAGTCGGCCGGATTCGCCGTTCTCAGGCTCAGGTAGCGCGTCAGTTGGGTCTGAGAGGCGACGTCCACGATCTGCACGCGACGATTCTCCTGCCGGCCGCGCGCCGTCGAGTTGCTCGCGATGGGCAGCGCATCTCCCGCGCCCTGATAATAGATGTCGTAGCCCGGCACGCCGCGGGCGGCGAAGATCGCGGCGACCACCCGGGCGCGCGCCTCGGACAAGCGCTTCGCCCAGAGCGGGTCCGACGTTTGGGCCGCGTGCGCCACGATCAGCACCTTGCGGTGCTCGGCGGCGGCGATGGCCTGGGGCGGCGCCTTGGGGCCGAGCGAGGCGACCAGTTCGCGGGGGGTGTATTGAGCGGCGATCTGCTCGAGATGGCCGCGGGCCCCGGGTACCAGGCGCGCCGAATGCGGCGCGAAGATCACGCTCTGATCCTGGATCTGCACGTCGAGCCCTAGCGTGTGCTTGCCGCTCACCCCGAGCTTCGCCGGCGTGATGGTGGCGCTGGCGAGTTCGAGGTGATCCTTCTGTGCGATCCGGTACAGCGTGCAGCGACGCACGTCCATGCTGTGGCCGATCAGTCCCCCGACGGTTGCGCCGACGGCCGCCCCGACCAGCGCGCCCTTGTCGTTCTTCTCGACGCGATGGCCGACGAAGGCGCCGACCAGCGCGCCGGTCACAATTCCGATGTCACCGGCGTTGTTCGAGCAGGGACTGGGATTGTCGAAGAGATCGGTGACTTGGTGCTGCATCGTGGCGAGAAACTGCGGCTCGTGTACCCCCGAACTCGTCACGCAGCCGCTCAGGACGAGCAGCACGGCGCCGCAGAGGAAGGCCCGCATCCGCGCTCTCATCGCTTCCCCCGGCTGCGACCGATCGAACTGACTGCATCGATTGCGCTCTGCGTTCGCAACGTCGGCATTACCCGGCACCTCGCGTTGTTCTGCTTTTGGCGCGTCCCTGCCGATACATACCCTCGTATGCTTGCGGACAGTGGCTTCGCGGGCAACCCCCCCAAACGGGGGGATCCACGTTGCGCTGCGGGATGCAAGTATCGAACACCGTAAGTGATCGATAGCCGGGGGACCCCCGTGGGCAAGCGTTGGGTATCCGCAATGCTCGTGCTGCTGGCGATGATCCCTGCGGTCAGAGCGCAGCAGCCGAGCGATCCATTCAGCGGCCAGGTCGTGCGTGCCACGCAGTCTCCGGGGGGGCTCAGCGCGCTGCTCGGTGTGACGCTGCCAGCGCCCCACCTGCCGCAAGCCATGGCCGCAGCTCTCGCCCAAGCGCCGCCGGCCGACATCGCCCTCGCCCACTCGCCGCCGGCCGGTGCGCCGGCGGGGGCGGGGCTCTCAACCGCAGCGGCGCGGCGGCAGGCGATCCGCGAGAACCACCTCGGCGTCGAGTACGATAAGGGTATCGGCGAGCCGCAAAGCGCCGCCCTGGGCGCCTACTGGTTCGACCAGGCCGCGCGCCTCGGGTACGCCAAAGCGCAGTACAACCTCGCGAGCGACTACTACTCCGGACGCGGTGTGCCGCAAAACTACGCCAAAGCCAACGTATGGTTCAGAGTCGCTGCCCGCCAGGGCTACAAATGGGCCGAGTGGTCGCTGGGGCGGGATGAGTACTACGGCCGCGGCGGGCCGAAAAACTGGCCGCGTGCGCTCTATTGGCTCCAGCGGGCCGCAGCCCGCGGTCTGCACACTGCGGAGCTCGGTGGTGTGCTGCAGGTCTGGCAGCGCCAGCGCCGGGAGCGCGCCGAGGCACGGGCAGTGCCGCCCTCGAACGGCTGCACCAGCCAGAGCGGGCCGCGGCAGCTCACGGTGATCGACGAATCTCCAGATGCGAAGCGAATCACCGAGGTCGACATCGACGGCAGCCCCTCGCCGCTGTTCGGCGTGAACGAATTCCTCGCGCCCGGCCAGGAGATGGTCTTCCCGACCTTTCCGTACGCGGCCGACCCCGAAAACTACACCGTCACGCTGGTCGGGATCTTGCACTCCTTCCTCTACCGCGTCCGGTCCTGCAATCAGATGACGATCGTCTTTCGGCAGTAGGGGCGGCATTCCGATATCGCGCATGCGCATTTGTCATCGGCGCACCGCTTCAGTACATTCGAGCGCAGAGCGCATCGGGGCGGGTTCTTCGTCCGGGAAGGCGGCGGACCACTAACCGAGCCGGAGGCGCCCCGATCACGTCGACAAAGAAGAATCGCATGCACGTCCTGCTGGTGGATGATCACGCCTTGTTCCGCGGTGGCTTGCGGCTACTGCTCGCCTCGCTCCGTCCGGAGGTGCGTTTCCTCGAAGCCGCGAACATCGAGGAGGCCCTGGCGCAGGCGCGCGAGCATCAAGACCTGCGGCTCTGTCTGCTCGATCTAGACCTGAAACAAGATCACGGACTGCCGGCCATTGGCCAGATCAGACAGTGCGCGCCCAATGCCGCCGTCGTGATCGTTTCGGCGGCAGATGATCCGGTCACGATTCGCGCATGCATCGATGCGGGCGCCATGAGCTACATCACCAAGAGCGCCTCGCCGCAAGTATTGACGCTCGCCCTGCGGCGCGTGCTCGATGGGGAGGTGTTCCTGCCGCGCAGCCTGCAAGCCGAGATCGGCGGGTCTGCGACCTGCGCGCCCACCCTGAGCCCGCGCCAGCAGCATGTGCTCGCCGGTCTCAACCGGGGCCTTTCGACCAAGTCAATTGCCCGGGAACTGGCGCTCTCCGAGCACACGGTCAAGGAATACCTCTCTGAAATCTTCCGCCTCCTCGAGGTGCACAATCGCACCGAGGCGGTCATCAAGGCGAGCCTTCTGCGCCTGCACCCGCATGCGTGAGGGTGCCCACCTCGATCGCAGACAGCGCGCGGAATTGCGTGACGAGCTGCTCACGCTGCACGCCCGCATTCTGCTGCGCATGCCTTTTTTCGAGCTGGCGCTGATCGGTGCGGTCGCTTGGATCGTACTGCCCGACGTCGCGTTATCCGTGTTCCTCGTGTGGGCTGGATTCGCGCTCGGTGTCGAGTGCGTGCGCGCCGCAACGGCGCGCTGGGCGCTGCCGAGATTCGCTGCGAACCCGCCGCCGCACATCCATAGGGTGTTCATGGCGCTCGATGCGGCCGCCGGGCTCGCGACCGGTTCGGCGGCCGTGCTGTTCCTCGCGCACATCCCGATCCTCTCACAGGCGATTCTGGAAACGACGCTGTATACCGTTGCCGGCGCCGGTGTCGCCGTCGCGGTGTCTTCCAAGCGTTTGCTGGGCGCGTACTCTGGGCTGGTTTTGCTCTGCGCCGCCGCGGCTTGGAGCATGGCCCACTCGGGTAAAGCGCTGGTGGTAATCGCCCTTACCGCCGCGTACTGGCTGTTCCTCATCGGCGTGTCGGCGGACAGCGAGCGGCTACTGCGCCGTTCGCTCGACATTCGCTGTCAGCGCGATGCGGCGCTGCGCGCGCTCGAGCAGCGCAATCAGGAGTTTCAAGAGGTGGCCGGGCGCGCTGAGCGCGCGGCGCTCACGCGAGCCCGCGTGCTGGCCGCCGTCAGCCACGATCTGCGCCAGCCGCTGCACGCGCTGTCGGCCTACAGCGCGGTGCTGCTGGCGAACCCGAGTGCTCAGACGCTGCGTGAGGCCGGGCACAACATCGACACGCTGGTGCGCTCGCTCGGGGAGATTCTGGGCGAGCTGTTCGACCTGTCGCGACTCTCAAGCGGCGGTTACCGCCTGCAGCACGAGCCGTTCGCGCTCGATCGGCTGGTGGCGGGCGTGTGCGCGGAGTTCGCGCCAAGCGCCGCAGCGAAGCGCCTTGCGCTCAACTGGGAAGTCGCTCCGGTGGAGCTGATCGGCGATGCGAGCGCGATCGGGCGGATCGTGCGCAATCTGCTCGACAACGCGATCAAGTATACCGAGCGCGGCGAGGTACGCGTGACGCTCGCACAGGTTGCAGGTGAAGCGCTGCTCGAGGTGTGCGACACGGGCCGAGGCATCGCAGCTGAGGAGCACCAGCGCATCTTCGAGGAGTTCTATCAGGTCGAAGATGCGAGCGAAGACCATCCGCAAGGTGTCGGTCTCGGCCTCTCGATCGTGAAGCATCTGTGCGAGCTGATGCGCGTCCGGATGGAACTGTGCTCGAGCCTCGGGGCAGGTACCCGGTTCACGGTCACGATGCCCGGCGCCCGCGCTGGCATCGGTGCGGCGGCGGTTTTGCGCTCGATCGAGCGCGGCCGTGAGTCCTGGCGGGGTGCGCGAGCTTACGTGGTCGATGACGATCCGGCGGTACGCACCAGCATGCAGGTGCTGCTGACGCTCTGGGGCTTCGAGGTGCACTGTGCCGGCTCCGCGGCCGAAGCCGGAGTGCTCATCGCGCAGCGCGGTCGCCCCAATCTGCTGCTGATCGATCAGCGGTTGCCGCACGCGCAGGAAGGCGCCGCCGTCGCGGCGCGCGCCTGCGCTGCCCATGGCGAGTTCCCGGTCTTGGTCATCACGGGCGAGAGTGGGGAGTCTGCGTTGCGCAGTGCCCGGGAACATCGCTACACAGTGCTGCAGAAGCCGGTCCCGTTCGACACCCTGTACGCGGCAGTGAGCACCGCCATGCAGCGATCGCTCTGACCTGCGGGCGCTGTGGCGAGCGTCGGAACAATCCGTTCCGGTTTCGGCCAAGCGTCGAACTTGGCTGCATCAGGTATAACTGTAACCGGGACCGAGGTGGCAAAATCGGTGTGGCGCGGCCAAACGCCTCCCTCCCACGGCCCCCCGCCCGCTTCCTGACCGAACGAACGACGCTCTCAGCGTCGATCTCCCCGGATCGAGACCTGGATGGATGACCCCGGGGCGGGCGGCTATCCGCCCTCGCCAGCGATATTCATGCCGGCTCTTGGCCGGCCGTGGATCGACCGGCTCCATTGGACCACCGGACGACACGGCAGGCAAACAGACCCCGAGCCACGAGTACGGAACGCTTCATTTCCCGCCTGCATACGTATTCATTTGCTGGGAATTGCCGCGTTGGTCTATTCACTCGCCTTGGGTGGGTTTGGTGGACGTCCGGTCCGGCATGGGTTGGGAGATAAGAGCATAGCGATGCCACGTTCTTGGACTCAATCTCAATACAGCGGACAGCCGCCTGTTCTCATTGGATTGTCACACGCGCCTCGCCGGCCATCCCGTCTCGGTGCGGGGTGTTTCCTCGCCATCGGCTCTTGCCGACCGAATCCGAGCCACGGTTCCGATTGCTTAAAACAGCCTCACAAAAAAACAGGAGGGGAATAATGAGAAAGCTGACTCCGAGACAAGTATCCGCGCTTTCAGCCGCTCTCAGCGCCTTTGTAATCGGACGCGCTCACGCGGTGCTCTGTAGCGAAGATCCGGCGGCGCCAAATTGCACGCTTTCGGAGATTGTCATAAATTCATGTCAGTACTGCGAGGAGATACAGCCTGGTGTGTGGTTTGAGGGCGTCATCCCTTCTCAGACAGGAGTCGGGGGAACATCGGTCCTGCCGGACCCCACGGTTGTTCCTGCTGTGACCACAATTCCGTTCAGCCCGAACAACAACCCCGATTGCAAAGTGAATTCCATACACGACAACACTATCGGCGACTTTATCATGAGCAGTGAAGGTGGTGATTCACAGGTCGAAAGCGAAACACTCGACGACTACGGCTACGAGCAAACAAACGAGACACTGTATGTTCCCCCTGCAAAACAAGATCCCACATGTACATCCGATTGCGCGTACATCCCTAGCCCTGGTTCCGGATGTACGGTCGATGGAGTCGATCTGCATCAGTGGTATACCTCGCAACTGGAGGCCGGCGGCGCGCCGGCAAGCATTTTCGCAAATCCGGACATCAAGATGTGCATGGGCCCTAGCGGCGTGACGGGGACGACGGCCGAAAATGATATCTATAACTGGAGTTATGATTGGAGGAATTATGGTACCGCGCCCCTGTTAACATCGACAGAGGGTTGGCAGCTGTTTAGTGCCGCTTTCACCGAGGTCCAGAATGGCGTACAGAATGCTATCACCAACGCCACTGGTGGTAATCTAGTGTTCGCCGAATTGCCGGCGACTGCCCAGGCGGCAATCATGGATTTCTCTTGGTACAACGATGGGGGAGTTCTAAACAATCCCAACAATGCAATCGCAGTACAGTCGTTGCAGCTCATGGCCAACGATAACTGGGACGGACTCATTTCGTATTGGCAAAAGCTAGCGACTGAGTATCATAATCCTCGGTTCGCGGCAGAAGCAGGTGAACTCATGAAAGCGAGGGCAGCCGGCGAATTGCCGGGAACGGGCGCCCCATGTGCACCAGCCTGAGCGGCTGCGTCACTGAGCAAAGATTCGCGCCGCCGCAAGCTTGGCGGAGTGGCCGGCTTCTTGCGGTCGGGGTCCAGTGGGGCGGTTTTCGCGCAAGCTGACCGCGTTCGCACAGACGAGCAGCAACCACTAGACCACGCGACTATAATTGAGACCGATCTGTTGAGTTGCCAAGTGGCCGGATCGATCCGCATTTCTGGGAGCATCCATGTCAAGACGTTCAATTGCCATTCTCGCGGTATTCGCCGCGGCGATAATAGCCGTGGTGTTCTATGTAGGAGTGCAGGATTGGCGCGTCCCGGTCAAACGAACCGCGTCGCCGAAGTTGGCTGTGCTGGAATCAACCGGCAGAGTGAAGAAGGAAACCACGACGGAGCGAGTGATGGCGTCTACCAACTCGGAGACTCAAAAGCAATACTCTGCTAAAGAATATAAGTTCTTGCGGCAACACTATAAATCGGCGTACCCGCTCGCATATGGGCCTTTGTCTCGCTCCGTTCTAAACGGACTCGCAAAGTACATTAAATCAAACACGTTCAACCAGAAACTCTTGCCCGCCGTTAACGACGTGATATACGGAAAGGTGTCAGCGCTCGAGGATAAGTTGGACACCGGCCTCAGTCCGAATGCGACATTTTTCAGGCTTTTCCCAGCCAATTTTAATGAGTCACTGTTGGATGTCGCAATTGAATCTGGGCAGCGGAGTATCGTTAAAGTGCTCTTGGAGCACGGCGCCTCTGTAAACCCATTCACAGTTCCCGCCTCCCCCGGAGCGAACTCCGAGGTCGAAGTGCCGTTGCAGATCGCGGCACAATATGGCGAAGATGACGTCATTAGAATGCTGCTGCAGCAGGGCGCAAATGTGAACCAAATCATGGCCGGCGCGCCGACTGGTACTACGTTGGTCACGTCGCTCGCCGACGCGGTGGCTGCGGGGAATGTCTCGACAGTTTATTTGTTGCTCACCCACGGAGCAGACGTCAACTCCGCGTTAGGCCCCGGAAGTGCGGCGATGTTTGCGGTACAGCCACTCCCACGAGACATGGTCGCAATTCGGAAATTGTTAATCCAGTATGGAGCGCAGATGCCGACGGCGCAATGATGGTGCCGCAAGGGCGTGCGACGTGTCTACGTTGCTGCTGAGTTCATGGCGGGAAGAGGCTTCAGAACGCGCCGACATCCTGAGATCGCGCGGAGACACTTGGTTGGCGGATGACCGCAAGTTTTTATAGTGCGCTCGGTCTCGCAGTCGATGCAATGGCAAAGTCGGACGAGTATTGCCAATACCCGATCGCGTGCGTGACGATGTGGATCGAACCTGCGATTCGGCACGAGCAGATCCATTTCTTTCGGGATAACTCTGGTGAGATCTGTGGGTACATGACCTGGGCATGGCTCGCCGAGGACACCGAGCGGCGGTTGCTCCACGATCCGAATGTGCTATTGCACATCAGTGAGTGGAACGAGGGCGAGCGGCTCTGGATCCTGGATTTCCTGGTGCACACTGGCGAGGTGCGAACGTGGATTCGCGAGGCCCGAGCGTTGTTCGCGGAATCGACAGAGGCGAGATCCCTGCGTTGGCGTGACGATGGCAGCGTACGGAAGATTACCACGTGGAAGAGACGGCCCTATCAAAGTATTTCTCGGCCGGGGAGATAACGCGGCTGGAGCGAGACCTCCCTCGCCTTGATCATTGGAGCCGATCACTCCTCGTGCCCTTCACCGGGCATCGAATACGTTCGGCTTCGGTCGCGTGGCTCAATCGGCGGTGGTTTCTCGAGCGAGGATTCGATCTCGCCCAGGAACGCACACTGCGGCAGGTAAGCGCATGGCTGGTGGACGAGTTCGCGTGGTGCGTCCAATCCGGTAGCGATGGCGTCACGGCGGATACCCGGACACTCTGGGCCGATCGGTATGGCAGCACGCAAGGACGCTCTCCGCATGGCGGCAGCGGACGTGTCGCGACAGTCGGCTGTTTTCAGGCCAAGGGCATCGGGCCGACACCGCTCGTCGGTCAGGGCGACAAGCCCGGGCACTCGCATGGGTGCCTGTCGCTGGAGGAGTGCCTGCGTGAGGCAATCTATGCGGAGGTCATGGCGGCCGAGTTCCCGCACGGCGCGGTTCCGGCGATCGCAATCCTGGACACGGGGTTGCACTTTTCGAGCCCAGAGCCCGATCAGTTGTATGATCAGAATGCCCGGCGAGGCATTCTGATTCGTCCCTCGGTGGTGAGACCCGCGCACGCTGAGCGCGCGCCGCTCTTCAAACGACCGATAGGAGACGTTCACAATAGTCAAGCGGCTGATGTGCAGCGCACACGCGATGTTATCGCGCATTGGATGTCGGCCGCGGCACACGAAACGGGCATGAACGGGGCAATGGCGGCTCTCGAGGCACTTGTCCGGGCGATGGTGGAGCAGATCGCCTTCGGTCAGGTGCAGCGTCTATTCTCCGGAGGTTACTTCTCATCCAACGTGAGTAACCGGGGAGAATTGCTCGACTTCGGGAACACGCATGCGTTGCCGAATTGGGTGCATGCGCACGTGCTCAGGTTGGATCCTGGGTTCGGCAAAGAGATGGAACTCATCCGTCCGCTTATTGGGTCATTGGCATTCTACTTCGCAAAGTATCGTGGACGCGGAGACCTGCTCGATTTAGAAAATCGCGGAAAACGAGTATGGACCGTAGCGAAAGAGACGTACGCGCAGACCTGGCGGCACTACGCACTGTCTCTGTTCCAGGTCGCAGGACTGGACGGACGCACACAGGAGTGCGTGCACAGCGTACTGCTCGAGTACTTCCGGTCCCAGCAGCGCCACCGCGTGACGTACTTGCTGGGCGTTTCGCGCGCCCACAGCACATTACCCGAGGCCGGGTGGCTCTACGATGCGCTGATCGAAGACCAGCCGTTGCCCAGCAGGGAGGCGGACGCGCTACACCGGATTGCGGGGTTCCTGAAATCTGACTACCGGTCGACGCTATACTTGGCACTCGGGACTGCCGCGCGGCTATTGAGACCCCGGCCCAGTATTGACCGGCGATATCTGCTGGACACGCTGGCCGCAGCCGTTCCTCACGCGGCTGCGCAACGGACCGTGGATAGCTGCGCCATCGCGCGGCTCGTTCAGCATGCGATCAGCGCCGCCCGGCGTCATTGGCCACGCTTGCCGGAGGGTTACGTGGTGCTGGCTCATGCCTCGCGCGAAGGATCGAGCGCACTGTTGTGCGCTACGCACCCCGCCGGTGCTCGGACCGTCTGGGCGGAAGGGATCCGTGATGACTCCGGCGACCTGCATTGGTTTGGTCGTCGGATTGCCGTTTCCGCGTTCCCGCTGGGCGTGCGCCTGGATGAGACCTATTGGTGTGCCATGTGCCCAGTGCACGAAACGACAAACGGTGTATGCCGCGTGCGGTTCGCCGATGGCGAGATGACTCTCCCGACGTGGGATGTCGAGTATGCCCGCCCAGCCGAGCGATGGATGCACTACACCGATGCCGAAGCGGCAATCTCGGCTGACACACCTCAGATTGATGGATGACCCGGGAACGGGCCAGCTATCGTCCGTCGTCAAGGTCCTGCTCGTCGTCCGGCTCGGGTGCAGGGTTCGGGATGCGGGTCTGGCCCTCCTCGCATTCCGGCTGCTCGCGCTCGGTCTGATCGGCACCCATCTCGGCACTCATCTCGGGGTGCTGACGTTCTGCCGCGTCCCGCGCGGCGTGCCACGCGCCCATGACGCTGCGCTCGTACCCGACCCGCCGCGCGACGTCCAGGGCGCGCACTCGCTCGGCCCGTGACTTGGGATTCCACCAGTGGGCGAGCTGCGCTGTGGTAGGGTCGGCGCGCGTGTCGCTGTGTGGCGGGGCAGGAGCCGCGATCGGTGTCGAAACCTGTCTCCTCTCGCCCTGCGCGATCACTCGTCCTCGACGATCCTGGCGAGATCGGCATCGACTACCCGAATGCCCTCTCGAGTGGCGAGCCGTGCCAGGCGTTCCCGGAACTCGGCGCTGCCCTGGATGCTTACTCTGCCCGACCACTTCGCCGCGCCGAGGCGCACCGCCGCGACCTCGGCCTTACTTTCCGCACATCGCCGGGGTGATTTCCGGGTAATTTCCGCCCGGCTGGTGACGGCTATTCGGGTGCGTTGAGTTCGATGAGCCGCTGAGTGTGAGCCTCCCAGGTCCGTAAGAGCTTCCTTGCCTTGCGGTAATTGGCGATTGCCAGGCGCATGAGTTCGGCCTGTTTGGGCGTAAGGGTGCGGTGGCGGAGCCGCCCGTCTTTGAGATAGCTCCACTCGTAGTAGGGACCGTGGCGCGCCGCCGGGTCGCGCGCGCAATGACAGTTCGGGTTCCCGCAGACCTTGGTGCGCTTGAGCAGCGTGCCCGAGGACAGGTACTGCATGGCGCCGATCGCGCGCTGGATCTCGGCGATCTTCTCCTCGATTTGAGCTGTATCGCGTTTGGGCACGGGGTTGACGGTATCGGAGACTGGCGATGTTATTATCGCCAGAGTGCAGCAGATGCAACCCCGCCAGCCACTCGCCGAGAAGTTCGCTCTTTCCACTGAGCGGCTGGGACCTCTGCTCCTCGTCAATCACTTCATCTCACGGCTCGGCCTCATCGAGCTGCTGGATCAGTACGTACCGACGACCGATCGACGCTGCGCCGTGCCGCACGCCACGGCGCTCGGGGTGCTGCTGCGTTCGATCGTGGTCGAGCGGGAGCCCATCTACCGCCAGGTCGAGACCGTGCACGGCTTCGCCCCGGCCATGTACGGTCTGGCAGAGCAAGACCTCGGGCACTTGGGCGATGATCGGCTCGGCCGAGCCCTCGATCGGCTCTACGATGCCGACCGCGGCGCGCTGCTCACCGCCGTCGTGCTCGCGGTCGGCAAGTGCTTCGGGGTGAAGTTCGAGGAGCTGCACAACGATTCGACGTCGATCCGCTTCTGCGGTCAGTACCGTGTTCAACCCGAGACGGTGCGTGGACAGCGCCCGGCGCGCATCGTCTTCGGTTTTTCGAAGGATCACCGTCCGGACCTCAAGCAGTTGCTGTTCTTCCTCACGACCGCCGAGGATGGCGGAGTGCCGGTGCAGTTTCGCATCGCCGATGGCAACACCAACGACTCGATCACGCACATCGAGACCTGGAACACCCTCAAGACGGTGGCCGGGCGCCCAGACTTTCTCTACGTCGCGGACTCCAAGCTCTGCTCACACGAGAACCTTGATACCATTGCCCGCGCCGGCGGCCGCTTCGTCACGGTGCTGCCGCGTTCGCGCCAAGAGGACCGGCAGTTCCGCAAGCGCCTCCAGACCACCACCCCACCGTGGGAGCTGGTCTGGGACCGGCCAGATCCCAGGGGCAGGGGTGGACCGCGCGATCAGTGGTATCTCTACCGCGATCCGATCGGCTCGATGGAGGCCTGGCCGATCGTGTGGGTGTGGTCGAAGCTGCTCACCGGACATCAACGCGCCAGCCGCCAGCGCCGCATCGATGCCGCCGTCGCGGCGCTCACCGCGCTGCGTGACCGGATCGTCAGTCCGCGGGCGCGCATCCGCGGAGCCTCCCGCATTGACCTCGAGGTCGAGAAGATCCTCGAGCACTATCACGTGCGCCGCTATGTGAAGGCATCCCGCACCGTGCGCGCCGAGCACGACTTCAAGCAGACCCGCCGCGGGCGGCCAGGGCCCGACACTGCCTACCGGCGTATCACCCACCGCCGCTACGACCTCGAGTGGACGATCGATGCCACCGCGGTCGCCTACGATGAGAAGTCCGATGGCATGTATCCGCTCATCACCAACGATCGCACGCTCACCCCGCAGCAGGTGCTCGAAGCTCACAAGGGACAACCGCGGCTCGAGAAGCGCTTCGAGCAGCTGAAGACCGTGCACGAGATCGCTCCGGTGTTCCTGAAGAACCCCGCGCGCATCGAGGCGTTCTTCACCGTCTATTTCCTCGCGCTCCTCATCCAGGCGCTCATCGAGCGCGAGCTGCGACAGACGATGAAGCGCGAGCGGCTGAAAGCCTTGCCGCTATATCCAGAGGAGCGTCGCTGCGCACATCCGACCACCGAGCAGGTGTTGCGCCTCTTCAGCCACGCCGAGCGGCACCTGCTCAGCCGCGCCGGTAGCGTTGTACAGTGCTTCGAGGCCGACTTCACCCCGCTGCAGCGTCAGGTACTCGATCTGCTCGGCGTGCCGGCATGCGGCTTCCGCGGCTGACCGACCAGCGGAAATTCCTCGAAATCACGTCTGCGATGTGCGGAAAGTAAGCTCAGTGCCTTGAGTATCCCGCAATCCGGTTCCACACTGATAAGCAGATGAAAATCGGCTACGAGCGCGTGTTCATCACCGACCACATCGCCGCTTTGGCTTGCGGCCCCGAAGAGCCGGCTACCGGGCGATTTTCACCGACCAGGGCCTCGGCGCTGGTCGGCAACGGCGGTCGCAGTCGTCCGGGAGCAGACCATACGCGGCGCGTGGCACCGCTGGCGGGACTGCCAGGATGCGGGTCGGACACCGCCTTCAGGAGTTCTTGCAGCGCGGGAGCGTAGAGATTGGCGCGAAGCTCATCGCGGGCGCGACGAACGCCAATGAGCGACCTGTGCATGCTGCGCACAGGGACAGCGCTCCTGGTAACGCGCGCCCTCTGCAACAGCACCGCTTCGTGGACCTCTGAAGCCCCGCTCAAGGCTGCAGCCGGGTCACGCGCCACGGTTCCGGTTCGAACGTCTCGCCGGTCGCAGTCAGTCGTCGTGTCCACAGCAGTCGGTCGTGAATGCGCGCCGCACCCTCCACCCAAAGCTCGACCGATTCGGCCCAAAGACGGTAGCCGCCCCAATGTGGCGGTCTGGGGATCACCCCCGCGAACGGCGCGCGCCTTGCGTAATCCGGCACCGGCGCTCCGAAGCGTTCCGCTGCCGCCGCGAGCGCCCGCTCAAGCGCCTGCCGGGATTCGGCGGGCTCGCTCTGTGCGCTCGCCCATGCCCCGATCCGACTCTGCCAGGGGCGAGAGGCGAAATAGCCATCGCTATCGGCCGGCGGTGCCGTGACCACCGGTCCCTCGATGCGCACTTGCCGGTGCAGCGCATCCCAGTGAAAGACCGCGGCCGCGCGACCGTTGGCCGCGAGCTCGCGGCCCTTGCGGGACTGGTAGTTGGCGTAGAAGCTGAGGTAGCCGGGCTCGACCGCCACGCCTTTGCAGAGCATGACGCGCGCCGACGGGCGTCCTTCGGCATCGCATGTGGCCAGGACCATGGCGTTCGGATTGGGTTGCACCCGGTGGTTGCGCGCTTCGGCGAGCCATCGCTCGAGCACGGCGAGCGGCTCGGCCGGCGGAGCGCCGGCGGAAAGTTCATTGGGAATGGACATGGCCGTCATGGTACGGAATTCGGACTCCTCCGCGGGCGTGAGTTAATTTGCCGCGGAGATGTGATATCTCCGTATTGACCCGGAGAAGTCAGCGCTGCGAGAATTTTTCATTGTTGCAATCAAACGTCAACCTGTTGATGCATCTCTCTGCGGATCTCGAAACTTTCCTGGCGCAAGCGGGGGACTGCGCCCTGGTCGTTGGGGAATCGGGCTGCATTCTGTTCGCTACCGATCAAGCCTGCCGCCTGCTCAAGTATGCGCCGGGTGCGCTCGACGGTCAGACTGTCGAGTCCCTCATGCCCGAACGGTATCGCATCGCGCACATCAGCCACCGCCTGCGCTTCACGGACGAACGCCGTATGCGGCCGATGGGAACCGGTCTCCCGCTGGTCGCTCTCTGCAAGGACGGTTGCGAGCTACCGGTGGACATCAGCTTGAATCCGGTTCAGCGTGGGTTGGTGACCCTCACAGTCGTAGGGATCCAGGTGCGAGACTCTGGCCCCTCCCTTAGATGAATCCGATCCGCCGCCGGTCGGCGCTGGCTTGGTAGCGGGGCCGCACGCTCGTGGTCCGAGCGGCTAATCCCGTGAGCGGCGAGCGCCGGGGGCACGCGCGGGCGCGCCGAGCCAGGAGCGGCACGACTTATCGCGGCCCGCGGTCTTTCTTCCCGCGTGTCGCTTTGATCTCCTCGCTCAACCGCCGCAAGTCATCCAGCGTGCGCTTCCTGGGGCGGGACTGAGCGTCCACCGGCAGTGTGGACCTGTTGTATGGATCGTGCGGCGCTGCAGGGTCCGGTCCGCGCGCGTCGTCGCAGCTCAAGTCCGACCCGATCTTCCTAAGACGTCCGGTATCGATGTCACGGCCGAATCGGCCGGTCTCGCTTTGCCATTCCCAGGTGGCATTCCCCCGCTCATCGAATGCGACCCGCCCGGAGGGCTTGCGTGGTTTGAGGGTGCTCATCTCATAGCTCTTCTCAGGGACAAGGTATTGCAGTGACTGGATCGGAGGATGATGGAAAGGTGACAATACGAGGGTATCCGAAGTTTCCCATGACAAATGACAGAATGATGGCGGCGCAAGGGAATCACCGTTTTCAGACCGAGTCTAACATAAAGGTTCGTTGAGCTTGACGGACCGGCGGGCGCGGCAGGCGCTCGGGACGTGATGACGGCCGATGAGCACTCAGCCGCACGGTCATCGCGACCTGTGGACGAGCCAGCAGTCCCGCAGTGCCCGGGCATCGACCAGCGCATGATGTCGCCTCTCGCGGGAGCGGTCGTCAAACCACCGCTCAATTCGGACAGCGAACTCTGCGTCGTAGACGGCGTTCCAGCGAATTGCGGGGATCGGACGGCTTTCGGCGAGCACGGCAGGAGAAACCCTGTGAGTGCGGCCGCGCCGAAGAACTTGTCGCCGGGGTAGTCACAGACGATGAGCAGGCCCGAGATCTCGCGCAAGAATGCTCGCAGCCGGCACGTAAACTCGACATCCTGGATCGCCGCTTCGCCGCGATCCAGCGGCGGGTACACGTGGCGACGCACGAGCCGAGAACCGCTCCGGCAAACGGACCGTGCTCAAGGTACAACTCGCAGGCACCGCCATCGCTCACCAGCGCCAGGCTGACCAACTCAGCGTGCAGGAGGTTCTCGTCAGTGAACTCGGAGTCGAGGAATGGGCGCATCTGAGACTCCGAAATTGGCGGAGGGAGGTAGATTCGAACTCCCAAGGGGATTCCCCCCTACCGGGGACGCCGGTAGAATGAACCTTCGGCTGCGCACAACAGACTCGTCATAATTCAAGCAATCACCTGCGGGGATCACGCCATGAGATACGTGCCGCTTGCCTTCATTGCCGCCCTGTTAGCCGGGGTGGCGGTCGCCGCCTCATCACCAGCAGGGCTCGATGCCCTGTCAGCTTACGCCGGCACCTGGCAGACCGAAATCGAGCACCTCAATACGCCTTACAGTGCCGCCGGCAAAGAAATCGCGATGCTGCGCAATGACTGCTGGCGCAGCGCCGATTTCTATGCCTGTCACCAGTACGTGAACGGCAAGTCGGCGGCGCTGCTCGTGTTCTCCTACGATGCCCGGAGAAAACGCTATCGCAGTTGCGCAATCCCCGCGGGGAGTGGCCAGGGTGGCCCCTGCGGCGAAGTCATGATCAGGGGCAATGTCTGGATGTTTCCGTGGCAGGTCACCGCCAACGGCAAGACCACCTACTTCCGGGTGATCAACGTGTGGACCTCGCCGGACAGCATCGATTACCGGCAGGAATTCTCCGTCGACAGGATCCACTGGACCCTGATGGCCAAAGGGCGCGAACAGAGAACCTCGGGGCGTAAGCATCTGTAATAGCGGAAGACCAGCATAATCACGATCAGCTTGTTCTCATCCATACAGCATGGGAGCGAGGTGTCTCTGCATCTCCAGAAGCGCAAGCAGGTTCAGCAGCGCTGAGCGCTCGCCAGCAGCGTTTAATCCTGCGAGTCGCCGTGCAAATGACCCGAGGATACCCGGTTACGTCGCCCGCCCTCCGGTCGATCGGCACCGCGGTGCTGGTGGACATAGACGTCCCGATCGCGCTGTTCAAGTCGGCAGTCTGCAGGGCGTTCAATGTCACGATGCGGTTTGCCAATAGCGGGTTGCCTGCTCTGTCGGTACTGCGGTAACCTGCCTTTCCGAATGGGAATCACCGGCGGACGAGAGGGGCCAAAGATTCGCCGGAGTCGAGCGTCGACGAATTCCCAAGAAAATGGATCGCACATCACCGGACAGCATGAGTAATCGAGGAGCAATATGATCTCGACAGCGTACCGCTTCCCGGCGTTCATGGTGGTCTCGTTGTTGGTTTTCTTGGGCGTCCTCCGCGTCAGCACACGACGTCGCAACCTGAACCCAGCGTGGAAGCAAGTGTCTTGGGTTGCAGCCGTTGTGGTGATTGGAGGCATGCTGTTCGCAAAGGTTGGCCAAGATGCGGGCATTCCTTGGTGGATTTACTACGGCGTGCCCGCTGGGCTGACGTTGATCTTACCTCCACTGATCCTGCGCTTTACTGGAGGGGAATTGGTCGCGTACCTTGCGCTGGCATTCTTGTCCCCTGTGGCGATCCACGCCATGTTCTCCATGTTTCTTGGCTGGCACGAGTACTTGCCTTTCATCCGGATACCATATCTTTTCCGATAACCAGGGGAACAGCCCCAATGCTGCGCTCGTGGAAGGTGGCAACTGGCCTATTCTTTGCGGGCTATGCGACTGCAACCACTTTGGGGTTCGGACTCTATGTTCTGAGCCCGATGTCGATGTGGATCTCGATGTTCACCGCAATGCCAATAATGTTCGGATGGCTGGCATTCCGGTACTTCACCTTCGTAGGGACTGTCACAGGGCCCGCCGAAGTCACTGTATTGACGATCTACTGGATCGCACTTTCCTTTGTCCTCGACGCCACTCTTTACGTTGTGGCGTTACCGCTTTCGGTGGGGGCGGCAGCGAATTGGACGTTCTTTATCGATCAGTCGCCTTGGATCTGGGTCGCCTACGGGTCATTTGCGTTGATAATTGTTTCGGCGTACTACCGACGGAATCAGTATCGTGCGCAGATCCGTCCGATGTCTTAGGTGTCCATATTTTCTGGTATTGCCCGATTCAAACGGCTTGCAATGGACTGCTCTGCCACCCCTCCGGATCGGTCATATCGGTTTCGCTTCCGAAAGCACTTGCTCCCGAAAATCATCCGACAGAGACATCGGCGTCAGCACATCGACCGGGACACCGAGCAATGCTTCCAGTGCGTCGCTGATAGCGTTCAGATCGAATAGCAATGTCCTGGAAGTCGTATCCACCAAGATATCGAGATCGCTCTCCTCGGTATCTGCACCATGCAAGACCGCTCCAAACGCACGCGCATTGAGTGCGTGACGCGAGGCGATAATGCGAACGATCTCCTCACGATGCAGATCGAGCGCCACGGATGGTTTCATGCCCGCACCTCGACAACCATTGTTGGATCAAAGTCCGGATTCGGTTCGTAGGGGAAATAGCCGCGAGGATTGCACACCACCCTGGTATCGCATTCGACGTAGTCATAGGACTGGTGCATGTGACCATGGATCCACAGCGCCGGGGTCACCGGTGCCGGGATCGCGTCCGCCACCACTGGCGGCACGCGCGGGAGGCCCATGAGGCGGGTGAGATCAGACGCAAAGCTCGGTGTGAGTAGCGAGCCGGCGAACTGGCGCGCTACGCTCCGCGGACTCGGGGCGTGATGCGTGACCACGACCGTAGGCCCACGGAATTCGGCTTCGAGCCGCCGCTCGAGCCAGGCAACCCGCGCGAGGTGAAATTCCCGGGAATCCTCAGCCCGCAGATTCCCGCCCCAACGACGGATCACCTGAAAGTCCGTCATGCCTTCTTGACACTGCCGCATCGCGCGCTCAACCGTCCGTGGATCGCTGCCGTAGAGTTCGAAGTCGGTCCAAAGCGTCGCCCCCAGGAACCGCACGCCGTTGAGAATCACCTCGTCGCCGTCGAGCAAGTGGACACCGTGCGTGAGCGCGCTCTCGCGCAGGCCATCGCGCAGCTCGTCGAGGTCCCGGCCGTAGTACTCGTGATTGCCCGGGACATACACGATTGGGCGATCGCGAAAATATTTGCGAGCCCATGCAATGCCCGAGCGCCCCTCGTGGATGTCGCCTGCCAGCACGACGATTCCCTCATCCGTCTGCGGCGGGCGCCAGCCAGCGAACTCGAGATGAAGGTCTGACAGGACGCGGATCTTCACGGGTGTCCCACCGCCGGCAGTTCGTTGTGCTGTACCTGGATGAGTTGCGCGGGCTCCCGGCCGACCTCGTGGGCCTCGGCGGCAAGCGCCGCCAGCGTCGGCCCAATGAGGTGCCGCCGGCTTCGATCGGCGAGGAGGAGTACGCCCTCGATATCCCCGATTTCCGTGCCGCGCTCGTCAATCGGCTCGGGCGGGGCGTAGAGCAGCACAGGGACGGGTTCACTCACGCGGCGCTGCTCGTGCGACGCGCAGCGGACGTGCGGCCCGAGGCCGCCGATCCACCGCCCCGGCGCGCCGCAGAGTTCGCAGGTGTGCATCGAGATCTCGCTCGCCAGCCAGATCATCCCCTGCTGCTCGGCACGCGGATCGCAGGGTCGTGCAGGGTCATGGAGCGGGCTCACGTGGATCTTCAGCTCGCCGTATTTTTCCTTGACTTGCTGAGCAACCAACTGTGGCGCATGGTTTTGATCGGTCCACCATTGGAGTCGCTCGCAAAGCGCGTCGAGCAAGCTGAACCACCCGTTGCCCACGCCGGATCGCGGCGGAAGATTACCGGCAGGGAAGATCAGCGGGTAGCGGGAGACCAGTAGACGCTCGAGATCAGGGGTCATGGAGCAAACCTCAGATGAATCCGATCCGCTGCCGGGTGACACCGCGCCGCAGTGGGGCGAGGATCACCCTGTCTGACTCGGCCGCGAGCGCGCGCGCGAAACCCGTGCGCACCATGCGCAGGAGCTCGCGCACGTCGAGGTCCGGTGTGGCGAGTGCCACCTCGGCGCTCACTGCATCGAGCGCCAGGCCCGCCGGGCAATTGTGCGACTCGAGAAGCGCCGCGAGGTAGCTCTCGAGGATCGCGCGCCGTTGTTCCACTGTCGGCTGCGCAATGTGAAACTCGGTGAGTCTGGATAGCAGCGGGGGCGAGATACGCTCGCGCTCATTCGCGGTGCAGATCACGATCACGCGGGACGCGTCCATCTCGAGTTGCAACGACATGTCCCGATAGCGGCCTGCGCTGTCCTCCTCGAGCAGGTCCAGTAGTGTATTGGTCGGCGTGTCACGGTACGCGCCGCTGTTCGGCGCGAGTTTGTCGAGCTCATCAATCAAGAGCACGGGGGCCGCGCTTTCGTGGAGGGAAAGCAGATCGAACAGCATGCCGGGGCGGGAACCACTCCAGCGAGCATCGCTGCCACACAACTGCATGCCATCCTGCGCACCGCCCGCCGAAAATATCGACATGCGCGCACCGAGCAGAGCGGCGAGAGCTGCGGCAAAGTGCGTTTTTCCGACGCCGGGCTCACCCGTCAGCAGAATCGGGTCGAGCCGCGCGTCTGCCGCGGAACGGGCGCGTCGCACCAGGGTCCACTGTGTGCGCAGGTGCTGGAGCACCTCGCCGAAGTTGGCAAATTCGGGGCCAAGGCAGCCGAACGGGTCCACGACCGCGCAGGGACCAGCCCATGGCAACGAACGCCAGCCGTCGTCGCGTGCCGCGCGATCGAGGCAGGCGACACTACGGACGTACGTGGTGGCGTCCCGCGAGTTGGCCGGCTTGGGTCCGAGCACTGCACGAGCCTCGGCAATCGCCTCAGGCTGGAACACGCGCGCCATGTGCTGCGTGCGGTCTGCTTCGGGCATCTCAGGCGCGGCGGGCGCTTCGGGTTCGGTGACAGGGGCCGCCGCTTCGGCGGGCGACGGCGCTCGAGTAACGCGGACACTGAGACTGCCGAGCAGCAGGTGCTCATGGCGTTCGACATACCGCTCCATCGGGTCCAGGCGTGCCCGCCAGGCGCGATCCCGGGCGAGGCGCGGCGGGGTCATGCGGCACTCCAGAGGGTGAGGACGAAAGAGCTTCGGTCTGAGTAGCCACTCGTGCGCCAGCGACGGGCGGCGCGGGTGATCGTCCACTCCCGCAGCGCGGCATACCGGCGGAGGCTGATGCGATGGCGGCGGGGAGCGCGCCTGGCGCGCTCGACGATCACGATGGCCCCGCCGGTGCGGCGGTAGGCGCGGAGGGTGGCGAGGGGGACAGCACGCGCCGCGGAAGTTGGGGCGACGGTAGTACGCTCAGTGGCAGGCATGACGGACCTCCGTTTACGGCGGTCGGCCATCAACTGCGCCTTGCGAGCGCCCCCGGTATTCCCCTTGCGGGTGTTGTATTCCCAGGTGTCTGGCCGGCCAAACGAACGTCCGCGACATTGCAGTCGCGTCGCAAGTTCAGTTAGCCCGGCCTAATGGGCTGTACTCCATTGTCGTTCTCCGTTCTCGCGATTGGCACGGAACGGTGGGAAGGCAACTGGCGCGTTCCCACATACGTGGGACCGCACACTGATCCGGATCCGTCGGTCCGCCGTTTAGCGACTTGCCGGTCGGATGAGGTTCATCTATCGAGCTAGCCCCGCAACGATCTGCGGCCGTGCATTCCGAGGTGGGCGCTTCCTCACTCGATCCTCATCAATTCTCGATTCGCTCCAACATTTCTAGCATACGCCGACTTGCGAGTGTGTGTAAAGAGTGCCTTACACTATGTTATATCCACTCGCGCTCTATTCCGCGCCACTCGGTCACCGGGATGGGCTCACCCGAGCTTTTTTGCCAATTCGCCCGCGTCTGGATGGTAGTACCGTAGAAGCATCTGTGTGCTCTTATGCCCAGTGATCTTAGCCAATTCATGCATTTGGAATCGAGTGGCGAGCCTCGAGGTAGCCTCGTGCCGCAAGTCGTGTACGCGCACGTCTGTCAGGAACTCGGGATCGGGTGAGTGCCCGGATGTTTCACACTTCTCGACATACTTTTTCAGGGCCCGCGCGACTGCCCGAATGAACGCCAAGGTGATCGTGTCCGGCTTGACCCCGAGCACCAGCCCTGAAGTTAGCTGGCCGAGGGCACGCAACGTCTTGATAGCGCGTGGGGACAGCGGCACGTCGCGGGCGTCGCCGTTTTTACAGATGTCGGCGGGTAGCCGCGCGATCTTGCGGGTAAGGTCTAGATGCTCCCATCGCATCTGACACAGTTCGCCGCGGCGCATGCCAGTCTCGACAGCGAGCGTTAAGTAGGGTGGCAGGACCGCAGATTGGCTTGCGCGTGATATGGCGTCGAGTTCCGCTGGCGTGACTCGCCTGGTGCGCTGGTCGCGGACCTGCGGCTTGCGGACGAGTTCGACAGGGTTCGAGAGGCTTTCCATTCCCCATTCCTTTCGCGCTACCGTGAACACATGGGAAAGGAGGATCAGGCGGCGCAGCACAGTGCCCGGGGTGTACTTGTGCAGCCAGCCGTCGCGTAGCGCGGCGATATCTTGGCCGCGGATTGTCGCCATGGGGCGGTCGGCGATCGGGTCCGCGAGCAGAGCGGCGATGATGGAGCGTTCCTTGACGGCACCGCGTTTCTTGGCGGAGATTTCACGCGAGTAGCGGTTCAGCGTCTCACGCAGAGTGGTGCGCTCCGCTTCGCCCCGGTTTACCCAGATACCGCGCGACATCTCCGACTCGATCATGTTGGCCCAGGCAATTGCCTCGGCCTTCGTGTCGAATGTCCGTGTTTGTTGGGCATACCCCTTTTTGCGGACCTGCACGTGCCACTGGTACTCGCCCTTTTTTCGGATCGTTGCCATGACCGGAGTGTGCCAGAAGTGTGCCAATAACTGGAAAGAATGGCGTAACTCATTGAAATGGCGATAGGTGATGTCCTATTTACACGGCGAATGTCGGGGGTTCGAATCCCTCAGCACCCACCAATACCCCATTCAGCGCTCTCCCGCCTTGTTCAGAATAACAAATAAATCAATAACTTAGCGGATAATTGTAGAAGGCGGGACA
>JAJZDX010000042.1 GCA_021805865.1 Pseudomonadota bacterium
ATGACAGCGGTGCACGGCATCAGGGTCGCAACGGCTATGTGACGCAGATCGGGAATGCATTTTTCGCCTGGTTTTGCTCGACATCCAGCAAGAGCCGGATCAATTTTCTGACGCTGCTGTGCGCAGGCGAAGTGGCTTATCGGATCAACAAGTATGCGCTTGCGTACATGGGCGAGCAGGGGCTGCCTGCGACACCGATGCAGGCGTTGGTGAGGGGCACCGAGGGTGTGATTGAGGATGCGGTGGGATGGGAGGCGCACTTGGACCGCCTGGCAATCCACCTCGAGCGACACCGGCGCATCGCCACCGAAGGGGCGTTGCTCGGCACGCTCGCCGCACGTGGCCTTACGGACTTGGTTGTCCTCAGCGACGATGCCGGACAGTTCAACGTGTTGCAGCACCCCTTATGCTGGATCCATAGCGAGCGACTGATCCACACGATGCTGCCCTTGAATGAAGATCACCGCCAGGACATCGAGCGCGTGCGCGATCAGCTGTGGAGGCTGTACGCGGAACTGAAAGCTTACAAGCTCAAGCCGAGAAGAAGCCAACGGCCGCAGTTGGAACAGGCATTTGATGCGCTGTTCACGCAGAAGACGCGCTACCAAGGGCTCAACGAATTGCTCAAGCGTCCGCAGCTCAATCTCGAGGCATTCAAGGCCGAAGTCGCTCGAATGCTGGGTGCCGATGAGCTCCTGGTGGGAATAGGCGACTGGTTGGGCGTGCTGCACTACCTGGCACGAGCTGCCGAGCGCCATGCCGGCCTCGCGGTCGTGCTCGATGAGTTCCCCTATCTCGCTGACGCCGATCCTGCTCTGCCTTCCGTTATCCAGAAGTTCTGGGATTCCGGAGCGGCCCGCGCCGGAAACCTGAAGCTGCTGCTGTGCGGATCAATCATTTCCCAGATGCAGGAGCTGCTCGCCGAGCGCAATCCGCTCTACGGTCGCAAGACGCTGGCGCTGGATCTTGCTCCGCTGCCGCTTCAGAATGCAGCGCAATTCGTTCCACGCTATCCGGCCGAGGACAGGCTGGCGACTTTCGGCATTTTCGGCGGAATGCCTTTCTATCTGCAATTCCTGGATCCCGGAGCGCGCCTGCAAAGCAACATCGTCCGGCTGCTCCTGAGCGCTACGGGCAGCCTGGTTGATGAGCCAATGGTTCTGCTTCAATCGGAGTTACGGGAGGTCTCCCGGTACGCCAGCGTACTGGCGGCGATCGCCGCCGGATGCACCAAGCACGGCGAAATCATCCGGAGGGTGAGGGAAATCAGCGATTCCAAGGCACTCGGGCCCTACCTCGAGAAGCTGGACCGCATGCGTTTGGTTCGCATCGAAAGGTCGATGGATGCGAAATCAATCTCGGTATAGACGGTATCTAAAGCCGCGAGTCCTTTTTCGGAGGAAAGATTCTTCCTCGTAGGCGACCTCCAGGTGGCTCGGAGATCGCTGGCTGACGCGCACGAAGGCGATGGCGTCGGCGAGGTGCGCCATGATGTCGTGAAGATCCGGCGTGATGGGTCCGGCGGGACGTCGACGGACAGCAGAGGACACTCTGGTTCGGTGAGGGCGGTTTCCGGGAGTAGAATTGGCACGGCGAGCGGAAGTACCCATGATCGGTATCTCATTCAGGCTGGTCCTGGTAGACGCTCGCTCGTGTTGACGCGCGGGGGCGCCGCCTTGGACAGCCCGGGGCGCGAAGGGCAGGGGTAGCCGGGGAGGCGGGCGGTCAGTTCGCCTTTCTTTCAACGGCTTACGCTGACCTTGAATTCCGACTGTGGCCTACTTGCAACAATATGTTAGGTGTGTTTTCCGCGCCCTCACGACGGCAAGAAACCCGATAGGCTACCGAGACGTGCTGATTGGCGCCCGGTTCAGGGTGTCAAAACGTGAGCACGGCGTACCCGCGTGACGGCAGAGGTTGCGCGGCGCAGGCGTTAGGACCAACCCGATAGTCGGGTGGCGGTTCGGGTGCTTTCGAGCCGGTCGCCGGGAACGTGGCCTGCGCTCATTCGACATGTTTTTTTCCATGAAGGAGGGCAAGTCAGGGAGGAACCCGGTTCATTCTTCCCCATGCCCGGTGAGCCATGACTGGGCGTCACGGCGTTCGCCCCTCGAATGAGCTCCCCGTTCCACGAGAGGATGGTTGTGTCTTCTGGCTGTTCGTGAAATCGTGTGAGCGGGTTTTGCCCATTCTTTGATCAGACCTCCGGAAGCATGCGGGGCAGGACTTTCAGCTTGAGGCGCGGTTCCTCGTGCAGACCGCAGGCGCGTTGCCGGATCAGGCGGATCTTGCCACTCAATCCCTCGACGGACCCGAGGCCCCGACGAACCCGATGGATAACTGGTTGCGCGGATCGCAGTAAGTGCGCGATGCCGTCCCGGTGTCGCTCGATCATCCGAGCTGCGCACGCATGTGGCGAATCTCCAGACGCTTGACCGTCTGCCAACCGAGATTCATCTCCTTGGCGATGTCCTGGATTGTGCCGATGCGGCAGCGCCGTCCGTCATACCGGGTAACGCGCTCGGTGTGCAGCGCGTTCGCGAGCAGGAACTCCAGCCGCTCGCACTTCACCTTGCCGCACCGACGGCAGGCCACCCGTCGCACTTACAGATCCAGGTAATTCCGGTACGGACCGCAGCGCAGATCCCGGGCCCGTCGCCGCCTGCGCCGGCAGGTAACAGGTCGTATGAGAGCCGTTCCGGAAGGAATGCGGGTCGGCGCCGCGCCGTGCCGGCGGCCAACGGCGGTTCGTGGTTGGAACAGACACACGTAGTGGGGATTGAGAAAAAATCCGCCATGCGTCGCGATGGATGGCGGAGGCTGATGTGAAAGGACGGCCGGCGGGCGATTTCGCGCATGCGGTCGGGCCCGACAAGGGGCGGCGCCCGAGATTTCCCGTCGCGCAATCGGATGATTGATTCGCGCCGTCCACGATCCGGCGATCGAGGCCGCCACGAACCGCCCGACGCCGACACTGACATTGACGGCGTGAGTAAAGATTGACCTCACGCGAAATTTTGTGTTTCGATGCGCAAATGATAAACAAACAAAATATACAGGGCGGCGTCAAGGTCATCGTACCCAGCGGAATGTTGGGTGCCGGAATTTCCCGGGAACACGTCGAGTACGGAATCCGTCGCGGAGCTCACGTGATAGCCCTGGACGCCGGTTCGACGGACAGCGGACCGTCGTACCTCGCGCGCGCGGTGTCCAAGATGGATCGAGACTCGGTGCGCCGGGATCTCGAAGTATTGATCAGCGCGGCGATGCAGGCCGGGATCCCGCTTCTGGTCGGAACCTGCGGCACGTGCGGTGCGGACGACGCGGTGACGGGTGCAAAACCATGACACTCCTTGCACCGCGACGGAAGGCCCGTACCGCCCTGATGGTCTGCCACGCCGCTGGACTTGGCGTCTCGGAGGCCATCGCGCTCAGGCCCATCGACAGCACGCGCATGACCCTCCGGGTGACCCAGGGCAGGGGGGCAGCGGACTGCGACGGGATGCTCTTCGAGCAGCTGCTGGGGATGCGGCGGGACGGGTACCGGTTTCGCCAGGCCCGTCGAGTGGTGGTTCCCGGGCCGCAGCCTCGCATGGCGGTAATTACCCGTAAAAAGCGTCACTTGGCATCGGGCGGGTCGGCTCCAGGGCAATGGTCGCGCCAGCGCTGGGACTGTCGCGGCGCCATGCTCGAGGAAGCGTGTGTTTCAACAGCGCGGACGGCCCTGTCAATGACGGGGCGAGAGCGTGTTCCCTGAGTGGCATTGGCACGGTGTGAGTATGTCGTTGCCATACTCAGCGCCGGATCGGGAGCTCGGCGCCCGCTCGGCGGCATATCCCTCCCATGACGGGCAAATTCCGTCACCGCACCAGGAGCGGAACTCGATTGGCGAGCCGCAGAGGGGCCTCCTGTCAGAGCCGGCGGGCGGCTTGCCGCATCACCAGCGTACGTTCACGAGCAGTGCCACACAGAGGAGTATCCCGGCGGCAAGGAACGCGGCCCGCCACCAGGGAACGAAGTACGGCACTTCCCTCGATGGCGTCCGTGACTTGAAGCCGTGGATCATCGCCGGCACCAGGCTCTCCTTGCGCCCGAAGCGGTAAAATCCGATGGCGCTCAGGTGCACTGCAATCACCAGCAGCAGCAGATCAAAATTGGCGGCATGCAGATGGGTGAACCGTCGGCCGGTCTCGAACGAGACCCACTTGGCCAAAGGCCCTGAGAAGACACCGTCGACACTCACGGAGAACAGGCCGAAGAGGGTCTGCAGCAGCAGCAGACCGAGCATGACGAGAATGCTCATTGCCCCGAGCGGGTTGTGACCGAGCGGGGCCGGCGAGTCGTCAGCGCCGCGCCCGAAGAGCTTGCGCACGTAGCGAAAGGTGGCGGACGGTCCGCGAACGAAGCTGCCGAACCGCGCCGTCTGGCCGCCGCAGAACCCCCACGCCAGGCGAAACAGCACCGCCCCGAGCACTCCGTATCCGGCCATCAGGTGCCACTCCATGTGATCGGTCTCGGCGGTCCACCAGCACACCCCGAACAGGACGACGATGGTCCAGTGCGAGAGGCGGGTCGGAAGATCCCAGACCCGAACCCGCTCAGTCGCTGCGCCTTTTGCGGTCACGGCGGCTCACCACCAGCTGCCGCGCGCCCGGAATCGACGGTGACAGCTGTCGCAGGCCTGTCCAAGCCCTCTCGTACGCAGCCTGAGCGCGCGCAGGTCGTGTCCGTCGGCGGCTTGCCCCAGGTACCGCGCGCGATCCAGAAGCGTCCGGGCCGCGAGCGTGAACGCCTGCGGGTTCGCCCAGATGGCCGCGCGCGCCCGGGTCTTCACCCCATGGCCCTTCCCGCTGCCTGCGGGAAACCAGCTGGGCAGCGCAGAGGCGAGACGCTCGATCCGATTCGCGTCGTTCGCGACGATGCGCCAATTCGGGTGTGAGCGCCCGACCTGATCCCTCAGAGACTTGGCGATCCTGCCAAGCATCCGGAAGTGATTCTGGCGAGCATGGATGATTTGGGGAAGCCCGGTGGCCCCCGCGGTGCATGCCGCGCCGATGACCAACACGGAACCGATCAGCAAAATTCGGCGGCGGATCCCGCTCCCGATTGAAATAGGGCTCATGTTCCTCGACTTTCGATACGTAGGTGACGACAAAGCAATCATCCCGGCGCAAAGGGACGGGAGGTCTGGTACGAGACGGGATCACGCCGGCCAGCGCCTGCGGCGGAACCGGCGGGCGCGGGGCGAGGCAGTACCTTCGCCGCCCGGCGCTCGCGGTGCATCGCGTGAAGATCCACTGTTCGATTGATCCCCAAAGACCGAGTTCAAAAATAAGGTAGCGTACCGGGGATTTATGACAATTTTGGGTCATCGCCGGCGGCGCCTCCCCGGGCCGTACCGGCCGGGGCGGCAGGGCGGCGCGGGGCGCTCCTGCGCGGTGCGCGAGTCGCATCGGCCGCGCCGGGCAGGCCCTGCGCCCGCGGCACAAGGTCCTCGACCCAAGCTCCGCGGCCCTGAATCCGGCTGCGGGGTGTTCACGGGGCGGAACAGTTGCATTGGGCGGCCCATGCCGCCACGCGAGGAGCTTGCGCGTCTCTCTCGCCGTGGCGAGCATGCCCTCCCGCATGGGTCTATGGGCGCCACTCGGTCACTGAGAAATCCGGTCCCACCTGCAAGTCACCGCTCACATGCGCAGCTTCGCTTCCGTGCGCCCCGGTTGTCGGCGCCTCGCGCCGGCCGAGGGACGTGTGCGCCACCGACGCTCACCGCAGCGCACGGAAGGCATCCGCTCTTACGACGGGCGCCGGCGCGAGCGACCGCCCCGGGGCGGGGAAGAGCGACGGGGGCGGCCCCTTGAGCGCACCGGGCAGCGCCGCTTAGGCGCGAAAGCCCCTCATGCTGAGGCATGCCCCCAGGGGGGGCGCCGCCATCTCGATGCGCCTCCTTTGCCCGAGCGGCGCTGCACAGATCTTGCTCACCCGGTTCACTCTGTGGAGGGTGACACGCGGTAGAACCCGATAACTCAACGAGGGGAGTCCATGATGAGTGCTCAGTTAGTGCAATTTCCGGCATCGATCTTCGTGCCGCTCGGTCTGGCCTTCTTCGGCCTGGGTACCGGATATCTCATCTTCGGCCCGCAGGAGCTTCTCAACTTTCCCGCACGCGACGCCAATGTCGACCTCGCCAACGGCGTGTGGGGGTTCTGGATGCCGGGGTTCTGTCAGTTCGTGAACGGCATGCTTTTGCTGATCGGCTTGAGCTGGTTTCCGGTGTTCAAGGGCTCCCCGCTCTACGCCGCCGGCATCATCACCTCGGTGTTCGGCATCCACTGGTTCGCGATGGGCTACATCCGCATGCGGGGCGGCGATCCGCGCCCGGGCGGGTTCATGGCCATCGCGTTCTTCCTGGTCTCGCTGCTCGGATTCATCGTGTTTCTGCGCGCGGGCGACTGGCCGGTGTGGCTGCTGTTCATCGGCCTGATGGCGATCTACGTGGCGGACTTCTTCGTGAGCTTCGGTTGGGGAAGGCCGGGAAGCTTGAGGGCGATGGGCCTCCTGCACACCCTCACCGGGCTCTGGTTGATGTACCTCACGTTCGCGATCGTGCTCAACCTCGCAAGCGGCACGCACCTGCCGCTTTGAGGGCCTCGGGCGGCGCTGCGGGCTGAAGCCGCCAGCGCCGCGCCTTCCTCGCGTGGGTCGGGCGCCGGCGCGCGCGGTGAAGGAGGGCGGGACCTCCCTGACTCGCAAGGGGCCCGGCCGAAGCCGCCGCTTCAGGGCCGCAACGCCTCCTGCGCTGCCCGAGTTGCATCCGGCTAGGTAATTGCCGCGGCATGGCGCGGCAATCGCGGATCGCTCGAGAGTCCCCATTGGACGATTCTCGGGGCTGCGCGGCGGTGGGATGCGATGAATGACTCGAGCGAGAATCGTTGCCGGAGCGCTCCTAGGGCTCGCCGCCGTCTCGCTCGGTGCGGGTATCTGGGTTTACCGTCGGCTGCACCCTCCCCAGGCTGCGCAGGTTCTGCGTGTCTCGGGCAATATCGAGGCGCACGAAAGCCTCCTCAGCTTCAACGTGGTTCAGTCGCGCATCGTCGATCTGCCCTTCGACGAGGGGGAATGGGTCAAGCGCGGCACCCTGATCGCTCGGGTCGATGACTCCGATTACCGCCAGCAGGTCCGGATCGCGCAGGCGGCGGTCGCCGTTCGCGAGCGCAGCCTCGCCGTCGCCAGGCGCAACGTCGAGGCGGCGCGCCGGGTGGTGAGCAGCGACCGGGCCGATCTCGCCTATCGAACCGTCAATTACCGGCGCCTGGAGCGGCTCGTGCCGAAAGGGGCCGCGTCGCGGGATTCCCGCGACCTCGCACGCACCGCTTTGCGGCAGGCCCTCGCCGCCCTCGAGCGCGATCAGGCTCTCTTTGCCGTGGCGCAGCGCAATGTGGCGCTCGCCGAGGCGAATGTGCGCGATGCACAGGCCGCTTTGAAGCTGTCCCGGATCATCGAGGGCTACACGACGCTGCGCGCCCCGTTCAACGGCGTCATCATGGTCCGCGAGGCGGAGCTCGGTGAAGTGGTCGGTCCGGGCACGCCGATCGTGACCCTCGGGGACCTGAGCCATGTGTGGATGCGCGCCTACGTCAACGAGCCGGACCTCGGGCGGGTGCATCTGGGAGAGCAGGCCCTCGTCACGACGGACAACCGTCCGGGTGAGCGCTTTCGCGGGCGCGTGTCGTTCATTGCCGAGAACGCCGAGTTCACGCCGAAAACCGTCGAGACGTACGCGCAGCGGGTGACGCTCGTGTACCGCATCCGGATCGATATCAACAATCGCAACCATGAGCTCGTGCCCGGCATGCCCGTCGATGCCCGGATCAAGCTCGCCCCCGTGCCGCCCCCATGAGCGAGCCTGGCGCAGAGCCTTCGATCCGCGTCGCCGCGCTCACGAAGCGCTTTGGAGCCGTAACGGCAATTGATAACGTGACGTTCGCAGTCACCTCCGGGGAGCTGTTCGGGCTGATCGGCCCGGACGGGGCGGGCAAGACGACGGTGCTGCGCGTTCTCGCGGGCGTCATGGCTGCGGATTCCGGCAGCGTGCAGGTCGGGGGCGTCGATGTCGTGGCGTATCCGGAGCAAGTGCGCGCGCGCATCAGCTACATGCCCCAGCGGTTCGGACTGTATGAGGATCTCACCGTCGATGAGAACATCCGGTTCTTTGCCGACGTATTTGAAGTTCCCCGACGGGTTCGGGAAGAGCGCGCCGCGAGGCTCCTCGCCGCCTCGGGGATGCAGCGCTTCCGCAGGCACCTCGCCGGGCAGCTCTCCGGAGGCATGAAGCAGAAGCTCGGCCTCACCTGCGCGCTGGTGCACGCCCCGAAAGTCGTGCTGCTCGATGAGCCGACCACCGGCGTGGATCCGGTCTCGCGACGCGAATTCTGGCAGATTCTCTACGGACTGCGCGCAGAAGGGGCGGCGATCGTCATCTCGACCGCGTATCTCGATGAGGCGGACCGTTGTGACCGGCTCGCGCTGATGCACAGCGGCGGCCTGCCTTACTGCGAGGCGCCCGATGCGCTGCGGGCGCGCATGCCGGGGGCGATGGTGGAGATCCCGACCCCGCGCGCCCGCGCCGCCCGCGAGGCCCTTGCCTCCGTGCCCGGCGTGCGAAGCGTGTTGATGGTGGGCGATGGCGTTCACGTCCATGTGGACGATGCGCGCAAAGCACTTTCCGATCTCGAGCGCGCGCTGGCGCAGCAGGGCATCGAGCACACGGGCGCTCGCGAGATCCTCCCGAGCATCGAGGATTTGTTCGTGGCGCTTCTCGGCAATGCGGCGGCCGCCGGGCGCAAGGCAGGCGCCTCATGAGCGAGCAGCCGCCGATGATCCGCGTGGAGGGACTGCGCAAGCAGTTCGGCGATTTTCTCGCCGTCGCCGGCATCAGCTTCGAGGTGGCCCAAGGAGAGATCCTCGGCTTCCTCGGTCCGAACGGCGCCGGCAAGTCGACGACCATCCGCATGCTGTGCGGACTGCTCAAGCCCACGGCCGGACGCATCCACATCGATGGCGTCGATGTCGCCGCGGATCCCGATGCGCTGCGCAAGCGCATCGGCTACATGTCGCAGAAATTCTCCCTGTACCAGGATCTCACGGTCCGGGAGAACCTGCGCTTCTACGGCGGGGTCTACGGGCTGCGCGGTGCCGCCCTGGAGAGCCGCATCGGCTATGCGCTCGAGATGTCCGGGCTCACGGCGCACCCGGAAACTCTGGTGAGCGCGCTCGCCGGCGGCTGGAAGCAGCGTCTGGCGCTCGGCTGCGCCATTCTGCACCGTCCCCGCATCCTTTTCCTCGATGAGCCGACCTCCGGCGTCGACCCGCTCTCGAGGCGGCGGTTCTGGGATCTCATCCACGACCTTTCCACCGAGGGCGTCACGATACTCGTCTCCACGCACCACATGGACGAGGCCCAGTACTGCAACCGCATCGCGCTCATCGACCGCGGAAGCATCGTGGCGCTCGATACTCCCGGGCAGCTGAAAAGGAGATCGCTCGGCGGGGAGCTGGTGCGCATCGAGTGCGCATCGCCCGATCGGGCGATGCAGGCGCTTGCGGCGCTGGCGCAGGTGCGCGACGTCGCGGTCTTCGGCAACAGCCTGCATGCCCTCGTGGACAACGCCGCGGACGCGGCCGCAGCGATTGTGGAGCGTCTGCGCACCCGGGGGATCGCGGCGGCGCGCGTGACCCAGATCGATGCCACGCTAGAGGACGTGTTCGTGCGCCTCGTCAGCGCCAACCATGGGCCTGCGGGGACGGGGGCATGAGGATTCGTCGTGTGAGCGCGATTGCGCTCAAGGAGCTGCTGCAGGTCTGGCGTGACCCGCGCAGCCTGATGCTCGCTTTGCTGATGCCGGTGATGCAGATGCTGCTGCTCGGCTACGGTGTCAACCTCGATATCTCGCACGTGCCCACCTGCACGTATGACGAGGAGGGCAGCCAGCTCAGCCAGGCGCTGATCGCACGGTTTCAGGCTTCCCGATACTTCGACCTCGTCGCAGGCCTCGACAGCCAGCGGCAGATCCGGCACGCCATGGACGGCGGCCTGTGCAAGCTCGTCATCGTGATCCCGGCCGGTTTCTCACGGCAGATCTCCGAATTCCATCACGCCTCCGTGCAGGCGATCGTCGATGCGACAGACGACAACACAGCGACGATCGCGACCGCCTATGCGAGCGCGGTGGTGCAGGGCTTCTCGAATGAGGTGCAGATGAGGTACGAGGCGCTGCGGGGCGGCACGGTCGTTGCGCAGCCCCTCGCCGTGCAGTCGCGCGTCTGGTTCAACGAGGATCTCGACAGCCGGGATTTCATCATCCCCGGGGTCGTGGCGCTGGTGCTCGCGCTCGTCGGGGCCCAGCTCACCTCGCTCACGATCGCGCGCGAGTGGGAGCGGGGGACCATGGAGCTGCTGCTGTCCACTCCGGTGACGCCGCTCGAGATGATGATCGGCAAGCTCCTGCCGTACTTCGTCATCGGGCTCGTTGACGCCGGTATCTGCCTCGCATTCGCCCTGCTGCTGTTCCACGTGCCGTTCCGCGGAGCGTTCGCCACGCTGCTGCTGACGACGTCTCTGTTCCTGGTGGTCGTGCTCAACATCGGCTATCTCCTCTCGGTCCTCATCCGCAATCAGCTCGGGGCAAGCCAGATCGCGATGTTCGTCACCATCATGCCGATCTCGCTGCTCTCCGGCTACACGTTTCCGATCGATCAGATGCCCGCGGCCATCCGCGCGGTCACCTACGTCATCTATGCACGCTATTTCGTGACCATTCTGAAGGCGGTATTCCTCAAAGGCAGCGGCATCGGTGCCTTGTGGGGGCCGGTCTCGGCTCTCATCCTCTACGACATCCTGGTCGTGTGGATCGCAGGGCGTGCGTTTCGCAAGCGGATCGCGTGAGGACCATGCTCGGGCGCATCTGGCAGATCGTCATCAAGGAGCTCATCGAGCTCAGGCGCGACCGCTGGGCCCGCTTCAGGCTCCTCGTGCCCCCGCTCATCCAGGTGCTCATCTTCGGCTACGCGGCGACGTTCGAGATCTTCCACGTGTCGACCACCGTGCTAGATCTGTCCCACAGCGAGCAGAGCCGTGCGCTGATCGCGGACTTCGTCGACAGCGGCCGCTTCAAGGTGGTGCGCATCGCGAGCACCCAGCGCCAGGCGCAGGCCTCGATCGACAGCAGCCAGTCGGCGATCGCCATCATCATTCACGCGGGCTTCGCCCGTGCGCTGCTCAAGGGACAGGCCGCCCCGGTGCAGATTCTGCTCGATGGCACGAACTCCAACTCCGCCCTGATCGCCCTCGGCTATGCCAATGAGATCATCTCCACGTTCTCCCGTCGGCAGGGGACCGACTTCCTCTACCGCACGCAGCCGGCGGCTGTGCCGGCCCAAGTGCGGATCAGGCTCGAGGAGCGCCCTTGGTACAACGAGAGCCTCAACAGCCGCTGGTTCTTCGTCCCGGGCGTCATCGCCACGCTCACCCTGGTCATCGTGGTCAACCTGACCGCGTTCGCGATCGTGCGCGAGCGCGAGGTCGGCACGCTCGAGCAGATCCTGGTGACGCCGATCCGGCCCTTTGAGCTCATGGCCGGGAAGATGATTCCGTTCTTCGGGGTGGGGCTCGCGCTCGTCACGGTGATCACGCTCTTCGGGAGTCTGTGGTTTCAGGTGCCGTTTCGGGGCAATCCGCTCGTTCTGCTCCTCGGGACGTCCCTCTATCTTCTCAGCACGCTTGCGATAGGCCTCGCGATCTCCACGGTCTGCAAGACCCAGCAGCAGGCCTTCGCCACCAACTTCTTCTTCGTCAATCCGCTCTTTACCCTGTCGGGCTTTGCGTTCCCGATCGCGAGCATGCCGAAGGTCCTGCAGTGGCTCACCTACCTCGACCCGGTTCGCTACGATCTCATCATCATCCGCGCGACCTTCCTGAAGGGGGTGGGACTCGCGGTCCTCTGGCCGCAGCTGCTCGCGCTCCTTGGGATCGCCGTCGCGCTGCTCGCGCTCGCGGTGCTGCGCTTTCGAAGATCGATGGAGTGAGCGCGGGCGGGGCGGCGGGGATGAAAGCGGCGCGAGCGGACCGGTGCCGCCCGCTCAGGCGCGAATGACCTTCCCACGCCTGTGGCGGCGAGGCCAACATCGAGCTCGAGCGAGCGGCGCGGGCCTACACGGCCGGGCTGTCGGACGGGAGGGCCGGCGCCGCAGGCTCCGGGGGATCCACCGGCTCATCGGCAAGGGAGCGGCTGCGCTCAAGGAAGGCGAGGGCTTCGAGCCCGCGCTCGAGGGTGGCGGCATCTTCCTGCGTGCCGCCCCCGGAGGCGGCCAGTATGCGCGCCTTGAGCCGCCCCGGGCTCATGTCGGGGGTGTCTCGGGGGACTGATGCGCTCCGTGCCAGCGCCCCCGGCAGTGTCCCTGGTATCTCTCCAACAGCCGCGCCCGCTCCTCGGGCGTCAGGCTTTCCCAGTGCTCGCGCCACCGCCGCGACCCCCACAGCCGGTGCGATCGAAAGCCCCGGAGACCTCCGAACAGCACGCGGCACAAGAGGAGCAGTCCCGCGGCCTGCAGATAGCGCAGCGCCGGTCCGCCAAAGAGCGCCGGCACGAGCGCATTCCACAGCAGCATGACGATCGCGCTCAGCGCCGCCAGCGCGAGGGCGGCAAACGCCGCCGCCTTGAAGACCCAACGACCTCGACCTTTCATAGATGACCTCAACTTTGAACCCAATCCTCGTAGGCGTCCTGCAGCCGCGCCCGCAGGCGCAGCACCGCGTAGCGCTTGCGCGAGAGGAGCGTGTTCACCCCCACACCCCAGCGCGCCGACAGCTCCTTGAAGCTCGCGCCCTCGATCTCATGCGCGACGAAGACTTCGCGCTGCTCCTGCGGCAGCTCCTCGAGCGCGAGCTCGAGCTCGCGCATCATCAGCTCCCGCAGCAGCGCCGCCTCCGGTCCTTCCTCGGCCGAGGGCAGCAGGGCCTCGGCGCCTTGCCCGTCCTCGGGATCTGCGGCCGCGAGCTGCGGCGTACTCCTGCGGAAGCGGTCGATGATCCTGTTGCGCGCCACGCGCTTCAGCCACGCGCCGGCGTGCTCGACCGGCTGCTTCAGGCGAAACGCCGCCACCAGCTCGTAGAGCGCCTCTTGGAGCACGTCCTCGGCGTCAGCCGCGTCCCGGACGGTTCTCAGAATGAACGACAACAGCCGGCCGCGCTCACGGCGGACGGCCGCGGTGATCTCCCGGTCCTGGGCGGCGGGGCTCGAGGGCTTCGGCAATGCGGTATCCATCCAAGGTACCTAGACGGCCGAGCGCCCCGAATATTGTCTGGCGGGCGCCGGGGGCTGAGTGGGAACGGGCGGGGATACGATAGAGCCTCGAGCGTGATCTAAGGTCAAGCGGAGGACCGGTCCGCCCCGGTCCGGCAAGACCCGGCCCGCCCGACTCGCCCACGGGGACCGCGGGAGAGCGGTGAGGGTGCGCGGCCGCGTTGACATTATATTAGATATTGCTTATATTACATCCGCGGATGAGCCGGCGCCTGCACCGCAAGGGGGGCGGCGGCGAATCGCGAGAGGCCTGTCGGCTGACCGAGAGCGGAACATGAGTCATTCCACGCACCATCGTCCACCCAACACGGGCGTCCTGCACGAGCTCGATGCCATCCAGGTTCACGCGTTGCTGCGCGCGCGCCAGGCCGTGCTCATCGACGTGCGCGAGCCCGGTGAGTTCGAGGCGGAGCGCATTCCCGACGCACTCCTTTGCCCGCTCTCGGGGTTCGATCCGGCCTGTCTGCCGCTCGATGGCGCAAAGCGTGTCATCTTTCAGTGCGGCACCGGGCGGCGCTCCGGACAGGCGGCAAGCCGCGTGCTCGAGGCCGGCGCCGAGCAAGCCTCCCATCTGGCGGGGGGCATCCAGGCGTGGAAGGCGGCGGGCCTGCCGCTCACACGCCTCGATCCGGCGAGCGGCCGGACGCAGCACGGTCATCTCTAGTGCGGGCGATCCCCGTCCTCGTGCGGTACGATAGGCGCCGGGCCGCGAGCCCGGTGCTGAGATTCGCCCCCCGACGATGGATGAAGAACAATCGGCGACCTGCGAGCGCATCCATGCGCTGAGGCCCGTTGCGGGGAAGGTTCGGGGGCTCGAGCAACCGCTCGTGCGCTTCCGGCCCCGCCGGCCCAGAGTCCTTTGCGCGCGACACGCGTTCCGGGGGCGCGGGGACTGAAGGGATTCGCATGCTCGCCAAGATCCTCTCATCGGTCATCGCCTTCGCGAGCGCCCACCACAACTCCGCCTATGGACTGATCCTGCTCGTCTCGCTGCTGGAGGCGCTGCCGGTGATCGGGGCCGTCGTGCCGGGGGATGCCATCATCCTCGGGGTGAGCGCTCTTGTGCCGACCGGTGCGCTCGGGCTTTGGCCCTTGATCGTCGCCTCATTCGTGGGGGCGGTGCTCGGCGACGGGATCTCCTTCTGGCTCGGCTCGCACTATCGCGAGACCATCGTCAAGCGCTGGCCGCTGAAGCGCAACCCGGCGCTGATCGCCCGAGGGGAGACGTTTCTGCGCAGTCACGGCGGCAAGAGCGTGTTCGTGGCCCGCTTCACCCCGGGCGTGCGCGCGGTCGTGCCGGTGCTCGCGGGCATCCTGCAGATGGGGGTCGTGCGATTCCTCGTCATGAACGTGCTCTCGGCGCTCGTGTGGGCGCCGGCGCACATCCTGGCGGGTGCCGCGATCGGCGCCTCCTTCGTGCTGCTCGGAGCGGTTGCCGGCCGGCTCGCGCTCATCGTGGCGCTGCTGCTGGTGTTGCTCGGCCTGCTCATCTGGGGGACCCGTGCCGCAGTGCGGCGGCTGCCCTTGCGCGCGGCGCGCGCGCAGGAGCGACTGTGGCTGTGGGCGCGCCGGCGCGATGCCTGGTACACGCGCCCGCTGCTCTCGATTCTCGACCCGCAGCGCAGGGAGTTGCCGGGTCTCGTCCTGCTCGGAGCGCTGCTCGTGGCGAGCCTGTGGCTGTTCTTCGGCGTGCTGCAGGACGTGCTGGCGGGCACGGCGCTGGTGCGGACCAACGAGGCGGTCTTCCATTTCATGCAGTCGCTGCAAACCAACTGGATCGATCAGATCATGGTCGCGATCTCAGAGCTCGGGGATGCGACGGTCGTGACGGCCACGGCCTTCGCGGCGATGCTGTGGTTTGCCTGGCGGCGCAACTGGCGGGCCGCGGCGCACGCGCTCGCCGCCGTGGTCGCGGCAAGCCTCTTCACCCTCGTCTTCAAGCTCGCGTTGCACATCCCGCAGCCGGGGGGGGCGCCGAGCGAGGGGTGGAGCGTGTTTTCCTTCCCGAGCGGCCACTCGGTTGCGAGCGCCGCGCTTTACGGATTCCTGGCGATCGTGTCGGTGTGGGAAATCGGGGGGCGCTGGAAGCTGCTCGTGACAACCGCGGCGGCGGTACTCATCGGGGCGATCGCATTCTCCAGAGTGTACCTGGGCGCACATTGGCTGTCGGATGTGCTGGCGGGCGTGGCTTTCGGCCTCGCGTGGGCGACCCTGCTCGCCATCGGGTATCTGCGGCACAATCCGCCGCCGGTCGGTGCGGCGGGACTGTGGGCCACGGCGGGCCTGACGTTCCTCGTGGTGGGCGCGGTACACGTCGCGCACCGGCACGCGGCCGACATGGCCCGCTATACGGTCCATGTGCCACAACACGTCGTGCCGTGGGAGGCGTGGTGGGGGCACGAGTGGTCCGAGCTTCCCGCCCGCCGGATCGACCTCGCCGGGGGCGTCAAGGAGCCGTTGACCTTTCAGTGGGCGGGAGGGCTCAAGAGGCTCCAGGCCGAGCTCGCCTCCAGAGGCTGGAGCACGCCCGTTCCCTGGACGCTGCGCTCCTCGCTCACCTGGCTCGACCCGCACGCGCCGATCGCGGCCCTCCCGGTCCTGCCGCATCTTCAGAATGGCGACCCGACGGTGCTCGTGATGGTGCGCTCCCTGGGCCGTGCGGCCCCTCGAGAGCGGCTGGTCCTGCGCCTGTGGCCCTCAGACCTGCGGGTGAGCGGGCTCTCCTTCGCGCACAAGCCGGTGTTCATCGGCACCGTGGCCGAGGAGCGTGCGAGCCGCCTCGCGCCCATCGGCACGATCACCCGGGAGCTGCCCCACTACGACCGACCGCGCGACACGCTCGGGGAGGCGCTCGCGGCAAGCCCGCATCGGATGGTCGAGCGGCCGCTGAGGCGGGCGCAGCGCGGGTGGAACGGCGGGGTGCTGCTTGCGCGCTCTCCCGGGTGAGAGGCGGCGGGGGCGGCTGTTGCGAGGGACGGGGACTGGCGGGGCGGGCAGCGGGAAGAGGCGGCCGGCTGCGCGCGCCCGAGGGGGGCCCCCGGGCGGCGCCGCTCGATCAGCTGTGCCTCGATTTGAAGATGCGCACCTGTTTGTTGAATTTCGCGGTGACATGCTTCAGCCGCTCGACCGCCGCATTGTGAAGGCTCACCACGCTCTCGGAACTCAACTGGTTCTGGCGCACCTCGAAATCGAGACACTTGAGGTAGGTCTCGACGTCGTGGTTGTATTCCTTGACGGTCTGCATCGCGGTCACCATCACCTGCATGCTCGCGGTGGCGCCGTCGGGGATCTTGCTCGGGGAGCTCGGCAGGCCGCAGTTGGCGAACGCGGCCGGCGCGCTCACCAGGCAGCCGATGGACAAGACGGCGAGAAGCTGCTTCGAAGGTTTCATCGGGAGTGTCTCGTTGCAAGCGTTGACGGGAAAGTTATCCCGCCCATTCTGGACACTTGCGCAGACGATGCCGTGACGGCGATCACGACTTCACGCAGGCCTTGCGCGCAATGTCAAATGGCCCTGACATAAGTTCCCGCGATGTGACATAGGCCGGCGCCTCGCGTGCTCATCATCCAACTACCAGGGGTAGGTGCGCCCGTCGTAGTTGAAGAATCTGCCGGTGTCGGCCGGGCGGATCGAGCTGAACACCCGCCGCATGGCCGCCACGCTCTGCTCCGGTGTCAGCGTTGCGTGCGGGCCGCCCATGTCGGTGCGCACCCAGCCGGGGTTGATCACGATGCAGGCGATGTGGCGCGGCGCGAGGCTGATTGCCGCGCATTTCACCACCATGTTGAGTGCGGCCTTCGAGCTGCGGTAGGCGATCCAGCCGCCGGAGTTGTTGTCCGCGATCGAGCCCATGCCGCTCGTGAGGGAAGCGATCAGCTTGCGCTCGCCGCGCTCGAGCTGTGCCGCGAACGCCTCGATCACCCGCAGCGGCCCCAGGGTGTTGACTTCGAGGACCCGCGCCCAGTCCTCGTAATCGAGGTGGCCGAGCCTCTGGTGCTCGGCCCCCATGAGGCCCGCGCAGTTGATGAGCACATCGATGGGCTCCTCCCGCAGCTGCTGCGCCGCGTGCGCGACGCTGGCGGCGCTCGCCACATCGAGCGCGACCGTGAGCAGGCCGCCGGCGGCCCTCTTCGCGAGCTGTCCGAGCTCTTCGGCCGCGGCGGGGTTGCGGCAGGCGCCAAGCACCCGCCAGCCCTCCGCGGCGTACTGGAGGGCGAATTCCAGGCCGAGTCCGCGGTTGGCCCCGGTGATGAGGACGGTGCTCATGGCGCTCTCCTGCCTCCGCCCCCGTGGTGGGCGAGGCGGGCGCCGGTCATGGTAGCGCCGGCTGTGGCCGCGCGCCATTGGGGCGGCATTCACGCAATGGCGGTGAGGTAAGGGGAGCGGCCATGGTGGTACGCGCCTGGCTCTGCAACCGCATCCGGCAGGCCGTTTCCCCGCCCCGGGGCGCGGGATGAATGAGAAGTGCCTAGGAGGATGGGTAGTATCCCGGACAGTGCAGAACACGCCTCGCCCTATCATGCGCATGCGCCCGCGCCGGACCCTGCCGGGGCCCTTGGCGGCGGCGCGATCGCTCGGGACGGCGCCCGCGGCGCCCAATTTCAAGAGGAGGGTGGCCAGATGCTCACAACACGAGCCACGCTCATCGCCTCGATCGCCATCGCGGTGCGGGTCTCGGCGGGCGCCCCGAGGGCGGTGGGTTACCGGAAGGACGTGCGACCGATCCTGCAGAGCAGCTGCGGCATGTGCCACGAGGCGAGCGGCTTCAGCGTCGAGAGCGACTCGGCGCTCATGCAAGGCACGAAGTACGGTCCGATGATCGACCCGGGACATGCCGATGAGAGCAACCTCGTGTGGCTGCTCGCGCATGACTCCCGCCGGCGCCTCAACATGCCGAAGCGGTGCGCGCAGATGAACCTCCCGCAGGGCAAATGCGCACGAGCCGCGCCGCTCGCCCGGGAGCTGCCGAAGCATGAGGGGGCCTGGATCGCCCGGCGGATCGATCAGGGGGCGCTCGATAACTGACCTGCCGGCGGCCGCGCGGCTCTCGCCGCGGCCGTGCGGCCGCCGATGGAAATGAAACATCATTTCGCGTGTGGACGCCGTACTTGATACAAAGTATCATCTGCAACATGCCGCGCCGCCTGCTGAGCCCCGCTCTTGTCCTCTCGGTCGCGGCGCTGATATCAGGCTGCGCCGGCCCCGCGGGAGGGGGGCTCACGGCGATCGGCATCGAGAGCCAGTACGCCGATGTCCTCTCTCAGATCGCCGGCCCCTATGCCGGGGTGCGGGCGATCGAGACCAACCCGAACACCGACCCGCACGAGTTCGAGGCAACCCCTTCGGTCGCGCGCGCCATCGCCTCCGCCTCGCTCGTGGTCGAGAACGGACTGGGCTATGACCCCTGGGCCGGGAGGATCCTCGCCGCCGCACCGAACGCCCGGCGACAGGTCATCAACGTGCAGCGCCTGCTCGGCCTGCCGGTCACCGCCAATCCTCACGTGTGGTACAACCCCCGCACCATGCCGGCGGTGGCCTCGGCGGTGGCGGCGGCGCTCTCGAGGCTGCGGCCCGCGCACAGCGCCTACTTCCAGGCCCAGGTGCGCAGGTTCGACGCCTCGCTCGAGCCGTGGAGGCGAGCGCTCGCCGCGTTCAAGCGCCGCCACGCCGGGACGCCCGTCGCGGTGACCGAGCCGGTCGCGGACGAGCTGCTCGAAGCCGCCGGCTGCACCATCCTGACACCGTACTCGCTGCAGATCGCCATCATGAATGGCCTCGATCCGGCGCCCCAGGACGTGGCGGCGGAGGAGGCGCTGCTGAGGGAGCATCGCGTGAAGGTGCTGGTATACAACCGCCAGGTCACCAATCCGCTCACCACCTCGTTCCTGGAACTGGCCCGCCGCAGCGGCATTCCCGTGGTCGGGGTCTATGAGACCCTGCCGGCCGGCTACCACTACCAGTCCTGGATGCAGGCCGAGCTTGCCGCGCTCGAGCACGCGGTCTCGCGCGGGGCCTCGACCGAGACCCTGGGGCCGGGCGCGGGGCACCCATGACGGAACCGGCGGCGCTGTCGGTGCACAGCCTGAGCGTGTCCTTTTCAGGCCGTCCGATCCTGAAGGACGTGCAGTTCGAGGTGGCGGGGGGGGAATTTTGCGCGCTGATCGGCGCCAACGGCTCGGGCAAGACGACGCTGTTGAAAGCCATTCTCGGCCTGGTGCGCCCGCAGTCGGGCGAGGTGAGGATCGAGGCGGGCGCGGGCGTGGCGCGCATCGGCTATGTCCCGCAGAAGATCTCGATCGATCCGTACCTGCCGCTGCGCTCCCGGGACGTGGTGGCGCTCGGACTCGATGGCGCCCGCTGGGGGTGGCTGCGGCGCTCCGCGGCGCGCGAGGCTCGGGTGCAGGAGATGCTCGAGGCGGTCGGGGCGGTGGATTTCGCCGACCGGCGGGTCGGTCAGCTCTCCGGCGGGCAGCAACAGCGAGTCCTCATCGCGCACGCGCTGGTGCGCCGTCCACGGCTGCTGCTGCTCGATGAGCCGCTCGCCAACCTCGACGTGCGCAGCACCGCGGAGATCGTCGCCCTTCTGCGCCGCCTGTCGGTGCAGTACCGGACGGCGGTCCTGCTCTCGGCTCACGACATGAACCCGCTGCTGCCGGTGATCGACCGCATCGTGTATCTCGCCAGCTGCTGCGCCGTGTCCGGGAAAGCCGACGAGGTGATCCGGACCGAGGTGTTGAGCCGCCTCTACGGCTACCATGTCGATGTGGTCCGGGTCCACGGCCGGGTCGTCGTGATCGCCGCTCACGAGCCGGAGGAGATCCGTGCCGCCCTCGCTCGCGATCCCGTGCACACCGCCCAGGTCCCCTGAGCGCCCATGTATCCGCTCGAGCTCATTGTGCCACCCGGCTTCCTCGCCAACGAGCCGGTCCGCACCGCGCTCATCGTCGGGGCGGGGGCCGCCATCGTCTCGGCGGTCGTCGGCGTCTTCACCGTCATGCGGGGGCAGTCCTTCGCCGGACATGCCCTCGCGGACGTGAGCAGCGCCGGGGGCTCGGCCGCCTTCCTGCTCGGCATCAGCCCCTTGCTGGGCTTTCTCGGCGTCGCGGCTCTGGCCGCCGGCGCGATGGAGTGGGCCGATGTGCGTGATGCGCGCGAGCGGGACCTCGTGACCGGCGTCATGTTGGGGGTGGGGCTCGGGGTCACCGCGCTGCTCCTTTACCTCGGCACGATCCAGGGCAGCACGAGCGGCGCGGCGATCGCGGTCCTCTTTGGATCGATGTTCACGATCCCGGCCTCCATCGTGCCTCTGGCGATCGGCGTCGCGGGGGTCGCACTCGTGGCAATCGCGGTGATCTACCGTCCGCTGTTGCTGAGCTCGCTCTCGGCGGACCTCGCGCAAGCGCGGGGCGCGCGGGTACGGCGCACGGGGCTGGTGCATGCGCTTGCGCTCGCTCTCGCGGTGTCGCTGGCGGCCATGACGGTCGGGGCCATTCTCTCCACGGCGCTGCTGATCGGACCGGCCGCCGCGGCGCTGCGCTTCGCCGACCGGCCCGGCCGGGCCCTCGCCTGGGCGGTGGCGATCGGGTGGGCGGCGACCTGGGGCGGCATCCTCCTCGCCTACGACAGCTTCTACTGGACGCCGGGCCATGGCTGGCCGGTGAGCTTTTTCATCGTCGCGCTGATCTTCATCGCCTACCTGCTCGCCGGCCTCGCGCGGTGGCGGCCGAGGCAACCGGCGCTGCGCCGGCCGGCGTAGCGCGCCGGGCCGCGCGGGGATGAGCATGTTCACCGGCTTCATGACCAACACCTGGATCGTCGCCACCCTGGTGGCCATCGCCGCCGGCATGGTCGGTTTTTTCGTCGTCCTGCGCCGCGCCGCCTTCGCCGCGCATGTGCTGCCGCTCGGGGCCTTTCCGGGGGCCGCCGCGGCGAGCCTGCTCGGGGTGAGCGAGCTCGCGGGCATCGTGGTGTTCTCCGGGCTCGGGGTGCTCGGCATCAGTCAGCTGCAGCGCTGGGACCGCCGGGAGGTGGCGACGGCGCTGTGGCTCGCCGTGGCGCTCGCGCTCGGCACGCTCTTTCTCAGCATGACGAGCGAGTACGCCCAGGGCGTGTATGCGCTGCTGTTCGGTGAGGTGCTCGGGGTGAGCTCGCGCGATCTTGGCGCGGTCGCCGTGCTGAGCGCGATCACGATCGCGATGACGGCGCTGCTGTTTCGCCCGCTGCTGCTCGATTCGCTCTCCCCGGAGCTCGCCGAGGCGGCCGGCGCGGCCAGCCGCTCCCTGGAGCTCGCGTTTCTCGCCGTGCTGGCGCTCGCCACCGCAATGGCGCTGCCGGTGGTCGGGGCGCTGATGGTGTTCAGCCTGATGGTGGGCCCCGCCTCGGCGGCGCGCCTGCTCACCGACCGGCCGCGCTTGGCGCTCGCGCTCACGATCATGCTGTCGCTCGCCACGGTGTGGGGCTCGATCGCGCTTTCCTATCTCTCGGATTGGCCGGTGGGCTTTTTCGTCGGCGCCCTGGCCGGGCTCGCCTATGCGGCCGGCCGGCTGGGTGTCGCCCGCCAGGGGCGCTAGGGGCGGCTCTCATGCGACAGGGGAACAAAGCGAGCCCGGCTCGCGCTCTCGAGCGGGCGCTGCACCGGCTGGAGGATCTGTGCCGCGAGCGCGGACAGCGCCTGACCCGTCCGCGTCGGGCGGTGCTTGCCAAGCTGCTGACGGCGGGCCGAGCGCTCTCAGCGTACGAGCTCCTCGACCTGCTGCGGCCCGAGGACGGCAAGTCGACCGCGGCGAGCGTCTATCGGACGCTCGATTTCCTGATGGCGCTCGGCATCGTGCATCGTCTGGAAAGCACGCGCTCGTTCGTGCTGTGCGAGCACCCCGGCGGCCCGCACTGGGTGCAATTTCTCATCTGCCGCCGCTGCGGACAGGTGGTGGAGGCGGAGGATGAGCGTATCGCGGCCGCCACGGAGCGGCTCGGGCAGCGCTTGGGGTTCGCGCTCGATCAGCGCATCGTCGAGCTCACAGGCGTATGCGAGGGGTGCCGGGGGAGCGCGGCGCGCCACTGACGCCGGCGATCGGCGCCCTCACAGGGTGGCCGACGGCCTTCGGGTGCACCGCGCCGGCCCCCGAAAGCCCAACGGCTCAGCGGCCTCGGACGGGCTTGGCCTCGGGCATCAGGACCTTCACGCTCAGGCGGGTGCCGAGGGTGAGCTGATGGGGAATGCAGTTTGATTGATAGCGGATGTCGCCCGTGGTGAACAGCGGCAGGAACGTCTCCTTGAACTGCTCGATCAGCTCGCAGTTGCCTTCCTCCCGGAGGCTCGCGTTGCTCGGCATGAGCACGACGTGCTGCCAGTGCGCCCGGATCGCCGGACCGGCCGTGTTGCCGTGCTGCGAGGCGGCCGGAACGAGCACCTGCATGCGCACCCGCACGCCGGGGAAGGGCTCGACGCCGCCCGCCCGGATACACCCCTGCTCGCGCACCCTGAGGTCGCGGGCGCCGAGCCTCAGGAGCATCTCCCGGATCTTCTCGCGCAGGCCGCCGCAGGAGTAGTGGGTCGTGAAGCCCTGATAGACGAAGGTGACCTCTCGGGGCGCCCACACGGCCTCGACGCTCTGTTGCGCGGCTGCGAGGGCCGGCAGCAAGCCGAGCAGGACAGCCGCCGCCGCAGCGCCCGCCACGTGGGAGAGGACTTTGATACGCATGGGCTCACCCCTGGGGTGTGTGATTGACGTGGCCCCCCCCCCGGGCCATCCGGTCCTCGCGGGGGGCGGGCGCCACGCCCGCCAGACTGCGCTTCGTTTCAGGCGAGGGCAAGTTTTCACACTCGCCACGACCCGGGGCCCAAGCGCAGCGGGGAGCGCCTCGAGCACTCGGCGGCCCGGCAGTCGCGATGCCGTGTCGCGCGGGCTGGCTCGACAGGCAACGCCGGATTTGCCATCCTACGGCCCGATGGGTTCCGGCGGATGTCAGTCCGCCGGTGAAATGGGAACACGGTAGGGCGAAAGCGCCTGATCCGTGGCTGCCCCCGCAACTGTGAGCGGCGAGTTTCGCGTCCTTCAGATGGCCACTGGGCAACCGGGAAGGCCGGAGGCGAGACACCGACCCGCGAGCCAGGAGACCTGCCCATCGCGTCGTTGTGCAATCGGCTGCGGTGGGCGGCCCGGGGCTCGATGTCCTGGACCCTTCCTTCCGCGGCGCATGCCCCGCACGTGGGTGCGGAAGGAGACTCGATGTCGCGGCTCAAGCCAAGCTCAACCGGCGACCTGCGCGGGCGGATCACGCTCATGGTCCTTGTGCTGATCGCCTGCAACGTCCTCGTCTGGCTCTGGGCGCTCATGGCGTTCCGCCATCATCCCCTGTTGCTCGGCACCGGACTCCTCGCCTACGGCTTCGGCCTTCGCCACGCGGTGGACGCCGATCACATCGCGGCCATCGACAACGTCACCCGCAAGCTCATGCAGGAGGGCAAACGCCCGGTCACCGTGGGACTGTTCTTCTCGCTCGGGCACTCGACGGTCGTCGCCGCGCTCACGTTGGCGGTGGCGGTGGCGGCATCGGTGCTGCAGGGGCGCCTCGGGGACCTGAAGGTCATCGGCGGCCTCATCGGCACCGGCGTTTCCGCCTTCTTCCTGTTTGCCATCGCTGCGGCGAACCTTGCCATCCTCGCCGGCACCTGGCGCAGCTTCCGGCAGGCCCGCGAGGGCACGTTGCAGCAGGAGAGCCAGGCGATCTTCCCCGGCGGCGGCCTGATGGCGCGCCTCTTCCGGGGGCTGTTTCGCCTCATCGAGCACAGCTGGCAGATGTACGGACTCGGCCTGCTCTTTGGCTTAGGCTTCGACACCGCCACCCAGGTGGGACTGATCGGGGTGTCGGCGGCGGGGGCCTCGAAGGGGCTCTCGCCCTGGGCCATCATGGTGTTCCCGGCGCTGTTCTGCGCCGGCATGGCGCTCGTTGACACCGCCGACGGCATGCTGATGCTGGGCGCGTACGGCTGGGCGTTCGTCAAGCCGATCCGCAAGCTCTATTACAACCTGACGATCACCTCGCTCTCGGTGCTGGTCGCCTTGCTCGTCGGCAGCATCGAGACCCTGGGACTGATCGCCGGCTACTTCAAGCCCGCGGGCGAGTTCTGGAGGTTCATCGGCTCCATCAATGACAACTTCGGCGTGCTCGGCTACGGCATCATCTCGCTATTCGTGCTCGGCTGGGTCATATCCCTCATCATCTACAAGATCAAGCGCTACGAGGCGGCTTGAGGCGCCATTGCCGCCTGCGCGGGCGGGCTCGGCCGCTCGCCTCGAGCCGCGCGGGGGCTCGATGAGGACCTCGCGTGAGGCCGCCGCGCCGCGCGCGGCGAGCAGCGCCTCCAGGCATCCGGGAGGCTGGGGCGGGCAGCAGTAATAGCCCTGCCACAGGTCGCACTCGAGGAGGCAGATGCGCTCGAGCTGCTGCTCGCTCTCGACCCCCTCGGCGATCACTTCCAGCCCCACGCTGTGGGCGAGAGAGACGATGGCGCGCACGATCGACTCATCGGTCCGGTTGACGAGGAGGTCCCTCACGAAGCTGCGATCGATCTTGAGCTTGTCGATCGGCAGGCGGCGCAGGTAGCTCAGGCTGGAGTAGCCGGTACCGAAATCGTCGATCGCGACGCTGACCCCCCTCGCACGCAGCAGCGTCAACACCTGCGCCGCACGCTCCGGATCGTCCATCAGCATCCCTTCGATGAGCTCGATCTCGAGGAAGTGCGGATCAAGATGCGCCTCGTCGAGCGCCGAGAGAACGGTCTCGAGGACGTCAGCGCGGCGGAACTGCACCGCCGAGAGGTTGACCGCGACGCGCAGATCCGGCCCCCGGGCATCGATCCAGGCACGGGCCTGCCGGCAGGCCTCGCGCAACACCCACTCGTTCATCGGAACGATGAGTCCGGTTTCCTCGGCAAGCGCAATGAACGAGCCTGGAGTGATGAGCCCCTTCACCGGATGGCGCCAGCGCAGCAGCGCCTCGACCGAGAGCGCGATGCCGCTCAAGGTCGAGAGCTGCGGCTGGTAGTGCAGCTCGAGCTCCCCGGCGGCGATCGCCCCCGGCGCAGATCGCTCTCGAGCGCGAGCCGCTCCTGCATCGAGTCGGACATGCCGGGCTCGAAGAAAAGCACCCGGTCCCCACCGCTGCGTTTGGCGCCGAGCATGGCCGCCTCGGCGTGCGCGAGCAGATCATCGCCGCGGCGCGCATCATCCGGACACAGGCTCCCGCCGATGCTGAGCCGGGCGCGGATCTGCTGCCCGTTCACCTGCAGCGGTTGCTCGAGCGCCGCGAGCATGGCGTTCGTGATGGCTTGGGCCTGGATGCGCGCCGACATGCCATCGATCAGCACCGCGAAGGAATCGCCCCCGACCCGCGCAAGCGTATGCACGTGCGGCACGGCCGACTCGATGCGGTGGGCAATCTCGGTCAAGACGTGATCGCCCACGCCGTGGCCGAAGGAGTGGTTGACCGCGCTGAAGCGATCGAGGTCGATCGCGGCGATGGCGAGCGTGCGCCCCGGGCGCCGGGTGTCGGCGAGCGCCTGGGAGAGGCGTTCCTTGAGGAGCGTGCGGTTGGCAAGGCCGGTCATCGGGTCATGCGTGCCGATGTGCTGCAGCCGCGTGTGCGCTTCCTCGATGTCGTGCCGGCTGCGCTCGGTCTGCTCCCGCAGCCGGGCACGGTAGTGCGCCGTCACGCGGGCGATGAGGAGGGCTGCCGCGCCGATCGCTGCAGCGAGCAGGCGCTTGCCGGGCGCGGCGGCCGTGCAGCAGACGCCCCTTGCCAGCGGCTCGTGCAGCATCACACCGCAGCCGAGAATCGTTGCGGCGAGGAGCACGGTGGCCGAGGCGAGCACCGCATGGCCCGGCCAGTCGGGGCGGCCCCTGGCCCGCACCGCCCATACGCCGATCCCGAAGACGAGAAACACGGCGAGCGGGCCGATCCAGATCCACGGCAGGGACGCGGAGAGCGGATCGGCGGGCCGCTCCAACACGGTGAGTTGGGTGGCGGTCACGCAGGCGGCGAAGCTGAGGGCGCTGCCGGCGAGGGCGGGCGGATCGGGCCTGCGCCCGGCGGTGAAGGTGAGCGTCGCCATCATCCCCGCGCAGGCGAGCGCGAGCGGCAGGAGAGGCTCCGGGCGCGCTTGCGGCGCGCCCCGGGGCGGTTTCCTCGAGAGGTGAGCGCCCCCGGGGGCGTACCGAGGCGGGGTGGGGGGGCTTAGCGCGCAGACCGTATCGGGTGAGCCGCCCCTGTGCGCACGGGCGCCGACAATTGTCGAATCAATCGGAGGGCAATGGGCGTGCCGCAGGCGCGCGGCAGGGGATCTCGGCCGTCGCGGGCGCCGGCCGGGGAAGCGGCCGGGCGCCCGCGGGTACAGAATCAGCTTCGGGCGTTGAACGAGGCGCACCAGCCGTTGGCGTCGACCGCGTAGCCGGCGAAGATCTGGCAGCCGGCGAAGCCGGAGGCCTGCCCGGGCTTGCCGAGGAAGAACCGGCACTGACCGCAGTACTCGCCCGGCTTGTAGGTCGGGAACTTGGCGCTATCGACCTGGTTGTGGTTGGCCCGGTAGCCGAGGGACTTCGCGAGCGGATCGGCTTCGGAGAGGTGCGGCAAAGCGGCATGGGCGGTGCGCGGGCGCAGGCCGATGACCGCAGCGGATGCAGCTACGGCGGCGGTCGCAAGGAAGGCACGGCGAGAGGAATCGGGATGCTTCTTGGACTCGGACACAGCAATACCTCCGGCTGGTGAGGGCACCAGTATCGGACAAGGTCTATCGGGCTGGCAACCGCCGTGATCCGCGAGATGTACCTATGACCGATTATGCACCACCTCTCCTCCACCGTGCTCTCCTTAGCCGCCGCCCGTAAGATCCGAGGCCGCCTGCTGCAGGCCGGGGTCCGGGGGGGGGGAGGTGACTGGCACCCGGTGCGGTGCCGCAAGCCGTGGAAGCGCAAGAGAGATCCAGTTGGCTCCAGTAGTTGGACCCGCTGAAAGCGCACCGTCCATGGAGTCTCCGACGGCGCGCGGAACTGCGCGGCAGGCGCCCGGCGGATTGGCTCCACACCGCCGTCAGGTGCCAGGGCCCGGGCGGCTACCGGCAGGCCCACCAGTCAGCGTCTGCGCGCCGCTCTGGGAGCGGATCACCCGTCCGCCGGTGATCTCGCCCTTGGGGTCGCGGGCGAGCTCGACGAGCCCCTGCTCCTCCCACGCTCGAAAGAGCGCCGTCAGGACCCGGTTGTACCGCTCCGCCTGGTCCCGTTGCCGGGCCAGGTCCCGGATGGCCTTGCGGGCATAGACATGGGCGATGAGCCAGGCGAGCAGGGCGCCGATCACGGTGCCCGACAATGTGCCGGCGAGCTCTTGAATCCACAGAAGATCGGTGTTCATGGCACTCCCCGCTGCATGATGAAGCCTCGGGTCATACGAGGAACACCCGTGGCAACGGCACTATTGTAGACGCATCCAAGCGACCACCGGCTCGAGCCCGCTCCCGGCATCCGAGGCCGCCTGCCGGATCCGGGGCCCGGGCGAGTCCCGGCGCCGGAGATTGGCGCCTGTGAGCTGAGGGAGAGGGCCGGGGCGCGCCGCCCTTGGGGGGGGTGGCGCTGAGAGGTCCGCCGCGGGGGAGGGTAGAGAAAAGGGCGCTGCCCGGCGTGCACGCCTGCGGACAGCGCCTCCCCTGAGGGTGCGCGCGGCGCTCAGAAGCTCGCGCTCAGCGTGACATACCAGACTCTCGGGGCGCCCGGGAAGGCGATCACCGCCCCGGCCCCGGTGTTGTAGAGCCCGCCCGCCGTGATGTACTCGAACGCGTTGTACTTCTTGTCGGCGAGGTTGTCGACATCGAAGGCCACCTTCAGGTCCTGCACCCCCTCGGACCAGTTCGTCGGAAAATCGACGCTGGCCGAGAAGTTCAGGATCCCGTAGGAGGGGATGTTCGTATTGCCGGTGTTCACGGCATCGCCGTTGACGCCGGTATATGAGTCGCTGTTGAACCTGCCGTCCGCCGTCATGTTGTTGTTATTGTCAAATGCATATTGGGAGCCGGTGCGGATGTAGGTCAGGCGCGGCTGCACCACGACGCCGCGGATGTCCATCAGGTAGTACATGCCGAAGCTCATGTTCGACGTCGGCGTGTATGGTATCGGCACGTCGTGGTAGATGATGGTGTTGCCGTTCGCATCGGTGGCGCCGTTTATGTAGTCCCTGAACTTGGCGCTGACCACGCCGACATTGGCGAACACGTAGAAATCGTGATAGGGGGAGGCGGAGCCGAAGATGTTCACGCCCTCGTACACCGAGGAGGCGAAGGCGAGGAGCGAGCCGCCGCTTGCGAGCGCAGTCGGGATGGTCTCGTGCGTGAAATCGAGGTGCGAATAGCTCATGTCGAGCGCCATGTCGGTGACCGGCCCCCAGCGCCGCTTGTGCACCTTCAGGCCGACGATGGTGTCGGTGCCTTTCTCCAGGTGCACGTTCTGCGCGGGAATCACCACGTACGGCCCCGTCCCGCCGCCGTTTTCCGGATAGCGGTACGTCTGGCCCCAGTTGGCATACAACGCAAGCGAGGACAGCGCCCGCCAGTTCACCCCGACCGAAGGCTCGGCGCGAAAGAAGCTCTTGTGGGCGGTCGGGGACGGATTGACCGCCTCCCCCGGCGTGTAGACTCCCGTGGAGCACTCCGAGGGCGGGCTGATCTGGCTCAAGTCTCCGCACGGATTGTATTCGGTGGCGAGCGGGAAGACGGACGTCTCGTTGGGGTAGAAGTCCATCGTGTAATTGACTTCACGGATGCCCGGAGTGATGCGCAACGTCCGTATCGGGGTGATGGTGTCCTGCAGGTACAGGGCGCTGTTCAACTGATAGAAGATGTCGCTGTCGTACTGTCCCTGCGCCGTCGTGGGCGATCCCATCAGATTGGGGGGCGCCGGCGGCCCCACCGCGCCCGCCGCAGCGAAATTCTGGTAGGGATAATAGAGCTGCTCCTGCGAATAGTACTTGCTCCCCTGCAGGTATCCGCCCGCGAACACGTGGTTGTACGGGAGCTCGAATTCGAACGTGAGCTTGTCGCCGAGAACGTGGACGGAGGGGCGGTTGATCTCCCACGAGGACTGATCCGGGGGCAGGTAGTCGTGCAGGGGCGTGAAGTGCAGCCGGTGCTCGTGGAAGAAATAGACCATGTTGTGCACGGAGGTGATGGCGGAGAGGCGGACGTTGAGCTTGCTCCAGAGCATCTCGATCGCATTGACGTCGAGCTTCCAATTGACCTTGAAGGGCAGCGTCGTGTAGAACCCGGTCGTCTGCTGGCTGAAGAGCGGCCCGGGATTTGCGGCTCCGGCGAGGGTGACACCGGGTATCGGGGTTACGGGAATCGGGAAGGGTCGCTGGGCGCTGGCGCGCGAGACGTACGCGCCGATGCTGAGGTCGCCGCCCGCAAACGCATGGCGAGTCTTCGCGTAATAGGCGTAGTTGTAGCTCGGGTTCTCGTAGCCGTCCGAGCCCCGCAGGAAATTATTGGCCTTGTCCCAACCGCCGGCGATCACGGTCCGCCAGCCGCCGAGGTCGCCGGTCTGCAGGCTGAAGGCGACGTTCTTGGTCTGGTAGCTGCCGTACGTGAGCGCGACATCGCCCCCGAAGGCGCCCGAGGGCTGCAGCGGCACGAAATTGATCGCGCCGCCGATATTGGTCCACCAACGGTCCTTGGGCTGGCCCGGCCCGTAGGTGACGTTGATGGTCTGCAGGATCGAGGTCTGCGGGATGAGCGTCGCCTGCCACAGGTCGTTGCCGGGATTCATCATCGGCACGCCGTCGAAGCTCGGGGCGATGCTGCCGTTGTCCGGATTGCCGCCCGAGAACCCGGCCCAGCCGATCTTGATGCCGTTGATGCTGATCGTGGATTTCTGCGACCCGCTGGCGCCGTAGGAGGATACACTGACACCCGGGACGAGCATCATGGCCTGCGCCACGCCGCCCACCCGGCTGCTCGCGCGGATCTGGTCACGGTCGAGCGTCTTCACCGTCTGATCGGTGGTGAAATCCTTTCTCTGACGCTGCCGGCGCGCCGTGACCAGCACTTCATTCAGGGCGGCGGTCGAAATCGGCTCCGGGCTTGCACTGGCGCTCGCGCCCGGCCCCGCGCTCGCGGGCTCGAGGCTGGAGGGGAGCGCGGGCGCCGCGTGCGCAAGAGCGCTGGCGGCCAAAGCGCCCGCCAGTGCGAGCTGAACCGCCGCTTTGATCCGGCTCTTTCCTGAATGAGGACGCAATGCATGGAAGGACTCAATGGTGCACATCTGCAGACTCCCATCTGATTTTGTTGGAATTCAGCCGTGCGACGGGGGCGACAGCCTCCCCTCGACGGCCCTCTGACCTGGGAAACTCTGCGACGGATATGTTTCAGTCTCGTGATTCGGGAAATGTACGTGCCCGTGCGTGGCTTTCTCGCGACACGGCATGCGCTGAGGTGCGGCACTCAGGAAGCCGGCACTGCGGCAGCCGGAGAGCGGCTCGATCGAGAAAGCACGCGTTTGCGCGAGGAGAGGCGGGCGGGAGAAGGAGGCCAGGCAGAACGAAGCGCTGCGTGTTGAACGGGCGCGCGGCGAGCCAACGCAGCCGCTCCCGCGCTGGCGGCCGGGCAGCGCGGGCTGCGATACGGCCGTGTGCGTGCGGAAAGAGACGGTGTGTAGCCTCTCACATTTTCTTGACAGTCTTGTGACAGGACGGGCACGCCGGACGGGAAAGCCGGCTCGCTGGACCGGCACCGGGACGTGACGGCTTGGTTGCACTGGCGACGTTGACGGTGGTAGCCTCAAGGGGGCTCGCGGGGCCAGGCGAATAAGTAACAGGGGATGAGGCGAGACCGGAATCAACAGGAAGGTAAGGCACTCCAGGAGCGATAAGCATGCGCAACGCCCGTGGCCGGTCGGAAATGCGGCAGAATCGCGCGACGCGTCGGTTGCACACCCTCGGGGCGATCTGCCTCCTGCTGAGCTTGCCCCTCGCGGCGCCGAGCGCCCACTCGCAGGACCTGACGACCGGCAAAGTCATCCTCATGGGCATTGGGTGCAATATGTCCGGCCCGCCGGGAACCGCGGGCAGCGCCTGCTACGTCTCCATCAGCGGCTCGGCCGTCGGACCCTCCGGGTGCCAATCGACGCTCATCAAATGGGACCCTCACGCGACCCCGAATGGCAAGGCCGCCCTCAGACAGTTGACCGTCGCCTTCAGAGCCGGCGACCAGGTCTCCTTCACGCTCGTGGACCGCTGCTCGCTGGTTTGGCCTTCCTCTCCCACGATGCGCAGCTACCTGATCCTGGTGCCATCCTCCTGAATCACGCCGGTATCCCGCGGTGAACGTTGCAAACGACGCCGCGGCCGCTGTCTCGATCAGTGCCAGCGCAAAGTCGGCCCGAATGCCGGGTTCATTTTCTGACCCTCCCCGCACCGCATGACGACAACCGGCGGGCGCGATGCCGACATGACCTATCGAGTCCTGACTGCCACAGCGCGAGAAAGCCCTCTCGTCCCTGGCCGCAGCGGAAAGCGTCCCAGCGGGTACTGGTCTAGACTGGGTAGATGGGTAGTGATAAGGCGGACGCCCCCGTAGCGGGCGACGAACGCATTCATCTGGTGACCGTCGACTGGTCTCGGGGGAAGTGGTCCGGGGTGCCCGGCAAGCATTCGCGCGAGCACGTGTGGCATTTCGCGGGGAAGCTGAGCCTGAAGGTTACGGACGCGCTGGCGCCGATGGCGTATCGGGATACAGTGCGGCTGGACCCGCTGAAGTCTTACGTGGCGACAGTCGCGAGCGCGCACATGCTGGCGTGGCTTCACGCGGCCTTCAGCCACGGTGTTGAGGTGGAGAGGTACCTCGATGCCGCGGAAGGCGTGCTGAGCATCCGGCCGGACCGGCGCAGCTGGGTCAGCGAGGTGACACTCAAGCCGCGCATCACCTTCCATCCAGATCATGACGTCGACGCGAAGGTGGTGGAACACTTTCACGAGCCGGCATCGCGCGACTGTTTCATCGCCCGCTCGATCAAGACCAAAGTGACGGTCAGCTCTCCATGACGGACTCGCCGTACAGGCGCGCGAAGTCGTCGGGGAGAAGGCCGTCGATTGTCTTGTTTGTGGCAGCGGCGAGTTTGGGCAGCACCCAGCGGATGTACGCCTCCGGGTTGACGCCGATCAGTCGGCATGTTCATGCCGAGCGCCTGACTATGCCGAATGAAGGCTCCCCGATGCGCGAGAACGGTGACGCCCCCGTGTTCGCGATCGTGGAAGGGATCAGCGTCACTCGGCATAGTCGTGCACTTCACAGGCCATGGAGAAATTGCAGCAAGCGATCAGGCGGGCGATATCGGCCGTTGGATCGACCCTTCAAAATTGGAACCTTCGCCAGTGCGGCTTCCTTGAGCGCCATATGAGCATGCAGATAAACCTGCGTGGTCTCCATGGACTCGTGACCGAGCCACAACGCGATCACAGAACAGT
>JAJZDX010000010.1 GCA_021805865.1 Pseudomonadota bacterium
CGAGCAGCACCCCGTCGCGGTCGGTGAGGATGATGGAGTAGCCGGAGCCGGCCAGCTGGTGGTAGAGGTGGGCCATCTCCGCATCGGCGAGGGCCATCAGCGCTTGGTTGCGCTCCTTGCGGGCGAGACGCTCCTGTCGCGGCAGCACGAACGGCTCGCGCTCGGACTGCGGATCGAGGTGGTACTCGTTGAGACAGCGCAGCCAGGAGCGCTTGATGTACTCGGGCGTGCCCGGCCCCTCGTCACGGATCGTGCCCTGCAACATCGCGTGGATGTGGCGGGCATGTGAGCCCAGCGGCTGCAGCATGTCGAGTCCCCCTCCGGATCGAAGGGCCATTATGCCATGGTCAAAGCCGATCTTTGGACCGCAGCGTCTATCTTGGCACAACAGCCATGGACAATGTTCCGGGCCAGATACAGTCGCAGATTGGAGACAATGGAATTACCGCGGACCGGTGAAACCGGCCCGCGCATTGCATGTGGATCGCTCGCCTATTCCAGTGCCACGGCGATTCGCTGGGCGTACAGGGTATTGTTCGCCGAATCGTAGGTGCCGATGGCAACCAGCTTGAAGACCGCGTTCGACCCGTTCAAGGTGCTCGAGAGGTCGCTGAGGAAGCTCGAGGCGCTGCCGAACTCCGAGACGCCGTTTTTGACATTGCCGATCGAGTATTCGACGTTACTGGTGCAGGCTCCGCTCGGGCATCCCGGCAGGATGGTGGGACTCGAGGACAGGCTGGACAATTGCGTACTCTGCGGCCCAGTGCGGATGAGGTCCGTATCGATGCTGGAATTGCCGAGATTCACCACCAGGCCCGAGCTGCCGTAGGTGGTAAAGGGGGACGTGGTGCCTCCGTTCCACTCCACGATCAGGGTGGAGGGCTCCGATGTTCCCGGCGTCACCGCCGAGGCGGTGAAGTCCGGCGGCGCCGAGCCGAAGGGGGTCACGAGGCCATCGGCCGCGAGCAACGTGCTTGAGGCGGTGGCGCTTTCGTCCGTTGTGCCGGTATCGACCACGTAGCTCGCCGGATTGGCGTCATTCGCACTCGAGATCCCCGTGCCGGCAAAGTTGAAGTCGGTCGGAACGTGTTCCCCGAGCTCCAGCAGGTCGAGAGTGGCGCTGCCCGCAGTGCCCGCGGTGAGGGTGCCCCAGAGCGTGGTCGGTTTGAGGCGCACTTCGCCGGAGGTCGCATTGAGGGTCAGCGAGGCGGTGGAGTTGGTCGAGGCGCGCGGGCAGGAGACGCTGCCCTGGCCCGTGGCATAGATGTCCTGGCCGACGGAGATCGACTGGGTGGACAGGCCGCTCGCGACCGCGCCGTCCTCGGTCACCTTGGTAGAGGGTCCGATATCCACCGTGGCGGATTCGAAGTGAATGGCCGGCGGCTCGCTCGGATAGCCGCTGCTGATGTCTTGCGGGCAGATATAGGTGGCGCCCCGCAGCGTCAGGGAATTGCCGCTGCGGGCGCTCACGGTCCCGCGCACCTCGTCGGCGCCGGGGCTGACGGCGCTGGAGCCGACATACACCTGTGTCGCGTTGAAGTCAGGCGTGATGGTCGAGAGATCGCCGATCGTTCCATAGCTGACGATCGTCGAGTCGCTGCTCAGCTCGCCACTATTGCTTTGCTGCGCAATCTGCGCCAGGCCCGCCGAGCCCGTGTAGGGGGTGCCGTCGATGTCGAAATAAGTGCTGGACGAGGTATCCACCGTCAGCGCGCCGAAGGTACCGCTGTAGTAATACGTATCGTCGAGCGGCTTGAGATTTACGGTGAAATTGTTTTTGCTGGTGTCCACGTACACGAACAGGCCGCGGGCGCGGATCAGGTTGTTGTCCGCCGGCTGCGCGGTGGCGGTCAGGAACGGCTTGACCGTGACGGTGTTCGTGCTCTGGTCGATCGAATTGGAGGCCGCCAGGTTGACGTCGATCGCCAGAGGCGTGGACTGGTCGAGGTTGAGCACGAGCGGATGGGCGGGATCGAGCGTGACCGTGAGGGTCTGGAGGCTGCCGCTGCTCGGTGTGACCACCTTGGCGGCCGTCGAATCGCCCTTGAGGTATACGGTCGCGTTCGAGTAATCGAGCGTAATGCTGACCTTGGTATAGGTGCCCTGCGGGACGCCGAGGGCGGTGAGCAGCTCGGTGAGGTTGGTCCGCTTGGTGAGATTCACCTGCTCCTCACTGGACAGCGCGGGGTAGGTGAATCCGTCCTTGCGGGTCAGGATGACCGAGGAGATGCCGACGATGTAGCTGCTGAAATCCCCGGTGGCCACGCCGGTCAGGGTCAGCACCGGCGTACCGTTGTAAACCCTCGTGCTGGCACTGCAGCCGGCGAGTGCCACGGCAATCCCGGCGCCCACTACGCAGATGGCGGCGCGCAGAACGCCCCAGACGCCCGTTCTTGCGCGAGCGCGATCGAAGCTCATCAATCTCCCCCTTCGGTCGGGATGGGTGGTCCGGGACCGCTCGGGATGAGCGTCCGGTAAACGTCTAGTGTATCGTCTTTGAGCGAAAGGCGCCTCAAGGGTTCCAGTCGGCACTCCGTTCGCTCAAAGAAGGCCGGTCCGCCGCCCCTCCTGAGGCGGGGAGCGCAACTGCGCCTCGGCCGATCGGGGGCGCGGGTGACCGATCGGATGTGGCGCGTCCCGGCAGGGTAAAGGCTCGCCTGTCATCACCGGTCCCGGGCCGGCTGCCCGTCGATCCACGTCTCGAGCACATTGAGGCCGTCGTCTGCGAGCACAAGGTTGGCTCGATAGCCGGGCTCGATGCGGCCAAGCTCGTGCGCCAGGCCCAGGAACTGCGCCGGATAGAGGCTTGCCATGCGCACGGCTTCCGCGAGCGGCAGGCCGAGAAGCGCGATGGCGTTGCGCACGCAGCTCGCCATGTCGATGTTGGAGCCCGCAAGCCGGCCGTCCTCATCGAGGCAGACCGACCCGGAGACGGTGATCTTGCGGCCTTGAAGCCGGAACGAGCGCGTGCCGGTGCCGACGCTCGCCATGGCATCCGTCACCAGCATGAAACGGTTCAAGGGCTTGCAGCGCATCGCCAGCCGAAGCACGGCCGGGGCGATGTGCTCGCCGTCGGCGATGACGCCGCACCAGCTGGAATCATCTTCGAGCGCCGCGCCCACTACCCCCGGCTCGCGGCTCGTGAGCGGGGACATCGCGTTGAACAGGTGGGTGAATCCCCGCAGACCGTGATGCAGCGCTTCCACGATCTGCGCGTGAGTGGCGTTGGTGTGACCCGCGGAGACGAGCACTCCGGCGTCGGCGAGCTGCCGGATGCTGTGCGGCGTGGTCATCTCCGGGGCGAGGGTGACCACGGTGATGCCGCTCGAGAGCGAAGTCAGAAGGCCCATGGCGCTGGTGTCGAGCTCGCGCAGCTTGGCCGGGTCGTGCACGCCCTTGCGCTCGACATTGAGGAACGGGCCCTCGAGATGGATCCCGAGAACCCCCGGGACGCCGGCCGCCAAGGCTTCGCGAGCCGCTGCGATGGCCTGGGCCACCACCTCCAGGTCCGTGCTGATCAGCGTCGGCAAAAAGCCGGTCGTGCCAAATCGCCGGTGGGCGCGGCCGATCTGGCGGATCGCCTGCACCGTGGGCGCCTCGTTGAACAGCACGCCGCCGCCGCCATTTACCTGGATGTCGATGAATCCCGGCAGCAGCATGCGACCGCCGAGGTCGCGCGGGGTCGCACTGTGGCACCTCGGGTCCGCCTCCGGCACCACGGCGAGGATTCGTCCATCCGCGATCAGCACACACAGTCCTTCGACGAGTGCCTTGCCACGCAGCACCCGACCGTTGAGAAGTGCGATAGGCATCAGACGGTCTCGGTGACTTTGCGCAGGTGAGGGGGGATGTCGGGGTCGAGACCGCGCGCGAGCGACAGGGCGTTCGCCAGGCGATAGAAGCTCTGGATCAGCAGCATCGGCTCGATCGCCGGGTCCGCCGGCTCGGCCGCGAGCGGCAGGGCCTGCGGGCAGCGGGAGCCGGCGATCAGGACGGCGGCATGGCGCGCGGTGAGCTCCATCGCCAGCATCTCGATGCCGGCGCGGGCCTCGTCGTTCTGAGAAAAGATCAGCACTGGAAATCCCGCCTTCACCAGTGCCATGGGACCGTGGCGCAGCTCCGCGGCGCTCACCGCCACGGCGGTGCCCGAGGCCGCCGCGCTCACAAAGCCGGCCATCGAGAAATTACTGGCCGCCCTGGGCGGGGGGAACAACGTGCGCGCCATCGAGAGCGCCGCCTCGAGACTTCGGGTGTCGGTGGCGCAAGTTGCGGGGGTCGATCCTGCCGCCATCGGGCGTCTGGGCTTGCGCGGCGCGGCGGTGGTGGCGCCGGATTGCCTGCACGTCACCGTGGGTCCGGCCGCGCAGTCGGCATGCTCGGCGCTGCGGGAGCTCATCGGATCGCCCGGCTAGCCCATCCTTACCATCAGACGCTCGTGTCTGCGCAGTGCGTCGAACAGGGCGTCGATGTCCGACTCATCGTTGTAGAAATGAGCTGAGACCCGAAGGTTTCCGTCGCGAGTGGAGGCGAGAATGCCTTCCTGCGCGAGCGCGGCGACCAGGGCCGGGGAGTCGCGGGAGGCGAGCGCGATCATCGCCCCGTGCTGCTGCGGGGTGGTCCGTGCGTATCCGGCCTCCCGCGCGCGCCGCTTGATCTGCTCGGTGAGGCTGCCGATCCGCTCCTCTATGGCGCCGAGACCGATCTCGCGAACGATCCGCAGTCCCTCCTCGGCCATGTACACGTTCGCGACCGGCGGTGTGCCCGCCTCGAAGCGCCGGGCGGTGAGGGAGGGGTGGTGCGCCGTGGCGTCCATGGCGCCTATGTCCTCCTGAGCGAACCAACCGGTTGCGGCGGGTGAGATCTGCTCGATGAGGCTCGCCGCCACGCAGGCGAAGGCGATGCCGGAGGTGCCGAGCAGGTATTTCATCATGCCGCCGAGGATGATGTCCGCGCCGTGATCGCGTGCGCTCTCGCGCGCCGTGCCGATGGCCTGGTAGCTGTCGACGAGGAGCAACGCGCCATTGCGGTGCGCGATATCGGCGATCTGCGCGATCGGCAGCCGCGCGCCGTTGCGGTAACAGACCTCCGAGGTGGCCACCAGCAAGGTGCGCTCGTCGACCACCGCGGCGAAGCGCTCGGGGTCGATCCAGCCCTGGCTCGAGGGGATTTGCACGATCTCGGCCCCGCGCGCCGTTTGCGCATGCCAGATTTGGCCGTGGGTCGGGAATTCCAGGTCCGTGATGACGATCCGGTTGCGCGAGCTGTCGAAACGCAGGCCGCTGGCGATGGCGTTGAGCGCTGCGGACACCGAGGAAGTGAGCGCGATTTCCGTGGGCCGCGCTCCGAGGAGCGCGGCGACCGACAGGCGCAGCGTCTCGTAGCGCTCGAGCCAAAGGTCCCAGGCGCATCCGGACTCCTCTCGGGCTGCGAGATAGGCGCCGAGAGCCGCGGAGACCGATTGCGCCATCGCCGCGTAGGCGCAGCTGTTGAGGTACACCTTGCGCTTGAGCAGTGGAAAGCCGCCGCGCCAGGCGCTCCAATCGATATCTTGCCCGGGGCGCGGTGCGCCGGCAGGGGTGGGTCGGGACATGGCGCCGGAAGGGTACCATCGGGGCCACCGAGGTGGGCGGGATCCTCAATCTGTGCGTGAAATGGCCCGGGTGTACGTCTTTGCTATTGGAGGGCACCATGCTAGAGAGGGGAGCGGCGGAAGGCGCATCGGGCGAGTCCCGCCTGCGCCTCGGACTGCGACAGGAAAATGGCAGGGACAGGGGGGGATACATCCGTGGACGATGGCGAAGCACCGTACCTGCTCGCGCCGCACGTGCATCTGTGCGTCTGCGGCCGGCACGTTGTGCTGATGGACCTGCGGCGCGACCGATACATCGCGGCCCAGCCGGCGCATCTGCTGGCCGGCTGGGTGAGCGGTTGGCCGGGAGCCGAGGCGGCGGCCGAGTCCGCCTCCGGGACCGGGCGGGAGGGCCCGCGCGGCTCACGCGCTCCGGCTCTGCTCTCGAAGCTGCTCGCGCAGGGCATGCTGGTGGAAGGCGCGGGGGCGGGCCGGCCCGCCACTCCGCTCGCTCTCCCGGTCGCGCAACGCACCCTGCTCGAGTTCGATTTCGACCGGCCGCCGATGGCGCGCGCCGCTGACCTCCGGCGCTTTGCTCTCGCCTGGGCGCGGGCGCGGTCCTCCCTCGCGATGCGCCCCATCCACTCCATCGTCGCCGGCGTGCGGGCGCGCAAGGCGCATCAGCTCCAGGCGGCGCACGGGTCCGATCCGCAGCGCGAGCGCGCGTTGCTGATGACCTTCGTGCACCTGCGCCCGCTTTTCTATACCGTCCGGCGCGCGTGTCTGCTCGACTCGCTGACGTTGGTGCACTTCCTCGCCGCCTCCGGAGCGTATCCCGAGTGGGTATTCGGTGTCAGGACGGCGCCTTTTGATGCGCATTGCTGGGTTCAGCGGGGCGAGGTGCTGTTCAACGACACTCCGGATCGCGTCCGCCAGTACTCGCCCATCCTGCAGGTGTAGTCATGTTTCGTTATGTCGCCTGGACCTGGAACGACGAGGACCCGGACGCCCGCCGACAGGCGCTCGCGCTGCTCTTGCCGTTCCCGGGCGGCTGGCAGACGGTGCTGCACGGGCGCGGCATCGAGGTGCGCTGCGCTGGCCTGCGGCCCGGCTCATGCGAGGTGTATCGGCTCGCCGGCGGCGAGGGCGTGGTGTTGGGCAGGCTCTTTGCGAGGGGGCCGGCCGGCTCGAGGCCTGCGCCGGCCGCCTTCGGCGAGCGCGACAGCCGCTCGCTGCTCGCAAGCGGCGGCCGCCGTCTGGTCGAGGAGTACTGGGGCCGTTACGTGGCGTTTTTGCGCGCGGCCGGCACGCACACCAGATGGGTGGTGCGCGATCCGTCCGGCGGCCTGCCCTGCTATACGCTGCGTCACGGCGCGGTGGATCTGTACTTCTCGTGGATCGAGGATGTGCTGCCGCTTTGCGCAATGCCCCTGACGGTCGACTGGTCCTATCTCATCGCGGGCCTGTGCCGGATGCGCGAGCACTGCGCCCGGACCGGGCTGCGCGAGGTGAGGCAGGTGCTGGCGGGGGAGTGTGTCGAGATCCGTCCGGGCTCTGTGGCGCGGCGCTTTTACTGGGACCCTCTCTCGATCGCCGCGGACGTGCTCGAGGACGCCCGGCAGGCCGCCGAAGCGATGAGCCAATGTGTCAGGGACGTGGTGCGCGCATGGGCGGGTTGCTACCGCGGCGTGCTGCTGTCGCTCTCGGGAGGACTCGATTCATCGATCATCCTCGCAAGCCTCGCCGGTGCGGCGGGTCCGCGGCTGCACTGTTATCACTACTATCCGCTGGAGGCGGATCTCGACGAGCGCCGTTTCGCGCGCGCCGCAGCGGCGGCCGCCGGCCTGACTCTGATCGAGCGGCCGCGGCCGGCGGGGTTCAGCCTGCAGCCGCTGCTTTCGATCCATCCCACGCCGGAGCCGACCAACTATCCGTACTATCTGGAACACAGCCGTTCGGAAGCCGCACACGCCGCCGAGTCAGGCGCGGAGGCGGTGTTCATCGGCTACGGGGGGGACCAGCTCTTCTACCAGGAGTGTGCGCTGTGGGCCCCGGAGGCCTTTCTGCGCCGGCGCGGCCTGCGGCCCGGGTGGGCCCGCGTGCTGCTTGAGTCGGCGCGGATGGATGAAGTGTCCGTGTGGCGGGTATTGGCAGCCACGCTCGGCGCCTGTGTCGGGCACCGCCGGTGGAGTCCTGCGCGGGAGGCGGGCAGGGGCCGGCCCCTGCTGTCCCGTGCGGCGGTGGTCGAGGCGATCCGGGCTCAGGAGTGCCTTCACCCGTTGTTGCGTCCGCGGCGCGGCGCGCCGAGCGGAAAGCTCTTCCACGCTCATCAGATCGTCGCGCCGTTCGACTTTTACGACCCGCTCGGCGCGCCGGCCGACCCGGAGCGGGTCGCGCCGCTGCTGTCACAGCCGTTGATGGAGTTGTGCCTTCGCATACCGATCGACGTGCTGACAACGGGCGGCTGGGACCGGGCAATCGCACGGCGGGCTTTTTACGAGCAACTGCCGCCCGCGGTCCGCAACCGCCGGAACAAGGGCGGCATGGAGGCGCAACTGCGGCTCACCGTCGAGCGCAACCGCGGCTTGCTGCGCGAGCTGCTGTGGCAGGGCGGGTTGGTTCGCGAGGGGCTGCTCGATCCGGGGCGGCTCGAGCTCGCACTCTCGGGCCGGGCGCAGATCGAGACCGAGTCCGCAGAGCTGCTGGAGTACGCCGGCGTCGAGGCGTGGGTGCGGCGTTGGATGAACAGGATCTCGTCACCGGACCGCCCCCTGTGGCAGACTTCATCCGCTTAAGCGGCAGGGAACATGGATCAAACCAAGCAAGCCTCAAGGGGCGAGGATACGAGGCCTCTTCGCGCGGGGGGATCGCGCCGCGCCTGGCTGGCATTGGCGGCGCTGCTCAGCGCTCCGGCCTGGGCCAATGGGCCGGTGCAGCGGTTCCACCTTCCCTCCGAGCCCTTCCCGCAGGCCATACTCGATTTCTACCATCAGTCGGGTGTCCAGGCGATCTACGCGGCGACACCGCGGGTCGAGAGGATCCGGACCCGGGAGGTCTCCGGCCTGATGAGCAGCGCCACTGCCCTGGCGCGGATGCTGCGGGGCACCGGCCTCACATTCTTATTCGACAGCGAGCGCTCGGTCATCATCCGGCCCGCATCGCCCGCGAGCGTCCGGCGGGCGCCGGCCGCGCGCGCGCCGGCCGCGCGCCGTGCCGACCGCGCCCCGTCCAATCCGCAACCGGGTGGCGGCGAGCTGCGGGAGGTGGAGGTGACCGGCAGTCTCATTCGCGGCGTACAGGATGTGTCGGCCCCGCTCCTTTACATAAGGCATCAGCAGCTGTCGGAGGCGGACTACGCCACGGTGCAGGACGCGCTCTACGAGTTGCCGCTGGTGTCGATGGATGGACCGCGGGAGGACCTGGGTGTCGATGACAACTACCAGTATGGGGCCGGCATCAACCTGCGCGGCCTCGGGGTGGGGGCCACGCTCGTGCTGGTCAACGGTTACCGCCAGCCGCTCGGGGGACTGACGGGCGATTTCGTCGACGTGTCGACCATCCCGTGGAGCGCCGTCAAGCGCATCGAGGTGTTGCCTGATGGCGCCTCGGCGCTGTACGGCTCGGACGCGATCGCCGGCGTGGTCAACATCATCATGCGCAATCGGTTCAAGGGCGCGGAAACCGGCGTCAAGTACACCACGGCGCCGGACGGGCGTGCCGAGACAATGGTCTCGCAGCTGCTCGGCGCCGGCTGGAAGGGCGGGCACGCCATGCTGGCCTACGAATATTCCGATGCCACGCCGCTCGCGGCGGCGAACCGGCTGTATGCAGCCAACGCCGACAAGATTCCCTACGGCGGCACCAATTACGACAGCTACTACAGCAACCCGGGCAACATCCTCGATCCCCAGACCTTGCTGCCGGCCTATGGTATTCCCGCCGGCCAGGACGGCAAGACGCTGACCGCGGGCGATCTCACCTCGACCATCAATCTGCAGAACCCCTTCGCCCAGTTCCAGATCTTTCCCGAGCGCACCGCACACGAGTTTTACGCCGCGGCTTCGCAGGACCTGACCGCCGCGCTGAAGGTGTTCGTGCAGGCCCGATACGCCCGGCGGAACACGCAGCTGAGCACCCGGCCGGACCAGCAGGTGCTGACCGTGCCCGCGACCAACCCCTTCTACGTCAATCCCTATGCGGGCGTGCCGTACACGCTGGTCGCCTACAGCTTCCAGAGCGACTTCGGGCCGACCCGATTTGCTTCCCGCTCGCGCGTGTACATGGGCACGCTCGGCGTCACGGCTCGGATGGGCGCCGGGTGGGAGGCCACGTTGAGCGAGTCCATCGGCAACCAATCCCTGCTCGACGATGAATACAACGTGCCTGATCCCCAGCAGCTCGCGGCCGCCCTGGCCGACTCCAATCCAACCACCGCGTTCGATCCCTTCGGCAACGGCTCATTCACCAACCCGGCCACCCTGGCCCTCATCCGCCGCGACTACCGGCTGCATTCGAGCGATGGCATCGAGGAGACCGATCTCGTCGCGGACGGGCCCCTGATGCGATTGCCGGCGGGGGAGGCGAAGCTCGCCGTGGGCGTGGAGCGAAGGAGCGAGACACTGCATCAGGAGGTGCCGGATCCGCAAGGGATCCTGACCGCCGAGCGCTACGGGCGCCATGTCTGGTCGGTGTTCTCCCAGCTGGACGTGCCGCTCGCGGGGGATCCGCGCAACCGGCGCGCGACCCCGCGGCTGATGCTCGGCCTCGCGGGCCGGTACGATCACTACAGCGATTTCGGCGGCACCTTCAATCCCACCGCGCGCCTGCAGTGGACCGTGGCGCACTGGTTGAAGTTGCGCGGCAGCTGGGGCCGCTCGTTCCGGGCGCCCAAGCTCGATGATCTCTACGACACCTCGCAAAACGTCGCCTTCATGACGGTGCTGTCCGATCCGAAGTCCTCCACCGGCCGATCCCTGGTGCTGGGGGAGCAGGGGACCAACCCGAACCTGCGCCAGGAGACCGCCCAGACCTGGACGGTGGGGATCGACGTGGCGCCCGGGCGGGGATCGGAGGTGTCGCTGACTTACTACGCGATCGACTACTTCAACCGCATCGTGCAACCCGCCGCCGCCGACCCTCTCGGTATCCTCGAGCATGCGGCCGAGTGGGCGGCGGTGATCAAACGCGATCCCACCCCAGCGCAGATCGCGGCGGTGTGCGAAAGCCCCGAGTTCGTCGGCTCAGTGGTGAGCTGTCTGGCGAGCCGGCCGGCGGCCATCATCGATCTGCGCCTCGCCAATCTGGCCGCCACCCGCACCAGTGGGCTTGACCTGGAAGCCCATGAGCGTTTCGCGAGCCGGTGGGGTCAATTCGCCTTCGGGCTCGAAGGCAACTACGTGTTCCGCTTTCTGCAGACGGCGACTCCGGCCTCCCCGCCGGTCAGCATTTTGAATACCGTGGCCAACCCGTTGGCACTGCGGTTGCGGGGCACGGTCGGATGGAGCCGCCATGGGCCGCAGTGCCCGGGCTGGAGGCTGCACCTGGCCGTCAATTACACCGGTGCGTATCGCAATCCCGCAAGCGCCACGCTGTCGAACGTGTCAGCCTGGACCACGGTGGATGCCCAGGTGGCCTACCGGATGGCCGGCGTGCTTCGGTCGGGCAGCACAGACCTGGCGGTGAACGCGGTAAACGTCCTGAACCACTCTCCACCCTTCGTCGACAGCCAATTCGGCTACGACATCGCCAACTTCCAGGCCCTCGGGCGCGTGCTCAGCCTGGACCTGACCGAGAGATGGTAAGGGGATCAGTAGTACTGCCAGCCAAGCCCGCTGTCGACTTTATAGCCGAAGATGCCGCCTTGGGTGTCGGAGACCTTGCCGAGCTCCGTCAGGCTCCCCGCCTCCTCGTCTCGAGCAGCCTGCTCAACCTGATGCGTCTCGCTCATCTGCAGCCGGTCGTCATTCTGGGGAGTATTCATGGCTCCGCTTCTCCTGCCGTTACCGCACAACACCAGTTACCCGCGCCGGATCGGCGGTCGCGATGGCCGCCCGCGCAGGCGTATTTCCCGGAGCATACGCTCAAGCACCTCTTCGGGCACGCTCGCGGCACGTCCGGCCACATTATGTTCAATGATAGCTTAGCGCAGCGGGCGCAGCTCGCAAAATCTTTCGCCGGGGGTGGGGGATGGGCTTCGCTGCGGCATCTAAGTACGCAAGGAATAGGGAATGGACAAGACATTGGGCGAAGTGAGACGTTTCCCCGGAACGGGGGGGGGCAACGATTTTTTTGCGCGGCTGTGCCGGACCCACGAGGCGCAGCTGCTCGCCTACCTCACCCAGATGCTCGGCAGAGCGGATCTGGCCCGTGAGGTGGCTCAGGATGCCTATGAGAAGCTGCAAAGGATGTATCGCCCGGAGCAGCTGCAGTTTCCGCGCGCGATGCTGTTCAAGATCGCGACCAATTTCGCCCTCATGCGGCTTCGGCGGCGGCAACTGGAGAGCACGCTGTTCGCGGGACCCGGGGGAATGGAGGAGGTCCCCGACCAGGATCTGGGTCCGGAGCGCAGAGTCCTGGCCGATCAGATCGGACAGCACCTGGTACAGGTCATCAAGGGGCTGCGCCCGACTTTGCGTGAGGTGTTCGTCATGGCGCATGTGCAGGGCAAATCGCGCAAGGAGATCGCCGGTCGGCTCGGTATCTCGGAGAAGCGGGTGGATAAGCGCATGACCCGGGCACTGAAGCAGTGTCGTACGAGGTTGTCGTCCCAAGGCATTGATCTAGCGGAGGTCGATTGAGCTTCGGCGGATTCCTTTCCGGCTGGCGGTGCCGCCGTGTGCGCAGGCAGGCGGCGGCGTGGGTGAGCGCCATGGATGAGCCCTTCGCCCCGGAGCGCCAGCGCGCCTTTACGGCGTGGCTCGCCGAGCCGCTGCATGCACGGGAATTTCGCGAGTTGCGGGCCGTATGCGATGTCGCGGCCGATCTCACGGGTGCTGCGGAGGCTGAGGTGCTGGAGAGCATCGCCGACACGGCCTCCTGCGAGCGCCCGCGGGCGGGGCTTCTGTGGCTTTCCGCGGTGACGGTGCTTGCCGTGTTCGCCGCCCTGACGGTCGGGTGGCTGTGGTTGAACGACCAGGGATATCTGCCTCGAATGTATCGGACCGGGGTCGGGCAGATGCACAGCGTCGTGCTGCCTGACGGCAGTGTCGCCTACCTCAACACGCGTACACGGATGGAATGGATAGGCAGTCCCGAGAATCGGCGCGTTCGGCTGCTCGGCGGCGAGGTGTTCTTCGAGGTGGTGCACGACCCGAGCCGCCCGTTCCGTATCCTGCTTGCACACAGCGAGGTGCGGGTGCTCGGTACGCGATTCGACGTGTACCAGAAGTCGGACGGCAATGTCGTTGTCACCGTGGTGAGCGGCAAGGTGTCGGTCGAGGGGCTCGGCAGCATGCCGGCCGCACGGCCGTCCTGGAGCCGCCGACTGACGAGCAACGAGCAGATCGAGTACTCCCCGGTGGGCCTGGTGGCCGATGTCCACCCCGTGCGCGCCCTGAGCGTCATTCGCTGGCGCCAGGGCATGATCGAGACCCGGGGAGAGCGGCTGTCGCGATTCATCGGCAATCTCAGCCGCTACACGTCCCAGCGCATTGTCATCGCCGATCCGCGTGCCGCGCGGATGCGGATCGGCGGAGCGTTCAGCGTTCGCAACGTCGACGCCACGCTCGAGCGCATTGCACGAATCGAGCCCATCACCGTCACTCATCAGGACGGGGAGATCATTGTGGGGTATCGATCGCTTCGGGAAAACGGGGGGTCCATACCCTGACCTTTGGGAAGATCGAGCCCGGTGCCGGGGGAGAGTCGGACCGTTTTTTGGAATCGTTCTTTGGAATCAACACCTACAGAGGAACAGCAGATGCTCATACTTACAAGGCGGGTCGGCGAGACCGTGATGATCGGGGACGAGGTCACCATTACGGTGCTTGGCGTCAAGGGCAATCAGGTCCGTATCGGCATCAACGCGCCGAAACACGTCGCGGTCCACCGCGAGGAGATCTACGAGCGAATCAAGAGGGAGCAGCGTGCCGCGGCCTCGAACGGGGAGCCGCCGCCGCCTGTTCCGAGCTTCGCGCCCCCGGGGAACTGAGCCGGTCCGGTGCAGCGGCTGCATCATTGAGAAGTACGGAGCGGCCCCCCCTGCGTGCCTCGAGCAGCGCGACGCGCAGGCCCGGACTGTCCCTTCCCGGACACCCGCCCGGCGGAGCGAAGCGGCGCTTTCACTGAAAGGCACTGCCTCGACACCGGTGCCTCTGCGGGGGGCAAACCGAGCCGGCGGACCGCCACGGGCCATGCCCGTGGCGGTCCGCGATCCTGTCGCGCACCGCATCGAGGGGGGTTCAACACCTTCTCCGAGGGTGCTATATTTGCGACAATAAGTAAAAACAACCGCTCAGCATCCACCGCATGCGCTACCAGCAATCGAGGGAAGAAAGCGCCGCCATTCTGCGTCGAGCCCTGCAGCTCATGTCACCCCACCGGGCCGGATACCATCCTTTGAGTTACGCGGTCTGGTACGAGCACGTCGCCGAGCTCAATCCGGCGCTCACCCAGGAACTCGAGAAGCTGCTCTCTTCCGAGGGCCTGCTGTCGGATGTGGAGATCTGCCGCCTGCACGCGCTGCACATTGCCGCCCGAGACATTGCGACGTTCGAGCTCGCACGCAGCGAGCTGCGCGAGCTGCTCGGCAGGTCCGAGCAGGACACCCTGCAGGCGGAGACCACGGTACAGCGCTTCACCCGCTGTCTGGAAGAAGCCAATCAACGGCTCAGCGGCCCGGAAGGTGCGCAAGCGGCTCCCCGAGTGATTTCCGACGTGCTGGAGCGGGCGTGGCAGGTGCAGTCGACGTTGAAGAGCCTGCACGAGCAGCTCACCCGGCAGCGCGAGGAGGTCGCCGTGGTGATGGAGCGCCTGGAGCGGGCGCAGACCGAGCCGCTGCGCGATCCGCTCACAGGATTGAACAACCTCTACGGCTTCAAGCGCGCGGTGGAGGTGCGAGAGGATCCGGCCGATTTGTCGGAAGTGGCCTTCCTGGCCGTGGACGTCGATAATTTCAAGCGCGTCAACGACACCCATGGCCATGTGATCGGCGACAAGGTGCTGAAGAAGATCGCCGAGATCTTGTCCGAGCAGCTCTCGGCCGAGGATGTCGCCGCCCGTGTGGGAGGGGATGAGTTCGTGGTCTTCATGCCCGGCAGGACACTGTCGGCGGCCGCCTCGCTGGCCGAGAAGATCCGCGCGAGCGCCCAGCGTACCTTGATCGTGCGGGCCGACGGCACCCGTTTCGCCGGAGAGGTGACCTTGTCGATCGGCGCGGCGGCCGGCCGGCCGAGCGATACGCTGGAGTCCTTGCGTCACAACGCAGATGTCGCTCTCTACAGCGCCAAAGCCGCCGGCCGCAATCGCGTGGCGCTCGCTCCGGACAGCGTCCCCTGCTGAGAGCCCGTCGGGCTCAGGCTCGCCTGCTGCGGCCTTTTCCGCTGAGCGCTTCCGGGCGCCTCGCACGCGCCTTCCGTCGCGGCAGGGCGGCCGGTTCGCGCATCGGGCACGGCCGCGCCTCGCGAGGCGACCCGCCCGGGCGAGGGTGTCCCTGAGCCCGACGGGCTCCTAGCACTCCGGCACGTTCACCGCGAGCCCTCCCTGCGAGGTTTCCTTGTAGATCGTCGACATGTCCTCGCCGGTCTGGCGCATGGTGAGGATCACGTGATCGAGCGAAACCTTGTGGGTGCCGTCGCCGCGCATCGCCAGGCGGGCGGCGTTGATCGCCTTGATCGCGCCCATGGCGTTGCGCTCGATGCACGGAATCTGTACCAGCCCGCCCACCGGATCGCAGGTCAGCCCGAGGTTGTGCTCCATGCCGATCTCGGCGGCGTTTTCCACCTGCTCGTTGCTGCCCTGGAGCGCCGCCACCAGGCCCGCCGCCGCCATGGAGCAGGCGACGCCCACCTCGCCCTGGCAGCCCATCTCCGCGCCCGAGATCGAGGCATTCTGCTTGTAGAGCATGCCGATGGCCGCCGCCGTGAGCAGGAAGCGGATCACACCGTCTTCGCTCGCGCCGGGCTCGAAGCGCCGGTAGTAGTGCAACACCGCCGGCACGATGCCGGCTGCACCGTTGGTCGGAGCGGTGACCACGCGGCCGCCGGCGGCATTCTCCTCATTCACCGCGAGCGCAAACGCATCCACCCAGTCCATGGCCTCGAGCGGCCGGGCAGCGGCGCTCTCGGTGAGCTGCCGGTACAGTTTCGGCGCGCGGCGGCGCACCTTCAGGGGACCGGGGAGTACGCCGTTCTGGCGAAATCCCCGCTCGACACAGGCCTGCATCACCTGCCAGATGCGCAGCACCCCCGAGCGCACTTCGTCCTCCCCCGCCCAGGCGCGCTCGTTGGCCAGCATCATCTCGAAGATCTCCAGGCCGTTCTCGCGGCACTGGTTGAGCAGCTCGCGGGCGTTGTGGAAGGGGTAGGGGGCGGGTGCGCGCATGGCGGCCTCGTGCGCCTGCGTTTCGCCGGCGCGCACGATGAAGCCGCCGCCGATGGAGTAGATATCCTCCTCGCGCAGGCGCTGTCCGCCGGCCCCGCTCGCCGTGAAGCGCATGCCGTTGGAGTGCTGCGGCAGGCGCTCACTGCGCAGAAGCAGCAGATCGTTCTTCTCATCGAACTGGATCTCTTGGCGATCGAGCAGGCGGATGCGGCCGCTGGCGCGGATGCGCTGCAGGGCCGGCTCGATGCGGTCGGGGTCGATCGTCTCGGGCTCGGCTCCCGTGAGACCCATCAGCACCGCCCGATCGGTGCCATGACCGAGGCCGGTCAGGGCGAGCGAGCCGTACAGGCGCACGGTGAGCGTCTCGACCGAGGCAAGCAGATCTTCCTGCTCGAGGCTCAGCAGGAACTCGCGCGCGGCGCGCATCGGGCCCATGGTGTGCGAGCTCGACGGTCCGATGCCGATCTTGAAGATGTCAAACACGCTAAGAGACATTCAGTGAACCTCGCGCCCGTGGTGATATACGGGACGTTGCATTGCGATCAGGGGCACGGTGCGGTCGTAGCCTCACCGCCGGGCTGCCGATCATGACGACTGGACCCATTATCGGGCGCAGCGGTCCCTGAGGACTTGTCTTGCCGCGACAGCGGCCGGATCAGGCACGACCGCGCAGGCGGCGCAGCTCGCGCCGCTGATGCTTGTCCGGGCGCTCCTGCGGCCGGGGGGCGAGCGCCGCCGCCAGGCGCATGCGGCCGGCCATTTCGGCTCGGTGCGCCTGGCTGGCATCGGTTTCCTGGTAACAGCGCAGCGCCTCGGGAGCGGGTCCCCGCCGTGCCGGGATATCCGCCACCACGCACTCGAACTCCATCGCTCCACGCAGGAAGCTCACCCGGTCTCCCGGGCGCAGCGCGTGTGCCGGCTTCACCCGCTGGCCATTGACGTGCACCTTGCCGCCGCTCACCGCCTGGGTGGCGAGGGAGCGGGACTTGAAGAGGCGCACCCCGAAGAGCCAGCGATCGACTCGTGCCGCGCCGCCCCCGGTGCCCTCCACAGGTGCCTCGTGCGGACTCATGAGCGCATATGGTACCGGGCCGGCGGACCGGCGGGGCTGCGCAATCCTCCAGGCTCCCATAAAATCCCCCAGCGGTAGAAAATCCTATACTTGCCCGTTCGTGTCGGCGTACAATGCGCGCCTTCGCGGCGCCTCGGTCGCGCGGGGATCGGAGTGGCTACGCCCTCGGGGCGAGCGCCCCGAAGCCTGTTTCAACAGGACAATAGCCAGAAAGCCCCCCGAGGGGCTTTTTGCGTTTTTATGGTTGACCCGAACCGGCCGGGGCCGTTTGGGCATGGGGTGGGCCGTGGGGCCCATTCTTTTTATGGGGCCGGGGGCGAGGGAGCATCGATGTCTGCGACGTTGCGAGAGCGGCTCATTGCCCTCATGGAGCCCCTGATCGGGCGGCTCGGCTACGAGCTCGTGGACCTCGAGCACGGCGCGGGCCGGGGGAGCGCCGTGGTGCGGCTTTACATCGATCGTCCGGGCGGGGTGGGTATCGAGGACTGTGAGCGCGTCAGCCGCGAGGTGTCGGCGCTGCTCGACGTAGAGGATCCCATACCGACGGCCTACGCCCTCGAGGTGTCCTCGCCGGGCTTCGACCGGGTGCTGCGCACGAGGGCGCATTTCGAGCGCTTCGCGGGCTCCCGGGTAACCGTGGAGCTCGCCGCCGCGCGCGCGGGACGGCGCCGTTACACCGGGACGCTGCTCGCGGTGGGCGACTCGGGGATCGAGCTCGAGGTCGACGGCGAGCGGGTCACGTTGGGTTTTGCGGAAGTGGCCAGGGCCAGGTTGTCAGGTTAGGTTGGCGAGTCGAGCGAGTGGCCCGCACGGGCTGGCGGTTGCAGAGGTGACAGTAGTGAACAAGGAAATCCTGATGGTTGTGGATGCCGTCTCCAACGAGAAGGGCGTCGACAAAGAAGTGATTTTCGAGGCGCTCGAGGCCGCGCTCGCCTCCGCCACGCGCCGCAAGCACGGCGAGGAATGGGACGTGCGCGTGGCCATTGATCGAAAGAGCGGCGATTACGAGACATTTCGCCGCTGGAAAGTCTTCGCGGACGACTCCAGCGAGCTGCAGGCGCCCGATCGGGAGCTGCGCATGGAGGATGCTCGAGACCTCGATGCGAAGGTCGAAGTCGGCGGCTTCGTCGAGCAGCCGATGGAATCGGTGTCCTTCGGGCGCATCGCGGCCCAGCAAGCCAAGCAGGTCATCGTCCAGAAGGTGCGCGAGGCCGAGCGCCAGCAGGTGGTCGACGCCTATCACGATCGCATCGGCACGCTCGTGAGCGGCGTCGTCAAGCGAGTCGATCGCAACGGCATCTACATCGATCTCGGCTCCAATGCGGAGGGTTTCGTGTCGCGCAGCGACATGATCCCGCGCGAGCAGGCCAAGGCTCAGGACCGCATCAAGGCCTACCTGCGCGAGGTGCGCTCCGAGCTGCGCGGGCCGCAGCTGTTTCTCACGCGCACCGCACCGGAGTTTCTCATCGAGCTGTTCAAGCTCGAGGTGCCCGAGGTCGGTCAGGGCCTGATCCATATCCTCGGTGCGGCGCGCGATCCGGGCGTGCGCGCCAAGATCGCCGTGCGCAGCACCGATTCGCGCATCGACCCGGTGGGCGCGTGCGTCGGCATGCGCGGATCGCGCGTGCAGGCGGTGTCCAACGAGATCGCCGGCGAGCGGGTGGACATCATTCCCTACGACGAGAATCCGGCGCAGTTCGTCATCAATGCCATGTCGCCGGCTGAGGTCCTTTCCATCGTCGTCGATGAGGATTCCCACAGCATGGATATCGCAGTTGCCGAGGACAAGCTCTCGCAGGCAATCGGCCGCGGCGGACAGAACATCCGCCTGGCGAGCCAGCTCAGCGGCTGGGAGCTCAATGTCATGACCGAGTCGGACGCCGAGGCGAAGAGCGACTCCGAGGCCAAGTCATTGGTGCAGCTGTTCATGAAGCAGCTCGATGTCGACGAGGACGTCGCCACCATCCTGGCGCAGGAAGGGTTCTCGACCATCGAGGAAATCGCCTACGTGCCGCAGGGCGAGCTCGCGTCCATCGCGGAGTTCGACGAGGAGATCGTCAAAGAGCTGCGCAACCGTGCGCGCGATGTGCTTCTCACGCAGGCCATCGCCAGCGAGGAGTCACTCGATCAGGCCATGCCGGCCGACGATCTGCTGCTGCTCGAGGGCATGAGCCCGGATCTGGCGCTGGCACTTGCGCGTCACGGGGTGCGCACGCGTGAGGATCTCGCCGAGCAGTCGGTCGATGACCTTTCGGAAATCGAAGGCCTGGCCCCGGAAGAGGCGGGCAAGCTCATCATGACCGCGCGGGCGCCCTGGTTCGCGCCCGGCCACTGACCTCGGGGTGCATGACATATGGCGGAAGTGACGGTAGCCCAGTTTGCCGAGGTCCTGAAGGTACCCGTGGATCGGCTGCTCGTGCAGCTCGATGAGGCCGGGATTCAGGTCAGCGGCCCTGAGGATCGCATCAGCGACGATGCCAAGCTGGAGCTCCTGACCCATCTGCGCCGCAGTCATGGTGCGGGGGCGGCGGCCGAGGGCGATGCCGCGCCCCGTCGCATCACCCTGAAGCGCAAGACGCAGAGCGAGCTGAAGCTGGCGAGCGTACAGGGCCGCTCTCGCACCGTCAGTGTGGAAGTGCGCACCAAGCGCACCTACATCAAGCGAGACGTGCTCGAAGAGCAGGCCCGCAAGCAGCACGATGAGCTCGAGCTGAAGCGGCGGGAGAGCGAGGAGGCCGAGCGTCTCGAGGCCGAGCGTGCCGAGGCCGAGCGCCGCGAGCATGAGCGCCGGGAGAACGAGCGGCTGGAAGCGGAGAATCGCCGCCGCATCGAGGAGGAAGACGCGGCTCGCAGACGTGCTCAAGAGGAGGCCCGGCGCCAAGCCGAGCAGCATGCCCAGGAGGAGCAGGAGCGTCGCGCGCGTGAGGACCGGGAGCGCGAGGAGCGCGAGCGCCATGTCCGGGATGAGGCAAAGGTCACCCTGCCGCCCTCGGCGGGGGAGATCGAGGTGCAGGCTCCGCCGCCGGCACCGCCTCCGGTACCGACCCCGGTCTCGGCACCGACCCCGGTACCGGCCCCGGCGCGCGGCAAGCCCGCGGTGGATGATCGCCATACCCGTTACGGCAGGGAAGAGCTGCACGTCGCCACGGATGTCAGCTCGCGTTTCAAGAAAAGGCGTCACGTCAAGACGCGCCCCGTGCCGAGCGCGGGCGAGGGGCGCCACGGCTTCGAGAGGCCCACCGCCCCGGTGGTGCGCGAGGTCAGCATCGGCGAGACGATCACCGTGGCCGAGCTCGCCCAGAAGATGGCGGTGAAGGCCCCTGCGGTCATCAAGACACTGATGAACCTCGGAGTCATGGCCACGATCAACCAGCCGCTCGATCAGGACACCGCGCTGCTGGTCGTCGAGGAAATGGGCCACACGCCGAAGCTGCTGCAGGAGAACCAGATCGAGACCGATCTGCAGGGCGGGAAGGCGAAGGAGGCCGAACTCGAATCCCGCCCGCCGGTCGTGACCGTGATGGGCCACGTCGACCACGGCAAGACCTCGCTCCTCGATTACATCCGCCGCGCCAAGGTCGCGGCCGGCGAGGCCGGCGGGATCACGCAGCACATCGGCGCCTATCACGTCGAGACGCCCAAGGGAGTTGTGACCTTCATCGACACGCCGGGTCACGCGGCATTCACTGCCATGCGCGCGCGCGGTGCGAAGGCGACCGATGTGGTCATCCTGGTGGTTGCGGCCGACGACGGGGTCATGCCGCAGACCATCGAGGCGATCCAGCATGCCCGCGCCGCGGGGGTGCCGATCGTCGTGGCGGTCAACAAGGTCGATAAAGGCGGGGCGGATCCGGATCGGGTGCGCACCGAGCTTGCCAAGCAAGAGGTCATCCCCGAGGAGTGGGGCGGGCAGAACATGTTCGTCAACGTCTCGGCGCACACCGGGCAGGGGATCGATGCGTTGCTCGAGGCGGTGCTGCTGCAGGCGGAGGTGCTCGAGTTGCGCGCCCAGCGCACCGGGCTCGCGAGCGGTGTGGTGATCGAATCGAGCATCGAGAAGGGCCGTGGCGCGGTGGCCACCGTGCTCGTGAAGAAGGGCACGCTGCGCCTCGGCGATCCCATCATCGCCGGTCCCGAGTTCGGCCGTGTGCGCGCGATGTTCGATGAGAACGGCCGGCCGGTGGAGGAAGCCCCGCCTTCGATGCCGGTGGTGGTGTTGGGTCTTTCCGGCGCACCGAACGCGGGAGACGAGATCCTTGCGCTCGAGAGCGAGCGCAAGGCGCGCGAGGTGGCGCTGTATCGCCAGGGCAGGTCCCGCGATGTGAAGCTTGCGCGTCAGACGACGCGCGCAGAGGATGTGTTCTCGCAGTTGGGCGAGGAAAAAGCGGGTGTCGTTGCGGTCCTCGTCAAGGGAGATGTACAGGGCAGCGTCGAGGCGTTGCGCGAGGCGCTCACCAAGCTCTCGACGGAGGAGGTGCAGGTGAAGCTGGTCGCGAGCGGCCTCGGAGGCATCACCGTCTCGGACGTACAGCTCGCTGCGGCCTCGAAGGCGCTCATCATCGGCTTCAACGTCCGCGCCGATTCCGGAGCGCGCGAGGCCATGAAGGAAACCGGCGTCGAAGTGCGCTACTACAGCATCATCTACGAAGCCATCGACGACGTGAAGCAGATGATGACCGGGCTTCTGCGCCCGGAAATCAAGGAACAGATCGTGGGCGTCGCGCAGGTGCGCGAGGTGTTCCGCTCCAGCAAGTTCGGTGTCGTCGCGGGCTGCCTCGTGACCGAGGGCTTCGTGAAGCGCAACAACCCCATCCGCGTGCTGCGCGACAACGTGGTGATCTTCGAAGGCGCGCTGGAGTCTTTGCGCCGCTTCAAGGACGATGTCGGGGAGGTGCGTGCGGGAACCGAGTGCGGTATCGGCGTGAAGAACTACCAGGATGTGCGTGTGGGCGATCAGATCGAGTGCTTCTCGCGCGTCGAGGTTGCACGGACCCTTTGAGCGGCGCGCATGAGTCAGTCGAGCTCCAGAGGACGAAAGATCGAGGCGCAGCTGCAGCGAGTGCTCGCGGCACTGATCGCCCGTGAGGTCAAGGATCCGCGGGTCGGCAACGTGACCATCACTGCGGTCAGTCTTTCGGCCGACATGGGGCTCGCCCGCGTGTTTTTCGTTCCCTTCGCCCGCACGCATCCGCCCGAGGAGGTGCGCCGCGGCCTGACCCACGCGGGGGGATTCCTGCGCGGGGAGGCCGGCCGCTCGCTCGGGCTGCGGCATGCGCCGAGGCTCGAGTTCGTACTGGATGACACGGCCGAGAGAGCCGCCGGGCTCACCGGTCTGATCGATCGGGCGGTGTCGCAGGATCAGGCCAGGCACAAGCTTTCCTAGGGAGCGTCCCGCAGGCCCTCCATGCCCACCGGCATCGTGTTGCTCGACAAGCCCGAGGGGCTCTCGTCGAATGGCGCGCTGCAGCGCGTGCGCCGGCTCCTCGGGGCGGCAAAGGCGGGCCACGCCGGCAGCCTCGACCCGCTCGCGACCGGCATGCTGCCGATCTGCCTCGACGAGGCCACGAAGATCGCCGGGGAGATTCTCTCGAGTCGCAAGCACTATCGGTTCATCATCGAACTCGGCGTGCGCACGGCCACCGGCGACCGCGAAGGCGAGATCCTCGAGCGCTGCGCCGTGCCGGAACTCACGGCCGGGCGGCTCGAGGCCGTCCTCGCGGGATTTGTGGGGCCGGGACGGCAGATTCCTCCGATGTACTCCGCTTTGAAACGCGAAGGCCGGCCGCTGTACGAGCTGGCCCGCTCGGGCGTGGTGGTGGAGCGCCAGGCGCGGCCCATCGAGATCTTCTCGTTACGACTGCTGGGACGGCAGGGCGGGCGGGTCGAGCTCGAAACCCATTGCTCCAAAGGCACTTATGTACGCGCGCTCGCCGAGGATATTGCCCGAGAGCTGGGCACCTGCGGTCACGTCGCGGCGCTTCGACGCTCGAGCGTCGAGCCATTCGATCGGGAGCCGATGCAGACCCTGCAGTCGATCGCGCTCGCCTGTGAGCGTGGGGAGGCGCCGGCGATCTTGCCGGCGGACTGGCCGCTGAAGCACCTTCCAGGGGCGCACCTCAGCGCCTTGCAGGCCGGGCGCATCCGCCACGGTCAGCCGGTGCAGATGGGAAGCGGAAACGCCGTCGCCGGAAAGGTCAGGCTATACGAAGAGGGGCGTTTCATCGGCCTAGGAGAGGCCGATGGCCGAGGGAGCGTGCGGCCGAAGAGGCTGTTTACTTGATTGATTCGCACCGCCTCCGCCCCCGGCCGCAGGGGGCGGGCGTTGAGAAAACGTCACCGCCTTCAAGGAGTCCCTGTGGAGGTGATGTCCGGGTCGAGGCTCTGCAGCGCCCGTGCCAGATTGGTGTGGCCGGTCTGGCGGATCTGCCGTTGCGAGTACGAGCTGCCGAAGGTCGTGCACGGACTCTTGGAGGGCATGAGGCCGTCTGTGCCGCGGACACAGCCTGCTTGCGTGGCAGCGAGGCGGCTGTGCGGTCGTGGCGCAGGCAGGCTCGAGCAGGCTGCAAGCGCGAACGCGGTGCCGATGCCGATGAGAATCGATCGGATCATGACCAAGGCATCATAGCGCAGAAAATCGTCCGGATCGATCTGCGCGGCGCGATCCCTGCGATCGAGGCCTGCGGCCTCGCCGGTAGAGCCAAACGCTCTTAAATCCGCTCCCGGCGTCTTCGCTTGGCGGCCCAGAGCCCCGGTGCGATGAAAAAGCTTACGGGACAAGCGGACTTGAACTTGTGGTGGAGGCGTCTCACCGGGTAGAATTGCGGGCTTATTTAAAAGGGTACTTGATACAGTTACTTAGGACCATTGTGCAATGGCTTTAACCACTGAGAAAAAAAGCGGGATTCTGTCCCAATACCGGCGCGGACCCGCTGATACCGGCTCCCCCGAGGTTCAGGTTGCGCTGCTTTCCGAGCGCATCAGCGGCCTGGGCGCGCATTTCACTTCGCATCAGCGCGATCATTCCTCGCGCCGCGGGCTGGTGAAGCTCGTGAACCAGCGACGCAAGCTCCTCGACTATCTCAAGGCGACGAAGCCGCAGAAATACCAGGAGCTCGTGGAGCGCCTGGGGCTCCGCCGCTAACCACACCAGGGGGCCGCCGAACAGCGCGGCCCTTTGATTTTTTACCCTGGTGTTTTCGCCCGAACCTATCACGAGGACCGAAGCTTGAGCGTTGTCAGCAAGTCATTTTCCTACGGATCCCACACAGTCACTCTGGAGACGGGCGAGCTCGCCCGCCAGGCCGACGGCGCCGTACGCGTTTCCATGGGCGATACGGTGGTGCTGGTCACCGCGTGTGCGAAAAAGACCGCCGCGTCGGGCCGCGATTTCTTTCCCCTGACGGTCAATTATGTCGAGAAGACCTATGCGGCCGGGCGCATTCCGGGCGGGTTCTTCAAGCGTGAGGGGCGTCCGACGGAGAAGGAGACGCTCACCTCGCGTCTGATCGATCGGCCGATCCGGCCCCTGTTTCCGGACGGCTTTTACAACGAAGTGCAGGTGGTCGCGACGGTCCTCTCTCTCGACCCTCAAGTCGATTCGGACATTCCCGCGATGTTGGGCGCTTCGGCCGCGCTCGCTCTCTCCGGCATGCCGTTCAACGGACCGATCGGCGCGGCACGCGTCGGCTGGAAGGCCGGCCAGTACCTGTTCAATCCCACCGCCTCACAGCTGACGGAGTCCGAGCTGCACCTGGTGGTCGCCGGGACCGAGCAGGGCGTGATGATGGTGGAGTCGGAAGCCAAGGGCCTCTCCGAGGACGTGATGCTCGGTGCCGTGGTGTTCGGGCACGAGCAGATGCAGGTGGCCATCCGCGCCATCCGCGAGCTGGCCCGCGAGAACGGCCGGGCGCGCTGGAACTGGCAGCCCCCGGCCGAGAGCGCCGAGCTCACTGCCGCCGTGGCGCAGCAGGCGAGGGAAGCGCTCGCCCAGGCCTACACCATCACCGAGAAACAGCAGCGCTATACGCGTATCGGGGAGATCAAGGCGCAGACCACCGCCGCGCTGAGCGGGGGCGAGGCCCCCAAGTGGACGGCCGAGCAGGCCGTTGGCGCGCTGTTCAAGCTCGAGAGCGACATCGTGCGCCAGCGGATTCTCAACGGCGAGCCTCGCATCGACGGGCGCGACTGCAAGACGGTGCGTCCGATCACGGTGAAGGTCGGTGTCTTGCCGCGTACCCACGGCTCGGCGCTGTTCACCCGCGGCGAGACCCAGGCGCTCGTGGTCACCACGCTGGGCACGACCCGGGATGCGCAGATCATCGACGCCCTGGAGGGCGAGCGCCGCGAGCCGTTCATGCTGCACTACAATTTCCCGCCGTTCTCGGTCGGTGAAACAGGCATGATGGGCTCGCCCAAGCGCCGCGAGATCGGTCATGGCAATCTCGCCCGCCGCGGCGTCAACGCCATGATGCCCGACATGGCGAAGTTTCCGTATGTGATCCGCATCGTCTCGGAGATTCTGGAATCGAACGGCTCGAGCTCCATGGCGAGCGTGTGCGGCTCCTCGCTGTCCCTCATGGACGCCGGCGTGCCGATCAAGGCGCCGGTGGCGGGCGTCGCCATGGGCTTGGTGCTCGAAGGCGGCCGCTACAAGGTGCTGACCGATATTCTCGGCGACGAGGATCACCTCGGGGACATGGACTTCAAGGTGGCCGGAACGAGGGATGGAGTCACCGCGCTGCAGATGGACATCAAGGTCGATAGCGTCACGCCCGAGATCATGAAGGTCGCGCTCGAGCAGGCGCGCGAGGGCCGGCTGCACATCCTCGGGGAGATGAACAAGGTCATCAGCGCGCCCCGCGCGAACATGTCCGAATGGGCGCCCTCCATCATCACGCTCAAGATCGATCCGGAGAAAATCCGCGACGTCATCGGCAAGGGCGGAGCGGTGATCCGCCAGATTACCGAGGAGACCGGAACCACCATCGACATCGAGAGCGATGGCACGGTGAAGATCGCCTCGGTCAACGGCACCGCCGGCCGCGAGGCGCAGCGGCGCATCGAGCTCATCACGGCCGATGTGGAAGTGGGCCGCATCTACGAGGGCAAGGTGGCGCGCCTGATGGACTTCGGTGCGTTCGTGACCATCCTGCCGGGCCGGGACGGCCTGGTGCACATCTCGCAGATCTCCAACGAGCGCGTCGAGCGCGTGAGCGACAAGCTCAAGGAAGGCGATATCGTGCGCGTGAAGGTGCTGGAGGTGGACCGCCAGGGCCGCGTCCGCCTCTCGATGCGCGACGTCGACGCGGCGTAGTGTTGGCGTAGTATTCGGTTACACGCTGCGCGCGGGACTTGCGGGGTTCGCCCAAAGCGGCGAGCCCCGTTCATCGATAAGGCGCTTCGCGCCGGCGGAAGTCACCCGCCGCTTGGGAGAGCCTGTTCCCGGATGCCGTGGAAGGCGTGGGGATTCCAGTGCGAGATGGCCCAGGCGAGTACCTCGGGCGCCGGGGCGCCGGAGAGTGCCGCCGGCGGGGCCTGGTTGAGCAGCCCGAGCACCGTCAATAGCTGCGAGCCGGCCCGCGCGGGCGCAATGGCCACGGAGCGGCGGGATTTGGCAAGCTTGGCGCCGCCCGGCTCGGTGATCAGAGGCAGATGTCCGTAGCGGGGCGTCGGCAGCCCCAGGGCCCGTTGCAGTGCAATCTGCCAGCCGGTGCTCTCCAGCAGGTCCGCGCCGCGCACGACGTCCGTGACTCCTTGGAGGGCGTCATCCACGACGACCGCGAGCTGGTAGGCGATCACGCCGTCCCGGCGCCGCACGACGACATCCCCGAGCGAGCCGGGCGAGAAGGTGATGGAACCCTGAAAACGGTCTTCGGCCGCAATCACGACGCTCTCCATCCTGAACCGGGTCGAGGTGGGGCCCGCTCGGCGGGGGCCTGGGCGGCAGGTTCCTGGATAGACGCGGGAGTCGGGGCCCGCCTGCCGGGAGGCGCGATCCGTGAGCATGCCTCGAGAGCAGCTGCACTCGAACGTCGCCCCGGCGTCCTGCAGCACTGCGAGTGCCTGCAGATAATGGGCGGTGCGCCGGCTCTGATACTCGATCTCACCGTCCCAGTGCAGGCCGAAGCGCTCCAGCGTTCTCAGGATCTCATCGGCGCTGCTGCGGATGATCCGCTCGTGGTCGAGGTCTTCCATCCGGACCAGCCAGCGGCCTCCGCGGTGGCGCGCATCGAGGAAGCTGCCGGTGGCGGCAAGCAGCGAGCCCAGGTGCAGGGAGCCGGTGGGGGAAGGAGCGAAGCGGCCCGTGTAGCCATCGCCTGCCGCGGAACGGTGGCTAGCGATAGCGGTCGTCGCGGTCGCCGTATTGCTTTTCCCGTCGTTCCCGGCGCTCCTGGGCCTCGAGGCTGAGGGTGGCTACAGGACGGGCTTCCAGACGCTTGATGCCGATTTCCTCCCCGGTTTCCAGGCAGTAGCCGTAGGTGCCGTCCTCGATGCGCTTGAGGGCCTCGTCGATCTTGCGGATAAGCTTGCGCTCGCGGTCGCGCGTGCGCAGCTCCAGGCTGAATTCCTCTTCCTGGGTGGCCCGGTCCGAGGGGTCGGGAAAGTTGGCCGCCTCGTCCTTCATGTGAGAGACCGTGCGGTCGACTTCGACCATGAGGTCGCGCTTCCAGCTGTTGAGGATGTTGCGGAAGTGGTCGAGCTGCTCCTTGCTCATGTACTGCTCCCCGCGCTTGGGGATATAAGGCTGGACGTTGCGCGGGCCCGCAAGCAGGCTTCCGGGCTCTATCGTCTCGGTGTCCTCGCCATCCGATGCGGCGCCGCTCACCGGGGCCGGGGGAGCCGTGCGCGTGCGGGCGGCACTCTCTGGCGCATTGGTCGTTCCCGGCGCATGAGCGCCGGGCTTGCGGATTTCTTCAACTACGTCCGTCATGTGGTGAGCAGTCGCGTCGGGGGCCGTGCGGCGGATTTCCCGCGCCGCAGCCTCCGCTTTGTGGTGAACCGGTGGGGCCGCCTTGTGCTCGGCAGCGCGTTTGTGGGCCGCGGGCTTCTTGGCGGCGGGCCTGGCGGGGGGTTTGCCAGGTGCGGCCTTTCTACCCTTCGCAGCCTTCGGCGCGGGTTTTTTGGCCGGCATCAGTTGCTCCTAAAGCATTAAGCCTCGTGCAGGACGCGCGATTATACCGGCGCGCTAGGCGCTGTACAGTCTCAATATGCGACGGCGCTAGCGCCGAAAGGAAGTAAACTGGTTAGGGAAGGATTGCCGGCGGGGCCGGCGTCCAGCCCGCCTGACGTCGCTCCACGATCACGCGGGTGTAGATCCCCCCGCGTACCTTGAAGCGCGCCTCGAGCCGCAGAAACCGGGGCGAGAGCTCCCCGGCGAGATCGTCGGCCATTTCGTTGGTCACCGCCTCGTGGAACACGCCCCGATCTCGGAAAGACCAGATATAGAGCTTGAGGGACTTCAGCTCCACGCACTTTGAGTCCGGCACGTAGGCGAGCTTCAGGGTGGCGAAGTCCGGCTGGCCGGTCAGCGGGCACAGGCAGGTGAATTCCGGGATGCGCATGCGGATGGTGTAATCCTGTCCGGGGCGCGGATTGGGGAAGGTCTCGATCGTGGCGGAAGGCTGTGAGGGCATGGGCAATTACTCTACACTAGCCGCGCTCGCTGCGGCGATCACAAGTCCGCCAGGCTCCAGGGCGGCCATTCAAGAGACCGGAAGACACAGCAGATGCGGCTGACCAAGATCAAGCTCGCCGGCTTCAAATCCTTCGTCGATCCGACCCAAGTCAGCTTTCCCAGCAATCTCACCGGCGTCGTCGGGCCGAATGGTTGCGGCAAATCGAACGTCATCGACGCGGTGCGCTGGGTGATGGGAGAGCTCTCGGCCAAGCACCTGCGCGGCGACAACATGGCGGATGTGATCTTCAACGGCTCCTCGGCCCGCAAGCCCGTCGGCACCGCCTCGGTCGAGCTGGTCTTCGACAACTCCGACGGCAAGATCGGCGGTCCCTACGCGAGCTACAACGAGATCTCCCTCAGGCGCCAGGTCGCTCGCGATGGCTCCTCCGGTTACTACATCAACGGAGCGCGCTGCCGCCGCAAGGACATCACCAATCTGTTCCTTGGTACGGGCCTCGGCGCGCGCAGCTACGCCATCATCGAGCAGGGCACCATCTCGCGCATCATCGAGGCGAAGGCCGAGGATATGCGCGCTTTCGTCGAGGAAGCCGCCGGCATCTCCCGCTACAAGGAGCGCCGTCGGGAGACCGAGAGCCGCATCGCCGATACGCGCGAGAACCTCGAGCGGCTGCAGGATGTGCGCGACGAGGTCGAGAAGCAGATCCGCCACCTGCAGCGCCAGGCGGCGACCGCCCGGCGCTATCAGGGGCTGAAGGAGGATGAGCGGCGCGTGAGCGCGGAGCTGCTGGCGCTGCGCATACGAGAGCTCGACAGCGGCGCCGAGGTGCACGACAGCGCGACCCGCGAGCGCGAGCTGGAGATGCAATCGGCGCTCGCCGATCAGCGGTCCGCCGAGGCGGCCATCGAGAGCCAGCGCGCGCAGCACGCGACTTCCACCGAGCGGCTCTCGGCCGTCCAGGCCCGTCATTACGAGATTGGCTCGGAGATCTCCCGTCTCGAGCAGGCGATCCAACATACCCGGCAGCTGCGCGAGCGCCAGCGTGCCGATCTCGCCCAGGCGAGCGCGACGCTGGCGGAGCTCGGCGCGCACATCGAGCGCGACGAGCGTGAGCTCGCCGCCGTCCGCGAGGATCTCGGCGCCTCGCTCCCGCAGCTCGAGGACGCCCGGCGTGCCGAGCAGGCGATGGCGCAGGCGCTCGAGACGAGCGAGGGGGAGCTTGCCGCCTGGCAGGAGCGTTGGGAGCGGTTGAACGGTGCGCTCGGGGGCGCCGACCGCACCACTCAGGTCGAGCGGGCGCGCATCGAGCAGCTCGAGAATCAGCTGCGCAGCCTCCAGGCTCAGATCGAGCGGCTTGCCCTCGAGCGCGACGCGCTCGCCGCCCGGGACCTGAGCGAGCAGCTCGATCTGCTCACCGGCCAGGAGGCCGAGGCGCGCGCCGCCGGCGAGATGCTCTCGGAGAATCTGCGGCTCGCCGTGGAGCGTGTGCAGGGCGCACGGACCGAGCAGCTTGCCGCGGAAAAGGAGCTCGAGGCGGCCCGCGTGCAGCGCGAGCGCTCGCGCGCCGAGTGCACCTCGCTCGAGGCGGTGCAACGGGCCGCGCTCTCGGCAAGCGCCGGGGAGGCGGTCGAATGGCTCTCCGGCGCCGGCCTTGCCGGGCGCCCGCGGCTCGCCGAGCGCCTCACGGTCGAGCCCGGCTGGGAGCGCGCGGTCGAGACTGCCCTGGGGGACTACCTCGAGGCGGTGTGTGTCGAGGGGCTCGATGCGCTTGCCGGGCCGCTCGAGCGGCTCGCCGAGGGGCACCTGACGCTGGTTGAAGATGGCACCGCCTCCACCGCCACCGTGGGCGATACCCTGGCCCGCAAGGTATCGGGGCCGGCCGCCGCCCTGGCGCAACTGGCGGGCGTGCGTGTCGCGGACGCCCTGGCCGAGGCGCTGCAGATCCGAGCGACGCTCGAGTCCGGACAGTCCGTCATCACCCCTGCGGGCGAGTGGCTGGGCCGCCATTGGCTGCGCGTCAGCCGCGGCGTCGACCCGCATTCCGGCATCATCGAGCGCGAGCACCGGCTGAAGAGCCTGCGAGCGGCGGCCGGGGCCACCGAGGATCGCGTGCGTATCGCCGAGGCGCGCCTCGCGCAAGTGCGCGATGCGCTCGCCCAGGCTGAAGTCGAGCGTGACGCCGCGCAGACACACATTCACGATGCCCATCGGCGCCATGCCGAGCTGACCGGCCGGGTGCAGGCGGCCCGCGCGCGGGCCGAGCAAACGATGCAGCGCCGAGCCCGCATCGACGAGGAACGTGAGGAGCTCGCGCGGGAGGTCGCCACGGCGCAGGAGGCGCTGCGCCAGGCGCGCGAAGCCCTCGAGCAGGGAGCGATGCGGGTCTGCGAGCTCAACGTCCAGCGGGAAGCGCTCGAGGAGGAGCGCGAGGTGCGCCGGGAGGGGCTCGCGGCGGCGCGCTCGCGCGCGCAGGCGGCCCAGGTGGCGGCCCGCGACCTGCTGATCCGGGTCGAGGCGCGCCGCTCGTCGGAGAGCTCGATTGGCTTGAGTCTCGCCCGCATGGGCGAGCAGCGTGCCCACCTGGTGAGACGGTGCGAGGACCTCGAAGCGGAGCTCGCCGGCGGCGATGCGCCCATCGTCGAGCTCGAGACGCGACTCGATGACATGCTTTCCCAACGGCTGACCGTGGAGGCGGATCTCGCCGCGGCGCGTGCGGCTTTGGCGGAGGCCGACACGGCCCAGCGGTCGCTCGAGGAGCAACGCACACAGGCGGAGCGGCGGGTCGAGCACGCGCGCGAGGCGATGGAGGCGGCCCGGCTCGCGGCCCAGGAGAACCGCATCCGGCGCGAGGGGCTGCTCGAGCAGCTCATCGAGACGCGCTTTACGCTCGAGTCGGCCCAGGAGCGCCTGCCCGCCGATGCCCAGGTGCCCGCCTGGGAAGATACCCTGGCGCAGGTTCGTTCCGGGATAGAGAAGCTCGGCCAGGTGAACCTGGCGGCCATCGATGAGCTGACGGAGCAGACCGAGCGCAAGGAGTACCTCGACCGGCAGTTCACCGATCTGACCTCGGCGCTCGAGACGCTCGAGGAGGCGATGCGGCGCATCGACAAGGAGACGCGCAGCCGCTTCGAGGACACCTTCGAGAAGATCAACGCCGGCATGAAGGAGAAATTCCCGCGCCTGTTCGGCGGCGGACACGCGTATCTGGAGCTGGTGGGCGAGGATGTGCTCAATGCCGGCGTGGCGGTGATGGCGCGCCCGCCGGGGAAGAAGAACAGCACCATCCATCTGCTCTCGGGCGGGGAGAAGGCGCTCACCGCCGTGGCGCTGGTGTTCTCGATCTTCGATCTGAACCCTGCGCCGTTCTGCCTGCTCGATGAGGTGGATGCGCCGCTCGATGAGGCCAACATCGGCCGCTTCTGCGACATCGTGCGCGAGATGTCGCGGCAGGTGCAGTTCATCTTCATCACCCACAACAAGACCACCATGGAACTCGCCTCGCAGCTGCTCGGCGTGACCATGCACGAGGCGGGGGTCTCGAGGCTCGTGGCCGTGGATGTGGATGAGGCGGTTCGGCTGGCTGCGGTTTGACGCTCTGGGGGCATGCCGTGTCGAAGTTGCGTTGGACACTGCTCATTCTGGGGGGTGGCTTCATTCTCGCGCTCGGGCTCTGGGAGCGCTGGCGACCGCGGCACGCACGGGGGCCGGGTGCAAAGGAGCGCGGGAGCGCCCGGCATGTCCTGGCCGGAGAGGATCTGGCGACCCGTCCGGGTACGGACCTGTCCGACACGGTCCTCGCGGATCCTGACGAGCCCTGGATCGGCGAGCCGGGCCTCGCCGATGCCCTTCTCTCGCCCAAGGGTGAGCCAGGGCAAAGCGGTCCTGAGCGCTCTTGGATGGCCCGAGGCACCGGCTCCGGGCAGGCGCATCCCGGCATCGGACGGGTCACCGGCGAATGGCCTGCCATGCTCGAGTCGCACCGCGAAGAGCGGGGCTCAGGGGGGGCGGGGGCTGCGCAGCGAGAGGGCTGGCTTTCCGAGATCCGCAGCCACGAAGCCGCGAGCGAGGGGCAGCCCGACGCGCGCGAGGAACCGCTGGCCGCCCCGGCCGCCCTCGCCGCCGATGATGTCCATTCCTCAGCCGAAAAACCGTTGCGCGTGGTACTCGCCGAGGATCTCCATGAATCCCCCACGGCGGAGCTACCGGTGCTTGCCGAGGCGGCGGTGGATGTTCCAGCCTCCCAGGCATTGGACGAGACGGCTGCACTCGAGGGCCCGAGGCCGGTGGCACCCGTCGTGCGGTGGCCGCCGGAGGCATCACGACAAATCGTCGCGCTGCGCCTGGTGGCGCCCCCCGAGCGCTTCCCCGGGCGGGCCGTGCGGCTGGCTCTCGCAGCCGAGGGGTTCCTGCTCGGTGAGTTCGACATCTTTCACAAACCGGACGAAACGCATCGGGCCATCGTGAGCGTCGCCTCGCTCACCCGTCCTGGAACCTTCGACCTCGATACCATGGACTCGCAGCGGTATGCGGGTCTCAGCCTGTTCGTGGTGCTTCCCGGACCGAGCCCGGAACACCAGGCGTTCGATGAGCTCGTCGATGTCGCGCTGAACCTCTGCGAGAGGCTGCAGGGCGAGCTGCAGGATGCCCAGGGCGGGGCGTTGACGGGCGAGAGCATCGGGCTGCTGCGCGAGAGCCTGTTCGCGGGCACCGGCGGTGAGGCCGCATCGTGACGACAGGGGTGCGCGCGCGCCTGGACGCGCTGCGCGCCGAGATCGCCCGGCATGACTATCGCTACTATGTCCGCGATGACCCCGAGATCCCGGACGCCGAGTACGACAAGCTGATGGCGGAGCTCAAGCGGTTGGAAGCCGCGCACCCGGAGCTCATCACACCCGACTCTCCGACCCAACGCGTCGCGGGCGCCCCGAGCGGCGAGTTCGGCGAGGTCGTGCACGAAGTGCCGATGCTCTCACTCGACAATGGATTCACCGACGAGGACGTGATGGCCTTCGACCGGCGCGCGCGCGAGCGGCTCGGGACGCAGGGGGCCCTCGAATACTTCGCCGAGCCGAAGCTCGACGGGCTCGCCGTGACCATGGTCTTTCAGGAGGGCCTGTTCGAGCGCGCGGCGACCCGCGGCGACGGTTTCCAGGGCGAGGATGTGACAGCCAACGTGCGCACCATCCGGGCCTGCCCGCTGCGGCTGCGCGGCAAGGCGCCGCGAATGCTCGAAGTGCGCGGCGAGGTGTTCATGCCGATCGCAGGGTTCGAGCGTTTGAATCGCGAGGCGCAGGACCGCGGCGAGAGGATGTTCGTCAATCCACGCAACGCCGCGGCGGGCAGTCTTCGTCAGCTCGATCCGCGCATCACCGCCGCGCGGCCTCTGCGGGTGTATTTCTACGGTCTCGGGATGGTCTCCGGCTGGCACCCCCCCGAGACCCAGAGCCGGCTGATCGAGGCGCTTCAGGCATGGGGGCTGCCGGTGTGTCCGCACTCCGAGCGCGTGCGCGGCGCCGAAGGCTGCCTCGAGTACTACCGGGAGATGGGGCGGCGGCGGGCAAGCCTGCCCTATCAGATCGACGGAGTGGTCTTCAAGGTGGAGCGGCGCGCCGATCAGGAAAGGCTGGGGTTCGTCTCGCGCGCTCCGCGCTGGGCGTTGGCGCAGAAGTTTGCGGCCGAGGAAGCGATGACGCGGGTGCGCGCGATCGAGTTCCAGGTCGGGCGCACCGGCGCACTCACTCCGGTGGCGCGGCTCGAGCCGGTGTTCGTCGGCGGTGTGACCGTGAGCAATGTGACGCTGCATAACCTCGATGAGGTGTGGCGCAAGGATGTGCGCGAGGGAGATACGGTCGTGGTCCGGCGCGCGGGCGATGTCATCCCGGAGCTGGTGCGCGTGATCGCGGAGCGGCGGCCGCATCCTGAGCCCGGCCGCATCGCATTGCCCAAGACCTGTCCGGTGTGCCGCTCGGCGGTCATCAAGCCCGAAGGCGAGGCGGTGGCCCGCTGCACCGGCGCGTTCAGCTGCCCGGCGCAGCGCCAGGAGGCGATCCGGCACTTCGCGAGCCGGCGGGCGATGGACATCGAGGGGCTCGGCGAGAAGCTCATCGAGCAGCTGGTCGACGGCGGCATCGTCAGCTCCCCCGCCGACCTGTACACGCTCACCGTGGAGCAGCTTGCCGGGCTCGAGCGCATGGGCGAGAAGTCGGCGGCGAACCTCAAGGCCGCCATCGATCGCAGCAAACGGACGACGCTGCCGCGGCTGTTGTACGCGCTCGGCATCCGCGAGGTGGGCGAGGCCACGGCCCTCGCGCTCGCGCGGCACTTCGGCGACCTCGAGTCGCTGATCAGCGCGAGCGAGGACGAGATCCAACGCGTGCCGGATGTGGGACCTGTTGTGGCCGCGCATGTCGCGGCGTTTTTTGGCTCGCGCGAGCACCGCAGGGTGATTGAGCGGCTGAGGGAGGCGGGTCTCGCCTGGCCGCCGCTTGAGAGGCTCCCGGGCGACCTGCCGCTCGCGGGTCAGACCTTCGTGCTCACCGGGACGCTCGAGGGGCTCACCCGCGAGCAGGCGGGCGAAGCGCTCATCGCCCTCGGCGCCAAGGTCGCGGGCAGTGTGTCGAAGAAGACCCGCTACGTGGTGGCCGGTGCCGATCCGGGCGCGAAACTCGAGAAAGCGCGCGAGCTCGGCGTCGAGGTGCTCGACGAGGAGGCGCTCAAGCGGCTGCTCGGCCGGCTGCGCAAGTAAGAGCCCCGGGTCCGAAGACCCGGGGCCCGCTTTCGGCATCCGCCCTCGAATCAGCCCGCGTTGGCCGGCGCGGCGGGAACGGCCGGCGGGCCGGCCTCACCCTTGGTCAGCTGGTCGGTCTGGGTGTCGAGATAGGTCACGACCTTGCCCTTGCCGATCAGCGTGTCGGTGTAGGCGCGGAACTGCTTGGCCTCGACGATCTGCACCAGGCGCTGCTTGACCTGGGCGAACGGCGGCGGCGTCAGCGGCCGGGTGCCGAGCAGCTTGATGACGTGCCAGCCGTACTGCGTGTGCACCGGGGTGTGGGTGTACTCACCGATCTTCAACCGGGCGAGGGCGTCGGAGAAGGGCTTGACCATGTGATTGAGGGTGAACCAGCCGAGATCCCCGCCATTGGCCTTGGAGGGGTCGATGGAGTATTTCTTGGCCAGCATGGCGAAGTTCTCACCGTGCTCGAGGTCCTGGATGACCTTTTCGGCGAGCGTCTTGCTCTTTACCAGGATGTGCTCGGCGTGGTACTCGATCTTCGGCATCTGCGCCACCTCGGCGTTGTATTCGGCCTGCAGCTGCGCATCGCTCGGCGTCTTGCCGGCGAGGAACTTGTCCGAGGCCGCCTGCTCGAGGATGTGCAGGCGAGAGAGCCGGAGGAGCGAGGCGGTGCTCGGCTGCTTCTGCAGCCCTTCCTTCGTCGCCTGCTGCGCCACGGCTTCCGCGCGGATCAGGCTGTCGAGCACCATGGCGCGCTGGCGCGGCGTCAAGGCGCTCGAGTCGCGGCCGCCGGTGATCCCCTTGATGTAGAACTCGTAGAAGTCCTGGCTGATCGGCGTCCCGTTGACCGTGGCCACCACGGAGGTGGAGGGCTTGCCCGGCGCGGAGGACTGGGGATGGCACGCGGCGAGGGTCGCCAGGGCGCACACGAGGCAGAGGATCCTGAGTTGCTTCATGAGAGGCTCGTTCGGTTGTGGTGGGGCAAAGTTGTGGTGGGGCAGAAGATGCAAAGATCGGCCGGCCGTATACCGGCGGGCCGTCAGGGAGCCGGCGGCGCGGTGGCGGAGATGTTCAGCGCATGGATGCCGTGACGCATCAGCGGCGCGAGCGCCTCGTAGACCATGCGGTGCCGTTCGAGCGGCGGCCGGCCCGCGAATGAGCGTGATACCAGCGCTACGCGGAAGTGTCCTCCGGATCGGGCTCCCGCGTGGCCGGCGTGCCGGGCGCTGTCGTCGAGGACTTCGAGCGACAGCGGCGAGAAGGCACGTTCCAAGGCGGTGCGGATCTCGTTGATCGTGGTTTGGGGTGAGGCGCTCATCCGCCCGGGCGGTCGCAGGTACTGTTCAAGGTTGCGTATGATATCGCACTCGTGCTCCTCCCGGAGCGGACGAGCACATGAGCCAATATCTCGAGCTTCACCCCGTCACGCCCCAGGCCCGCCTGATCCGCATGGCGGCCGAGATCGTGCGCGGCGGCGGCATCATCGCCTATCCCACCGACTCCTGCTACGCGCTCGGCTGGCATCTGGGCGAGCCGCAAGCGATCGAGCGGGTGCGGCGCATCCGCCGCGCGGACCGGCACCACCATTTCACCCTGGTTTGCGCGGATCTCGCCGAGGTCGGCCGGTTCGCCCGAATCGAGACCTGGCAATTTCGGATGCTGCACAGCTGCCTGCCGGGGCCATACACTTTTCTGCTCAAGGCCACGCGCGAGACGCCCCGGCGCCTGCAGCACGAGCGGCGGCGCACCATCGGGGTGCGCATCCCGGATCACCCGGTGCCGCGGCTGCTGCTCAAGGAGCTTGGCGAGCCGCTCATGAGCAGTACGCTGCTGCTGCCGGAGGAGTCCTCTCCGCTTACCTCGGGCCGAGAGATCCAGCAGCGCCTCGAGAACGAGATCGATGCGGTGCTCGATGGGGGGGATTGCGGTGTGGAGCCGACCACGGTGGTGGACCTGTCGGTGACGCCGCCGGTGCTCATCCGCGCGGGGAAGGGACCGTTGGCTGCAATCACGGCCACCCGCCCTGCGAGCCACCGTCCCTGGTGATCGCTTCCGGCCTGCCCGTCCAAGCGGGCCGGCCCGCGCGGCTGCTCGCCGCGGTCGCGGCTTGCCCTGGGGGAGGGGGCGAACACGGTATACTGAGCGTTTGGGAATGCGAGAACAGCTTCGATGAGCACACCTCACCCCGGCGGCCGCGTCCTGTCCGGCATGCGGCCCACGAGCCGGCTGCACCTGGGCAATTACCACGGAGCGCTTCGCAACTGGGTGCGCCTGCAGTACGAGCACGAGTGCTTTTTCTTCATCGCCGACTGGCACATGCTGACCACCGGCTACGAGGACACCGCCCGGCTGCCGGAGTTCGTGCACGAGGTGCTGATCGATTGGCTGGCGGCGGGTCTCAATCCCGGGGTGGCGACGTTGTTCGTCCAGTCGCACGTGCCCGAGCACGCCGAGCTGCACCTGCTGTTGTCCATGATCACCCCCCTCGGCTGGCTTGAGCGGGTGCCGAGCTACAAGGACCAGCAGGAGCAGCTCAAGGACAAGGATCTGGCAACCTATGGATTCCTGGGGTATCCGCTGTTGCAAAGCGCAGACATCCTCATTTACCGGGCGCAGCACGTGCCCGTGGGCGAGGATCAGGTGGCGCATGTGGAGCTCACGCGCGAGACCGCACGTCGTTTCAACCATCTCTATGGCCGCGAGCCTGATTTCGAGGAGAAGGTCGAGCGCGCCATCAAAAGCCTTGGCGGACGCAATACCACGCTCTACCGCCAGCTGAGGCGCAAGTTCCAGGAGGCCGGCGACCAGCAGGCCCTCGAGCGTGGCCGCGCGCTCGTGCACAGCAACAACCGCCTGACCGTGGCCGACCGCGACCGATTGCTCGGCTACCTGGAGGGCACGGGCATCACCATCCTGCCCGAGCCCCAGGCGCTGCTCACCGAGACGCCCAAGGTCCCGGGGCTCGACGGGCGCAAGATGTCCAAGTCCTACGGCAACACCATCGAGCTGCGCGAGGACCCGCAGTCGGTCGAGCGCAAGCTTCGGGCCATGAAGACCGATCCGGCGCGGGCGCGGCGCACCGATCCGGGCGAGCCCGAGCGCTGTCCGGTGTGGGACTTGCACAAGATCTACTCCGGCGAGGACACCCGCAATTGGGCGGCCGAGGGCTGTCGCACGGCGGGCATCGGTTGCCTGGAGTGCAAGCAGCCGGTCATCGAGAAGATCGTCGCGGAAGTCACCGAGATGCGGCACCGCGCGCAGGAGTACATCGAGAATCCCGAGCTGCTGCGTGACATCGTGGCGGAGGGCTCGGAGAAGGCGCGCGATGCGGCCCGGGCGACGCTGGAAGAGGTGCGCCGGGCCATGCACCTGCGCAGCGACTGAGCCGCCATGGATCCGAAGCCTGAATTGTCGATCGTACCGGATGCCCCGGACCCCGCGCGGGAGCCCGATCCGCACAGGAACGGGCCGGAGCAGGTCGAGATGCCTTTCGCCGTCGTCAACGGCGAGCCGGTCACGGTGCTGCCGCGCGACCTGTACATCCCCCCGCAGGCGCTCGAGGTGTTCCTGGAGGCCTTCGAAGGGCCGCTCGATCTGCTGCTGTACCTCATCCGCCGGCAGAACCTCGACATCCTGGACATCCCGCTCGCCGAGATCACCCGGCAGTACATGAAGTACATCGAGCTGATGCAGGAGCTGCAGCTCGAGCTCGCTGGCGAGTACCTCGTGATGGCCGCGACGCTCGCGGAGATCAAGTCGCGCATGCTGCTGCCGCGGCCGAAACTTTCCGGCGAGGGCGTGGAAGAGGATCCGCGGGCGGAGCTCGTGCGGCGGTTGCAGGAGTACGAGCGCTTCAAGCGCGCGGCGGAGGACATCGATGCGCTGCCGAGGCTCGAGCGCGATCACTGGACCGCCGCGGCGGAGCTCAAGGACCGCCAGGTGGTGAGGGCCCTGCCACAGATCACGCTCAAGGAAATGCTGGTGGCATTTCAGGAGGTCGTGGTGCGCGCGCAGATGTTCGCGCACCATCACATCCAGCGCGAAGTGCTGTCGGTGCGCGAGCGCATGGGCAACATTCTCGCCTCGCTCGAGCAGTCGAGCTTCGTGGACTTCACGCGCCTGTTCAAGCCCGAGGAAGGCCGCATGGGGGTGACGGTCACCTTCATGGCGATCCTCGAGCTGGTGCGCGAGGGGCTGATCGACATCGTGCAATCCGAGCCCTACGCTCCGCTGCATGTGCGGGCGGGGGGCCGCGGGCGCAGCCTGCACCTCGTCACCGACAACTCCGGGTCGCAGACCGAAGAGGGCCCGGTGCCGGATGAGCCGCCCGCCGATGAGCCTGCGATGGAAGAGTTGCCGGGAGCCATTTTTGAGGCGGCGAAGCCGCAGCCCCCCAGGAGCGAAGCTCAGGATGAGCCGGGTCATTCTCCCCAAGAGACGTCCGATGAGTGAGTTTTATCTGAGGAATGTGATCGAGGCGGCGCTGCTGGCCGCCGGCCGGCCGCTCAAGCGCGAGGAGCTCGCGCAGCTGTTCGATGAGTCGGCCCGCCCGAGCGAGGAGGCGCTGCGCCAGGCGATCGACGCCCTCGCCGCAGAGTACGATGGACGAGGCATCGAGCTGAAGGAGACCGCCTCGGGGCTGCGCATCCAGGTGCGCCGCGAGTTTGCCGCCGAAGTCTCGCGGCTCTGGCCCGAGCGGCCGGCGCGCTACTCGCGGGCGCTGCTCGAGACGCTGGCCCTCATCGCCTACCGCCAGCCGATCACCCGGGGGGAGATCGAGGACGTGCGTGGCGTCGCCGTCAATCCCAACATCGTCAAGACGCTGCTCGAGCGCAACTGGGTGCGGATCGTCGGCCACCGCGACGTCCCCGGCCGTCCCGAGCTTCTCGGCACCACGCGCGATTTCCTCGATTATTTTGGCCTCGCGAGTCTCGATCAGCTGCCGCCGCTGTCGGAGCTGAAGGCGGTGGGCGATCTGAACCTGCAGCTCGATCTGCCCGCCGCCGGGCAGGCCGCCGCAGAGGGCTGCGAAGCCGCAGAGGGCTCCAGGGTGGATGCCGCGCCGGTCTGCGCCGGGAGCGACTCCTGGGGCGGGGCGGGCGAAGGGCGAGAGGATCCTGCGGAGGCGGGAGAGAGTGGAGAGAGCGGAGAGAGTGAGGCTTTCGATGCGCCGGAATCGCCGGCCCGCACGATGCTCGCCGCCCCAGACGATGCGCCCGAGTGATCCGGTCGGGCGCCGGTCGGGCCGCCGCGCCGCCCATCACAGTGAGCCTGCGGCAGAGCCTGAACGGCTGCAGAAGGTGCTCTCGCAGGCCGGTCTCGCCTCGCGCCGCGAGGCCGAGGACTGGATTCGGGCGGGGCGGCTGAGCGTCAACGGCCGGCCGGCCACGCTCGGCATGAAGGTCGTCCCGGGCGATCAGGTGCGCCTCGACGGCCGCCTCATCCGCCAGCGCGAGCCGCACAGCGGTGGCCGCACGTTCATCTACCATCGCTCGAGCGGCGAGAGCCTCGACAAGCCCGCGACGGATGAGGCGGGCGCGATGGCATTGTTGTCACGCCTGCCCAGGCGCGCCGGGCGGCGTTTCGTGGTGGTGAGCCCCATGCCGAGGATCGACGGGGGACTGGAGCTGATCTGCGGCGATGGGGAGCTCGCTTCGAGGCTGCAGCGAGGCGTGCGCCGTTGGGTGAGCGACTTCAGCGTGAGGATCCGTGGCGAGCTCACCGAGTCACAGCGCCAGGGGATCCTGGCAGGCGTGCTCGACAGCGGTGAGCGTCTGCAGGTGCTCGGCTGCGAGGGCTCCGGGGGCGAGGCCGCCAACCGCTGGTACGCGCTCACCGTGCAAGGCGCCAGCGGCAAGGAGGCGCGGCAGCTGCTCGAGCGCCAGGGCGCGCTCGTCAGTCGGGTGGTGCGCACCCGGCTCGGCACTCTGGTGCTCGATCGCTCCCTCCCCCGGGGACACTTTCGAGCGCTCGAGGCTCAGGAGCTCGAGGGGCTGCTCGCCGCTTGAGCGGCCGTCGGCGCATCGCTGCGGCGAGAGCTCCCGCCGTGCCTGAACATGGCTCCGAGATCCGCAACTACGGCGACGCGGGCGCCTCGGGAGACGCGTCGCGCACGAAGTGCGCCAGGTAATTCACCGCGGGGTCCGTCGTCAGGCGGGCGGTTCCGGTCAGGGGATTGAGCACGATGCCGGCGAGGGCGCGGGCACTCAGGCCGGCCGAGCGGGCCCAGCCGGCGAGCTCGCTCGGGCGGATGAAACGCTCATATTCGTGGGTGCCGCGCGGCACGAGCGAGAGCAGGTACTCGGCCCCGAGAATGGCCACGAGAAAGGATTTGGGGTTGCGGTTCAGAGTGGAAATGAACACCGAGCCCCCGGGCCGCACCAACGCGGCCAGCGTCGCGAGCATCTTCTGCGGCCGGGGTACATGCTCGAGCATTTCCATGCAGGTGAGCACATCGAAGCTTGCGGGGGCGCTTTCCGCGAGGTCTTCGGCGGCGGCCACCCGGTAATCGATCGACAGGCCGTGGGCGCTCGCGTGCATGCGGGCGACCTCGATCATCCCCGGAGCCAGATCGATCGCCGCAACCCTCGCGCCCTCTCGCGCGAGCGACTCGGCGAGCAGTCCACCCCCGCAGCCGACGTCGAGTACGCGAGCGCCGGCCAGGGCGCATCGCTCAGCCACGAAGCGCAGCCGGACCGGATTCAGCAGATGCAGCGGTCGGAACTGTCCGTGCTCGTCCCAGAAGCGCTCCGAGAGGGCATCGAACTTGGCGAGCTCGCCCTGCTCGGCGTTTCGGCCGCGGGCGTCCGGACCGGGACGGTGTGATGCGGTTGCCATACGAACCCTCGAACCCCTTGGATCGCGGCCCGAGGCGCCGGCCGCGTTGCAACCCATTATCGGTCATCTTGCGCCCCGGCGCAGCGCCGAATGTACCTGCCGTGCTAACATCGCGGTTTTGGTGCTTCCCGAGAGCCAAGGCCCGAGAGCTTGATGTCTGCCATTCCCGCCTCCGCCCCGGTCCGTTTCCCGGCCCATGTCTGAGATAGCGCGCGAAGTCCTGTCGGTCAGCCTCGAAGAGGAAATGCGGCAGTCCTACCTCGATTACGCCATGAGCGTGATCGTCGGGCGCGCCCTGCCCGATGTGCGCGATGGCCTGAAGCCGGTGCATCGGCGCGTGCTGTACGCGATGCGCGAGCTCGGCAACGACTGGAACAAGCCGTACAAGAAATCCGCGCGCGTCGTCGGCGATGTGATCGGCAAATACCACCCGCACGGGGATACGGCCGTCTACGACACCATCGTGCGCATGGCGCAGCCGTTCTCCATGCGCTATCTGCTGGTCGACGGCCAGGGCAATTTCGGCTCGGTCGACGGCGATACGCCCGCGGCCATGCGCTACACCGAGGTGCGCATGTCGCGCCTGGCGCACGAGCTGCTGGCCGATATCGACAAGGACACGGTCGATTTCATCCCGAACTACGACGAGTCCGAGCTCGAGCCCTCGGTGCTGCCGACGCGCATTCCGCATCTGCTGGTCAACGGTCAGACCGGCATCGCGGTCGGCATGGCGACCAACATTCCGCCGCACAACCTCTCCGAGGTGGTCAATGCCTGCCTGGCGCTGCTCGAGGACGCGCAGCTGCCGCTCGGCGTGCTGATGCAGCACGTGCCGGGGCCGGACTTCCCGACCGGAGGCATCATCAACGGTGCGCAGGAGATCGCCACCGCCTACCGCACCGGGCGCGGACGGCTCTCGGTGCGCGCCCGTGTCGCCATCGAGGAGATCGGCCGAGGCGATCGGCAGGCGATCGTGGTGACCGAGCTCCCCTACCAGGTCAACAAGGCGCGCCTGATCGAGCGCATCGCGCAGCTCGTGCGCGAGAAGCAGATCGAGGGCATCGCGGGCGATGGCCTCAGGGACGAGTCGGACAAGGACGGCATGCGCATCGTGATCGAGCTCAGGCGCGGCGAGAACGCCGAGGTCGTCCTCAACAACCTCTACGCGCAGACGCCGATGGAGACGGTGTTCGGCATCAACATGGTGGCCCTCGAGGACGGGCAGCCGAAGCTGATGTCGCTCAAGGAGATGCTGGATGCGTTCATCCGGCACCGCCGCGAGGTCGTCACCCGGCGCACCATCTTCGAGCTCGCCAGGGCCCGGGAGCGCGCTCACATCCTCGAGGGGCTCGCCGTTGCGCTCGCCAACATCGAGGAGGTGATCGCCCTCATCAGAGCCTCCGCCTCGCCGGCGCAGGCGCGCGCGGGCTTGGTGGGGCGCCACTGGCGGCCGGGCGTGGTCACGCAGATGCTCGAGCGCGCCGGGGCCGCCTCGACTCGCGCCGGCGCGCTGCCCGAGGGCAGTGGGCTCTCCGAGTCGGGCTATCGCCTCTCCGAGGCCCAGGCGCAGGCGATTCTCGAGATGCGCCTGCACCGCCTCACCGGGCTCGAGCAGGACAAGATCATCGAGGAGTACCGCGAGCTCCTTGCTCGCATCGTCGATCTCACCGACATCCTCACCCGACCCGAGCGGCTCATCGAGGTGATCCGCGAGGAGCTCATCGAAATTCGCGAGAACTACGGCGACGAGCGCCGTACGGAGATCAACCGCGACCAGCTCAATCTCACGACCGAGGATCTGATCGAGCCGCAGGACGTGGTGGTGACGCTCTCGCACGGCGGGTACGCCAAGTGCCAGCCGCTCACCGAGTACCAGACCCAGCGGCGCGGCGGGCGGGGCAAGGCCGCCACCGCGGTCAAGAACGAGGATTTCGTGGAGAAGCTCTTCGTCGCCCACACGCATGACACGGTGCTGTGCTTTTCCAACCGCGGCAAGGTGTACTGGCTGAAGGTGTATGAGCTGCCGCAGGCCGGGCGCGCCTCGGCGGGCAAGCCCATGGTGAACCTGCTGCCGCTCGAGCAGGGCGAGAAGATCAACGCCCTTCTGCCGGTCAAGCAGTATGACGAGCAGCACTACGTGTTCATGGCGACCAGTCAGGGCACGGTCAAGAAGACGCCGCTTGCCGCCTTCTCGCGTCCTCGTGCAAGCGGCATCATTGCGCTCGATCTTCACGACAACGACCGCCTGATCGGCGTGGCGATCACCGACGGCGAGCGCGAGGTCATCCTGGTCTCGAGCGGCGGCAAGGCCATCCGCTTCCACGAGCAGGAGGTGCGCCCGATGGGCCGGGACGCCGCGGGCGTGCGCGGCATCCGGCTCGGGGAGGGCCAGGAGCTCATTGCGCTCATCGTGGTGGCCGAGGGGACCGTGCTCACGGCCTCCGCGGCCGGGTACGGCAAGCGCACGCCGACCGAGGAATTTCCGCCCCAGGGCCGCGGCGGCCAGGGTGTGATCGCGATTCAGACGAGCGAGCGCAACGGCGCCACGGTGGCGGCGCTGCAGGTGCTGCCCGGGCAGGAGATCATGCTGATCAGCTCGAACGGCACTCTCGTGCGCACGCCGGTCGACGAGGTGTCGGTGCTCGGCCGCAACACCCAGGGGGTACGCCTGATCCGCCTCGATGAGGGGGAGCGGCTGGTCGGCCTCGAGCGGCTCGAGAGCCTGGAGAATGGCGAGGCGGGTGCCGAGGAGCAGCCGGCCGAGAGCGGCGAGGCGCCGGAGGCTGATCCGGGCACCTAGCCCGCTCGACCCTGAGCCGCTGGCGGGCGGTGCGAGCGGACCGTGCCCCGGAGCGGGTTTTCCGGGGACGCCCGGAACGCCCCTCGCACCGGCCGTTGCGCTGCGTCCCTCGCGGCACGGTCCTTCACTTCCGCGGCCGCGTTCCTGAGCGCTCTGGGTCCGCCGCCCCGCCCATCGGGCGGGCCAGGATGGCCAAAAGTTCTCAAGCCGGTCCTGCCGCTTGATACTATCCGCTGTTCCCCGAATTCCACTGCGAGGCGGCCTTCAAGGTGCGCGTCTTCAATTTCTCCGCCGGACCCGCGGCGCTGCCGCTGGAAGTTCTCGAGCAGGCCCGCGACGAGCTCACCGATTGGCAGGGCAGTGGCATGTCTGTCATGGAGGTGAGCCACCGCGGGCAGGCCTTCGTCGAGCTCGCCGAGCGGGCCGAGACGCGCCTGCGAGCCTTGCTTGCGATTCCGGCCGGCTACAAGGTGCTTTTCCTGCAGGGCGGGGCGACGGCGCAGTTTGCCGCCGTGCCGCTGAATCTTGCCGCCGCCGGCGCCGCGGCCGACTACCTCAACACCGGCAGCTGGTCTGGCAAGGCGATCGAGGAGGCCGGTCGGCTCGGCGTGAAGGTCAACGTGGCGGCCGACGAGCAGGCGTCCCATTACACCACCGTGCCGGCCCGGGATGCGCTGCGCCTGGCTCCGGATGCTGCGTATGTGCATTACACGACCAACGAGACCATCGGCGGCGTGGAGTTCCCGTATGTGCCCGATACGGGCGCGGTGCCCCTGGTGGCCGACATGTCCTCGAACATCCTGTCGGGCCCGATCGAGGCGGGCCGCTTCGGGCTGATCTATGCCGGTGCGCAGAAGAACATCGGCCCCGCAGGGCTCGCCATCGTCATCGTGCGCGAGGACCTGCTCGGCAGGGCCCGGCCCGCCACCCCCTCGATCCTCGATTACACCCAGATGGCCGCTCATGGCTCGATGCTCAATACCCCGCCGACCTTCGCGTGGTACATCGCCGGGCTCGTGTTCGAGTGGATCGAGAGGCAGGGGGGGCTTGCGGCGATGGAAGCGCGCAATCGCGCCAAGGCCGAGCTCCTCTATGGCGCCATCGACGCCTCCGACTTCTACCGCAATCCGGTGGCGAGGGAGTGCCGATCGCGGATGAATGTGCCCTTTACGCTCGCGCGGCCCGAGCTCGATGCGCCGTTTCTCGCCGCGGCGCACTCCGCAGGCCTCACGCATCTCAAGGGACATCGCTGCGCCGGCGGCATGCGCGCGAGCCTCTACAACGCGATGCCGATCGGGGGCGTCGAGGCGCTGGTCGCCTTCATGAGGGAGTTCGAGCGCCGCCACGGGTAAGTCCGGCCTGTATGAAATACCGCATCCTGACGCTCAACCACATCAGCGCCCGGGGGCTCGAGCGCCTCCCGCGGGAGCGCTACGAGGTCGCCTCCGGCCTCGATCGTCCGGACGCCGTCCTGGTGCGCTCCGCCGACATGCACGGGTGGGCCGTCCCGCGGACGCTGCGCGCGGTGGCCCGTGCGGGCGCCGGGGTCAACAACATTCCGGTCGAGGACCTGAGCCGCCGCGGCATCCCCGTGTTCAACGCCTCCGGCGCCAACGCCAACGCAGTCAAGGAGCTGGTGCTCGCGAGCCTGTTTCTCGCCGCGCGCAACATCTGTCAGGCCTGGGCTTTCGCACGCACGATCGAGGGCGATGACGCCTCGATCGATGCGCAGGTGCACAGCGGCCGGCAGGCGTTCTTCGGCTTCGAGCTCGCCGGGCGCATCCTCGGTGTGGTCGGCCTCGGGGCGGTCGGCGTCGAGGTGGCCAACGCTGCCGCGGCACTCGGCATGCAGGTGCTGGGCTACGATCCGAAGATCACCGTGCAGCGCGCCGGGCAGCTCTCCTCGGGCGTCGAGCAGGCTCTCTCGCTCGATGACCTGTTCGCGCGCTCGGACTTCGTCACGGTGCACGTGCCGCTCAACGAGCAGACCCGCGGACTCGTCAACGGATACCGGGTGAAGCTCATGCAGAAGGGCGGGGTGCTGCTGAACTTCTCGCGGCCCGGCATCGTCGACGATCCCCAGGTGATCGCCGCGCTCGATGGCGGGCGGCTGCACGCCTATGTCTGTGACTTCCCGAGCAACCTGCTGAAGGATCATCCCCGGGTGATCACCCTGCCGCACCTCGGCGCCTCGACCGCCGAGGCGGCCGACAACTGCGCCATCATGGTCGCCGATCAGCTGCGCGATTTCCTGGAGAACGGCAACATCCGCAACAGCGTGAACTACCCCGAGGCGCTGCTGCCCCGGCTGCCCGGAGCCACGCGCCTCGCCATCGTCAACCGCAACGTGCCGAACAGGTTCGGGCGGATCTGCACGTGTCTCGCGGACGCGGGGCTCAATATCGAGGACCTGCTCAACAAGTCGCGGGGCGAGTACGCTTACACGCTGATCGACCTCGACGGGGCGGCCGGCGAGGAGGTGCTCGGGAAGCTGCGTCTCATCGACGGTGTCCTCGCGGCATACATCATCTGACGAACATGACACGAAAGACCTCCACCCGCAAAGCGCAAGTACGCGCCGGCACCACTGCAGCCGGCGAGGCACTGACCGCGGTGCGCGACCGGATCGATGCGGTCGATGAGAAGATCCATCAGTTGCTGAACGAGCGGGCGCGCCTCGCCCAGCAGGTCGGCCTCTCCAAGAGCCGCGAAGGCAGGACGGTGGATTTCTACCGTCCGGAGCGCGAGGCCGAGGTGCTGCGCAGGGCGCGCGAGCGCAATCGCGGGCCGTTGCGCGACGAGGAGGTGATGCGGCTCTTTCGCGAGATCATGTCGGCGTGCCTCGCGCAGCAGGAGCCGCTGAAGGTCGCCTACCTCGGGCCCGAGGCCACCTTCAGCCAGACCGCCGTGCTGACCCACTTCGGTCACTCGGTGCGCTCGCTCCCGCTCGGCTCGATCGATGAGGTCTTTCACGAGGTGGAGTCGGCGGCGGCCGATTTCGGGGTGGTGCCGATCGAAAACTCCACCGAGGGCACCGTCAACCACACCCTCGATCGCTTCCTCACTTCCCCGCTGAGGATCTGCGGCGAGGTGGAGCTGCGCATCCACCATCACCTGATGGGCAACATGAGCGCGTTGGGGCGCATCATGCGCATCTGCTCGCACCCGCAGTCGCTCGCCCAGTGCCGCGTCTGGCTGCACGAGCACCTGCCCGAGGTCGAGCAGATCCCGGTCTCGAGCAACGGCGAGGCCGCGCGACGAGCGCGCGACGAGCGCGGCACGGCGGCCATTGCCGGGGAGACGGCCGCCGAGGTCTATGGCTTGAAGGTGCTCGCGGCGCAGATCGAGGATCGCGGCGACAACACCACGCGCTTCCTCGTGCTCGGCCGCAGGCTCCTCGCCGCAAGTGGCCGGGATCGCACGACGCTTCTGGTGTCGGTCGGACACACCGATGCGCCGGGGGCGCTTCACCGGCTGCTCGAGCCCCTGGCACGCCACCGGGTGAGCATGACGCGCATCGAGTCACGCCCCTCGCACCGGCGCAAGTGGGATTATGTCTTCTTCATCGACGTGGACGGGCACGCCGAGGAGCCGCACGTGGCGCGTGCGCTCGCCGCGTTGAAGCAGCGTGCCTCGCTGTTCCGGTTGCTCGGCTCTTATCCGCGGGCAGTTCTTTGAGGCCGGGAAGTGAGCAGCATGACGGTGAGTGACAAAGGGACGCATTACCGAGTCGCCCCCGGGGGCGAGGTCTCCGGGCAGATCACGGTGCCCGGCGACAAGTCGATCTCGCACCGGGCGCTGATGCTCGGGGCGCTCGCCGAGGGAGAGACCGAGATCACGGGGTTCCTCACCGGGGAGGACTGCCTCTCGACGCTGCGCGCCCTGAGCGCGCTCGGCGTGCGCATCGAGCACCTCGAGCCCGAGCGCATCCTGGTGCATGGGGTGGGCGTAGAGGGATTGCGCGCGGCTCCCTCTGCGCTCGATATGGGCAATGCCGGCACGGCGATGCGCTTGTTCATGGGCCTGCTCGCCCCCCAACGGTTCGATTCGGTGCTGATCGGGGACGAGTCGCTCATGCGCCGCCCCATGGAGCGTGTGGCCGGACCGCTTCGCGCGATGGGCGCGCGCATCGAAACTCGCGACGGACGCCCGCCGGTCCATATCCAAGGCACGCCCGGTCTGAGGGCGATCGATTACCGCCTGCCCGTGGCGAGCGCGCAGGTGAAATCCGCCGTGCTGCTGGCGGGGCTGCGCGCGAGCGGACGGACCCGCCTGACAGAGCCCGCTCCGGCGCGCGATCACACCGAGCGCATGCTGGAGGCCTTTGGCGTGACGCTCGTGCGCGACGGGTCGAGCGTCTCGCTCGAGGGCGGCCAGCGTCTCAGGGCCACCGCGGTCAGAGTGCCGGCGGACTTCTCCTCGGCGGCATTCTTCCTGGTGGCGGGCTGTCTTGCCGCCGAGCACGGCCTGCTGTTGCGCAACGTCGGCATCAACCCGACGCGAACCGGACTGTTGACGCTGCTCGAGCGGATGGGGGCGGATATCCGCCTGCATCCGCACGGCGCCTCCCAGCGCGGCGAGCCCATCGCGGACATCGAGGTGCACAAGTGCCGGCTGCGCGGTATCGAGGTCCCCGAGGAGCTGGTGCCGCTGTCGATCGACGAGTTTCCGGTCTTTTTCATCGCCGCGGCCCTGGCCGAGGGGGAGACGCTGGTGCGGGGGGCGCAGGAGCTGCGTGTCAAGGAAAGCGATCGCCTGGCGGCCATGGCTGCGGGGCTGACCCGGCTCGGGGTCGAGAATCGACTGCTCGAGGATGGTCTGTGGATGCGCGGGGGCACGGGGTTCACCGGCGGCATCATCGAGAGCCACGGCGATCACCGCATCGCCATGGCCTTTGCGGTGGCGGGGCTCGCCGCCCGCGGTCCCCTAGAGATCCGGGACGTCGCCAATGTCGCCACCTCCTTCCCGGGCTTCCTCGAGCTTTCGCGGGCGGTGGGCTTGCGGATCGAGGCGGCGTGAGCGTTCCCGTCCTGACCGTCGACGGTCCCAGCGGTTCGGGCAAGGGGACCCTCAGCAGGATCCTGGCGCATCATGCCGGCTGGCACTTGCTCGACAGCGGTGCGCTGTACCGCCTGGTGGCCCTGGCAGGGCGCAAGCGTGGACTTGACCAGGACGATATCCAAGGGCATGCGAAACTCGCCGCCGCCATGGACGTGAGCTTCGGGCTGGAGGCCGAGCATGTCTCGCTCGAGGGGCAGGACGTCACCGACGCCATCCGCACCGAGGAAGCCGGGCAGGATGCTTCGCGAGTCGCCGCCTGGCCGCCGGTGCGCGAGGCACTGCTCGGGCGCCAGCGCGCCTTCGCCGAGCCCCCGGGGCTGGTGGCCGACGGCCGGGACATGGGTACGGTGGTCTTTCCGGTGGCCGCGCTGAAGATCTTTCTCACCGCCAGCGCCGAGGAACGGGCGCTCAGGCGCTATAACCAGTTGAAAGAAAAGGGTTCCAGTGCTAGCCTCTCCGCCCTTTCGCGCGAGATCACCGAGCGCGACGCGCGGGACTCCAGCCGGGCCGTCGCCCCGCTCGTTCCCGCGCGCGACGCTGAGGTGATCGATTCGACGGGACTGTCGATCGGGGAAGTCGCCGCGCGCGTGATCGAGTTGGGTAGACGGCGCGCGCTCTGGAGGTGAAATCCCGAGCCCCGCTGTCGCGAGAGCGAGGAGGTCTGCGAGACCCGCATCGCGAGGGACCGGTGCCTCGGGACACCCTCCCCGGGGAACCGCTCTCGCTGAAGATTTTCCGGTCGGTGCGTGATGAAGGATCCGCGCGCCATGTTTGTATCTGCCTGGGCCTTAGGGAGACATGGCGCCAGTGAAGTGCACGGCTCCTCACGGACCGTGCGAGTGAAGGTATGACAGAAAGTTTCGCACAGCTCTTCGAGCAGAGTCTCGCCAATCAACGCATCCGCCCCGGCATGATCCTCACCGGGCTGGTCATCGACGTCACCCCCGATGTGGTGGTCGTCAACGTGGGCCTGAAGTCCGAGGCGGTCATTCCCCTCGAGCAATTCAAGAATGAGCGCGGGGAGGTCGAGGTCAAGGCCGGTGATGAGGTCGAAGTCGCCCTCGATTCCGTGGAGGACGGCACCGGCGAGACGCGTCTGTCGCGCGAGAAGGCCAAGCGCGCGCGCACCTGGACGCGGCTCGAGGATGCATTCAACAAGTCGGAGATCGTCACCGGCATCATCACCGGCCGCGTCAAGGGCGGCTTCACCGTGGAGATCGACAACGTGCGCGCGTTCCTCCCGGGGTCGCTCGTCGATGTGCGCCCGGTGCGCGATACCGCCTACCTCGAGGGCAAGCCGCTCGAGTTCAAGGTCATCAAGCTCGACCAGAAGCGCAACAATGTCGTGGTCTCGCGCCGCGCCGTGGTCGAGCAGGAATTCTCCGCCGAGCGCAACGCGCTGCTCGAGAATCTGCAGGAAGGCGCGGTCGTGCGCGGCGCGGTCAAGAACCTGACCGACTACGGCGCGTTCGTCGACCTCGGCGGCATCGACGGCCTGCTGCACATCACCGACATGGCCTGGAAGCGCGTCAAGCATCCCTCCGAGGTCGTCAAGGTGGGCGAGGAGATCGAGGTTCGGATCCTGAAATTCGACCGCGAGCGCTCGCGCGTGAGCCTGGGGCTGAAACAGCTCGGCGCCGATCCGTGGGAGAACATCGCCCGGCGCTACCCGGCCCACACCCGCGTGTTCGGCAAGGTCACCAACATCGCCGACTACGGCGCGTTCGTCGAGATCGAGGACGGCGTCGAGGGCTTGGTGCATGTCTCCGAGATGGACTGGACCAACAAGAACGTCAATCCTGCGAAGGTCGTGCACACCGGCCAGGAGGTCGAGGTCATGGTGCTCGACGTCGACGAGGATCGCCGTCGCATCTCCCTGGGGCTCAAGCAGTGCCAGGCCAATCCGTGGAAGGAGTTCGCCGAGAACTACAACCGCGGCGACCACGTGAGCGGCCAGATCAAGTCGATCACCGACTTCGGCATCTTCATCGGCCTTCAGGGCAACATCGACGGCCTGGTGCACCTGTCCGACATCTCCTGGGACATGCCCGGAGAGGAAGCCGTGCGCAGCTTTCAGAAGGGCCAGCAGGTCGAGGCCATGGTGCTGTCGATCGACCCGGAGCGTGAGCGCATCAGCTTGGGCATCAAGCAGCTCGCCAAGGACCCGTTCTCGAGCTACATCGCCGAGAATCCCAAGGGCACCATCGTCAGGGGCGTGGTCAAGGAGGTCGATGCCCGCGGCGCGGTCATCGATCTCGGCAATGGCATCGAGGGGCAGCTGCGCGCCTCCGAGCTCGGCCGCGACCGGGTCGAGGATGCGCGCGCGGTGCTCAAGGTGGGCGAGGAGATCGAGGCGAAGTTCACCGGCGTCGATCGCAAGTCGCGCACCATCTCGCTGTCGATCAAGGCCAAGGAGGCTCACGAGGAGGCCGAGGCGGTGCAGAACTACCGCTCGACGGAGTCGGCATCCACCGGTACGAGCCTTGGCGATCTGCTCAAGGAGCATATCGGGGATCGAGGCTGAAGCCTGAACGCCGCCGCTCTTTCCTTCGGAAGAGCGGCGGCGAATCCCGAATGACATGACCAAGTCTGAGCTCATCGAAATCATTGCGGCCAAGCAGAAGCATCTGCCGGCCAAGGATGTCGAGCTGGCGCTCAAACAGATCCTCGAGGTCATGAGCGATGCCCTGGCGCAGGGCGAGCGCATCGAGATCCGCGGATTCGGCAGCTTCAGCCTGCATTTCCGTCCGCCCCGGCAGGGACGCAATCCCAAGACCGGGGAGGCCGTGGCGCTTTCCGGCAAGCACGTGCCGCATTTCAAGGCGGGCAAGGACTTGCGCGAGCGGGTCAACGACGGTGCGGGCCAGCCGATACGGGGCTGAGCCGCATAGCGTTGTTTCCGCACGTACTCGGGCCCGACGATTCAGTCTCCCATCGACCCGTTCCGTTCCGGCGCCCCGCTGCGCAGGCGCCTCGGGGCTCACTGCGTGCTCACCCGTGCGGCGCATGCGTCGCGCCCCGCTTCCCCCAGCCCGCCGGGCCTCGCCACAGGCGCATCCCGCAAGTGCCGCGCTTGGCGCATAATCCGGGGGTGATCGAGCTGCCCGCCTACCTGCTCGCATTCTCCTTCGCGGCGATCGGCCTTGCCGCCTGGCTCCTCGGCCGGCTCACCGGGGCAAAGCGCACCGTGCGGTTGCCGCGCGATTACTACATCGGGCTGGATCACCTCATCAACGATCGCTTCGATCACGCGGTGGAGGTATTCGCGCGCATGGCCGAGGCAGGCGATGCGGCGGAGATCCAGTTCGCTCTCGGGAGCCTGTTCCGGCGGCGCGGAGAGGTCGATCGGGCGATCGCCATTCACACGCGCCTGAGCGAGCAGGGGGCGGCGGCGTTGCGCGACAAGGCCGCCTTCGCCTTGGCGTTGGATTATCTCGGCGCCGGCCTGATGGACCGGGCCGAGCGGCTGTTCGAGGAGCTGTCGGCATCGAGGGAGTACCGCAACACCGCGCTCGATCACCTGCTGCGCATCTACGAGGCCCAGGGGGACTGGGCCAACGCGCTCAAGATCCTGCACGCGCTGCCGGCACAGGTGCAGTCCGAGCGGTGCCGGGTGGCGGCGCACTATCTGTGCGAGCTCGCCGAGCAGGCGCTCACTCAGGGTGACACCGCCCGGGCGGGCACGCTGTTGCGCCAGGCGCGCACCCATCAGGAAGATCTGCCGCGGGCCGACGTGCTCGCCGGGCGCATCGCCGAGCTCACCGGGGATCTGCACGGCGCACTCACGCTCTATTTGAAGGTTCTGGAGGAATCTCCCGACCTCGCGATTGAGATCATCCCGCGCGTGCTCGCGCTCTGGGGGGAGAGGCCACAGGAGGAGATGCTGGGCGAGTTGTGGACACGGCTGCGGCGCGCGGATTCCATCAGCCCCAGGCAGCTCGCGTGGTTGCTCGCCACGGCGCTGCCGCCCGCGCAGCTGGTGAGACTGCCGGATCTCGCGCTCGATGCCGATGCCGGCTCCGCCGCGGAGGCGAAGTCGCTGGCCATGCTGCTGAATCGCATCGGGGACACCGGCGGGCGTTACCTGTGCGAGGACTGCGGTCTGCACAGTGTGGGATGGTACTGGCGTTGCCCCAAGTGCCGCGCCTGGGACAGCATGCGCCCGGCGGTGTTCAAGTGGGCCGCAAAGCCCGGGGCGCTGGCGATCGGCTAAGACACTGTCTCACGCGGCTTCGCCTGCTGCGCATACCCCTCGGTCAGGCGAGTGTCCGCCGTCGGTGCGCGGGGACGCCGGTCCTGCGGGGCGGCGGGCGAGGCATTGCGGTGGCGATCCGGCCCCCTGTGCGCGCTACACTAAGACCATACGTGATTCTCAGGAGAGCACGATGCGCAGCCCGCCGAAATCGATCATCCGAACCGCCGTGTTCCCGGTAGCAGGCCGCGGCACGCGCTTTCTGCCCGCCACCAAGGCGAGTCCCAAGGAGATGCTGCCGGTGGTCGACAAGCCGCTCATCCAATACGCGGTGGAAGAGGCGCTCGCGGCCGGGGCGACCCGCTTGGTGTTCATCACCGGGGCAGCCAAGCGCGCCATCGAGGACCATTTCGACTCCGACCAGGAGCTCGAGCAGCAGCTGCAGCGCCAGGGCAAGAGCATGCTGCTCAACCAGCTGCGCAGCGTGCTGCCCTCGTATGCATCCTGCATCTACATCCGCCAGGCGGCGCCCCTGGGGTTGGGACATGCGGTGCTGTGCGCGCAGCCGGCGGTGGGCTCGGAGCCGTTCTTCGTCCATCTCGCCGATGACCTGATCCGCAGCGACGTCGCGTGCCTGAAGCAGATGGCCGATGTGTACGAGGCGAAGCGCGCGACCGTGCTCGGCGTGCAGGTCGTGCCGCGAGCGGACACGGACAAATACGGCATCGTCGCGGTCGAGGCGGACAAGTCCGCCACCAGCCGGGTGCGCAGCATCGTCGAGAAGCCCAAGCCTTCCGTGGCGCCTTCCACCCTCGGCGTGGTGGGCCGATACGTGCTCGCGCCCTCGATATTCGAGCACCTGGAGAAGATCGGACAGGGCGCCGGCGGCGAGATCCAACTCACCGATGGCATCGCGGCACTGATGCGCGAGGAGGCGGTGTATGCCTACCGCTTCGAAGGCAAGCGCTATGACTGCGGCAGCAAGCTCGGCTACCTTCAGGCCACTGTCGAGTACGCCCTGGGCCATCCGGAGCTCGGCAAGGAGTTCCGCCGCTACCTGAACGGCCTGCAGCGGAACGAGGGGTGGAAGTCCGCGTCGGAGCGCCTCACGGGCGGCGCCGGCCGGCCGCCTGCCAAAGGCAATGGCCACGCGGGCAATCGCCAGGGCGCGGGTGTCTCAGCCCCGGGGTCGGGGCGGCGGCGACGGGGAGAGCGGACCCCGCCTCCCGCTTCCACCTGAAAGAGCCGAAGCCTGAGGAAGAATCAGGCGTCTGGGGTCGCGCCATCGGCTAGGCGGCCTGTGGAATGCGGTTCGTAGGCGCGGCGCGCCCCACGATGTGCGCCAGCGTGTTGATGCTGTCGACCAGGCGGTCGCAGATCGCGAGCAGCTCGCCGGAGAGCCCGTCGGCGCCCTCCTTGACCAGCGTGCGCGTCAATTGCCGCTGCAAGGCGCGGATCGGCGGCAGCTCGACCGGTGCGCGGCGTGCGAGCAGGGCCCCGGCCACTTCCCGCAGGGCCGCCGCACCCTCGAGTGTGAATGCCTGCAGGGGTGCGCCGCCGGGCATCGCTTCGCGAGCAGGGATCAGCGCCTCGAGAGTCATGATCGCGCGCGCCAGACGGTTGCCGTTGGTCAGCAAGGACTGGGCGAGCTCGGCAAGCGGCGCCGGCGTGGCCGGCTCGGCGAGCAGGCGCTTCACCGACGCCTCCGCGTTGATTCGCGCGACGCGCGCGCCCTGGCGCGCTTCATGCCGCGCCGGCGCGCCGCCTTCGGCCATCGAGGCAAGGTAGGTCGCATACGCCTGGAGAGATCGGGCCAGCATCTCCCGCGCGCGCCCCTTCTCCCAGGTCGGCCACAGCCCGTAGGCGGTGAGCGCGACGACGCTGCCGAGCACGGTGTCGATCAGTCGCGCGATCACGGTCGGCTCCGGCGCCTCCCCGGCGAACGCCAGCAGCAACACCACCATGCCGGTGAGGCAAGCGACCGCCACAGCGTAGTGCACGTTGCCGAAGTACCGGAATCCGGCGCACAACAGCGCGAGCACCGCCAGACGGACCCAAGCGTCGGGCGGCAGCACGTGGATCAGCGCGGTGGTCAGCAACAGACCCAGTACGGTGCCGGCCATGCGCAGCACCCCGTAATTGAGTGTCGCGGCGTAGTCGGCGCGCAGCACGATCGCAACGGTCATCGGCAGCCAGTAGCCGTGCTCGACCGGTAACAGGCGCCCGAGCCACAGTGCGAACGTGAAGCACACGGCGCTGCGCACGGCGTGGCGAAACGCGGCCGAGCGGGGCGTGAGGCTGGCGGAGAGGATCGCGAGCGCCGACTGCGGACGCAGCACGCGCGGTAGCTGCAGATCCTCGATCGCCGCACGTTGAGCCCCTTGAGTCCCGGCGCGGCCGGCATTGCGCACCGCCGCGGCGAGCTGCCCGGTGAGTGCCTGGAAATGCCGCCACGCCGTCTCGGGGAGCGCGTGTTCGCGATCAGCCGCGCGGCGCTCGGCCTCTTGCAGGGCCGCGAGCCCTGTTGCCATCGCGCCGCCCGCCTCGCCGCCGGAGAGGGTGGCCGCGGCCACCGCATCGAGCACTGCGGTACACTCACCGCGCACGAGCGGCCCGACGATGACGCCTGGATCCTCGGCGGTGAGCGCGGTCAGCTCCAGGCGGATACGCTCGGCGAGCTCGAGCATCACGCCGAAATAATCCATCACCGGTCCGCGCGCCCGATGCGGCCCGAGGAGCGTGTGCTGCAGGGTGGTCATGCCGTCGGTGAGCTCGAGCGCCATTCCGCTGTCTTGCGCTCGAGCCCGTGCCATGGCGGCGAGCCCCCGGTACACGGCCGCGAGCGCCGCGCGCTCGGGGCCATAGCGCTGCAGCGGCCAGGCGGCGATGGAAAGCACGGTGAGCAGCAGCCCGCCAGCGGTGACCTCCGCGGTCAGTTGCAGGGCGGCCGCGAGCGTGGGTGCCGGCAACGCGGTGGCGATGACGAGCAGCATCATCGCGACCATGCCCACCCGGGCGATGGCATCGCCGAAGACCACGAGCAACGCTCCGGCGAAGCTGATGGCGAGGGCGGCGAGGAGCAACGCAGGCAGGTGATGGTTGAGCGTGAGGCCCACGAAGGTCGCCACTCCGGCGGCCGCCGATACCGCAAGCAGGCGCGAGAGGCGCTGCCGGTATGGCCCGGGCTGGTCGGAGTACATGGTGACCACCGCTCCGATCGCGGCGGCGATTGCGGCCAGCATCCGGCCGCTGCCGATACCCCAGGCGAGCGGCAGCACCACGGCGGCGGTGTTGCGCAGCAGCACGAGCCAGGGCAGCTGTGCGGGCCCGGTCTGCAGGAGCGTCGTCAGAACATTCTGGCGCAGGGTGCTGCCGGCGGCCGGCATCGTGGTCTCCCATCCAAGCTACGCGCGCGGACCGGCGATTATGGCAGATGGATCGATGCCACGGCGCCGCCGTCCGGACGGTTGGCGAGGCTCAGCCGTCCGCCGTGCGCCTCGATGATCTCGCGACAGAGGGTGAGTCCCAGTCCCGAGCCGGTGGGCTTGGTGGAGAAGAAGGGCAGCAGGGCATCGCGCAGCGCCTGCTCGCCGAGGCCGCCACCCCGGTCGGCCACCTCGATCAGGAAACCCTGGGCACGTGTTTGGACACTCACCGTGATGGCTTCGGGCGCCGACCCGGACTCGGCGGCGTTCTTCAGCAAGTTGATCATCACCTGCTCGAGCTGCCCGACATCGAAGGCGGCCTGCCGCTCCGGCACCGGGCCCTCGATCCGGAACGGTGTGGCGCTGGCAAGATGCTCGAGGAAGCCCCGCCAGGCGACGGGCGCGGGCCGCGGCTTCGGCAGCTTGGCGAAGCGCGCGTAACCGTCAATGAAGGTGCAGAGGTGGGCGGCGCGCTCGCCGATGGTGCAGAAGACCCTCTCGAGCTGCTCGGCCCCGGCCGCCTCGGTCCCGGCGGCGAGCAGCCTGCCCGAGTGCGCGAGCGAGCTGATGGGAGCGAGCGAGTTGTTGAGCTCGTGCGCGATCACCCGGATCACCTTCTTCCATACGGTGATTTCCTGTGCACTGAGCTCGCGTGTGAGCTGTTTGAGCAGGATCAGCTGGTGCGGCCGGGCGTGCAGGACAAAGGAGCGCCGGGAAAGGTGGTAGACCTCGCTCTCGCCGGCCACCTCCATGGTGAACAAGGTGTCGCTCCCGGCCCCGAGCGCCTCGCGCAGCGGCGCGGGCCGCCCGCTGAGCAGCGCGGCGAGCTCCATTCCCTCGAGTCTGCGTCCGTCGTTGAGCAGCTGGCGGGCGGAGAAGTTGCCGTAGACGATCCGCCCGGTATCGTTGGTGAGCAGCAGGGCGAGCGGCGTCGTCTGCAGCACCGTGTCGAGCAGCAGCTCGCGCTGGTAGATGTCGAAGCGCTCGCGGCGCAAGAGGCCGCCCAGTGAGTTGTAGGCGTCGACCAGCTCGCGCAGCTCGCGGGGCCGGGGTGAGGAGATGCTGACGCCGAAGTCGCTGTCACGGAGGCTTGCGATGGCGCTGCTCACGGCTTTGAGGGTGCTGGGCCAGGGGCGCGTGAGGCGCGCGGCGACCCACCACAGCGGTGCCAGCGTGATCAGTGCCGCGATCGATGCGCCCAGGAGCGGGGAATGCAGCCAGCGGGCGATCGCTGCCGTCAGCGCTGCGCACAGCACCGCTTCGATCGTCACTGCGGCGGCCACCCGGCCCGCCAGGGATCCGGGAAACACTCGAGTCATGCGTCGGTCTTCAGGCCCAGCTTCTCCATGCGGCGATAGAGCGCCTGGCGGGAGAGGCCGAGGTCGCGGGCGGCGCGGGAGACGATGCCGCCGGCGCGTTGCAGGGCCTGTTCGACGGCACCGCGGTCAAGGGGAGGCTCCTGCTCCTGCGGCCGAGCGGACTCGGGCACCGGGAGGTTGAGAGCCTGGGCGCCGATGACCGGGGTGCCCGAGAGCAGGCAGGCGCGCCGGATGACGTTGCGCAGCTCGCGGACGTTGCCCGGCCAGGCATGCTGCAGCAAGGCCTGCCCGGCTTCGGCCGAAAGCTCGCGTCCCTCCTCGAGGAAATGCCGGGCGAGCGGCAGGATATCCTCCCGGCGGCGCGCGAGCGGCGGGATGTCGAGCTCGATTACGTTGAGGCGGTAATACAGGTCCTCACGGAAGCGCCCCTCGCGGATGGCGGCGTGCAGATCGGCGTTGGTGGCCGCGATCAGGCGCACCCGCGTGCGCCGCGCGACATTCGAGCCCAGGCGCTCGAACTCTCCGGTCTGCAGCACCCGCAGGAGCTTCGCCTGGCCGGCGGGGGAGAGATTGCCGAGCTCATCGAGGAACAGCGTGCCGCCGTCGGCGGCCTCGAAGCGGCCCACCCGGGCCCTGGCCCCGGTGAAAGCCCCGGCCTCGGTGCCGAACAGCTCCGCCTCGATCAGCTCCTGCGGCAGCGCCCCCAGGTTCACTTTGAGATACGGTCCCGAGGCGGCCCGCGAGTTGGCCTGGATGATGTCGGCCAGCACCTCCTTGCCCGAGCCATTGGGTCCGGTGATCAGCACCGGCACCTCGGCGTGCGCCACCTGTGTCGCCATGGACACCAGGGTGTGCATGGCAGCACTTTCGTAGATCGCCCCGCACAGCGCGAAGCGATCCGCCAGGGACTCGCGGGCCTCATGGCGCTCGCGCCGCAGCCCCGCCGCTTCGTTGCGTGCGTGGCGAAGATCGAGAAGATTGCGCACCGTGGTGAGCAGCCTCGTATCGTCCCAGGGCTTGGCGAGATAATCGGCGGCGCCGGCCTTCACCAGCTCGACTGCGGTCTCGAGATGCGTCCACGCGGTGAGCAGGACGACGGGCAGGCCCTCGTGACGCCGGCGGATCTCGTGAAAGAGCGCCACGCCTTCCTCGCCGCTCATCGCCTCGCGGCGGAAGTTCATGTCCTGGATCACGAGATCCACCGCCTCGCGCCCGAGCGCGCCGAGTCCCTCTTGCGGCGAAGCGGCGCCCAGGACCTGCGCGCCGTGCAGAGAGAACAGGACTTCGAGCGCGGTGCGCACCGCCTCGCTGTCATCGATGATGAGCAGCACGCTGTGCGCCAGGCTCGATTGGTGGCGGTGCTCCGGGGTGCTCATCGCAGCAATGTTATCGTATCGGCAAGCTGCGGAGACACGCGGGCCCCCTGACAAAAAAGCGGCCTCCGGAGGAGGCCGCCAAAGGACCTCCCGAGAGGGACGGCCGCGGAGTTCGTGGTATCCAGAACACGGCAGACGGCTGAAAGTCGCAGTCCGTGCGGGGAAAGGGCAGTGAGCGGCCTCGAAGGCCCTCCGGGCTCAGATCGTACGGGTCGCCACCGAGGGCGGGATGCCCGCCGCCCGGCGCGCCGGCTGCCAGGCGGCGAGCAGCCCGGTGCCCCAGAGCACCACGATGCCGCCGGCGAGATAGGCGAGATCGAGCCGTGGCAGGCCGTAGCGGGCGGTGAGCCAGTTGCCGACGGCCAATGCCAGCACGGCGCCCGGTAGCGCCCCTGCGGCGAGGATCAGGGAATTCTCCAGCATGAAGTGCCGTACGACGTCGCGCTTGCGGGCGCCCAAGGCGCGCCGCGTGCCGATCTGCCGGGTGCGGCTGCTCACGTTGAAGGTGGTCAGTCCGAAGATGCCGAGGCAGCAGACCGCCACCATCAGGGCGGTGACCGACGTCAGGAAGATCGCCATGTTGCGATTGTTGGCCTCAAATTGCCGTTTCGCGGAGGTGAGCGTCATGGTCTCGGCGATTACGGCGTGGCGATGCGAAGCGCCGATGTGCTCTTTCGCCTCACGCAGGACCGTGGCGCGCATTCCCGGCCGGGCGCGCACCAGCAAGCCGTAAAATCCCCCCTCTCCGGGCATTTCCGGGAGCAGCACGGTGTTGTAGGCGGGAGCGCCGAGCTGCGGGCCCATGAAATCCCGGGTGATGCCGATGATGGTCAGCGGGTCGTTGTTGTCCTCGTAAACCGCCTGGCCGAGGGCATTGCCGTGCGCAAAGAGCGCACGAGCGAGGGACCGGGTGATGATGACCTCGGAAATCGGCGTGTGCTTGCCCGCGGGACGGATTTCGCCGGCTCTGAAATTGCGTCCCGCGACCAGGGGGACCTCGAGTGCCCTCAGTCCCTGATCACCCACCTCCAGGAAATTGGCGGGTAAGGAAGGTGCATCTGTCCCGGGTGAACGCGCAAGGTCCGTGTCCCCGCCGTTCAGGGTGAGAGGGGTCCCCAGGGTCGCCGTGGCGGTGACGACGCCCGGCAGGCCGCGCAGGTAGGCGAGATCCTCGCTTTCGGCCTGTGCGACCTCGAACCGTTTGGACAGGCCGAGGATGTCGATTTCGAACGTGTCACGGGTGTCGATTCCCGTGGGCTGCTCGATCTTCTCGATGCGCTGGGCGACGATCCAGGCCGCATTGACCAGCACGGCGAGGGTGATCGCGACCTGCACGGCGACGAGAAGCGCGCCGGTCGGGTTGCGGCGCAGCGCGGACAGCAGAGGGCGTATGTTCGTGCTCATGGAGTTCACCTGTCCGGGATGGGCGCTTACTGGCTCTTCAAGTGCGTTGCGGGCGACACCTGGCCGATGCGCCAGGCGGGGTACAGGCCGGCGAGCAGCGTGGACAGGGCGGCGAGCGCCAGCGCCCACAGGACGCCGATCGGATCGAAGTGGGCCACCGCTCCGTAGGCGTTGATGGTGTGGGCGTACATGGCGTGCACGCCCCGCAGCCCCAGTGCGCCGAGCGCAAGACCCAACACCGAGCCGGCGAGCGACAGAATCGCGACCTCGAGCAGGTGCTGCGCGAAGATCTGGCGGCGGCTCGCGCCGAGGGCGCGCCGGATGCCGGCGATGGACGCGCCGCGCAGGAATTTGGCGAGCAGAACGCCGACGGTATTGATGAGGCAGACCGCGAGGAAGGCGAAGGCGAGCTTGAGCAGCAGCCGGCTGCCGGTGGTGACCAGGTGATGGATCCTGAGCCACTGGCTCACCTTCCACAGGTGATTGTTGCGGGGCCGCTGGAAGCGGCCGGCCTTGCGCTGCTCGGCCCAATAGGCGTTCATGAAGTTGAGAAACCGCTCGCGCCGGGCGGCGGTGGGCAATTGCACCCACATCGTGATCCACACGCAGTTGGAGCCGAGCAGCTCCCGGTAGGTGTGCACCGGCGCCGAGCCCCAGCAGCTCATCGTGCCCATCGGCCAGCGGGCCAGAGTCGGACCCCACCGGAACGGGACGAAAGCGTTCTCCGGCTTGGCGAAAGCTCCGCCGCCGGACGCAGTGAGATCGTAGAACCTGGGCTGCGGATTCCAGTGGCTCAAGACCCCCACGATGCGAAACCGCAGGTTGTTCCACAGGATCGTGCGCCCGACGCTGTCGGCACCGCCGAACAGCCTGTCGTTTTCCTTGCGGCCGAGCACGATCACCGGCTCGGGTCCCCGGTCGGCGGCCGCGGCCCACGGTCCGCCATATTCGAACGGCACGTCGAACATGTGGAAAAAGCCTGCGGTGGTCGCCCGGGTCATGACGGGAAGGGGGCGAGTCTGGCCGGGCGCACCGCTCAAAGAGCCCAGCAGAAACGCCATCAGCGTCTTGCGCTCAGGGATGTCCGAGCCGTAGAGATACGTCGCATCGCGGTAGGTGAGCATGTCGGGGGCGCGCTGCGGATGCGAGGGGTCATAGGCGTGATTCGGGTCCCACGAGTCCATGGTGACCGCATACAGCACGTTGTTCTTCCACCAGATCGGATTGCCGGACATGGTGTGATACACGGTCAGGGTCACGATGCAGGCGGCGATGCCGAAGCCGATGGCTGCCACCATGAGCGCCGTGAGGCCGGGCGTGCGGCGGAAGCTCTTGATGGCGAGTCGGAGGTAGTAGCCGAGCATGGGGCTGCCTTTTCAATCCGGGGATGTGCCGGCGCGCGCGGCGCGCTGCGATTCGCGCGCCTCGTAGGGCGGGGAGTCGATCACCAGCCCGTCGACGATGTGGATGTTGCGCTGCGCGCGTCGGGCAAGCTCCGGGTCGTGAGTGACGAGCACGATGGTCGTGCCCATGTCATTGATCTTCTCCAGCAGGTCCATGATCTGGCGCGCCATGAGCGAATCGAGGTTGCCCGTGGGCTCATCCGCCAGTATGAGCGCGGGATCACCGGCGATGGCGCGCGCGATGGCGACGCGCTGCTGCTGGCCGCCGGAGAGCTGGGAGGGCAGGTGCTTCATGCGCGAGGCGAGACCGACGAGATCGAGGGCGCTTTCGATGCGCTTGCGCCGCTCGTCGGCTTTCATGCGCCGGTAGCGCAGCGGCACATCGACGTTGTCGAACAGGTCGAGGTCGGGGATGAGGTTGAAGCCCTGGAAGATGAAGCCGATCTTCTCGTTGCGGATGCGCGAGCGGCCATCATCCGTGAGGCGGCTGACATCACGGCCGTCGAGCTCATAGGTGCCCGTATCGAAGTTCTCGAGCAGCCCCGCGATGGTGAGGAAGGTGGTCTTGCCCGAGCCCGAGGGGCCGCTCACGGCGACGAACTCTCCTTGCCCGACCCGCAGCGAGAAATCGCGCAGGGCATGGGTCTCGATGAGATCGGTGCGGTAGATCTTGCTGATATCTTGCATCCTGAGCATGGAAGACCTCGCTGGGTTATCTCGACAGTCTGACTCGGCGCGCGCCGTGAAAGCGCTTGGGATTGGAGATCACGACCCGCTCGCCGGCATGCAGTCCGCGCAGGACCTGGATTTCGGTGATCGAGGCGGCGCCGAGCGTCACGGGCGTCCGGACGATCTCGTTGCCTCGGAGCACGTACACGAAACGCGCGTGCGGGCCAAGGTAGGCCCCGCGGTCCATCTTGAGTACGTTGCTGCGCTCGCCGAGGATGATGCGCACCGTGGCCCGCTCGTTCTGGCGCAGGCCGGCCGGCTGCGGCCCGACGAAGCGGGTACGGCCGGTCACCCAACCGTCGCGCACGGCGGGGGAGACATCGGTCACAACGCCCTTGGCGATCTGGCCGTTGAGGGCGATCCGGGCCGGCACCCCGGCCGTGACGCCGTCGGCGAGGGACTCGGCGACCTGGAAGCGGACGGCGAGCGCGGAGAGATCCACCACGGTGAGCAGGGGGGAGTTTTGCGCGACATACGACTGGTTGGTCTGAGCCAGCGCGGCCACCATGCCGGTGACCGGAGAGCGCACCGTGAGGGCATCGAGGCGGCTCTTCAGTCCGGCAACGAGCAGCGCCTGGGCGTTGCGCGCCAGTGTCCGGGTGCGCAGATCGAGCAGGATCTGCTCGCTGTCCAGGTGGGCATTCACCTTGGCATGCTCGAAGCTCAGCCGCGCAATCGAATAGGTATCGTATGCGCCCTCGTACCGCCGTTCGCTGATGACGTGTAGTTTCCAGGCGGCCTGCTCGCGCTGCAGCTCGCGCAGCGCCGCACTCATCTTCACGGCATCCAGATTCGCCCGCTGCTGGTTGGTGAGCAGCTGTTGCTGCAGTTCGATCTTCTCCTGCGCGAGGCTGGCGTCCATGCTCTGCAGCGTGGCGAGCTCGCGCTGATAGTGGTTGGTCAGCTCCGGGCTCGACAGATGCGCGAGCACCTGTCCCTCGGTCACGCGGTCGCCGGCGTGGGCCTTGTACTGGATGGTGCCCGCGGCGGTGGCGAACAGGGTGGGGCTCACGGCCGCGATGACGGTGCCGCGTGCGGAGACATCCTGGACGAAACGACCGCGGGTGACGGTCGCCAGCTCCAGGCTCCGCAGCGAGACGACCCGACCGGATTCGCTCCAGGCGCCGATCAGCCAAGCGAGGCCCAGGAGCAAAGCGAGCCCACCGGCTGCCGCGAGCTGCAGGGGACGGCGGCGGTACCAGGCGGGCCGCGGAGCGGCGGGAGTGTCCTGCGCATGGGTGCTGCGGATCGACCTCGGAACGGTCGCCTTGTCCGGCTCGGGGCTTGCTGGTTTGAGATTGAGAATGCTCATGATGGCCGGCTCCTCGTAGCAGGTGCCGTGCCAATGCCGGCGTTGCGGCACAACCGACTGAAATGCAATGAGAAACTTCTGCTGCTCGATCATCAGGAAGGCCGAGGCGAGTGTCCGCTCGGCGGACGGCGGACGGACAGCGGACACTGTCCGGACGTATCCGGGTCTGTCCGGATCCGGCGACCGCTCGGAAGAGGTTTGCGGCTTTCCCGCAGTCGCGCGCGGAAACGAATGGGCATATGCTGAGGCGCGATTTACGAGGGGGGCCGTGGCGGCTCGTGGCCGGCTGTGCCGTGAACGCCGCCGTTTGTGTATCGAGCCACCCGAGGAGTATCCATGGCCAGCCGTCGTTCCGATTCCAGTCGCACCCCTCCGGCTCCGGGCCGGACGCCTGCTGCGACACCGACCCAAGTGGCGAATACAACTCCGGCCCGTGCGGCCGCCTCGACGCCGGCTCAACCGGGCGGCTCGGGAGCGGCGCAAATGCCCGCCAAAAGCCCGGTCAAAAGTCGCTCGAAGACGGTCTCCCGCCGCAGCGCCCAGGGGAAGGCCGACCCTTCCCCACACAGCGTGGTGTCGGAGGATCTGCGGTGGGCAATGATCGCCGAGGCGGCCTATTTCCACGCCGAACGGCGCAACTTCGCACTGGGCGGAGAGGTGGAGGACTGGCTGGCGGCCGAAGCGGAAGTCGACGCGCTGTTGAAGTCCGGCGGCGGCACTCGGCAGTAATCGAAGGGCGGGGACTCGGCGGAAGGGGGGGCCGACCTTCGCAAGAGATTCCTGGCGCTCCGCTTCCCCCGGAAGTCCAAGCGATCCAGTCAGACCCGCGGGCGCAGATCCAGGATCTACGTTCCGATTTCCGGGATCAAAAATCCGGACTGCGCATCGTCAAGTGGATGGTCGGGGTCGTCATCGCGCGGCTCAGGGCCGCCCGCCGGCTGCCGTAGTGGGCCGGATGAGGAGAGGCGGTGCCGACGAGCATCGCTGATTGCAGCGCTCGCCGGACCGACTCCCGACAAGGGAAGTTGACGTTTGACCGGCAAATGAGCGCGGGCGGTCTGACTACAACAGCACTCCCGCCAGCCGTTTGCGGTAGTCCGAGACGAGCTCCGGACGGTCTGCCGCCAGCTCGAGCGTTGACAGGAACGCACGACGGGCGGCTTCCCCGTGCTCCTTCCGGTCTTTCCTGATCACCTCGAGCAGCTCCTCGAGCGCTGCCTCGAGCTTCCGGTCCGCGATGTAGCGCTGGGCGAGTTCCATGCGCCCCGTGAGATCGGCGGGATTGGCCGCCACGCGGGCACGGAGCGATTGCAGGTCGGGCAGTGCAGCGCTGCTGCGCACACTGGTGAGACGCAGATCCAGGGCGCGCCAGCGCGCCTCGGCCTGTGTGCCGGCACTGGCGGAGGAAAGGACTCGCCGGGCTTCCGTGAGCTGCTGCTCATCGGGTGGTGCGGGGAGCCTGTTCAGCAGCACATCGGCGAGATCGAGCTTGGCCGCATCGTTCTGCGCCTCGAGCGTGATGGCCGCTCGCAGCGCGGTCAGAGCGCCGGCCAGATCGCCTTCCTCGATCAGCTTCGTCGCCTTGCGCCGCTCGGTCTCGCCGGGTCCGGGCAGCAGCCGGTCGAGGAATTGGCGCACCTGACTTTCTGGCAGGGCCCCGACGAAGCCGTCCACCGGCGCTCCATCGACGAAGGCCAGTACGTAGGGGATGCTGCGCACCATGAACTGTTGCGAGAGCTCGGGATTCTGGTCGGAGTTGACCTTGACCAGCTTGAAGCGCCCGCCGTAGCTCTGCTCTACGCGCTCGAGGGTGGGCCCGAGCGCCCGGCACGGCCCGCACCACTCGGCCCAGAAATCCACCAGCACCGGCTTTCGCCGGGACGCCTCGATGACCTCGTGCTCAAAGGTGGACAGGTTCGCCTCGATCATTTTCCCAGTGCTCCGCAGCCCAGTACCGCCATCTTGGGGGTGCCGGACCCGGTGTTCAATGGGTGCCGGGAGCGGGGCGGCGTGCGGAGTATACTGAGGAGCCCTTGTCGCGTACCCGCGAGACCATGTGCAGGTTCGCGGCATCGTTTCCATCGCAAGAGTGTGTCGTTGCAGGCGTCGCGCTCCGCTTCCCGGATGCGCGCGCGGGGTGTTGCCGGATGCTCAACAATGCTTTCGGATTGACGATTGGCGATCTGTACCGGCGCGAGGGGTTGAGACGCCTCGATGAGGCGTTTCTCGACTTTTTGGGCTCGGGTGAGGCCGACCTCAAGCGCCGTCTGCTGGAGGGGCGCAACGCGCCGCAGAGTCTCGGGCACGAGGCCGTCTCGGCGCTGATGCTCGCGCTCGCCCCTCATCTCGAGGACTTCCTCGCCGATGTCTTCTGCATCCGTGCCGAGGCGCGCGAGCTCGCCGCCGGCCACCACGCGCTTGCGCCACTTTATGCCTGCAAGCGTCTGTTCGTGCAGCGGCGGGCGATGAGAAAGTTCACCCCGGCCGAGGCGGAAAGCTTCGACGGCGAGGCGCTGGAGGCGCAGCTTGCCGCCTCACTGGGAGGGGTGTTCGATGAGCTTGCGTTCGCAACCGCGGTCACTCGCTGGGAGGAGGCACCGGAGGCGCATGGCGAGGCGCTTGATCTGGCGCTGCGCTATGCCGCCTGGGCGGCGTTGACGGCGGCGGGCAAGCGGCGCCATCACGCCGGTGTGCTCTTCAAGGCGCCGGTGAAGCTCGACGCGCAGCACCTCGTGCCGCTCGCCACGGAGGAGGCAGCCGGAGCGTGCAGTCACCGGGCGACCCCGGGGCAGCTGCGGCGGCGCGATGGATTTGCGCTGACCGATGGCGGCACCGATCTCAAGGGCGCCCTCGATGAGGCGCACTACTGCATCTGGTGCCACAACCAGGGCAAGGACTCATGCTCCCATGGCCTTGCCGACAAGGCTGCCCAGCAGGTCCGCGGCGCGCAAGCATTCCGCCGGGACGCCTTCGGTCTGGCGCTCACCGGCTGTCCGCTCGAGGAACGCATCTCCGAGTTCCAGCAGTTGAAGGCTCAGGGCCTGCCTCTGGCGGCGCTTGCGGTCATCGCGGTGGACAACCCGATGGCGGCGGCGACCGGTCACCGCATCTGCAACGACTGCATGCGCAGCTGCATCTACCAGAGGCAGCAGCCCGTCGACATCCCGCAGTGCGAGACGCGCACCCTGCGAGATGTGCTTGCTCTGCCCTACGGGTTCGAGATCTACAGCCTGCTGACGCGTTGGAACCCGATGGATCTGCGCCGGCCCTACCCCAAGGCGCCTACGGGGCGGCGGGTGCTCGTGGTGGGCATGGGGCCGGCGGGGTTCACGCTGGCCCATCACTTGCTCAATGACGGACACACCGTGGTCGGCATCGATGGACTGAAGATCGAGCCGCTGGCGCCGGCGCTGTGCGGCCTGGACAGCGCCGGGACCCGGGGGGAATTCCAACCTGTGCGCGATGCCCGCGAGCTCGAGGAGCGGCTCGACGGCAGGGTGATGGCAGGCTTCGGTGGCGTGGCCGAATATGGCATCACGGTCCGCTGGGACAAGAACTTCCTCAAGCTGATCCGGCTGCTGCTCGAGCGGCGGCATGAGTTCGCGCTGTTCGGCGGGGTGCGCTTCGGAGGAACGATCACGCCGGAGGACGCCTTCGCCCTGGGCTTCGATCACGTGGCCCTCGCGGTCGGCGCGGGCCGTCCCACGATGCTCGATCTGCCGAACGGGCTGGCGCGCGGGGTGCGCACCGCCTCGGACTTCCTCATGGCGCTGCAGCTGACAGGGGCCGCCAAGCACGACTCGATCGCCAACCTGGAGATCCGTCTCCCGGTGGTGGTGATCGGCGGAGGGCTCACGGCGATCGATGCGGCGACCGAGGCGCTCGCCTACTACCCGGTGCAGGTGGAGAAATTCCTGACGCGCTACGAGACCTTGGTTGCCGAGCGCGGCGCGGCCCCGGTGCGTGCAACGTGGAATGCCGAGGAAATCGAGGCCGCGGAGACGTTTCTTTCCCACGCCCGCGCCATCCGGGCCGAGCGGCAGGCGGCCTCGCGCGAGCGCCGGGAGATGCGCCTGCGTGAGCTGCTCGAGCAGTGGGGAGGCGTGACCGTCGCGTACCGCAAGCGCCTCCTCGACAGCCCGGCCTACACCGTGAACCATGAGGAGGTGGCCAAGGCACTGGAGGAGGGGGTGTGTTTCGCCGAGGCACTCGATCCGCGCGCGGTGCAAGTCGATGGCCACGGTCATGCCAGCGCATTGCGCCTCGCGGTGATGCAGCGGGACGAGGCGGGCGCATGGCGCCCCTGCGGCGAGCGGATATTGCCCGCGGCCACGATCCTCGTCGCCGCAGGCACCCAGCCGAACACCGTGTTCGCGCGCGAGGAGGAGGCCGCCCTGCCGATCGTGCACCGCTACTTCCGACCCTGCGACGAGCAGGGCGAGCCGGCGACCGCCGAGCGCGCCAACCCCAAGCCGGACCGGCCGCACGTGCTGTTGCAAAAGCGAGCCGACGGGCGTTTCATGAGCTACTTCGGTGACGTCCACCCGTCCTACTTCGGGAGCGTCGTCAAGGCGATGGCGAGTGCCAAGCAGGGCTACCCGACGCTCACCCGCGTGCTCGAGCGCGCGGGGCCTGCCTCGAGGCTCGAGGACGCGGCCTTCCTTGGGCGGTTGCACGAGGGGCTGCGTGCCCGGGTCGAGGCGGTTTACCGCCTCGCGCCGAGCATCGTCGAGGTGGTCGTGCGAGCGCCGTTCGCTGCGCGCCGCTTCCGCCCCGGGCAGTTCTATCGCCTGCAGAACTTCGAGGCCTTCGCGCCGCGCACCGGGGACACCACCCTTGCCATGGAGGGTCTGGCGCTCACCGGCGCCTCGGTCGAGCCTGAGCGGGGGCTCATCTCGACCATTGCGCTCGAGATGGGCGGCTCCTCCGATCTGTGCGCCTCTCTCCGTCCGGGTGAGCCGGTCGTGCTCATGGGACCAACCGGGGCGCCCACCGATATCCCCGCGGCAGTCACCGTAGCGTTGCTCGGCGGCGGGCTCGGCAACGCGGTGCTGTTCTCGATCGGCGCCGCGCTGCGCGCCGCGGGCTCGCGGGTGCTTTATTTCGCCGCCTACCGCACGCTCGCCGACCGCTACAAGATCAGCCAGATCGAGAAGGCTGCCGATGTGGTGGTGTGGTGCTGCGAGCAGTCCCCAGGGTTCGAGGCCCGCAGGGAGCAGGATCGCAGTTTCGTCGGCAACATCCTCGACGCTGTGGCGGCGTACGCCTGCGGCGCGCTCGGTCCGGCCGCAATCGGTCTCGGGGAGGTCGACCGCATCATCGCGATCGGCTCGCAGCGCATGATGGCGGCCGTGGCCCGGGCACGCTCGCAGCAGCTGCGCCCCTACCTCAAGCCCCATCATGCGGCGATCGGCTCGATCAACTCCCCGATGCAGTGCATGATGAAGGAGATCTGCGGCAGCTGCCTGCAGCCGCTCACCGACCCCGCCACCGGCGAGACGGTCTACGTCTTCTCCTGCTTCAACCAGGATCTGCCGCTCGATCGGGTCGATTTCGACTCGCTCGATGCGCGTCTCAGACAAAACTCGACCCTCGAGAAGCTCACCCGGCAGTGGATCGACCGCTGCCTGCGGCAACTCGGCGCTCGCCCAGCGGCGGGCTCGGGCCAGGGCATCGCAGAGAGAATTGCGGATGAGTCATGAGGTTAGAGAGGGTGTGTGTCGCGGGCCGGAAGCTGCACGGCGACGCGACCCTCTCCAGGCAGAAAGCGCGCGTCGCCGCCGTGGCTGCGCGCCACTTGACGCACGATGGCCAGTCCCAGCCCGGAGCCCGGGGTTTGGGGGCTCAGCCGGTGGAAGCGCTCGAAGATGGACTCCTCCTGGCCGGCCGGCACACCCGGGCCCCCATCGGCAACCTCGATCGTGATCGCACCGGAGCCGGATGCCGGGGGAAGGATTCGCGCGGTGACGGCGCCCTGGCCGTGCACGAGCGCGTTGTCGAGCAGATTGCGGACCATGTCGCGAAGGTCTTCCGCCCGGCCGCGCAGCGGCACAACGTCCGGCACGTCGACTTCCAGCGGCCGTCCCTGCGCTTCCATCAGGGGCAGCACCTGCGCCGCCGCCTCACGGACCAGCCGTGACAGGTTGACGGTCGGCAGCTCGGCGCCCTGGCGCTCGTGCGACAGGGACTCCTTGCGGGCGAGGTCGATGAGCTGATCGACGAGGCGCCCCATTTGGGCGAGCTCGCGCTCGACGGCCGGCCAGTCGGTCGTGCCGGTGAGGCGCGCACGCTGCAGCCGCAGGTTGAGCACCGCGAGCGGAGTGCGCAGCTCATGAGCCGCATCGGCCGTGAGGCGCCGCTCGACGGCATAGGCGCGGGAAAGCCGCTCGAGCGCGCCGTTGACGGCCTCGACCAGGGGTTGGACTTCCCGCGGCAGGCCGCCCGAGGAGATGCGCAGGTCCGGCCGGCGCGGACCCACGCGAGCCGCCTCACTCGAGGCGCGCTCGATGGGTCGCAGGCTCCAGCCGATGATGAGCCAGATCAGGGCGAGGGCGAGCACGGCGAAGATGATGAGCACCGAGATATGCTCCGAGTCCTCCTCGAACAGGCTGTCGACCAGCGTGGCGCGGCTCATGTCGCGCCGGGCTACGACCACGGTGTTCCCGCCCGGGGCGCGGGCCGCGACGATCGGCTGCTTGTCGGCTCCCACTCCGATGAACTCCACCGGGCCGACCGCAGCGCGCGCGTCCACCGGAATGTAAGGCAGGGGACGCGGGAGGTTGGCCGACCAGGCGCGCGGGCGGTGATCGGGCCCGAACACGGTGAACGTGAATTGCCGCGAAGGAGCGGCGTAGACCCGCCGCCAGTCCGCGTGCAGGCGCACCTCGAGGGCGCCGCCGGGAGCGAAGCGCAGGGCGTCGATCAGCTCACGAGCCTGGTTCTGCAGTGTTCGCGCGTGCAAGCCCTCGAGAATGTCGTGTACCTCGAAGCGGTACTCGGCGAAGGAGGCGGCGAGCCCGAGCGTGAACAGCGCGAACATCACCCCGAGCAGGCGCAGCCGCAGGCTGTGCGGGCGGCTCATGCGCCCCCGGTCTCCACCAGTCGATAGCCTATGCCCCACTTGGTCTCGATGGCGAGTCGAGCTTCGGCGCCGGCGAGCTTGCGCCGCAGGCGCGAGACCGCCGCCTCGAGCGCGTTGGCGCTGCCGGCATCCTCGAGCGCGTACAAGCGGTCCTCGAGCCGATCCTTGGTGATCACCCGCCCGGGAACACGCATCAGCTCCTCGAGCAATGCCGCCTCGCGGCGGGTCAGATCGAGCGGCTTGCCCGACGCCGAAGCCTGCCGCGTGACGGTGTCGAACAGGATGCCCCCGAGCGAGTAGCTGGTCTCGCGCCGGCTGCCGGCGCGACGCAGCACGGCGCGCAGGCGCGCCTCGAGCTCGAGCAGGTTGAAGGGCTTGACGATGTAGTCGTCGGCGCCGGAGTTCAGGCCCCGCAGCCGGTCCTCGATGCTGTCACGGGCCGTCACGATGATGGCGGGGAGCTCGGAGTGCAGCTCGCGCAGGGACTCGAGCAGCCGCATCCCGTCGGTATCGGGCAGTCCCAGGTCGAGCACGACCGCATCCATCCGGGCGATGCGGGCGGCCGAAAGCGCCTGCTCGGCGCGGCCGACCGCATCGACGGCAAAGCCACGCTCACGCAGGTGATCGGCGATCATCTCGCGGATCGCCTGGTGGTCTTCGACCAGCAACACTCTCATCGATCAAGTCCGACGTCGTCACCTTTTCGCGCAGGCTTGATATTATTCCCCATCCGTGACGGGCCGTTGCCCGGGATCGTGCCAGTGGCCCGGACGCCGTCCCTGCGCCCGCGCAAGTCCGGGGGTATCCGGCCCTGTCCGATCGCCCGCGTGACGGCACTGTGACGCTCGTCAGGACTTGGTCAGCAATGCGTGCCAGGATGACCGCCGCCGCCCCGGGGGCGCCGGCGCCCGCTGGGTATTTCCACTCGCACTTTGTAAGGAGAGACAGGCTACTGATGTCTCGGATTGGAGATTGCGGCCCGACAGCGGCCCGATGGTTTGGCACTGGCCCGCACCGGGAGCGGGGGGGGCGCTTCGCCCGCAGAGCCGTGGCGAGGGTGGCCGGATGGGCCGCCGCGGCGCTGCTCGGGGGCTGCGCGACCTATCATGCGCTGCCGCTCGCCAGCGCGCCGAATCTGTCCCCACGGCTCTCCGGATTGCGCACCGAGGTGCCGGCGCTTCGCGCTGGCGCTGCGGCGCGGCGCATCGGCCTGGACGAGCCCCTGTCCATCGATGACATCGGGATGCTTGCGGTGCTCAACGATCCGGCGCTGCGCTCCGAGCGCGGCTACCTGGGCCTCGCCCAGGCCGCCCTGCTGCAGGCAACCCTCCTGCCGAATCCCCTGGCCAGTGTCACCTTCGAGCCCTTGCTCTCGCACGGCGTCTCACCCTCCTGGTCTGCCTCCCTCACGGAGGACGTGGGAGCAATCCTGACGTATCACACCCGCGTGAAATCGGCCCGCTTCGCGCTCGGGCAGGTGAACGCCGACCTGCTCTGGCGGGAGTGGCAGGTGGCGCAGCAGGCGCGGGTACTGGCGCTCGATCTGTACTGGAACGGCCGCTCGGTCGTGCTCGCCCGCCGCGAGGTCAAGCTCCTCGATCAGGAGGTGCGCGCGGTCCGCTCGGCCACCGAAGCCCGCGTTCTGGGTCTCCCCGCGCTCGCTCCGCTGCTCGCCGCCCAGGCCTCGGCGGAACAATTCCTCGCTACGGCCGCTCTCACGCAGCAGCAGGGCTGGCAGCAGCTTGATGCATTGCTCGGACTCACTCCCGGGGTGCGCTTTGCCATTGCCGCGCCCGTGCTGGCGCCGGTGCCCTCATCACTCGAGCCCCTGATCGCCCGCCTGCCCGAGCGCCGTCCCGACCTGGTGGCGCTCAGACTGGGCTATCGCTCGGCGGATGAGAATGTGCGCACGGCGATCATCGGCCAGTTCCCCGCCCTGGTGCTCGGTGGCCAGTGGGACCAGGACAACACCAACACGAGCAACGCCGGCCCCACCGCCGCATTCGGTCTGCCGATCTTCGACCGCAACCAGGGTCAGATCGCCGCCGCACGCGCAACGCGCCGGCTGCTGCACGAGCAGTATCAGTCGCGGCTCGATCAGGCGGCCGGCGCGGCACAGGCCCTGGTGGCGCGGATCCGCCGGCTCAACCTCGATGTCGGCCGTGCACGCCGTGAGGCGCGTACGGCCGACTCGTTCTCGCGAGCGGCCAGAAGGGCCTATTCCGAGGACAATCTCGATTCGCGCTCCCTCGTCGACTACGAGACCACCGCGCTGCGGCGCCGGATCGAGGCGAACACGCTCGAGCTGTCCCTCGGCGAGGCGCACATCGCACTCACGGTCGATCTGGGGCTCGGACTGCCGCGAGCCCGCATTGCCCTGCCCGCACATCCGAGGACATTTGCAGAATGAGCCGAGCCGCCGCCTGTGCCGCCTGTATCGCGATCAGCCTCGCCGCGCCGTTGGCGCCGGCGTACGCCAAGAGCGCACCGACACCGAGCGTGTTGGTCACCCTGACGCCGGTCAAGGAGGGCGCCCTTCCGCACGAGGTGATCGGCTACGGCACCGTGGGTCCGAGCAGCGCGGGCCGCAAGACCGTCATGGCGCCGGTGTCGGCGGTGGTCGGTGACGTGTACGTGCGCCTCGGCGAGGCGGTGTCCCGGGGCGCGCCGCTCGTGCGCCTGGTGCCGAGCCCGCAGACGGCCGCCTCCTACGCGCAGGCGCAGTCCGCCCTTCTCGTCGCCCGACACCTGGTGGCGAGCACCCGCACGCTCGTCGCCGAGCATCTGGCGACTGCGCAACAGCTGGCCAACGCGAGGAAGACGCTGACCGATGCGCGCTCGCAGCTTCGGGCCTTTCAGTCGCTCGGAGCCTCCGGCTCAAACATCGTGCGCGCTCCGTTCTCGGCGATCGTGACCGCCCTTACGGCGAGCCCCGGTGCGATCGTCGTGCAGGGAACGCCGCTGCTCGATCTGGCCGAGCCCCGCGCGCTGGTGCTCACCGCCGGGGTCGTGCCGGTTCAGGCGGGGGAAATCAACGCCGACGATCCGGCCCGCGTCACCGTGATCGGCGGGCATCATTCCGTCGCCGCGCGGGTGCTGCTGCGCGGGGAAGTGGCTCAGTCAGGCTCCGGTCTGGTGCCGATCGAGATCGCGCTGCCGCCGGGGAAATTCCTGCCGGGCGAGATGGCCGAGGCGGCCATCACGACGCGCGAGGTCCGGGGGTACGTGGTGCCGCACGAGGCGATTCTGGTCGACAACAGCGGCGCCACGTATGTCGTTCAAGCCGTCAATCGCGTTGCGCGCAAAGTGCTCGTGCACATCCTCGATTCGCACGGTGATCGGAACGTCATCTCCGGGGCGCTCGATGTCCGTGCGCCGCTGGTGCTCACCGGCAATCACCAGCTCAGCGACGGCATGCGCATCCGGCTCGCCGATCCGGGCCCGCACGGAGTCAAGCGGTGACCTTTACCGACTGGGTGGAGCGTCACCGTCGCTCGCTTCTGACGGTCGCGTTCGCCCTCGCTCTCGCGGGTGTCTTTGCGGCGATCACCCTCCCGGTGGGGCTGTTCCCGGTCACGAGTTTCCCGCGCATCCGCATCGAGGTGAGCACCGGCGCCATGCCGCCGAGGCAGATGCTGATCGATGTGACCGAGCCGCTCGAGCGCGTGGCGCGAGCGGTCCCGGGCGCGGAGGATGTCAGCTCGACCACCTCGCGGGGATCGGCGCAGATCTACGTCGATTTCCCCTGGGGCTACGACATGAAGGAGGCGCTGCTCGCGGTCGACGCGGCCTTCGCCCAGGAGTTGCCGGCGCTGCCGAAGGGCACGTCCTACATCATCATCCAGATGAGCCCGGACATCCTGATGCCGTTCGTGTCCTACTCGCTCACCTCGAGCAAGGTCTCGTATGCGGCGCTCAGGCGGCTGGCCAAGTACCAGATCGTGCCGCTGCTCACCGGCATCCCGGGCGTGCGCCGCGTGGGCGTGCTCGGCGGGAATACTCCGGAGGTGGAGGTCTCGGTCAATCCGCGCGAGCTTCAGGCCTACGGCCTGACCCTCGCGCAGGTCTCCCAGGCTCTCGCGCAGTCCAACATCATCCGCGCGGTCGGCCGGCTGCAGGACAACGATCTGCTGTACCTCGCGATCAGCGACAACGCCTTCACCTCGATCCGCTCGGTGCGCAGGGTCGCGCTGCGCGCGGGCCGGGCCGGCATCGTCCGCCTCGGCGACATCGCCACGGTCACCATGGGGTCGGTGCCGAGGTGGCTGATAGTCGATGACAATGGCCACCCCGGCGTCAACATCAACGTCTATCAGCAAAGCTCCGCCGACTCCCTGAAGCTCGCCGATGAGGTGAGGCAGAAGCTGGCGGCGTTCATGAAGACCGAGCCGCGATCCATTCATCTCGGCAAGTGGTATGACCAGACCCAGCTCGTGCGCTCCTCGGTCTCGGCGCTCGAGGAGGCGATCCTGATCGGTCTGGTGTTCGCGGGGATGGTGCTGCTCGCGTTCCTGCGCAACTGGCGGGTGACGCTGGTGGCGATGATCGTGGTGCCGCTGTCGGTGCTGATCACGGTGCTGCTGCTCTCGCTCCTTGGCATGACCTTCAACATCATGACCCTCGGCGGCATCGCCGCCGCGATCGGCCTGCTGATCGATGACGTGATCGTGATGGTCGAGCACATCGCCCGCCGCGCGGGCCTGCCCCACATCGTCAACCCGCATGCGACGGTGCTCGAGGCGGCCAAGGAGTTCTTCGGTCCGCTGCTCGGCTCGAGCCTGGCGACCACCATCATCTTCATCCCGCTCGCGTTCCTCTCGGGCGTCACCGGAGCGTTCTTCAAGTTCCTCTCCCTCACGGTGGCCTCGGCGCTCATCATTTCCCTGCTGCTGACGGCCTTCACCGTGCCGCTGCTCGCCCGCAGCCTGATCGACTTCAAGACCTTCAAGGACCCCGCGCACGGCCGGGAGACCTGGCTCACGCGCACCCACGGGCGGATCCTGGGCAGGCTCTTCGAGCGCCCGCTGTGGCTGGTGCCGGGAATCGCGGTGCTGCTGCTCGTCGGCATCGTGGCCTACACCCACGTCGGCACCGGCTTCCTGCCGAGAATGGACGAGGGCGGCTTTGTGCTCAATTACCATACGAAACCCGGCACCTCCCTCATCGAGTCGAACCGGGAGCTGCTCGAGATCGAGGCGATCCTGAAGAGGGATCCCTATGTCGTCAGCTTCTCGCGGCGCACCGGCGCCGGGCTGGGTGGTGATCTGAATGCGACCTACGAGGGGGACTTCTTCGTGAGGCTCGTCTCCCCGTCGAAGCGTCCGGATATCTGGGCCGTGATGGACGAGATCTCGCGCAAGATCGCCGCGCAGGTGCCCGGAGTGCACTTCGACACCGCGCAGCTGATGAGCGACATGATCGGCGATCTGGTCGGGAGGCCGCAGCCCGTGGTCGTCGCCCTCACCGCCAAGAACCCCGCGGTGCTGTCCGCGGTTGCGAGGCGGGTGGCCGCCGCGATCGCCAAGGTGCCGGACATCCAGCCCACCTCGGTCGACAGCGGGGTGAGGCCGGCCGGCGATGCTCTCGAGATCCACATGCACCGCGCGGCGGCGGCGATGGAGGGCGTGACGGCGCAGGAGGTGGCGAGCCAGCTGCATCATTACCTCTATGGCTCGGTCGTGACCCAGTATCTCGGCGCCGTCCGCCCCGTCGGCGTGCGGCTCTGGCTCGATCCGCCGCAAAAGAAGATCTACCGCGACGAGCTCGGCAATCTGCCGATCCGATCACCCACCGGGCGGATCATGCGTCTTGCCACCGTGGCTCAGGTGAGGTTCGTCGCCGGGCAGCCCGAGCTCACCCGCAACAACCTCGCGCAGATCGTGCCCGTGACGGCGCGGATCAGCGGCGGACACAGCCTCGGCGCGGCAATCAGGGAGGTGCAAAGAGTGCTTGCGCGGCCGGGGCTGATTCCAAGAGGCGTCTATTACAGCCTCGGCGGACAGTACAAGCAGGAGCAGGCCGCGGTGCATGGCATGATCAAGGTGTTCGCCGCGGCGCTCGTCGCGGAATTCATCCTGCTCCTGTTCCTGTACGAGCGTTTCTCGCTGCCCATCGTCGTCATCGCGAGCTCGGTGTTCTCGACGGGCGCGGTATTCGTCGGCCTGTGGCTGACCGGCGTCGAGCTCAACATCACGGCCATGATGGGCATGGTCATGATCGTCGGCATCTCCACCGAGATGGCGATCTTCCTCATCTCCGAGTACCAGGAGCTCGAGAAGACGATGCCGGCGCGGGAAGCGATTCATCAGGCCGCCCGCAACCGGCTGCGCCCGATCACCATGAGCACGCTCGCCATGATCCTCGCTCTCCTGCCGCTCGGGGCCGCGATCAGCGGCTCCGGCGACCAGATGCTGCAGCCGCTCGCCATTGCGATCATCGCCGGCGCGCTGCTCGAGCTGCCGCTGGTGCTGCTCGCGATGCCGGTGATCATCGGGCTCACCGCGCGGCGCTCGACCCCGATCGCGCACGAGTGATCGTCCGCCGTGTCAGCAAGGGCCTGCGCCAGCGCTCCAGCGCCCGGCCGTCTCACCGGCGAGACCCTCGGCCTCGAGCTTCAGCAGGTGCGCGAGCAGGGATCGCTCGGCGAGCGCATGACGCTCCGCGGGCACGTCGTCGTAGACTCTCGCGACCAGGCAGGCGAGGTCAGATGGGGTCGAGTCCCTGAGCACCGCGAGCACCTTGGATTCGCGCCGCAGGCGGTGGCGGATGAGGGCGCGCACGGCCTCGCGGGGCTGGGGCATCAGGGTGCCGTGCCCAGGGGCGAGGCATCGCAGGTCTTCGCCGAGCAGGCGCTCGAGGGAGGCGAGGTAGGCGCCCATGTCGCCGTCGGGCGGATCAATGAGCACCGTGGAGCCCTGGATCACGTGATCGCCGGTGAACAGCAGCCGCTCTTCCTCGAGCAGGTAACAGAGGTGATTGGAGGCATGCCCCGGGGTGTGGATCACGCGCAGCGTCAGATCCTTCCCGAGCCTCAGGCGATCCCCGTCGTCGGGCTGGCGAGCGGGTTGGAAGGAGGCGTCCTGCCCGCGCGTCCGGGTGCTCGTGCGCCCGATCAGCTCAGCGCCCGTGACCGATTGCAGCGCCAGCGCGCCGGGGGAATGATCCGGGTGAGTATGCGTGACGAGGATGCGCTCGATGCGACCCGGCGCGGCGGCGAGCATCGCCCGCAGGTGCCGCTCGCCACCCGGCCCGGGGTCGATGATGGTCCAGCGCTCCTCTTCGCCGAGCAGATAGGTATTGGTTCCCGGACCCGTCATCACGCCGGGGTTGGCGCAGGTGAGCCGCCAGAGCTTCTGCGACAGCCGCACCGGCTCTTCAGGCCGGATCGGGATGCTTTCCGCGCACTCGCTCATCACTCTGGAGAGATCCGCTCCGCGCCCGCGCGCCTGGCTGGACATTGCCGGCCGTCTCAGCCCGGCAGGGCCGGATAGTCGGTGTAGCCCGCCGGTCCGCCGCCGTAGAACAGCTCCGGCCGCGGATCGTTGAGCGGCGCGCCGCTCCTGAAGCGCTCCACCAGGTCCGGATTGGCGATGAAGAGCTTGCCGAAGGCGACTGCGTCCGCCTCGCCGCGGTCGATCAGACACTGGGCGCTCGACAGCGTCAGTTTCTCGTTGGCGATGAATACTCCGCCGAAGGCGGCCTTGATCTGCGGGCCGATCCGTCCGCCTTCCGGGTGCTCGCGCGCGAACAGGAACGCGATCCTGCGGCGGGCCAGCTCCCGCGCCACATGGCCGAAGGTCGCCTCGCGATCGGAGTCCCCCATGGAATGCGAGTCGCCCCGTGGCGCCAGATGCACCCCGACCCGGCCGGGCCCCCAGATGCCGATCGCCGCGTCGGTCACCTCGAGCAGCAGCCGGGCGCGGTTTTCCACCGACCCGCCGTAGTCGTCATCCCGGCAGTTGGCGCGGTCCTGCAGGAACTGGTCGAGCAGGTAGCCGTTGGCGCCGTGCAGCTCGACCCCGTCGAAGCCGGCGCGCTCGGCGTTCTCGGCCCCCCGTGCAAAGGCGGCGATGATCCCAGGGATCTCCTCGCGCTCGAGCGCGCGCGGAACGACATAAGGCGTTCTCGGCCTGATGAGGTTCACATGGCCCTCGGGCGCAATGGCGCTCGGGGCGACGGGAAGCTTGCCGTCAAGGAAGAGGGGGTGAGACACCCTGCCGACGTGCCACAGCTGCAGGAAGATGCGCCCGCCTCCCGCGTGGACCGCGCCGGTCACCTGGCGCCAGCCCGCCACCTGCTCCTGCGACCAGATGCCCGGTGTGTCGGCATGGCCCACGCCCATCGGGGTCACCACGGTGGCCTCCGAGATAATGAGGCCCGCCGAGACCCTCTGGCGGTAGTATTCCACCATCAGCTCGTTGGGCACGCGCCGGCCACCGGCCCGCGAGCGTGTCAGCGGCGCCATGACGATGCGGTTGGGGAGGGTGAGCTCGCCCACGGTGAGCGGATCGAACAGGGACGGCATGGTGGTTTGCAGAAGCTCCGCGTGGAATTCCCGTATTGAACCACGGGGGGTCAGGCGCCGCAAAATTCCTCGTGAAGCACGCCGAGTACACGCGTAACGAGGCCCGGAGTCAGAGAATAGTACACCGTCTGCGATTGCCGATCCGTGCGCACGACCCCGGCCTTTCGCAGCACCGCGAGGTGCTGGGAAAGCGCCGATTGGCTGAGCGGCACACGCTCGTTGAGCTGTCCCACCGAGAGAGGTCCCGGCACCAGATGACACAGGATCATCAAGCGCTGCTCGTTGGCGAGCGCCCGCAGGACGCCGGCCGCCTGGACGCAGTGCGGCTGCATCTCCTGGGCGGCTCGCTCGAGCGCGGACGCAGAGGATGCCTCGCGGCGGCGACTCATGGACGTGGCGGACTCGCGGTGGCTGCTCACGACCGAAGTGTAATCCATACGCCACTTAATTACCACTTGCTAATTTAGAACACACTAATACAATGTGCCGCAAGCCGGACGGCACATCCGCTCCGGCACCGCACGGGAGGCCGCATATGTCAATCGATCGCGTTGTGTTCGCTTTCGCCGGGACCGTGGTGCTTGCCGGCACCTTGCTCGGTTGGATCGCCAGTCCCTGGTGGCTGCTGCTGCCGGTCTTCGTGGGCGCAAACATGCTGCAGGCGGCCTTCACCGGCTGGTGTCCGCTGGCGATGTTGCTGAAGCGCCTGGGGGTCAAGCCAGGCGCGGCGTTCTGAGCCGGACCGCGCAAAGCAGGCGACACATGGCTCAGGTCAGATTCAGGCTCGCCGCCGCGCTCGCGGCCGGGGTGCTCGCAGGATGTGGTGCGAGGCATGCGCCGCCGCCCCCCCGGGCCGAGGCGCCGTTGACCTCGGTGCGCATCGAGCCGGAGCGGATTCCCGCGGAACGGCTCTTCGACGGCGTGGTTCAGGCCGCCAACCGGGCCACGATGGTCGCTCAGACCTCCGGGCGGGTCGCGGCCGTCTATCGCGACGTCGGCGATGTCGTGCCCGCCGGCGCGTTGCTCCTGCGCTTGCGCGCGACCATGCAGCGGGCGGATCTGCTCAAGGCGCATGCCGCCCTGCGCGCCGCCCGCGCCCGGGCCAAGGAGGCGCAAACCCGTTACCGGCGCATTCGCGACATGTACGACCAACGGGTCGTGCCCAAGGCGGACTTTGACCGGGTGAGGGCCGATCGGGACGCCGCGGTGGCCCGGATGAATGCGGCCCGCGCCGCGCTCGAGAGCGCCACCGAGGGCGTCGCCTATACCGAGATCCGCGCCCCTTACGCGGGCGTCGTCATCCAACGCCTGGTGCAGGTGGGCGAGGCGGTGGCGCCGGGCACGCCCCTGGTGAAGGTGGCGTCGCTGAAGGACCTGCGGGTCGTGGTGAGCGTGCCCCAGTCGCTCGCCGGGACGGTGCGCCGGGCCGGCAAGGGAATGGTGTACGTCGCAGGCTCACCCGTCGCGGCGCAGCGGGTGACGGTGTTTCCGGCCGCGTCCGCCCTGTCCAACACCTTCCGTGTCCGGCTGGCGCTGCCTGCCGGCACGCGCGGGCTGTATCCCGGCATGGTCGTGCGGGCGGGGTTCGTGACCGGCGTGCACACGCGGCTGCTGGTGCCCTGCAGCGCCGTCGTCAGGCGCAGCGCCGTCACCGCGGTCTATCTCGTTCAGCCGAACGGCAACGTGCTGATGCAGCAGGTGCGCCTCGGAGAGCGTCGCGGCAACCGCATCGAGGTGCTCTCGGGCCTGATGGCGGGCGATCGTGTGGCGCTCGATCCGCTCGTGGCGATGCAGAGGCTCGAGCCCTTCCCGGACAGGTCGGGAACGGCGCGATGAGCGCCCTCGTCGGGCCTGCCCGGGGCGGGAGCCGCACATGAGCGAGAAGCTCGGCTTCAGCGGGCGCCTGGCGAGCCGCTTCCTGCACAATCAGATCACCCCGCTGCTCGCGATTCTCGCGGTGGGCATGGGTCTGTTCGCGCTGGCCATCACTCCGCGCCAGGAAGACCCCGACATCAACGTCACCTTCGCCAACGTGTTCGTTCCCTTTCCCGGGGCCTCCTCGCGCCAGGTTGAGCGCCAGGTCACCACGCCTCTCGAGCAGGTGCTCGACTCGATCCGCGGCATCAAGCACATCTACTCCGTGTCCCGCCCCGGGCTCGCGGTCCTGACAGTGCAGTACAAGGTCGGCCAGCCGCGCACCACGGCCATCGTGCGCCTGTACAACGCCATCTATTCGCACCGCAACCTGTGGCCGCCCGGTTCCGGCATCCTGAGGCCGCTCGTGCGGCCCATGGGCATCGATGATGTGCCCTTCATGACGCTGACGCTGTGGACGACCGATCGCGGCCGCGGCTCCTACCAGCTCGGGGAGGTGGCGCGCGCCATCGAGACCCAGCTGCAGCGCGTGCCGGGCACGCGCAAGGTGTCCACGATCGGGGCGCCCGAGAGTCTCGTGCGCGTGCGCCTCGATCCGGGCAAACTCGCCGCCTACGGACTCGCGGCGAGTGACATCGAGCGCTCGCTCCAGGCGGCCAACCTGACGCTGCAGGCCGGCTCGCTCATCGGGGGCGATCGCGTGGTGCCGGTGCAGGCCGGCCAGTTCCTCGCCAGCCGCGAGGAGGTGGCCGACCTCGTGGTGGGCGTGCATGACGGGCGGCCCGTGTATCTCGCCGAAATCGCCGACGTGGCCTTTCAGCCCGATGCGCCGCATTCGTACGTGTGGTTCGGCACCGGCCCGGGCGCCGCCCGGCGCAGCCTGCCCGAGGTGAGCTACGCGCCCGCGGTCACCATCGCCATCGCCAAGAAGACGGGCACGAACGCCAGCACCATCGCCGATGAGGTGCTCCAGCGCCTGCACCAGCTGAGCGGCACGTACATTCCCGCGGGAGTGCACATCACCGTCACGCGCAACTACGGACACAGCGCCGATGAGAAGGCGATGAAGCTCATCGAGAAGCTCATCGAAGCCACCCTCTCGGTCGTCCTGCTCGTCTTCCTCACCATGGGCCGGCGCGAGGCGGTGGTCGTGGGCGCGGCGGTCGGCGTCACCCTGATGGCGACGCTGTTCGCCTCGTGGGCGTGGGGATTCACCATCAACCGCGTGTCGCTGTTTGCCCTGATCTTCTCCATCGGCATCCTGGTCGACGATGCGATCGTGGTGGTCGAGAATGTCCACCGGCACATGCGCCTCGGCGGCGGCACGCTGAGCGACATCATTCCGGTGGCGGTCGATGAGGTCGGCGGACCGACCATTCTTGCCACCTTCACCGTGATCGCCGCGCTCATGCCCATGGCGTTCGTCGGCGGGATGATGGGGCCGTACATGAGCCCCATTCCGATCAACGCCAGCTCCGGGATGCTGCTCTCGCTCGCGGTGGCGCTGATGTTCACCCCGTGGCTGTGCCGCAAGCTCCTCTCCCACAGCCACATTCCGCCCACCGAGCATGCCGCGGAGCCGCCCCTGCTGAGGCTGTTTCAGCGTCTGGTCGGGCCCTTTCTCGCGGGCGTCAAGGGCCGCAAGCGGCGCCGCTGGCTCTTTGGGGCGATCGTGGCGGCGATCCTGCTGGCGATCGGCCTGGTGATCGCCAAGGCGGTGGTGCTGAAGATGCTGCCCTTCGACAACATGTCGGAATTCGAGGTGGTGGTGGAGATGCCGGTCGGTACCACCGTCGAGACCACCGCCCGCGTGCTCGATGCGCTCGCGCAGGTCATCGCGCGGGTGCCGGAGGTGAGCGACTACCAGGTCTATGCGGGCACGCATGCGCCCGTGAATTTCAACGGCCTGGTCCGCCAGTACTACCTGCGCCAGGGGCCCCGATACGGGGAGATCGCCGTGGAGCTCGTTCCGAAGGACGAGCGCAGCCGCCAGAGTCATGCGATCGCCCTCGCCGTGCGGCCGGCGCTTGCCGCCGTCGCCCGCCGCTACGGCGCGTCCCTGCAGGTGGTCGAGGTGCCCCCGGGGCCGCCGGTGCTCGCGCCCATCGTGGCCGAGATCTTCGGTCCGAGCTATGCCATGCAGCGCCGGCTCGCGCTGCAGATCCGCAAGGTGTTCGACACCACCCCCAATGTCGTCGATACCTACGACACGGTCGAGGCGCATGCCCGGCGCCTGCTCGTCGATGTCGATCGGCAGAAGGCGGCGCTTCTCGGTGTCTCGCAGGCGCAGATCGCGCGCACGCTCTCGATGGCGCTCTCCGGGTATGACGCGACCTATGTGCACATCGGCCGCGAGCGCCAGTTGATTCCGGTGCGCCTCGAGCTCTCTCCGGCCAACCAGGCGAGGATCGGCCGGGTGCTTTCGCTGCGGGTGCGCGCTTCGGATGGCGCGCTCGTGCCGCTCTCGCAGCTCGTGCGGGTGCGCAAGAGCACCTGGGACGGCGCGATCTATCAAAAGGACCTCATGCCCGTGACCTATGTCATGGGGGACATGGCAGGTCCCCTCGACAGTCCTCTTTACGGCATGTTCGACATCTCCGCGCGGCTGCGCCGGCTGAAGATCGCCGGTCGGACCCTCGAGCAACGCTTCATCAGCGTGCCGTCCAACCCGAACCGCTTCGCGCTCAAGTGGGGCGGCGAATGGCAGGTCACCTACGAGACCTTCCGCGACATGGGAATCGCCTACGCCGTGGGGCTGGCGCTCATCTACCTGCTGATCGTGGCGCAGTTCGGCTCCTACGTGGTGCCGTTCATCATCATGGCGCCGATCCCGCTCACCATCATCGGCGTGATGCCCGGGCATGCGCTGCTTGGCGATCAGTTCACCGCCACCTCGATGATCGGCATGATTGCGCTCGCCGGCATCATCGTGCGCAATTCCATCCTGCTGGTCGACTTCGTCGACGGCGCCGTGCGGGCCGGCTACCCGCTCGAGGAAGCGGTGGTTCGAGCGGGGGCGATCCGTGCCAAGCCGATCGTCCTCACCGCGGTGGCCGCGATGCTCGGCGCGGTGTTCATCCTGTCCGACCCGATCTTCACCGGTCTGGCGGTCTCGCTCCTGTTCGGCATCTTCGTCTCGACGCTTCTCACGCTCGTCGTGATCCCGATCCTCTATTACGTCTATCTGAAGCGCAAAGAGGCGAGCGTGGTGCGCGCGCCCGAGGCGGCGGCTCATGAGTGACGGGCGCGCCATCCCGATGTTCGACCCGGTCACTTGCCTGCGAGAGCTTCTCTCCTGGGGGTTGTCATGGCACACGTAGTCATCATCGGTGCGGGCCTGGGGGGCGTCCCCTGCGCCTACGAGATGCGCAAGCGTCTCGGCAAGGCGCATCACGTGACGCTCATCGGCTCCTCGTCCTATTTCGAGTTCACCCCGTCCAATCCCTGGGTGGCCGTCGGCTGGCGGGACCGGGCTCAGACCCGCGTGAGCCTGCACGATCCGCTCACCGCCAAGGGTGTCGACTGGATCGACACCCCTGTGGTCTCGATCGATGCCGAGGGCCGGATCCTGACGCTCGCCGATCAACGGACCCTGGCCTATGACTATCTGGTGATCACCACGGGGCCGAAGCTCGCCTTCGAGGAGGTGCCGGGCCTGGGCCCCGACGGGCACACCCAGTCGATCTGTACCCAGGAGCACGCGGTGAGGGCCTGGGAGGAATATCAGCGATTGCTGCAGCAGCCGGGTCCGGTGGTGGTCGGGGCGGCACAGGGGGCGAGCTGTTTCGGACCGGCGTACGAGTTTGCGATGATCCTCGATGCGGATCTTCGCAAGCGCAAGCTGCGCGACCGTGTGCCGATCACCTTCGTCACCAGCGAGCCGTACATCGGGCACATGGGCCTGGGGGGCGTGGGCGACAGCAAGGGGCTGATGGAATCGGAGCTTCGCCAGCGCCACATCAAGTGGATCACCAACGCCAGGGTGGGCGCCGTCGGGGAGGGCTCGATGACCGTGATCGAGCACGCGGAGGACGGCAAGCCGAAAAAGGAGCACGAGCTCGGCTTTCGCTTCGCCATGGTGCTGCCGGCATTCAAGGGCGTAGATGCGGTGGCCGCGGTCCCGGGGCTGTGCAACCCGCGCGGCTTCGTGCTCATCGACGAGCATCAGCGCTCGAAGAAGTACCCCAACATCTTCTCGGCCGGCGTATGCGTCGCCATCCCTCCCGTGGAGGCGACCCCGGTGCCGACCGGCGCGCCCAAGACCGGCTACATGATCGAGTCGATGGTGACGGCGATCTGCGAGAACATCGCCGCGGAGCTCACCGGGCGGCCGGGGACGGCGTGCGCGACCTGGAATGCGGTGTGCCTCGCCGACTTCGGCGACACCGGCGCGGCGTTCGTGGCGTTGCCGCAGATCCCGCCGCGCAACGTCACCTGGACCAAGGTGGGCAAATGGGTGCACCTCGGCAAAGTGGCCTTCGAGAAGTACTTCCTGCGCAAGGTGCGTACCGGATCGATCACCCCGCTGTACGAGAAATACGTGCTCAAGATCCTCGGCATCGGCTCGCTCAAGAGCACGGGAACATGAGAGCGCTGCGCGCACCGCGAATCGCCGCGGCGCTGCTGCTGGCGGCGGCAGGGCCCGCCGCCGCCGAGACGCTGAGGCAGGCGTGGCGGCTGGCCATCGCCCGCAACCAGGCACTGGCCGCAGCCCAGGCGGACGTGCAGGGGGCGAGAGACCGGGAGCGTGCGGCGCGCGATGCGCGCTGGCCGAGCGTGAGCGCCACCGCCGGCTACACACATCTCGGACAGTCGCCGCAGCTGGATGTGGTGACGCCGGCGTTCGCATTCCGCTCGGGGCCGATCTTCAAGAACAACCAGTACGTCAGCGGCTCGGTGCAGATGAGGATCCCCCTCTACACCGGCGGGGCGATCAGGGCGGGAATCAGCGCGGCGCGGGCAGGTCTCGCCGGGGCCTCCGCGCAGGAGCGGGCGATGCTCGCGGACCTGAAGCTGGAGGTGGCCGACGGGTACGTGGGAGTGCTGCGCTCACAGCGCCGGTTGGCCGTGGCCGACGCAGCCGTCAGGAGTCTGCGCTCCCACCTGCGCGACGTGCGGGCGATGTACGCGCGCCAGCTGGTAGCGAAGAGCGATCTGCTCGCGGCCGAGGTGGCGCTCGCCAATGCAAGGGAGACAAAGGTGAACGCCGCCAACTCCGTGCAGATCGCGCAGGCGGAGTACAACCGGCTGCTCGGGGAGCCGCTCGGGCGCGTGCCGCAGCTCGCCGACGCGCTGCCGGCGTACCCGGTCGACATGCTGCCGCTCGCCACGCTCCTGAGGCGGGCGCTCGCCTCGCGCCCCGAGCTCCGGGCGCTCGCCTCGCGCGCCGGCTCCCTCGCCGCCCGCGCCCGCGCGAAGACCGCCAGCCGGCTGCCGCAGCTCGCGGCCGTGGGCGGCTTCACGCATTTTGACAACCAGATCCTCAATCGCGAGAACTTCTCGACGGTGGGCGTCGGGCTCACCTGGAAGCTGTTCGACGGTGGGCGGGCGGCGAACGAGGCCGATGCGCTGCGCGCCGAGAGCCGCGCGGCGGGACGCCGGCTGAGGGACCTGCGCTCGCGCATCGAGCTTCAGGTGCGTGCCGACTGGCTGGCGCTCGCCGCGGCGCGGGCGAAAGTGGCCGCCTCGCGCGCCGCCACCGCGCAGGCGGCGGAGAATCTGCGCATCTCGCGCGAGCTGTACGGGGCGGGCCTGGCTTCCAACACGCAGGTGCTCGAGGCGGTCACTTTGAGCACGAGGGCTGCGGAGAATCACGACGACGCGGTGCTCGATGAGGCGCTCGCGAAGGTAACGCTCGCCTACGCGGTAGGGGCGCTGTGAGAGGCGGCTAGCCCAGCTTCAGCAGCTGGGTGATGAGCGCGTCGGTGTTGATCGGCTCGCCGGAGAGCGCCATGGCGAGCAGCTCGCCGCCGAGCAGCGGCAGGGTGAGCAGCACATCGGGGCGCGTGCGGGCGATGCGGCCGGTATTGCGGGTGTCGGCGACCGCGGCGACGGTGTGCACGGTCGGGTTCATCTCCTTGGCCGCCAGCACGACGAAGGCGTTGTAGGAGTCGTCCTCGCTCAGTGCGAGCACGGCGCGCGCCTGGACGATGCCGGCGTGCTCGAGGACTTCGGCATCGCTGCCGTCGCCGACGATGAGGTCCTCCGGCTGAGGCTCGCTGTCCCCCGGCTTCTCGGATCGGATGACAGTGACGGTGAGTGCGCGGGCCGACAGCGCCCGGGCGGTGTCCTGCGCGAGCGGACCGTCGCCCACGACGATGATGTGGGAGGCGCGCTTCATCTTCTTTCTCCTTCCCGGCTGCAGCAGATTCATCAGCCGCTTGTCGATCAACGGGCCGGCGATCGCCGGCAGCGCCGTGGCGAACACCGCCAGGCCGAGCACGATGAGCGAGATCGTGAACAGGCGGGCGGCGGGGCTCGCCGGCGTGATGTCCCCGTACCCCACGGTCGACATGGTCTCGACGGCGTAATACAACGCGTCGAGGAGACTGCGGATCGGCGGGTTGTAGCCTGCGCCAAGGGCGAGCGATCCCAGGGTACCGTAGCCCAGGGTGAACAGCAGCCCCGTGAGGGCGAACAGCGTCGCGGTGGCGAGGCTGGCGCGCGTGAAGCTGCCGCGGGCGGCGAGCAGCAACAGCAGTTGCGCGATGCCGAAGGCTTCGAGCGGCCTCGAGGCCCTCGAGAGCGGCGAGAACTCGAGCGACACCATTGCGAGCGTCAGGAGGAATGCCAGCACCCAGGCGAGCCGCGAGCGCCACAGCATCCCGACGGCGACGAGGACCAGCAGCACGCCGATGACCACGTGCGACACGTCGCCGATCTGCACGATGCCCAGGCCGGTTGCGAGCGATGCGATCGATGCGCTGCCGGTCCAGGCCGCAATCAGCGGCCGCAGCGAGCCGGAGGCGAGCAGGATGTGCAGCAACCCCTGCGTGCCGACCAGGGCGGCGAGGGGAACGTGCGGAAACCATGCGCGTGCGTGCAGGAAGCGAGCGGTACGGCGGCGCGCCGTCTGCCACCTCACGCGCAGGGTGGTCGTGGCGACTCGCACGCGATGTGCGTCCTGCAGCGGCTCAGAAGTTCCCGGCGTCGCAAAAACCGGAGCCGCACCCGCCGCCTGCGCACCCGCCGCCCGCGCAGCCGGGGGCCTCGCGGGGCCCGGCGGAGGAGGTGGCGAGGAAGCCGGCCGAGATCAGTTTCTCGACCGGCGAGGCCGGGTCCGTCACGCCCGGGGTGATGCCGGCGCGCTCGCACAGCTCGCCCCAGGAGAGGAGTCTTTCGGCCATGCCGTGCCTCACCTCGACCAGGCAGCCGTTGGCGGGACAACGATATTCATACGTCGGCAAGGTTGTTCTCCAGGGCTCGGGGATTGCGCGGACCGCATGCACGGCGAGCGCCTGACTATAGCAGGAACAGGCCTCGCCGCCCCCGGCCGTCGCCGGTGTCTGCGCACCGGCAGAACCGCTTGCGACGGAGTGGTGTGTCGCTGCGACCGGTCCGGGGGGGGATGCTGGCGGGCAGCGGCCGGTTCGGATACCGTTCCTCAATCTGTGGACAAGATTCGTGCCACCGGCTCCTGCGGGCGGCGCGCGAAAGCGAGATCGCATGATGAAAGTCACCACTTTTTCCCTGGCCGCCGTCTGCTGGGTGATGGCGAGCCCCTTGGCGCTCGCGGCGCAGGCCGCACCCCAGCGGGAGAACAGGCAGGGTCGCACGCTGTTGCCGATGCCGGTGAGCAGCGCGATTCGCTTTCGCTCGATCGGTCCGGCGATCGCCGGCGGGCGGGTGACCGCCGTGGCCGGCGTGGCGGGCAACCCGGATGTCTACTACGTCGGCGGGGCGGATGGCGGGGTGTTTCGCACCGAAGATGGCGGCATGACCTGGAAGGCGCTCTTCCAGCACCAACCGGTGGCCTCGATCGGAGCGATGGCGGTCGATCCTCGCAACCCCGAGGTGGTGTGGGTCGGCACCGGCGAAGCCAATATCCGCAACGACATCTCTTACGGCGACGGCGTCTACGAGTCGACCGACGGCGGAACCCACTGGCGCCGCCTCGGCCTCGCCGGGACGATGCAGATCTCGAGCATTCTGATCGACCCGAGCCATCCGGACACCGTGTTGGTCGGCGCCATGGGCGATCCATGGAAGAACAGCACCGAGAGGGGCGTGTACCGCACGACCGACGGCGGGGCGAGCTGGCAGCGTGTGCTCTACGTGGGGCCGGACGTGGGCATCTCGGACATGGCGATGGACCCGCGCAATCCCAACATCGTATACGCCGCGACGTACCGGTTCCGCCGCACACCCTGGCACTATTCGGATGGCGGACGCCAGGATGCGATCTACAAGTCGACCGACGGCGGGTTGACCTGGAAGCGCCTCTCGGGGCATGGGCTGCCGACCGGGGCGGTGGGGCGCATCGGGCTCGCGGTCGCCCCGAGCGCTCCGGCCGTGGTGTACGCGGTGATCGGCAGCCCCAAGGGTGTGCTGTGGCGCTCGGAGGATTCCGGCGCGAGCTGGACGCTGGTGAGCAAGGACCAGAGGATTGATTCGCGGCCGTTTTATTTCTCGCACGTCGCGGTCGATCCGAAGAACCCCGATCACCTGTTCGCGCTCTCGGAGTTCCTGCTCACCTCCACGGACGGCGGCCGTCACTGGCACAAGATCGCCAAGAGCATCCACGTCGACAATCACGCGATCTGGGTCGACCCGAGCGGCAGCGGGCGCATCATCGAGGGCAACGACGGCGGGGTGGCGCTGTCGCTCGATGACGGCAGGCACTGGGCGTTCGTCGACAACATCGCGCTCGAGCAGTTCTATCATGTCGCCGTCGGCGGCGGACTGTTCTATCAGGTGTGCGGCGGGCTGCAGGACAACAATTCCTGGTGCGGGCCGGGCGTGAGCAAGGACCCGGTCGGCATCTCGAGCCGGGCCTGGTATGGCTTCAACGGCGATGACGGCATCTACGGCATGCCGGCGGCGGATGATCCGAACCTGATCTACAACGAGGGACAGAATGGAGCCTATTTCATATACGACCGCTCCGAGGAGCAGCTGCACGATATCCAGCCGTATCCGCGCGATGACAATGGGCGTGGCGCCGATGGCGCGCGCTACCGTTTCGCGTGGGAGGCGGCCTTCGCGGTGTCGCCGGGCAACCCCAAGGTGCTCTATGCCGGCGCCAACGTGGTGTTCAAGAGCAGCAACCGCGGCCGCACCTGGAAGGTGATCAGCCCCGATCTGACGCGCAACGACAAGGCATTGCAGGGGCCCTCGGGCGGCCCCGTGGTCCAGGACAACTCCGGCGCCGAGTACTACGACACGATCCTCACCATCGCCCCGGCCCGGTCCGATCCGCAGGTCATCTGGGTCGGGACAGACGACGGATTGGTGCAGATCACGCGCGACGGCGGCAAGCATTGGGTCAACGTCACGCGAAACATTCCGGATCTGCCGGCCGCGGGAAGGATTGAGTCGATCGACGTCTCCCCGACCGATCCGGGCAGCGCGCTGATCGCGGTCGACCGGCACTTCAGCGGGGATTTCCGGCCCTATCTCTACCGCACCGATGACTACGGCTCGCACTGGACCTCGATCAGCGGCAATCTGCCGCGCGATGTCTATGCGCACGTCGTGCTCCGCGATCCGCGCAATCCCGACTTGTACTTTGCGGGCCTGGAGAACGGCCTGTACGTGTCCTGGGACGCGGGCCGCAAGTGGTACGAGTTCGGCCTCGGCCTGCCGGATGCGGCCGTGTACGATCTGGCGCTGCAGTCGCGCACGGACTCCCTGGCGGTGGCGACGCACGGCAGGGGCGTGTGGATCCTCGATGACCTCGGGCCGTTCGAGCAGTGGAGCGCGCGGGTCGCGCGCACCGCGCTCACGCTGTTCAAGCCGGTGGGGACGGTGCGCTTCTGGCCGTTCCAGCAGACCGAGTCGATGGGCGATGCGGTCTTCTACGGACGGAATCCGCGGTACGGGGCGGACATCAGTTACTACCTGGCGCACCCGGCCAGGCGGCCCGGTGAGCTCATCATCACCAACGCGGGCGGCAAGGTGGTGCGCACGTACAAAGGACTGCACAAGGGCAAGGCGGCGGTGATGACCCCGCGGTCGCCCGGCGCCGCGGCGGCGGTCAAGGGGCGGGTGCCGTGGGTGCCCGGCCAGGCCGGCCTGCACCGCATTTATTGGAATCTGCGTGCGCAAGGCCCGGTCCGCTGGAGCTCGGCGCCGCAGTACAACCGCGGTCCGCACAACGGTGCGCTGCTGCCGCCGGGGACCTACACCGCGACGCTCAAGATCGGCGGCGCCACCGCTTCTCAAACCTTCACCGTGGTCAATGACCCGGCATCGACGGGCACTCTGGCCGCTATGACCGAGCGCTATCACGTGACGGAGGCGGTGCTGCGCGAGATCTCGCAGATCGATGTGGCGCTGAACCGTCTGCACGCGCTCGCCGTGCAGTTGACGGGCCTGAGGTCCGCGGTGAAGGGCCTGTCCGAGCAGAGCGCGGCCGACGCCGCGATCGGCAGGCTTGCCCGGGCGCGCCATGCCATCCTCATGCAGCTGACGAGCCATGCCGGCTCCTCGGAGGCGACGCTCAGAGTGCCGGACCGCATCCACGAGAAGCTGCTCGCGCTCGAGGGCCTGCTGTGGGGCTCGGATGAGCCGGTCGATGCGGCGACTCTGCACGAGCAGGCTGTGTACGGGCGCGAGTACCGCAGCGCGATCGCCGCGTACGATCAGTTCCTGGGCACGAGCGTCGCCGGCTTCAATCGGACGATGTCCGGCTACGGCCTGACGGGAGTGGTGGCGGGAAAGACGCTCACCCCATAGGGGTTTGGGACGCGGCGGCTGTGGCGCGCTTCATCCCGCGTTTTGCACGGCTTGGCGCAGGCGCCGGCCCCATCGGGCCGTCGTCCCCGGTCCCGTGGCATACTTGGTCGATTACGGCAGCCCGATCCGAATGGCCGCCGAAGAAAAACCGATGGAGGCTCCATCCATGAAGCGCTTTCTGACTCTCTCCTGCCTTGGGCTCGCCGCCTTCGGGCTCGCCGGGGCGCATGCCGGGATCATTCCCGAGCCCAACGCCAATGCCGTGCCCTACGCCACCCGCAGCAACCCCGAGACACTGGTGGTCGACGCGAGCACCGCCGGGCGGGGGTTTGCGACCTCGACCATGCAGATTCCGGTCCGGCCGGGACCGTTCACGTTCGTGTATCCGCAGTGGATCCCCGGCTATCACTCGCCGTCCGGCCCGCTGGCGGACATCTCGCAGCTGAAGGTGAGCGCCAACGGCCGGCCGCTCCCCTGGCATCGCGACAAAGTGGACATGTACGCCTTCCACGTCGAAGTGCCCCAGGGCGTCGACTCGATCAAGGTGCAGTTCACCGTGCTGTTGAATGGTGGCCAAAGCGTCGGCGGGAACGTCATGTCGACGCCCAGCGTCGCGGTGATCAGCTGGACGCGGATGTTCTTCTACCAGAACGACATCAACTATCACCATTACTACATCAAGCCGAGCATCATCCTGCCGAAGGGCTGGGGCTACGGCACGGCGCTCACCACGGTGAGCCGCGTGGGCCAGCGCGTCGACTTCGCCGAGGAGCCGCTCACCTATGTGGGCGACTCGCCGCTCGACATGGGCCGCTACTACAAGAAGGTGCTGCTGTGGCAGCACGGCGACGCCCACATGTGGCTCGACATGTTCGCCGATGCGCCGCAGGATCTCGATGTTCCGGCCAAGCTCCTCGATGCGTACAAGAACGTGGCGCCCGAGGCGCTGGCGCTGTACGGCTCGCGCCACTGGTATGACTACCACGCGCTGCTCACACTTTCGAACCAGATCACGGTCGAGGGCGTCGAGCACCACCAGTCGAGCGACAACCGCGCGCCGGCCAACTTCATGACCAGCGCCAATGCGCAGCTCGCCTTCGGCGACCTGATCACCCACGAGTTCTCGCATTCCTGGAACGGCAAGTACCGCCGGCCGTGGGATCTGACCACGGACAACTACCAGATCCCCCAGCGCACCGACCTGCTCTGGGTGTACGAGGGCATGAACCAGTACCTGGGCGACCTGCTCTCGTTCCGCTGCGGCATCCGCAAGCCGAGCGAGTACCCGCAGTACCTCGCGATGCTCTACAGCCAGATGGCGACCGAGCCGGGCCGCGATACCACTCCGCTGATCGACCTCACCACCGGCGCGCCGTATTACTACATGACGGCGAACGGGCAATATCCCTCGATCCGCCGCACCGCCGGGGACTTCTACACCGAGGGCGAGCTGCTGTGGCTCGATGTCGACACCATCATCCGCGCCAAGACGCACGACAGGAAGTCGCTCGATACCTTCCTGCACCTGTACTCGCAGCCGAAGTTCACCGGGCCGATCACCAAGACGTACACGCGCGCGGACATCGAGCATCTGCTGAGCGAGGTGGTGCCGTACGACTGGCACGCGTTCTTCCAGCGCCACGTGTACGAGATCGCCAAGCTCCCGCCGACGGGCGAAATCAAGCGCTCCGGCTGGCGCCTGGTGTACAACTCCAAGCCCAACCCGTTCGTCGTTGCGGACGAGCAGATGTTCCACGTGAACTCCCAATGGCTGACCTACGGCTTCGACATCGGCCGGGGCGGCAAGCTGACCGACGTGCGCGAGTGGTCGCCGGCGTGGAAGGCGGCGATGGCGCCGGGGATGAAGATCGAGTCGGTCGACGGCCAGCGCTACACGCCGGCCGTGCTGAAGTACGTGATGGTGCAGGCCGAGCACACCCGCGAGCCCACCACCTTCATCGTCTCGAAGGACGGCTGGTTCCACACGATCGAGGTGAGCTACTTCGGCGGTCCGCGCTATCCGCACCTGGTGCGCATCCCCGGCACCGTGAATCTGCTCGCGAAGATCATGGCGCCGCACGCCAAGCATTGAGCGATCGGGCGCCCCGGGCGGCCCGGATCCTGTGATCCGGGCCGCCCGCGGAGACGGCGCCGGCGGATGCCGCCGGCCGGTGCGCCACAACGGAAAGAGGAATATCGTGAACTCCAAGTCCATCTGCTCGATGCTGGCGATCGCCTCGCTCGGGTTGTGTGCTGCCGTGAGCACCGCGGGAATCATCCCCGAGCCAAACGCCAACGCGGTGCCCTACGCCACCCGCAGCAACCCCGAGACACTGGTGGTCGACGCGAGCACCGCCGGGCGGGGGTTTGCGACCTCGACCATGCAGATTCCGGTCCGGCCGGGACCGTTCACGTTCGTGTATCCGCAGTGGATCCCCGGCTATCACTCGCCGTCCGGCCCGCTGGCGGACATCTCGCAGCTGAAGGTGAGCGCCAACGGCCGGCCGCTCCCCTGGCATCGCGACAAAGTGGACATGTACGCCTTCCACGTCGAAGTGCCCCAGGGCGTCGACTCGATCAAGGTGCAGTTCACCGTGCTGTTGAATGGTGGCCAAAGCGTCGGCGGGAACGTCATGTCGACGCCCAGCGTCGCGGTGATCAGCTGGACGCGGATGTTCTTCTACCAGAACGACATCAACTATCACCATTACTACATCAAGCCGAGCATCATCCTGCCGAAGGGCTGGGGCTACGGCACGGCGCTCACCACGGTGAGCCGCGTGGGCCAGCGCGTCGACTTCGCCGAGGAGCCGCTCACCTATGTGGGCGACTCGCCGCTCGACATGGGCCGCTACTACAAGAAGGTGCTGCTGTGGCAGCACGGCGACGCCCACATGTGGCTCGACATGTTCGCCGATGCGCCGCAGGATCTCGATGTTCCGGCCAAGCTCCTCGATGCGTACAAGAACGTGGCGCCCGAGGCGCTGGCGCTGTACGGCTCGCGCCACTGGTATGACTACCACGCGCTGCTCACACTTTCGAACCAGATCACGGTCGAGGGCGTCGAGCACCACCAGTCGAGCGACAACCGCGCGCCGGCCAACTTCATGACCAGCGCCAATGCGCAGCTCGCCTTCGGCGACCTGATCACCCACGAGTTCTCGCATTCCTGGAACGGCAAGTACCGCCGGCCGTGGGATCTGACCACGGACAACTACCAGATCCCCCAGCGCACCGACCTGCTCTGGGTGTACGAGGGCATGAACCAGTACCTGGGCGACCTGCTCTCGTTCCGCTGCGGCATCCGCAAGCCGAGCGAGTACCCGCAGTACCTCGCGATGCTCTACAGCCAGATGGCGACCGAGCCGGGCCGCGATACCACTCCGCTGATCGACCTCACCACCGGCGCGCCGTATTACTACATGACGGCGAACGGGCAATATCCCTCGATCCGCCGCACCGCCGGGGACTTCTACACCGAGGGCGAGCTGCTGTGGCTCGATGTCGACACCATCATCCGCGCCAAGACGCACGACAGGAAGTCGCTCGATACCTTCCTGCACCTGTACTCGCAGCCGAAGTTCACCGGGCCGATCACCAAGACGTACACGCGCGCGGACATCGAGCATCTGCTGAGCGAGGTGGTGCCGTACGACTGGCACGCGTTCTTCCAGCGCCACGTGTACGAGATCGCCAAGCTCCCGCCGACGGGCGAAATCAAGCGCTCCGGCTGGCGCCTGGTGTACAACTCCAAGCCCAACCCGTTCGTCGTTGCGGACGAGCAGATGTTCCACGTGAACTCCCAATGGCTGACCTACGGCTTCGACATCGGCCGGGGCGGCAAGCTGACCGACGTGCGCGAGTGGTCGCCGGCGTGGAAGGCGGCGATGGCGCCGGGGATGAAGATCGAGTCGGTCGACGGCCAGCGCTACACGCCGGCCGTGCTGAAGTACGTGATGGTGCAGGCCGAGCACACCCGCGAGCCCACCACCTTCATCGTCTCGAAGGACGGCTGGTTCCACACGATCGAGGTGAGCTACTTCGGCGGTCCGCGCTATCCGCACCTGGTGCGCATCCCCGGCACCGTGAATCTGCTCGCGAAGATCATGGCGCCGCACGCGGGGCGTCAGCCATAGCCTGATGGGCTGCCGACTGCGGGGCGAAGGGCCGCACCGGGGGCCTGGTGCTCAGCATCCGGCCCGGCGCTGCCGTTCCTCCAGGCGCTCCTTCGCAGGGCCGGGCAGGGCGCGCTGCGAGGGGAAGATGATGCGCGCCCCGCGCCGGTAGCTCCAATAGGCCTCCGCCCAGTCGATGAGCACGACGAGCCGGTTGCGGAATCCAATCAGGAAGTACACGTGGGCCGTGAGCCAGACCCACCAGGCAAGGAGGCCCGAGAGCCGGACACGGCCGAAGTCCGCCACCGCCGCCATCCGTCCGATGGTGGCGAGGGAGCCGTCGTGCCGGTAACGGAACGGCCCGATCGGGCGGCCCGCGAGCGCCGCGCGGATCGCCCGGGCGCAGTAGCGTCCCATCTGCTTCGCGGCCGGAGCGATCGCCGGGATCGCTCCGCTTTCCTCGGGCAGGCAGGCCAGGTCCCCGGCGACGAACACCTCGGGGTGGCCGAGGACCGAAAGACTCGTATTGACGCGTACCCGGCCGGCGCGGTCGGTGCCCACGCCGAGCGCTTTCCCGACCGGTGAGGCGGCAACGCCGGCGGCCCACAGCACCGTCCGCGCCGCGATCGACTCCTGCCCGATTCGTGCGCCGCGATCATCGAGATGCGTGACGGGCAGGCCCGTGCGCACGATGACCCCGAGCCGCTCGAGCTGGTGACGCGCTTTGATCGAGAGCGAGTCCGGGAATGCCGGCAGGACCCGGGGGCCCGCCTCCACCAGCAGGACTTTCGCCGTGGCCGGATCGATCCGGCGGAACTCGCGCTTCAGCGTGTGGTGGGCGATCTCGGCCAGCGTGCCGGCCAGCTCGACGCCCGTGGCGCCCGCCCCGACGATCAGGAAGGTGAGCCACGCTTCCCGCTCCTCGGCATCCTCGGCGGCCTCGGCGCGCTCGAAGGCGGTGAGGATGCGCGTCCGGATGGCGAGCGCATCCTCGAGCGTCTTCAGTCCCGGCGCGTCTTGAGCCCACTCATCGTGACCGAAGTAGGCATGGGTGCTGCCGGTGGCCACGATCAGGTAGTCGTAGGGATGGGAAACGCCGTCGACCTCAACCTCGCGCGCCTGCAAGTCGACCGAGCGGGCCTCGCCGAGCAGAACCGTGACGTTCGGCTGGTCGCGCAGGATGTGCCGCAGAGGCGCCGCGATCGAGGGCGATGCCAGTCCGGCGGTGGCGACCTGATAGAGCAGCGGCTGGAAGGTGTGGTGGTTGTAGCGGTCGATGAGCACGATGTCGACCTCGGCGCCATTCAGGCCGCGAACCGCCGACAGGCCGGCAAAGCCGCCACCGATGACGAGAACCTTGGGTCGCGAGGAGGTCATGTGTCGATGCCCGCACGCCCGTAGAGCTTGATGCGGCCACAATGAGCAGTCCGTGGCCGCTTTGTCAATCAGATATGGCAGATCCTCGCCGGCGGGCTTCGAAGTGTCTCACGCCAGCAGCAATGTCGGGGTTGCGGCGCCCCCCGCGCAGAGGATCGTTCAGGGATTCTCCGCCACCACAGGGGGGTCTGCGGCATCCGGGTTCACCACCGCGAAGTGTGCCGGCGTGTAGGCGTAGAACAGGCGCACCTTCTCACGGTGCAGCAGCTCGAGCAGCTTCTGCGCCTCCTCCTGAGTCACGAGAAACTCCACCTCAACGGTGAGTGTGCCGGCGAGCTCGAAAAAGCGCGCCTCGTGCAGCATGTGATGGCGGCCGAAGCCGGCCATGGCCTTGAAGGCCGAGCCGCCGCGGATGCCGAGGTGATTGCCCTGCTCGAGCAGCCACTCCCACACGAGCCTGCCGTGATGGCGATGGCTCTCGTGCACGTAGAAGCGGAAGAATGAGCCCTGCATGAGCGACTCCATTGCCGGAGAGTTTTTGCCTTCCGGCAGTCTATGCGGGCCCCGGCACTCGTTCAATCGACATTCGGCGCGCATCGCCGGGGCGGGCTCGCGATGTCGAATGTGGCCGCATCAAGCTCTACGGGCGGGCGGCGGTTGGCTCACCGGTGCCGGATACCCGGCTGGCGCATGCCGGCCGATCGAAGTAAGCTCGAAAATCCGCTGTTCCCGAGCCGGATACCCTCAAACCCTGATGGAAAAGAAAGAGCTGCGCGCCGCCGCCTCGCTCGCCTCCGTGTTCTCGGTGCGCTTGCTGGGACTGTTCATGATCTACCCGGTGTTCGCGACCTTGGCGCGGCATTTGCCCGGGGCGAGCCCCTACACCATCGGGCTTGCACTCGGCATCTACGGCCTGACGCAGGGCCTGCTGCAGATGCCTTTCGGGCTGCTCTCGGACCGTCTCGGGCGCAAGGGAATGATCGTCCTCGGCCTGGTGCTGTTCGGCCTCGGCAGCGCCGTGGCGGCCAGCGCCCACACCATCGAGGGGGTGATCTGGGGTCGGGCGCTTCAGGGCTCGGGCGCCGTGGGCTCGGTGATACTGGCGACGGTGGCGGATCTGACCGCCGAGGACAACCGCACCAAGGCCATGGCCATGGTCGGCATGACGGTCGGCCTGTCCTTCCTGGTGGCCATCATCGCCGGGCCGGTGGTCGGAGGATGGGTCGGCATGAGCGGCATCTTCTGGCTGATGATGGGGTTGGCCGGGGTCGGCATCGTGATCACGCTGTTCATCGTGCCCCCGCCGCCGCGTCTCGGCGTGCATCGCGATGCGGAGGCGGTGCCGGCAATGATCGGCTCGACTCTGAGGGACCGGGAGCTGTTGCGGCTCGACTTCGGTATTTTCGCCCTGCACGCCATGCTCACGGCGAGCTTTCTGGTGGTGCCGGCGCTGTTTGCCGCCACGCTTGGGATAAAGGCCCGCTCCGACTGGGTCGTGTACCTGCCGGTGCTGTTGGTGTCGGTGGCGGTCATGGTGCCGGCGATCATCGTGGGGGAGCGCTTCCGGTGCATGAAGACGGTGCTCGTGGCGGCGGTGGCGGCGCTCGCGGCGAGTCAGTTCATGCTGGCCGCGGACGGAGGGGCCCAATGGGTCCTGCTCTCGGGGTTGACGCTGTTCTTCGCGGCGTTCAACGTGATGGAGGCGAGCCTGCCCTCGCTCATCACCAAGATCGCCCCGGCGACCTCCAAGGGCACGGCCACCGGCGTGTATTCGAGCGCGCAGTTCCTCGGCATCTTCGTCGGCGGCGTGGTGGGCGGCTGGGTACACCAGACCCTCGGCGCCGCCGCCGTCTTCGAGGCCGCCGGCGGGCTCGCGCTGCTGTGGCTGCTGGTCGCGGCCACCATGCGCCGCCCGAGCTATCTCACCACGCGGCTCGTGCGCATCGGCTCGGGCGCGGACGCCAGCCGGCTCTCGGCGCGGCTGCTGCAGGTGCCCGGCGTGTCCGAGGCCGTCGTCGTTCCGGAGGAGGGTGTCGCCTATCTCAAGGTGGACTCGACGCGCTTCGACAAGCAGCAGGCCGAGACGGTGGCCGGCGCCGCCGCCGTGCCGGTGTGAGACGCATTCGGGGTGACTTGACCTCGGCTCGCGCACCGGCGCCGGCCCGATTGCGGGCCGGTATCGCGGAGCGGTAGGCTGCACGAGGATCGTCCGTCACGCGGGCGGCGAAAAAAGGGGGAAGGCGATGAGATACCGTGTCTGGTGCGCCATTGCGATCCTGGTGCTGGCGGGGACCGGTGCCGCCCGGGCGGGTGAGTGCGATGGCGTGTCCTTCCCCGATCACATCAGCGTGCAGGGGCAGGGCCTCACGCTGAACGGCCTGGGGCTGCGCAGGGCCACCTGGTTCGGGATCAAGGTGTACGTCGGGGCGCTTTATCTGAAGCATCCCTCCAGGGATGCCGCAGCCATCCTGAGCGCCGATGAGCCCAGCGAGATCGTGCTGCATTTCCTCTGGAGCGTCAGCACCGCGGAGCTGCGAGGTGCCTGGCGCGACGGATTTGCCAACAGCGCCCCGGGGGAGCGCGCGCAGTTGCGGGGCCGTATCGAGCAGCTCAATGGCTGGATGAAGGGCGTGAAGTCCGGCGAGCGCATGGTCTTCGTGCGCATCCCGGGACAGGGTATCCGATACTTTCTCGACGGAACGCTCAAGGGCACGATCAAGGGGCGGGACTTCGCGCAGGCCTTCCTTGGGATCTGGCTGGGTCCGAAGCCCCCGGGCCGGCGGCTGAAAGCCGGATTGCTCGGGGGGAAATGCGAGTAGCGCCCGCGCGAGCGCCGCCGGGCCCGACAGGCTCCTAGCCCCGGTACTCACAGCCGCTCGAGCAGGTCTCCCGGATGGTGATGCGGCTCAGTGCCGGGAGCCGGGGCTTGAGCCGCTCCCAGACCCATTGCGCCAGGTGCTCGCTGGTCGGGTTCTCGAGCCCCGGGACCTCGTTGAGGTAGCGGTGGTCGAGCGCCTCGTGCAGGGGGGCGAAGGCCGTCTTCAGCGCCGAGAAATCGCACACCCAGCCCAGGACCGGATCGACCGGACCCTCGACGTGAACGCCGATGCGGAAGGAGTGCCCGTGCAGGCGGGCGCACTTGTGGCCGGGCGGGACGCCCGGCAGGCGATGGGCCGCCTCGATGCGGAATTCCTTGAAGATCTCCATCCCCGGCACTGTACCGGATCACAGGATGGCGCACGAGTTGGCTCCGGGGGAAAGATTTGGCCCCAGGGAATCGCCCGCTTGGCGTAGCCTATTTGGGGGCGCATGGCGGACCTCGGTCACGCCTCGCGCCGGCGGCGTGCAAAAGGCGCGACTCTTGCACTCCGCTCGCCACCTTTGGCGGCGGGCACGTTGCCGTGCCCAGGCTTCGTGCTTCAGGGTCGCGCCAGGGCGAAGTAATGACTATGACCACCCGCTTCCGGCCAATGGTGCTGATCGCCACGGTATTCTGGATCTACGTGGCGCTCTCCGACGTGCTGTACGCGAACCGGATGCAGGCGAGCCTCACCGCCATGCATGTGGGGCATCTGTTCGCTCCGTGGCGGGCACGACTCCTGCAGCACCTGTTTCTTTACCCGGCGCTGCTCGCGTGCATGTGGGCCTCGCTCACCCTGGGCTGGCAGCCGATCCTGCGCCGCCTGCCGCTTCAGATCCTGCTCGGAGCGGGTTTTGCGGCGCTCGGGGAGCCGAGCCTGTGGCTCGGGCTATCGGCGCTGATCGGCTTCCATCAGGCGACGTACGCGTTTTTGAGCGGAGTTCGCCCCGGGACGCCGCTCTCCATCGTCCCGGTGCTGGAGGTCTGGGTGGCGAGCTCCACCAGCTTCCTGCTGACCTACGGCTTTGGACTGGCGCTGGTGACGGGGTTCGACGTCTATCACCGGCTGCGTGATACACAGATTCGCTCCGCGGCCCTCGAGCGCGCGCTCTCGGCGGCGCACCTGGCGGCGCTGCGGATGCAGCTCTCGCCGCACTCGCTGTTCAACCTGCTCAATACCATCCATAGCCAGATCGACTGGGACCCCTCCGATGCGCGCAGCATGATCGTGCAGCTGGCGGACCTGCTTCGGCGCCTGCTGCACGCCGGCGAGCGGGAGTTCTCCCGCCTCTCCGACGAGCTGCAGTTCGCGCGGCTGTATCTGACGCTGCAGCAGCGGCGTTTCTCCGATCGGCTCACGGTGCTCGTGCCGGAGCCCGAGGGACTGCCCGCGGCCTGGGTGCCGAGCCTCATCCTGCAGCCGCTCATCGAGAACGCCGTGGTCCATGGCCTCGCCCACCACCTGGGTGAGGTCGAGATCCGCGTGGAGGCGTGCGCTTCGCAGGAATGGCTGTGGCTGCGGGTCTCCAACACCCTGATGGCCGGGGAGCCGGGGCGCGGCGATGGCATCGGCTTGAAAAACGTGCGCGAGCGGCTCTCGATCCAGTTCGGCGGGCGCGCCTCCTTCGAGGCGGCACCCAGCGCCGATGGCCGATGGCTCGCCGAGATCCGCCTGCCCCTTCTCGCCGATGTCGTTGAATCCGCGCGCCAGGAGGCAGGGCGGCCGCCGCGGGCGAACCGTGCTGTGGAGCGGCCTGAGCCGGGCGGGCGGGCGGGCAGCCTCGTGATGGTGGAGAAGCTCCGTGCGGGCTGAGGAGGATGCGGCGTCCGACGCATCGCACACCCTGCGGCGCGCCTCGGTACTCTCGCTCGGGGCGCTGACCGGCGTCAACCTGCTCAATTATCTCGACCGCTACGTGGTCTCGGCGCTCTTGCCGGCGTTGAAGCGCGCGCCCATGGGGCTCGACGATCTGCAGCTCGGCACGCTGATGAGCGGCTTTCTCATCGTGTACCTGCTCGCGGCGCCGATTTTCGGGCGCCTGGGCGATCGGGGCTCACGCACCCGCCCGATCGCCATCGGGGTGTTCCTCTGGAGCCTGGCCACGGGGCTCTCGGGCCTGGCGGGCAACTACCTGCAGCTGCTCGGGGCCCGCGCCGCGGTGGGGATCGGCGAGGCGGCCTACGGCACGATCGCGCCCTCGCTGCTCGCCGACTACTTCGTGCCACGCACCCGCGGGCGGGCGTTCGCGGTGTTCAACATGGCGATCCCGGTCGGCGCGGCGCTCGGTTACATCGTCGGGGGCATCATCCTGGCGCATTACGGCTGGCGCGCGGCGTTCTACGTGGCGGGAATTCCCGGGTTGCTGCTGGCAGTGTGGATCTGGCGCCTGCCCGATCCGCCGCGCGGCTCCGCAGACTCAGATGACGTCTCGATCGCCGCGGGTGCCGGCGTGGCACTGGCCGTGAAGCCGGGATCCTGGGCCGTCTATCCGCGGCTGCTGCGCCAGCGGCCCTACCTGCTCACCGTGCTCGGCTACGCCGCCTACACCTTCGCCCTTGGCGGCATGGCGTTCTGGATGCCGACGTTCCTCGAGCAGGTCCGCGGCGTTCCGACTGTCGAGGCCACCGCGGGCTTCGGCGCCATCATCGTCGTCACCGGATTCCTCGGCACCTTCGTCGGCGGGTGGCTGGGGGACTGGGGGCTGAAGTTCTCCCGCCAGGCCTACCTCTGGATGTCGGCCTGGGCCACTCTGCTGGCGGTGCCGGCGGCCTATCTGGCGCTCGCCTCGGGCAGGCCCGAGGTGTTCTACAGCGCGCTCGTCGTGGCCGAGCTGCTGCTGTTCATGTCCACCGGTCCGATCAACACGGCCATCGTCAACCTGGTCAGCCCCGCGCAGAGGGCCTGCGCCGTGGCGCTCAGCATCTTCGTCATCCATGCGCTGGGGGATGTCATTTCCCCCTCGATCATCGGCGGTGTATCGGACATGACCTCGCTCGCAGCGGCGGTCATGATCGTGCCGTTCGCGGTCGCGGTGAGCGGGGTGCTGTGGCTGTTGGCCGCGAGAGCCGATGCGCAAGCCCTCGCCGGGTCCGGCGCTGCGGCGTAGGGGCGGTGGCGGGCTCAGCGGGCGACGAACGCCCGCTCGATGACGTAATCGCCGGCCTCGCCGATGTGCGGCGACATCTGAAAGCCGCGCGCATCGAGCAGGGTGCAGGTGTCGGTGAGCATGGCGGGGCTGCCGCAGAGCATGGCCCGGTCCTCGGCCGGATCGAGCGGCGGGAGCCCGAGGTCATAGGAGAGCCTTGCGGACTCGATGAGGGTGGTGAGGCGCCCGCGATGGACGTGCGGCTCGCGCGTCACCGCCGGGTAGTACAGCAGCTTCTTGCGCACCCACTCGCCGAGGAACTCGTGGGATTTGAGCTCCTCGATGCGGTGCTTCACCACGGCGCTCTCGCGAGCCCAGCGCACTCCGTGCACGAAGACCACCCGCTCGAAGCGCTCGTAGGTCTCGGGGTCCTTGATCACGCTCATGAAGGGCGCCGCGCCGGTGCCGGTGCAGAGCAGGTACAGACGCTTGCCGGGCTTCAGATCGTGCAGCACCAGGGTGCCGGTCGGTTTGCGGCTGACCAGCACCTCATCGCCCTCGCGGATGTGCTGCAGGCGCGAGGTCAGCGGGCCGTCGGGCACCTTGATGCTGAGGAATTCCAGGTGTTCCTCGTGGTTGGCGCTGGCGATGCTGTAGGCGCGCAGCAAGGGGCGGGAGTCCACATGCAGCCCCACCATGACGAATTGCCCGTTCTCGAACCGCAGGCCCGCATCCCGTGTCGTGGTGAACGTGAACTGCGTGTCGGTCCAGTGCCTGACCGTGAGAACTCGCTCGCTGCCGAATGCCGCCAAGAGGATCCACCTGTGTGCGGGAATTTCCAGGGCGCGCATTCTAGCGGGGCGAGGCCGCCGCCGGGGCGCTTTTGCGCTATTCCCTCATAATCCTGCGGTATATACCGAGGAACTCCGGCGCAGGCAGGAGGCGGTGGCTGATATCATCGGGCGAACGCCGCATTGCGCGCGCTTCGCTCGGCAGGGGGGACTCATGGGGGAGCCGGACACTTCGGGCGGCCTGCGCGGCCGCACGCTGTTCATCACGGGGGCGAGCCGGGGCATCGGCCTGGCGATCGCGCTGCGGGCGGCGCGCGACGGGGCGAACGTGGCGGTGGCGGCCAAGACCACCGAGCCGCACCCGAATCTGCCCGGCACGATCCACACCGCCGCCGCAGAGATCGAGGCGGCGGGGGGAAAGGCGCTGCCGATCGCGGTCGACGTGCGGGACGACGAGCAGGTCAGATCCGCCATCGAGCGCACGGCGCAGACCTTCGGCGGAATCGATATTCTGGTGAACAACGCCAGCGCGATCAGCCTGACACCGACGGCCGTGACGGACATGCGCCGGTTCGACCTGATGCACGGCATCAATACGCGCGGCACGCTGCTGTGCTCGAAGCTGTGCCTGCCGTATCTCGAGCGAGCGGCCAATCCGCATGTCCTGGTGCTCGCGCCGCCTTTGAAGCTCGAGCAGCGCTGGTTCGCGCCACATCTGCCGTACTCGCTCGCCAAATTCGGCATGAGCCTGTGTGTGCTCGGCCTCTCCGGGGAGCTGCGGGCCCGGGGCATCGCGGTCAACGCGCTTTGGCCTCGGACCATCATCGGCACCGCGGCCCTGAAGGTGGCCATGCAGGGCGCGCCTGCGCAGGCGCTGCGCCGTGTCCGATCCGCGCAGATCGTCGCGGACGCCGCTTATGCCATCTTCAATCGCGACAGCCGAAGCTTCTCGGGCAATTTCTGCATCGATGAGCAGGTGCTGAGGGAGGAGGGTGTCACCGACTTCTCCGCCTACCGGGACCCCTCGGTGCGGGAGGAGGATCTGCTGACGGACCTGTTTGTCTAGCCGATCCGGTGTCCGAGCTCGATGCCGGCGAGCTCGTAGCCTTTCCTGAAGTCCCGGATGTGGCGCGCCATCCACATGCGTGCCGAGTCGGGGTCCTTCCGGCCGACCGCCTCCAGGATCCGGCGCTGGGCGATGGCGATGCGCGAGCGCGCCTGCTGTACTTGGTCGATCATGTCGCGCAGCGAGGGCTCGAGCAGGTTGATGAGCGGCTCCTGCACCAGGGCGAAGACCTGGTTGCGGGTAGCCTCGCCCAGGCCGCGGAAGAACTCCGCAGTGTGATGCACGGCCTTCTCGGTGCTGGCGTTCTCGTCATCGAAGTGCGCGCGCGCCGCTGCGAGCCGTTCGAGATCCGCCTCGGTCCGCTCGCGGGCCGCAATCTCGGCGATGGGCGGCTCGTAGTGCGACAGCGCCTCCCACACCTCGAGGAAGGTCACATCGTGCAGCGCCAGCGCGCGGCTGACGTCCCGGGCGACTTCCCGATGCCGGGGGCGGCTCACCGTCATGAGCTTCGAGCCCGGACGGCGCTCGAGCAGCCCGTTGCTTTCCAGCTCTCGCAGCGCCTCACGCACCGTCGAGCGGTTGACCCCGAGCTGGCGCGCGAGCTCGGTTTCCGGCGGCAGCCGCTCGCCCTCGCGCAGCGCCCTGCTGAGGATGCGCTCGGTGATGGCGGCGGCGATCTTCCGATAGGCCGGCGCGAGCGCAATCTGGTCGAACTCCACGCTCATCTTTGACGGGGATCCTGTCACGCGGCGCTCTCGAAGAGCTCCCGCCCGATCAGCATGCGGCGGATCTCCTGCGTGCCGGCGCCGATCTCGTAGAGCTTGGCATCACGCAGCAGCCGTCCGGCCGGGTAATCGTTGATGTAGCCGTTGCCCCCGAGTGCCTGGATGGCCTCGAGCGCGACGCGCGTGGCATTGTCCGCCGCGAACAGGATGCAGGCGGCGGCATCGCGCCGCTGCACCCGCCCCGCATCGCAGGCGCGCGCGACGGCATACACGAAGGCGCGCGAGGCGCTGAGCGCGGTATACATGTCGGCGATCTTCGCCTGCATCAGCTCGAACGTTCCGATGGGCTGTCCGAACTGCCTGCGCTCGCGCACGTAGGGCAGGGCGAGGTCGAGCGCCGCGGCCATCAGGCCGAGCGGCCCTCCCGCGAGCACCACCCGCTCGTAGTCGAGGCCGCTCATCAACACGCGCACGCCGCCGTTCTCCGCTCCCAGGCGGTTGGCCTGCGCAACGCCGCAGTCCTCGAACACGAGCTCGCACGTGCTCGAGCCGCGCATGCCGAGCTTGTCGAGCTTCTGCGCGGTGGAAAAGCCGGGCAGGCCCCGCTCCACGATGAAGGCGGTGATGCCGCGTGCGCCGGCGGCAGGGTCGGTTTTGGCGTACACGATGAGGACATCCGCATCCGGACCGTTGGTGATCCACATCTTGCGTCCGTTCAGAACGTAGCGCTCGCCGCGCTTCTCCGCCCGCAGCTGCATGGAGGTTACGTCCGAGCCGGCCTGCGGCTCGGACATGGCGAGCGCGCCGACGTGCTCGCCGCTGACGAGCCGCGGGAGGTAACGGTCGCGCTGCTCGTCGGTGCCGTTGAGGCGCAGCTGGTTGACGCAGAGGTTGGAGTGCGCGCCGTAGGAGAGCCCCACGGCGCCCGAGGCGCGCGAGATCTCCTCCATCGCGATGACGTGCGCCAGGTAGCCGAGGCCGGCGCCGCCCCAGCGCTCCGGCACCGTGACGCCGAGCAGGCCGAGCAGGCCGAGCTCGGGCCAGAGTGTGCGCGGAAATTCATTGCTGCGGTCGATGCGCTCGGCGAGCGGGGCGATGCGCTCGGCGGCGAAACGGCGCACCTGCCGGCGGATTTCCTCGGTCGCCTCATCAAGGCCAAAGCCGCTGTCGATCGAGTCGTGGGCGCTCATGAGCTTGTCTTTCAGAGAGGTACGATTGTATGATTGTCGGACAATCCGGCTATCGTGACAAGCCCATGCCCCGCATCGCTACCCGGCTCGATACCCGCTCCCAGGAATTCATGACCAATGAGCGTGCCATGCGCGCTCTGGCGGATGAGCTCAAGGGCACGGTCGAGCGCGCCGCGCAGGGCGGGACGGCGGCGGCGGTCGACCGGCACCGAGCCACCGGCAAGCTCACGGCCCGGGAGCGCGTTCAGGCGCTCCTTGACACCGGCAGCCCCTTCCTCGAGCTCTCGCAGCTCGCCGCGCACGAGCTTTACGGCGGCGGCATCGCCTGCGGCGGAATCGTGACCGGCATCGGCCGGGTGAGCGGCCGGGAGTGTGTGATCGTCGCGAACGATCCCACGGTCAAGGGCGGCACGTATTACCCCGTGACCGTCAAGAAGCACCTGCGGGCCCAGGAGATCGCGCGCGAGAACCGGCTCCCTTGCCTGTACCTGGTGGAAAGCGGCGGCGCGTTCCTGCCGGCACAGGATGAGGTGTTCCCCGACCGGGAGCACTTCGGCCGCATCTTCTACAACCAGGCGACGCTCTCGGCGCTCGGCGTGGCCCAGATCGCGGTGGTGCACGGCTCGTGCACGGCCGGCGGGGCGTACGTGCCCGCGATGGCGGACGAGAACGTCATCGTACGCAACCAGGGCCGCGTGTTTCTCGGCGGTCCGCCGCTGGTGAAGGCGGCCACCGGCGAGGACATCGACGCGGAGTCCCTGGGCGGTGCCGAGGTGCACTGCCGGCAATCGGGTGTCTGCGACCACTATGCCGAGAACGATACGCATGCGCTCGCGATCGCGCGGCGCATCGTCGCCCGGTTGCGCCCGGGCGCAAACACCGACCCGCCGCTTTCCCCGCGGGAGCCGCACTACGATCCGCGCGAGCTGTACGGCGCCGTGCCGGCCAGCCTGCGCAAACCCTACGACGTGCGCGAGGTGATCGCTCGCCTCGTCGACGGCTCGGAGCTGGAGGAATTCAAGGAACTCTACGGCACGACGCTGGTGTGCGGCTTCGCTCACCTCTTCGGTTACCCGGTCGGCATCCTCGCCAACAACGGCATCCTGTTCTCCGAAAGCGCGCTCAAGGGCGCGCACTTCATCGAGCTGTGCGCGCGCGAGCGCATTCCACTGCTGTTCCTGCAGAACATCACCGGGTTCATGGTGGGAGCAAAGGCCGAGGCCGGCGGCATCGCCCGCGACGGAGCCAAGCTCGTGACGGCGGTTGCGTGCGCGAGGGTTCCGAAGATCACGATCATCATCGGCGGCAGCTACGGCGCCGGCAATTACGCGATGTGCGGCCGGGCGTACTCGCCGCGTTTCCTCTTTCAGTGGCCGAACGCGCGTACCTCGGTCATGGGGGGCGAGCAGGCCGCGAGCGTTCTCGCCACCGTCAAGCGCAGCCAGATCGAGGCGGGCGGGGGCAGCTGGGCGGCCGGGGAGGAGCAAGCCTTCAAGCAGCCGATCCGGGAGCAGTACGAGCGCCAGGGGCACCCGTACTACGCCTCGGCCCGGCTCTGGGACGACGGGGTGATCGACCCGCTTCAGACGCGACGGATTCTGGGATTGTCTCTCGCCGCGGTGCGCAATGCGCCGCACGAGGAGACCCGTTTCGGCCTCTTTCGGATGTAGGCGTCATGATCCAACGCCTCCTCGTGGCCAATCGCGGCGAGATCGCCTGCCGCATCCTGCGTACCGCCCGGCGGATGGGCATCCACACCATCGCGGTGTATTCCGATGCCGACAGGGGAGCGCGCCATGTGCGCGAGGCCGACCAGGCCGTGCGCATCGGCCCGCCGCCGGCGAGCGCCAGCTATCTTGACATCGCCGCCATCCTGAGCGCCGCCCGCGCCACGGCGGCCGAGGCGATTCACCCGGGCTACGGGTTCCTGTCGGAAAACGCCCGCTTCGCGCGCGCCTGCCGGGATGCGGGAATGATTTTCGTGGGCCCAACGCCCGCGGCCATCGAGGCCATGGGCGTCAAGAGCCTCGCCAAGGCCCGGGTGCGCGCCCTCGGCGTGCCGGTGCTGCCCGGCTACGAGGGCGAGCGGCAGGACATCGAGCACCTTGCGGCGCAGGCGCTCTCGGCGGGCCTGCCGCTCATGGTCAAGCCGGCCGCCGGCGGCGGCGGCAAGGGCATGCGCGTGGTGCGCTCCCGGGAGGAGGTGCGGGAGGCGCTGGAGTCGGCGAGGCGGCAGGCCGAGAGCAGCTTCGGCGACGGCACACTGCTCCTGGAGCGTTACCTTCCCGAGCCGCGCCACATCGAGGTGCAGGTGTTCGCCGACCAGCAGGGCAATTGCGTTCACCTCGGCGATCGAGACTGCTCGGTGCAGCGTCGCCATCAGAAGCTGATCGAGGAGGCCCCGGCTGCGGGCCTGGCGGATGAGCTGCGCGAGCGGCTGCGCCGCTCGGCCATCGAAGTGGCGCGCGACATTCACTACACGGGCGCCGGTACGGTGGAGTTCCTCTTCGATGGCCGCGAGTTCTATTTCATGGAGATGAACACGCGGCTTCAGGTCGAGCACACCGTCACCGAGGCGGTGACGGGCCTTGACCTGGTGGAGTGGCAGTTGCGCATCGCCGCAGGAGAGCCCCTGCCGCTTGCGCAGTCGCAGATCGGGATCAGCGGGCACGCCATCGAGGCCCGGGTGTGCGCCGAGGATCCGTGGCGGGAGTTCCTGCCGAGCGCCGGGGTGTTGCGGCGGGCCGAGTGGCCGCAGGGCGAGGGGTTGCGCGTTGACGCGGGGTTCGCCGAAGGAGACACCGTGCCGGCGGTCTATGACTCGCTGCTCGGCAAGGTGATCGCCTGGGCGCCGCAGCGCGAGCGTGCCGCGCACCTGCTGGGGCAGGCCTTGGAACGGACATGCCTTGCGGGAGTCCACACCAACGAGCGCTGGCTCAGCCGGATACTGCGCTCGAGAGTGTTCCTCGAGGCCCGTCATAGTGTGGCGCTGCTCGGCCGGTGCGGCGAGGAGTTCTCCGCGCCGGTGCAGGCGGATGATGCAGTCATGGCGCTCGCGGCGCTGGCCGTGCAGGGCGCGGCGGGCCGGCATGCGAACCCCTGGACCGTGGCCGATGGATTCTCTCCCAATCTGCCGGCGGAGGTCTCCGTCACATTGTCATCAGGCGGATGCGAGCGCAAGGTCACGCTGCGGTTCGAGCAGGGCGCGCCGCGCGCGGCGATTGCCGGTGCGCAGGATTGCGAGCGCCCGGGCGGTTCCATGGAGGTGGCCGATGTCAGGTTGGAGGACGGCGCGATCCTCGCGCAGCTGCAGGGGAGTTGGCGGCAGGCGCGGTATTTCCGCGACGGATCGCGCCTGCACCTCTGGGAGGGCGGGGCGCATCACGAGCTCCAGGTCGTGGATCCGCGCGTGCGTGAGTTCAACGCCGCCACCGCGACCGGCGGCCTCACGACCCCGCTCCCCGGGGTCGTCTCGGCGGTGGCGGTCGAGGCGGGACAGAAGGTGAGCGCGGGAGAGCTGCTGATGGTCATCGAGGCGATGAAAATGGAGCACGGGATCACCGCTCCCTTCGACGGCGTCGTCGCGGCCGTTCATTTCTCGCGGGGCGATCGCGTGCCGGAGGGCAGCGAGCTGCTGTCGTTGTCGCGGAGCGCGGACGACCCGGCTCGAATTTAGGCTCCGTTCAGCTTCCCCAAGGAACAATGCCGGCACCCAGAGGTGAGGGGAGCTCAAATCCATGAACAAGTCCTTGTTGGTGGGCGTTGCCGTCGGTGCGGCGACCGCCGTCGCCGCCGGCGCCTTCGCCGGCTACAAGCTCGGTCCGCAGGCCGCGGCCGGCGCCGCAACCAACACGGGCTCCGCCGGCCCGGACAGCGGCGCTCACCGGCTCCGGTCGAGCGGGCCGCGCTATGCCCGGGTGGTGCAGGTGATCCCGCTGACGCGCCAGATCCTCACTCCCACTCGGCAATGCCATGACGTGACGGTCACGCACGTGCGCCCGGCGAGCGACAATCACCAGGTCATCGGCAGCATCGCCGGCGCGGTGATCGGCGGGCTGGTCGGCAATCAGATCGGCGACGGCACCGGCAAGGACATCGCGACAGCCGCCGGCGCGGCCGCCGGCGGCTATGCCGGCAACCGCATCGAGAAGCACATCCAGGACGGCAACACCTACACGACTACCGTGCACCAGTGCCGGACGGTCTACGGGAAGTCTCTCGAGCCCGACGGGTACCGGGTGCGCTACCGCTTGAATGGCCGGGAAGGCACCGTTCGCATGGATCACGATCCCGGGCAGAGGATCCCGGTCCGCAACGGGCAGCTGGACTTGCGCGCCGCACGCAGCACCTGAGTCAGGCCCGAGCGGCGCCGGGAGAGCGCCTCTTGCGCCGGGAGGGCGCCTTGGACACATGCGGGGAGTCGCGGTCGAAGAACCGCCAGCACCGCCGCGCCCACTGCCCGGCGTAATCCACCCCGATGCGCGGGCTGTGTCCGATGCGCACTGCAGGCGCGCAAGGCGGCCGCTCGATCCACAGCGCGCTGCCGCAAAGATCCGCCCCGTTCACTCTCATGTCGATCTGCATCGCCCGCGACAGCAGCCCGGGTCCGCAGGTCCGCTGCCGGATGCCGGTCACGGGCTCGAGGGCCCGCAGCAGCACCGCGTGCGGCACCCCTTCGGCCGCCGTAACCACGTTGAGGCAGTGCCAGAATCCATAGATGAAGTAGACGTACGCGTGGCCGGCGGGCCCGAACATGACCTCGGTCCGCGCGGTGCGGCCGCGGGAGGAGTGCGCGGCGCGATCCTCGGGCCCTTGATAGGCCTCGGTCTCGACGATCCGCCCGATGCGCACTGTGGCGCCGCTCCCATGGACCAGATGCATCCCGAGGAGCTCGCGGGCCACGGTCAGGGTGTCCTGCATGTAGAAATCGCGGGGGAGCTTGCCGGACGCACCCATGGGTCCCGATGGTACGACAACTCCGTCCATGGCCAGCTTCGTCCATTGCCTGGGCCGAGCCGCCCGGCCCGACGCCACCCCGAAACCAGGACTTGAGCGCGGCGTTGATTCAGCCTTCGGTATCGAGAACCATCCGCACGAGCTGGGCAAAGGACGAGGCCCCCATCTTTTCCATGACCCGCGCTCGGTGGATCTCCACCGTGCGTTGGCTCACCCCGAGATCCGCGGCCACCACCTTGTTGGGTTTGCCGCGGGTGATCAGGGTCAGCACCTCGTGCTCGCGCGGGGTGAGGGCGGTCAGCCGGTCGCGGATGCGGTCCTTCTCCTTCAGCTCCTGGCGCGTCCGGTGATCCCTCTCGAGCGCCCGCTGCACCCGATCGAGCAGATCCTGGTCGCGAAAGGGCTTTTGCAGGAAGTCGAAGGCCCCGTGCTGCATGGCCTCGACCGCCATCGGGATATCGCCGTGGCCGGTGATGAAGATGACCGGAATCGTGGCGCCGCGTACGTTGAGGATCTGCTGCAGCTCGAGCCCGCTCATGCCCGGCATGCGCACATCGAGCACCACGCACCCGGGGTGTTTCGGATCGTAGCTGGCGATGAATTCCTGGGCGCTGCTGTAGGCTGTCGCGGGCAGTCCGACGGATTTCAGCAGCAGCCGCAGCGATGCGCGTACCGCCTCATCGTCATCGACGACAAAAACCGTCGATTGGGGTTCTCTGGGTTTTTCCATGGGCGGTTACCGGTACGCCGCGGCGGGCCGGCGGTGCTCTGGGCTGGGTTGTCGGAAAGGCATGGACACGGGTTACTCACCTGCGAGAGTATGTTGCCGCCAAGCCATGCGGCGCGCTAGGTACTTTCCGCAAACGGCCGCATGTCGGCATTCGGCCGGCGGGAGTTGCGTCTTTTGCTCGCCGTTGAGCCGGGCTGGGCATGAGCCCGGATCCGGCGCCTCTTCACAGTCCGGAGGCTCCAGTGGATACAGAAGCGGTACGCGCACGTCTGTTGAAGCGCCGAGAGGAGCTGCAAACGCGGGCAAGCAGTGCCCGGGCGGATCTGCGCCACGAATCCGACCCGTTGAGCGCGGATTTCGCCGAGCAGGTGACCCAGCGTGAGACCGACGAGGTGCTGGGGGCGATCTCCGAGTCGGCGCGCGAGGAGGCCAGGCGGATCCAGGCCGCCCTGAGAAGGCTCGAGGAGGGCACCTACACCACGTGCTCGGTGTGCGGGGAGCCGATCGAGGAGGGTCGGCTCCAGGCCGTTCCCTACACCGATCGCTGCCGCAACTGCGCCAAGGGATGAGCGGCGACAGCCGCGAGTGATCGCGCGGCCCGGGTCGCATGCGCCGAGCGGGCGGACCGGCAGTCCACGCCAGGCTCTCGCGCCGCAGCGATGGCCCGGGCGAAAGGGTCCTCCCGGGCTTGCCAGGAGCAGGGCTCGCGCAGTGCAATGCCCGGTGCGTTGCGCCTGAGGTGCGCAGGAGCCGGCTTATACCCCTATGACTCATCCGAAACCTTCCGGCCTCATCACCATCACCACGGACTTCGGCCATCAGGGGCCGTTCGTCGGGGTCATGAAGGGGCGCATCCTCGGCCGCTTCCCGCAGGCGCGCCTGGTGGATCTCACGCACGAGATCCTGGTGCACTGGCCGGCCGAGGCCGGTTTCTGGCTCTCCAGGGCGTTTGACTACTTCCCGCCCGGCACGGTGCACGTGGCCGTGGTGGACCCGGGCGTGGGCACTTCGCGGGATATTCTCGTGGTGAGCGCGGCGGGCCATCTGTTCACCGCCCCGGACAATGGCCTGCTGGCCCCCATCGTGGCCCGCCACCCCCCGGCCGAGATCGTGCGGTTGCGCGCCGAAGGCCTGGCCCTGCTCAAGGTTCAGCACGCCAGCGCCACCTTCCATGGCCGGGATATTTTCGCGCCCATCGCCGCTGAGCTCGCTTCGGGGCGCTGCCGCTTGCACGAGCTCGGCGAGCCGGCGCAAGCGGATTCCCTGGTACCGGCCTGGGTCGAGGAGCCGCTCATCGAGCCCGCCTGCGTCACCGGTCTGGTCATCACGATCGACCACTTCGGCAATCTGATCACCAATATCGAGGCCTCCCTCATCGAGCGCTTCCGTTTGCCGCTGGTCCATGCAGGCCATCATGCCGTGCCGTTGCTGCGCACGTACGGGGATACCCGCCCGGGTCAGTACCTGGCGCTGGTCAATTCCTTCGGGGTGGTGGAGATCGCGCGAGCCGAGCAGAGCGCCGCCGAGGGCCTGGGGTTGGGCCGGGGCGCGCCGGTCATCGTACGGGACAGGATAAAGTAACCCCCTGTGCCTATTGCTCCGCGGCCGAATTTCATTATAGTTCGCTGTCTTGCTGCGCGCTGAGTTCGCACTACTCTATTGATTTGACTCAGGATTTGCACCGCTAGATGTCGGAACGAGACACCGAGAGCTTCGATCTCGACGAGGAATTCCTGGGCGGGGTCTCCGAGGAGAGCACCGACTATGACCGGCTGCTCGATCGGGTGGACAAGCGCCGCAATACTCCGGCCAAGCGCGGCAAAGCCGCGTGGAGCCGGCTCGAGGAAGTCCTTGCGGACAAGAAGCTCGAGAAGGATCTTCGCGATTTCGACGAAGAGCCCTAGCGCTTCACCCAAGCCTAGAGCCGATTCGATCGACTTAAGAGCAGGGCGACCGAAATCCGGTACCGCCAGGGGGTCTGCTCGCCCTCAAGAGTCTGATCCGGCTACCCCGCCGGCCGGCCAGGAATACCAGTGACCCGCAGCGCTTCCGAGTGGATCGTCCTCAAGTTCGGGGGGACCAGCGTCTCCTCGCTCGCCAACTGGCGCAATATCGCCCGGGTGGCCTCCGACCGGGCGCGCGAGGGCGCTCGGGTGCTCATCGTGCACTCGGCGGTGAGCGGCATCACCGATCGCCTGGAGAGACTGCTCGATGCGGCGGGAAGCCAGACGCACGAGGAGGAGCTGCGCTTCATCGAGGAGCGCCACCTGGGTCTCGCTGCGGAGCTCGGGATTCCCTTGGGCGAGCTCTGCGAGCGCCAGCTCGCCGAGCTCAGGCAGATCGCCGCGGGTGTCGCGCTCATCGGGGAGGTGAGCGATCGCACCCGGGCGCGCGTCATGGCCTCCGGAGAGCTGATGGCCACCGATCTCGGTGCGCGCTTCCTGCGCTCGCAGAGCCTCGAGGCCGAGTGGGCCGATGCGCGCGCCATGTTGAGAGCGGAGGAGCAAGCCAGTGCATCGGCCAAGGCGAGCGTGCTCTCCGCGGTGTGCAATTTCGCGCCCGATCGCGCACTCGAGCAGCACCTGCACGCGATGGCCCCGATCGTGGTGACGCAGGGGTTCATTGCGAGTGATCCCGACGGCAATACCGTGCTGCTCGGGCGAGGCGGGTCGGATACCTCCGGGGCGTACTTCGCCGCAAAGCTGCGCGCGCAGCGGCTGGAGATCTGGACCGACGTGCCGGGCCTGTTCAGCGCCAACCCGCGCGCGACGCCGACGGCGCGGCTGCTGCGCGCGCTGCATTACGACGAAGCGCAGGAGATCGCCACCAGCGGCGCCAAGGTGCTGCACCCGCGCTGCATCCTGCCGGTGCGCCAGTACGGCATTCCGCTGCACGTGTACGCCACGCAGGCCCCGGAGCTCGAGGGCACGGTGCTCTCGGCCGAAGGCGACGACACGGCGCAGGTGAAGGCGGTGTGCACCAAGAAGGGCATCACGCTGGTCTCGCTCGAGAGCCCCGGAATGTGGCATCAGGTGGGCTTTCTCGCCGATGCCTTCCAGGTCTTCAAGCGCCACGGCATGTCGATCGACCTGGTCTCGACCTCCGAGACCAACGTCACCGTGTCGCTCGATCCGGCCGCCAACACCCTGGATGCGGCTTTGCTCAACGCCCTGGTGAGCGATCTGTCGCGCCTGTGCCGCGTGCAGCTGATCGGCCCGTGCGCCTCGGTGAGCCTGGTCGGGCGCAACATCCGCGCAATCCTGCACCAGCTCGGCGGAGCGTTCGAGTTCTTCGAGGAGCAGAAGATCTACCTGGTGAGCCAGGCGGCCAATGATCTCAACTTCACGTTCGTGGTCGATGAAGCCCAGGGCGACCGCCTCGTGGATCAGCTGCACGAGCTGCTGATTCGCCCGGTGGCGGGCGATCGCGTGCTCGGGCCGACTTGGGAGCAGCTGTTCGCCGGAACGGCGCCCGCCGCGGCGCCGTCCCCACCGTGGTGGCGCGAGCATCACGTGCGGTTGGTCGCGGCGCTCGGAAAGCGCGACTGCGCGTATGTCTACCACCTCGACAGCGTGCGGGCTCGGGCGAGGGCGCTGCGCACGATGGGCTCGGTGGCGCGCGTGCACTACGCCATGAAGGCCAATCCGCATCCCGAGGTGCTGCGTGCCGTCCGGCAGGAGGGCATCGAGCTCGAGTGTGTCTCGCGCGGGGAGCTCGAGCGCGTGCTCGAATTGTTCCCGGACTCCGATCCGCGCCGAGTGCTGTACACGCCGAATTTCGCATCGCGGGAGGAATACCGCTGGGCGCTCGAGCGCGGCGCGCAGCTGACGGTCGACAACCTGCACGTGCTGGAATGGGAGGATCTGCTGCGGGGCCGGGAGATCCTCGTGCGGGTCGACACCGGTGTGGGTGCCGGCCACCACCATCATGTGCGCACGGCCGGGGCGCATGCGAAATTCGGGGTGCCGGTCGCCGACCTCGAGCGCTTCGCGCGCGAAGCGCAGCGCCGTGGCGTGCGCATCGTGGGCCTGCAGGCGCACGTGGGCAGCGGGATCTTCGATGTGAGGACCTGGGAGCACACCGCACGCCAGCTTGCCGGGCTCGCCCGGCATCTCGGGGAGGTGCGTGTCATCGACATCGGCGGGGGGCTGGGCGTGCCGGAGCGGAGCGAACAGCGTGAGCTCGACCTCGGCAAGCTCGACACGCTGCTCGCCGCCGTGCGGGCCGAGTATCCGCAGCTCGAGATCTGGATGGAGCCCGGGCGGTACCTTTCGGGGCCCGCCGGCGTGCTGCTCGCCCGTGTCACCCAGGTCAAGGCGAAGGGGCAGGTGCGCTACGTGGGGGTGGCGACCGGCATGAACTCCTTGATCCGGCCGGCGCTCTATGGGGCATACCATGAGATCGTCAATCTCACCCGTCTCGCGGAGCCGGCCAGCGAGGTGGTCAATGTCGTCGGTCCGATCTGCGAAAGCGCCGACGTGCTCGGCCACGATCGCCTCCTGCCGCCGACACTCGAGGGGGATGTGCTCCTCATCGCCAACGCCGGGGCGTATGGTCGCGCCATGAGCTCGCACTACAATCTGCGCGATCCGGCCGAGGAGATCGTTCTCTGAAGCGGGGGAGCCAACGCAGGGCGCCGAGAAAATCCTCCAGCGGCGGCCGGCGCTCCCCGAAACGCCCCTGGCGCAGGCGGCTGCTCGGGGCGGGCCTCGCCGTGGCGCTGCTCGCGGCTGTCGTTTTCACCGGCTATGTGTTGTATCTCAACAGGCGGGTCACGAGCCGGTTCGAGGCGCTGCACTGGACGCTGCCGGCCCGTGTGTACGCCGCTCCGATGCAGCTGTACGCGGGACTGCCGCTCACCGAGGGGCAATTCGAGCATGAGCTGAGGCGCCTCTCCTACCGTCCGGTGGCGCGGCTTCAGGGGCCCGGGACCTATCGCGCCGGGGCCGGGCGGGTCGCCGTGATGCTGCGTCCCGCGCAGTTCGCCGACCGCGCCCGCGGGCAGATGCTCCTCACGGTGACCTTCGGCCCGGCCGGCATCGCGGGCCTGAGCGAGGGTGCGGGCCGGCAGGTCCCGGTGATCCGCCTCGATCCGCTGCTCATCGGCAGCATCTTCCCGAGCGACGGGGTGGATCGCATCGTCGTCAGCCCGAAGCAGGTCCCGCCGCTGCTGCCGGCTGCGCTGAAAGCGGTCGAGGACCGCACCTTCGATACCAACTGGGGCATCGATCCGGCGGCCATCCTGCGCTCGGCATGGGTCGATCTGCTCGCCCACCGCTACCAGGAGGGCGCCAGCACCCTGACACAACAGCTGGTGCGCAGCTACTTTCTCAACGACCGGCGGACCCTGTGGCGAAAGCTGCGCGAGGCCATCATGGCGGTCTCGCTGACCCTGCATTTCAGCAAGGCGTCCATCATGAACGCCTACCTCAACGAGATCTTTCTCGGTCAGGACGGCAGCCGCTCCATCCACGGCTTCGGGCTCGCGAGCGAGTTCTACTTCGGCGAGCCGCTCGCGGAGCTCGATCTGCCGCAGATCGCCACCCTGGTGGCCATCGTGCGGGGACCTACGTATTACGACCCGCGCGTCCATCCGCATCGCGCGCTGGCACGGCGCGACAGGGTGCTCGGCATCCTGGCCCGCCAAGGCATCGTCACCCGGGCGCAGGCCGAGGCGGCGATCCGCCGGCCGCTCGGCGTGACGCCTCTCGCCTCCGGCGCCTACTACCCGGCCTATATGGACCTGGTGCGCCAGACGCTCAAGCGCGACTACCCGGAGCGGGAGCTGACGGAGGCGGGCTTGAGGATCTACACCAGCCTCGATCCGAGAGTGCAGGAGATCGCCCAGAAGGCGCTCGATGCGGAGCTGCACCGTCTGGATCCCCGTCATCACCGCCCGCATGAGCGGTTGCAGGGAGCGGTGGTGGTCACCTCGCCTCAGACGGGCGACGTGCTGGCGATCGTCGGCGGGCGCGACGGCGACTACGATGGCTTCAACCGCGCGCTGTATGCACGCCGCTCCATCGGCTCGACGGTCAAGCCGTTCATCTACCTGACGGCGCTCGAGACAGGCGACTACAATCCGGCCACCATCATCGAGGACGAGCCGGTCGCCGTCAGACTGGGCGCGGGCCGGTACTGGCGTCCGAGGGATTACACACGCGTCGATCTCGGGCCGGTGCCCCTGGTGCGCGCGCTCGCCGACTCTCTGAATGACGCCACGGTGAGGCTCGGCATGGGGATCGGCCTCTCCAGGGTGGCCGATACCCTCGAGCGCTTCGGTCTCACCGAGCGGATCGATGAGGTGCCGGCGATGCTCCTCGGGGCGAGCGACCTGTCGCCGTTCGAGCTCGCGCAGCTGTACAACGGGCTGGCCGACGGAGGGTTTCGCACGCCGCTGCGGGCCGTGCAGGCGGTGGTCAGCGCCGAGGGCAGGCCGCTGAAGGCGTTTCCGGTGCGGGTGACGCAAGTGGCGCCGCCCGCCGACGTTTACCAGGTCACCACCATGATGGAGCAGGTGCTGAACAAAGGCACGGGAACTGCCGCGCTCGGCATCCTGCCGCCGGGCCTCACGACCGCAGGCAAGACGGGCACCTCCCAGAACGATCGGGACAGCTGGTTCGCGGGATTCTCGGGCAGCGATCTGGTGGTCGCCTGGGTCGGATATGATCACGATCAGCCGACCGGCCTCACCGGCTCGATGGGGGCGTTGCCGGTCTGGGCGCACATCATGGCTTCGATCGGCACGCTGCCGCTCAGCATGCCACCGCCTGAGAGTCTCACCGACACGTGGATCGACTTTGCCACCGGACTTCAAACGACCCCGGCTTGCGATGCAGACAACGCGGTCGAGGTCGCTGTGCCGCAGGGCACGCAGTTGCCCGCGATGGGCGGCTGCGGCCTGGGTGAAGGTCTTCTGTGAATCGCAACTTTCGCACCGCCCTGGCGGCGGTCCCACTGGTGACGGCGGCCGTGCTGTCGGGATGCACCGTCTACGGTCCGCCCCTGGCCACCCGTCCCTCCGGGCCGGGGCCCTCATCGGCCCGGAGGGGCGTGATTCAACAGCCGCCCGCTGCGGGGCAGCCGGTGTCGCCTCTGCAATCGACGCCCGCTCCCGTGGCGCCGGCCGCCGCGCGGCATTTCAAGCTGAGCCCGCCCGCTGCGGCGCTGGTGAGCATCGCGCAGGCGCAGGAGCGCGGCGGCAACTACGGACTGGCGCAGCAGACGCTGGAGCGGGCGCTGTCGATCGAGCCGCGCAATCCCCTGGTGTGGGTCGTGCTCGGAAAGGAGAGCCTCGCGGCCGGCAATCCCGCCCAGGCCTACGGCATGGCGCGCAAGGCGTTGTATCTTGCCGGCGGCGCCCCGGACGTGCAGGCCTCCGCCTGGGGGCTGATCGCCGCGGCGCTGCGCGCGCAGGGGCGCAACCAGGCCGCGGTGGCCGCCGAGCGCAAGGCGGCCGAGCTCTTTCCCCAGTGAGCGCCTGCCGGCGCCTGGGCGCTCAGCGGTGCGAGCCGTGCAGCAGGGCCGCGAAAGCCGCCGCCTCCGGCGCCAGACTCGCCTCGGCCCCGGGCGGACCGCCGGCCGCCTCCGACTCGGGAAACAGCCGGTAGCTCTCGCTCATGACGGCGCGGCCAATCTCGGGGGCGAGCGCCTCGATGAGCTGCGCAAGCCTGCCGCGAGGGGTCGCCAGGCGTACGGGGCGGCGCATGAGCGCCTCGCAGACGATGTCGGCGGCCTGCTCCGGCTCGAGCAGCGGGAAGCGTTGATACACGCGGGTTGGGGCTACCATGCCCGTGTGCACGAGCGGCATATTGATCACGGTGAAGTGCACGCCCCGGTCGCGGAACTCGGCGGCGGCGCAGCGGGTGAAGGCCTCGAGTGCCGCCTTGGAGGCGTTGTAGGCGGCAAAGCGGGCGGCATTGCTCAGCACCCCGATGGAGGAGATGCTGATGACATGCCCCGCCCCTCGCGCGGCCATCGCCGGCAGCAGGCCGAGGGTCATGCGCACGGCGGCGAAATAGTTGATCCGCATCAGCCGCTCGTAGTCGTGAAACCGGTCATAGGTGTTCTCGACCGCCCTGCGGATCGAGCGGCCCGCATTGTTGATGAGCACATCGATGTGGGCGTGCTCGCCGAGCAGGCGCGCGATGAGCGCGGTGCCGGCTTCGGCGTCGGCGAGATCGCAGGCATAGGCGGCCACCTCTGCGCCCTCGGCGCGCAGCTGCGCGGCGGCGTCCTCGAGCTTCACCGGATCGCGCGCCACGATGATGAGCTTCGCGCCGGCGGCGGCGAGCTTCATCGCCGTCGCGCGTCCGATCCCGGAGGAGCCTCCCGTGATCAGCACCGTGGCGCCCCGAACCGCATCGGCGAGTCGGCGGCCGCCGGGGCGGTCCGGGTCGAGGTGGCGTTCCCAATAGTCCCACAGGCGCCAGGCGTAGTCCTCGAGCGGCGGCACGCGGATCCCGGCGCGGTCGAGCAGCTCACCACCGCGGCCGGCGTCGAACGCGGTGGGATATTCGAGCAGATCGAGCGCCGATGCCGGGATGTGCTGCTCCGCGAGCGCTTCGCGCGCCATCCGCTCGAGCGGCCGCAGCGCCGCTCCGGCGGCATCCGCCGAGGCCGTGAGCGCCTCGAGTACGGCAGGCTCGATCCAGGAGGAGACCGTGGGGGCGTGCGCTGCCTCGGCAAAGAGGTTCAGCGCTTCCATGACGTGCCGGTCGCGCGGATCGGTGAGGTGAAAGCAGCGGCCATCCTCGCCGGACAGATGTGCCAGATGCTCGAGCCCCGCGGCCACGAAGTCGACCGGCACCAGGTTGATGTGCCCGCCCCGCGGCCCGATGAGCGGAATCCAGCGGGGCAGGGCATCGCGAAGGCGCTGGATGAGCTTGAAGAGGTAGTACGGACCGTCGATCTTGTCCATGACCCCGCTCCTGGAGTCCCCGACCACCATCCCGGGACGATAGATGCGCCAGGGCACGGAGCTGGCGCGCACCAGCGCCTCCGCCTCGTGTTTGGTGCGGAAGTAGGGATGATCGAGCCCTTCGGCTTCCTCGAACATCTCCTCCGTGAACACGCCCGGGTATCGTCCCGCCACCGCGATCGAGCTCATGTGGTGGAAGCAGCCCGCGCCGAGCGCCTGCGCGAGCTCGAGCGCGTTGCGGGTGCCCAGGATGTTGGTCCGCTCGAGCGGCGCGGCCGGCGCGGCGAGGTCATAGAGCGCGCCCAGGTGAAAGAAATGCCGTATCCCGCCGCGCAGCCTCTGCTGCTCGCCCGGCGGGATGCCGAGGCGCTCGCTGCCAAGGTCTCCGGCGATCGGCACGAGAAGTTGCGCGGCCTGCCCGTAGTCGGCGCGCAGCCGCTCAAAGCGCGCCAGGGAGGCGGGCCGCACGAGCAGGTAGATCGGCTCGCCCCTCAGGGCGAGGCGCCCGATCAGCCGCCGGCCGATGAACCCGGTCCCTCCGGTGATGAAGTAGCCCATGAGTCGAGCGCCACGCGCCACGATGATGGTACGGTATGCCCGGGAAGGGGCCGCACCCGCATCGTGGCAAACCGAGGGGCAAAGTCCGCGCGACTCGCGCGACACTAGCCCCATGTCGGGCGAGCGCATGTCCAGCGTCGATCGGGCATGGCTGTTGATGGACCGTCCCGCCAATCCGATGACGATTGTCGGTCTGATCGTGCTCGAGCGGCCGCTCGAGCTTGGGCCGCTGCGTGAACTCATCGGGCGGCGCCTGCTCGCCTTTCCGCGCTTTCGCCAGACACCCGTGGCCGGCGTGCTCGAGGGCAGCTGGATCGAGACCCCTGCGTTCAGCCTCGATGACCACGTGCGCCCGGCCGCGCTGCCCCCGCCCGGGAGTCAGCGGCAGCTCGAGCTGCTCGCCGGCGAGCTCGCCGGCACGCCGTTTCCACCGGGCCGGCCGCTCTGGTCATTTCACCTGGTCGGCCGGTATCGCGGCGGCAGCGCGGTCATCGTGCGGATCCATCACTGCTATGCCGACGGTGTTGCCCTGCTCAAGGTGTTACTCGCGCTCGCCGATCCCGAAGGTGCGCGTGCCAATCCCCTGCAGGGCCCGCCCGCGACCCAGGCCGCTCCCACGGACACGGGACAGGGCCTGCGCCAAGTGGTGCTCGACGCGCTGCGCCAGGGCGCCGGTCTGCTCGAGGAGGGGCTGCATTACACCCTGCACCCGGGAGAGGCCGGCGGGCTCGCCGGCCAGGCGCTCGGGATCGGCTCGGAGTTGCTGCGACTCGCCACGCTCCCGGGCGATCCGTCCACCCGCCTCAAGCGCCCGCTCTGCGGCAGCCGCCGGCTCGCCTGGGCGCGGGCGCTGTTGCTCGAGGAGGTCCACACGATCGGCCGCTTTCTCGGCTGCACGGTCAATGACGTGTTGATCTCTACCCTGGCCGGCGCGCTCGGGCGGTACCTCGAGTGCGAAGGCGAGGCGGTCGCGGGACTGACGGTTCGGGCGGCCGTCCCCGTCAATCTCAAGCCGGCCGCCGTGGCGCAGCCGGCGGCCGATCAGCTCTCGCTCGGCAATCGCTTCGGCCTGGTATTCGTCGAGCTGCCGATCGGCGTACGCCATCCGCTCGAGCGACTGTACACGGTGCATACTGTCACCAAGGCCCTGAAGCGCTCGAGCCAGGCGCTTGCCACGTTCGATCTGCTGTGGCTGGTCGGAACGCTTCCTGCAACCGTGGAGGAATATGCGCTTTCCCTGCTGAGCGCCAAGGTGAGCCTCGTGGCCTCCAATCTTCCCGGCCCCACCGAGGCGCTCACGCTCGCCGGCCGGCGCATCCGCGAGGTGCTCTTCTGGGTGCCGCAGTCCGGCAGTGTGGGCGCGGGGGTGAGCATGCTCACGTACTGCGGGCGGGTTCAGTACGGGGTCATGGCCGATCGCGAGTTGATTCCGGATCCGGTCCGCCTGGTGGAGCTGCTCGCCGAGGAGTTCGAGCGGCTGGCGCTGCTGGTGGTGCTCGGCGGCGTCGCCCTCAGGGACTGACGCTCAAGGCAGTCCCGCCCCGGCGCGCTCGACATCGAGCCGCTCCATCTCATCCGCAGGCTCGCACGCGGCGGCGTCCCGGTAAAGCGCCTGCGCCTGCGTCCGATAGCGGGCCGCATCGAGGAGCATCAGTCCGTGGGCGAACTCCATGTGCACGATGGGCGAGCCCGGGGCGAGGGCATGCGCCCGCCGGAAGTGCCCGAGCGCTTCGCGCTGAGAGGCGCCGTAGGCGAGGCTCGCGGCGAGCGAGCCGAGTTTGGCGACGATCTCGGCGTGGAACAGCCCGAAGGCGAGATGGGCCTCGGCGTGTCGAGGCTCGAGCGCCAGCGTGCGCTCGAGGTGCGCGCGTACCCGGCCCGCCAGACCCTGGGACAGCGCCTTGGCGATCGAGATGCGCTGGCTGTAGCGGCCGAGAACCAGCGCCAGCGTGTAGTGCGTGTTGGCGTGCTCGGGAAGCTCGGCGACCGCATGCGCGCCGCGCTCGATGGCGGCCTCGAGCACGCTCAGCGTCTCGGCGGCGCTGCGCTTGGAGTACAGAGAATCGACGGCCGCCGCCTTGTTGGCGACGGATGCGCCGAGGGCCCCGAGCGCCTCCCCGAGACGGATGGCTCGGGCGAAATCGCCTGCGTGAAACTCCTGCCAGGCCTCCTGCAACACCCGGGCCACCGCCGCCGCGCCCCCGTGGCTCTCGATCCAGGAGGCGAGGTGCGGGTGGCCGGCGCCGAGGCGGCTGAGGAGGCGCTCCTCGGGCCAGGGCTCGCGGTCGGTGTGGTGAAGCCGCATCCAGCGCTCGCGCAGCCGCGGCGGCGGGCCGCGGCGCGCGGTGGAAGCGCGGACGGAAGCGTTTCTTCGACTCATGTGGGCCTGCTGTGGCAAGTACGAATCCAGCCGATCTCTCTCTCCTCCTATAGTACGAGGGCCGGATTTGGCGCCCAGTCGGGCAAATACGCATAGGCGGCTCTCGCCGCAAAGGGGAATGGCATGGCAACCCGGAGCAAGTCCCGCAAAACTCGTCGCAGCGCCACGGGTGGCACGCCGGCCGCTATGGTGACCGCGCTGCACCAGATCTATCTGGCCGGCCTCGGCGCAGCGAGCCGGGCGCGCAGCGGCGCCCCCGGGCTCTTCGAGGAGCTCGTCGCCGAGGGAGCGCGTGCTCAGGCCGACACGGGCGCCGCTGCGGCGAGGGCGTTTCAGGCGATCGTCGGTGACGCCCAGGCCAAGGTGAGCGCGCGGGTCGGGCAGGTGCGCGGCCGGGCGGCCGATGCGCTCGAGGGGCTCGAGAAGATGTTCCAGACACGGGTGCACCGCGCGCTGACGCAGCTCGGCGTGCCGAGCGCCGAGCAGCTCTCGGCGCTCAGCAAACGGGTCGATGCGCTCAATACCAACATCGAGCGGCTTGCGCCCCGGCGTGCCGCGCGGCGCAAGCCCGCCCGCCCGCCGATGTCCGCTCCCTGAGGCGGGATGCTGACCCTCGAGCCCGCCCTGGCGCGGGGCGGCTCGCGCCGGCGGGAAGGTGCGGGCAAGCTCGCCATCGCGCTCGCCGGCGGCGGGCCGCTCGGGGCGTTCTACGAGATCGGCGCGCTGCACGCGCTCGGGGAAGCGATCATCGGCCGCACGCTCACCGACTTTGATGTCTACGTCGGGGTGAGCTCCGGAGCGCTGGTGGCCGCAGGTCTCGCCAATGGGTTCGACACAACCACCCTGGGCTCGACGTTCATTCACGACGAGGCGACGGTGATTCCATTTGCGCCGGCGACGCTGATGCGCCCGGCCCTGGCCGAGTACCTCCGGCGGATCCGGCTGGTGCCGGAGGTGCTCTCGGGCATCATCCGCCTGTATTCGCGCGATCCGCTGCGCGGCGCGTGGCCCGGCGCTGCGGATGCCCTGGGTACGCTCTTACCGGGAGCGCTGTTCGACAACGGGCGTCTCGAGCGCTATCTGCACGCGACCTTCAGCACGGAAGGCCGCACGGATGATTTCCGCAAGCTCGCCCGCCGTCTTTACGTCGTTGCCACCAACCTCAACACGGGTGAGTCCGTCTCTTTTGGAACACCGCGCCATGATCGCGTACCGATCTCCCGCGCCGTCGTGGCGAGCGCGGCGCTGCCGGGGTTGTATCCGCCGGTGAGCATCGAGGGACGTGAATACGTCGACGGCGTGCTCGTACACACCATGCATGCTTCGCTGGCGCACGAGGAGGGCTGCCGCCTGGTGATCTGCATCAACCCGCTGGTTCCCTTCGACGCCGCGCGCGCCGCGCGCGCCTCGGGCGGGGAGCGCATCGATCTCGCCAGCCGCGGCCTGCCCGCCGTTCTCGGCCAGACCTTTCGCGCGCTCATCCACTCGCGCATGCAGGCGGGGATGGCCGGCTACCGCGCACGCTTCCCGCTCGCCGACACGCTGCTGCTCGAGCCGGACCGCCACGACGAGAAGTTTTTTCTCGCCAACGTGTTCCGCTACACCGGCCGGCGCCAGCTCACCGCTCACGCCTACCAGCGCACGCGCGCCGATCTGCTTGCGCAGGCCGGGCGCCTCGCACCCATCCTGCGCCGCCACGGCCTCGAGCTCGACATGACCCGGCTGCGCGACCGCGAGCGCACGTTCTCGACATCGGCGAAGGAAAGGCTCCGCGATGTCCGGCACGTCGTACGCAGGCTTGGCGGCGCGCTGGAGCATCTGGAGCACGTGCTCGCCGGAATTTCCGGAGAATAGAGGCCGTGGCGGCGCGCTTCTGGGCGCTCGTACTGGCGGCCCGGCTGCTGGTTGCGGTGGCCGCGGCGGCCGCTTCGGGCGCGATCCTGCGACTGTCCCTGGTCGCGGCAGCGGTGGCCGGCTTGGCGGTCTGGTCTCTCATTCCCCTCGCGGCGGTTGCCGCCTCGTTCGCCGCGGCACGATCAGGCGCTCAGCCGCCACGGATCCGCACCGGGCCGATGAGGCTGCTGCGGATCGTTTGCGCCGAGGCGTTGGCGCTCGAGCTGACGCTGGTGCGCATGGTGGCAGACCCGCTGCGGACACGGGCCGCACGCCTCCCCGGTCCCGGGAGTCACCCGCCGGCCCGGGTCGTGCTGGTGCATGGCATCGCCTGCAATCGCGCCGTGTGGCGGCCGCTTCTCGCGGCGCTGCGCTCTGCAGGCATTCGGGGGGTGCATGCGATCAACCTGGAGCCGCTGTTTGCCGACATCGACACCTACGCGCGGGATCTGCTCGGCAGGCTCGAGGCGATCGGGGCATCCCCCGCCCGGCCGGTCGCGATCGTCGCCCACAGCATGGGAGGCCTGGTCGCCCGCGCGGCGCTGCGCGAGGCGAAGAGCGGAATGATCGGCCGGATCATCACCGTCGGGACGCCCCACCACGGCACTGCCATCGCCTGCCGGTTCCGGTGGCCGAGCACCCGGCAGATGTGCTGCGGATCCCCATGGCTTCTCGAGCTCAACGCGCGCCAGGAGGCGCGGCCCGGCCTTCCCGTGACGAGTCTCCACAGCCTCGATGACAACCTCATCGTCCCCGCGGGCAGCGCGGTCCTGCCCGGTGCGCGCTCGATCGAGCTGCGAGGGCTGGGTCATCTCAGCCTGCTGTGCTCGCCAGACGTCCTGCGCAGGATCGTCGCGGAGCTTCGCGCATGATCGATGTCCGCTCCCGCGAGGAAACCGACCGGTTGCTCGAGCGCAAGGCGCGGCTGAACTCCCGGCTCACCGCCCGGCCGCCGCTCGCCGCTCGGCTGCGGGAGCTGCGGGCATGGCAGTCCGAGCGGCTTGCCCGCACCTATGCGGACCTGCGCGCCGACCCGCAGACCGAGCGGGCCGTCGGCTTTTTTCTGAGCGACCTCTATGGGCCGCAGGATTTCACGCGCCGCGATGCCGAGCTGACGCGCGCATGGGGCCTGCTGCGGCGCACGCTGCCGCCTTTCACGCTGAAGGTTCTGACTCTGGCCATCGAGCTTCAGGTGTTGAGCGAGGAGCTCGACCTCGGGGTGGCAGAGCATCTGCCGCCCGGTGCGATCACCGCCGAGTCCTACGCGTGCGCTTACCGGGCGACCGGCCGGTCCGAGGCGCGCCGGCGTCAGATCGAGATCCTCGTGGAGGTCGGCCGGCGGCTCGCTCGGGCGGTGCGCATGCCGATTGTCGCGCTCGCGTTGCGCGCGGCGCGCGCGCCGGCTCATATGGCCGGCTTCGGCCTGCTCCAGGATTTCCTCGAGCGCGGCTTTGCCGCCTTTGCGCGGATGCCGAGCGCCGCGCCACTCCTGACGGCGATTCGCGAGCGCGAGGCCGCCTTCATGGCATCGCTTCTCGAGGAGGCGCGGTGCGGCCCTGCGGCCGCGGACGCAAGCGGCGCGCTCGCTGATCGAGGAGGCTAGGGAGCCGCGGGGGCGGGCTCGGCCAGCGCCCGGCCGAGCGCCGCGCGCACCCTCGCCGGCAGGCTGCCGCGCAGGTCGGCAAACAGCGCCACCTCTTCGCGGTGATGGTGGTGCTCGAGCAGGTGCTTGAGCGTGCGCTCCCGGTCGAGCAGGCCGATCAACATGCCGGCGGGCGCCCCGTGATGCCGGGCGCGGGTCAGCCACTCGTCCACCTTCTCAAGGTACAGCCGCACGCGCCGGTGCTCAGCGCGGTAAAGCTCCGTCGTCCAGCGCTGATGCGCCGCCGCGGGGACCTGCGCCGGGTCGAGCACGAACCGTTCCTCGATTTCCATGTGGCGATAGAGCCGCTCGCGGTAGCCCCCGAGGAGTCTGGCGGCCATCGCCCAGTCACGGTCGAGCAGCGCTTCCTGATGGTGCGCGAACAGCCGTGTCAGCTCTGCGTGCTCCTCGGTGAGCGCGGCGAACGGGTCGAGGACTGCGTCCATGGATGCAGCGTAGCCATCGGGCGGAAGCGGTGCCTTGATGGTGGTCAATCAGAGGCTCCCTGGCGGTCGTCGCAGATCTCGATGATCCCGCAGCGCACGCGTACCGGGAAGCTGTGCACCGGCTCGTGCGCGGGGGTGTTGCGGACCTCGCCGGTGCGCACGCAGAATTCAGCCAGATGGCGCGGGCAGACGATGTGATCGCCTTCGAGCCAGCCGGTCGAGAGCGGGCTGCCGTAGTGCGAGCACACGTCCTCGATGGCGAAATACTCGCCATCGAGGTTGAATATCGCGACGTCCGTGCCGTTGACTGCGAGCACCGTCCACTCGCGGTTGGCCAGATCGCCCACACGGCCCGCCTCGAACCACTGCGGCATCGGTCGTTCTCTGTCTGGAGGGGAAGTCCCTGAGGGCCCGCCGGCATTCTAGGGACGGGGAAGGGAGGCCGGGTTGCGCTTTGTCAAGTGAGCGCCCGGAAAAATCCCGCTCTGCGGCCGCGTTTCCCCGAAGCAGCGCCGTGCGTGAGGAGCGGCGCAGCCAGGGGCTTCAAGCATCGAGCGTGATGCTGACGGGGCAGTGATCGCTGCCCATGACATCGGCGTGGATCTCGGCGGCCTTGACGGCCTTGCGGAGGCTTTCGGAGACCAGCACGTAATCGATTCTCCACCCGACGTTGCGCGCGCGGGAATTGGCGAAGTGGCTCCACCAGGTGTAGTGGCCCTTGCCCTGCTTGAACAGGCGCAACGTGTCGATGAAGCCTGCGTCGATGAAGTGCTGGAAGCCCGCGCGCTCCTCGTCCGTGAAGCCCTTCTTGCCGCGATTCGGTCCGGGGTTGGCGAGGTCGAGCTCGGTGTGCGCGACGTTCAGATCGCCGCAGAACACCACCGGCTTTTTCGTCTCGAGCTGCTTGCAGTGGGCGAGGAAGGCCGGATCCCAGTGCTGGTGGCGCAGATCGAGCCGGCTCAAGTCATCCTTGGCGTTCGGCGTATACACGGTGACGATGTAGAGCTTCGGGTATTCGGCGGTGATCACCCGGCCCTCCTGCAGGCTGTCGCGGCCCTCACGGTCGGTGAAGCGGTACTTCCGGGCGAGCGCCGGCGAGATGCCGTTGACGACCGAGAGCGGCTCGGCGCGCGTGAACACGGCCGTGCCCGAGTAGCCCTTCTTCACCGCCGAGTTCCAGTACTCGCGATAGCCATGGCCGTTGAGGTCGATGTCGGCCTGGCCGCGCTCGGCCTTGGTCTCCTGCAGGCACAGGACGTCGGGCCGGTGCGTCTTGATGAAGCTCTGCAGCGTGCCTTTCTTGGTGACGGAGCGGATGCCGTTGACGTTCCAGGAGTAGATTTTCATCAGCGAGAGCCCTTGCGCGCTACCACAGCGGGATCAGGAACCGATTCGCCTTCAGGCGGGAAGCCTGCGGCTCGCTGGTGAAATGTACAGACCCGAAGACCCGGTCTCAAGTGCCATCCGGCACCGCGTCGACTGCGCCGGGGCTGCGCCCCTGCGCGCGCTCACCGACCGGCGGCCGGGGCCCCGTTGCCTCTCAGGCGTCGGGGACCGGCCAGACCTTCACGCCGGGCTTGCCCTGCATGCGCTGCCAGACCTCCGACAGCCCGAGCAGCGGGATGCCGACGTAGCCGCGCATCACGAGCTTGCGGCCACCGTCGATGAGGCGCAGCTCGCAGTCGTACACCCGGCCCGTGCGCGGGTCGAGAATGTTCCCGCCGACATACTTGCCGTCCCGGTAGCGCAGGTCGCGCATCAGCACCAGGCCGTCCATGAGCTGGTCCTTGCGGCCGCCGGTGCAGTGGGTGCAACGCGCGGCGCGGTTGTCCGCCGGCGAGAGCGGCTCGATGCGTCCGTAGTACAGGCCGTTCTGCTCATAAATCGCGACCAGCCCGACCGGCCTGCCCGCGTGGTCGAGCGGCGACCACAGCCCCACCGGAGTCGACCAGCCACCGGTTGCCGCGCTTGCCGGGACCATGGGCAGCGCCAGCAGGAGCGGCAGCAGAGCGAGGGCTCGCAAGGCGAGCCGCGCGGCGCGAGGGCCCCTCGCGCGGCTGCGCACGAGATGGCGAAAGAGGGGATTCACATTGCGCATAGGCGAGGCATCGTACCGGGTTGCGTGCCGCGCCAGGAAGTGAATGAATCCCAAAATTCCTTGCTGCAGCGGCTCGGGATCAACCCCGGCATGTCGTGATACGGCGACAGCGCCGCCCCCCGGCATGCACCGTGCCATACGCGCTCGTGTGCGCCCATCGCTTCCCCGCGGGTTCGACGCCCGCTCGTGCGGCCGCTTGAGCCTTACCAACCGCGCCGGCCCGTATCCAACTCGATCCGGCGGGTCGTGCGATCGGGCTTCACCACCGCTCCTCGAGGCGCTTTGGCCGGCAAGACCGCTTACGCGGTGCGCAGCGTGACGATGGTCTTGCCGTAGGGGGTGAGCGAGAGGTGCGCGAGCTTCAGATGCTGCACGGCGAACGGGATGCCGATGATGGTCACGGCCAGCACCAGCGCGAGGATCAGGTGTCCGAGGGCGAGCCACAGGCCACCGAAGATGATCCAGACGATGTTGCCGACCAAAGAGAGCACCTTGCCCGCTTCGCTGCTGTCCGGCTTGTCGACGATTTCCCTGCCGAACGGCCAGAACGAGAAAGTCCCGATGCGAAACGCCGCGATGGCATAGGGGATGCCGATGATGGTCAAGGCGGCCAGGATGCCCGCCAGCCACCAGCCGAGCCCCATGACGAATCCGCCGAGGATGAACCAGATGAGATTCCCGAGCAGACGCATGGCGCTTTCCCCTGACAGGCTTCGCGGCCGGATCCTACCCCGGCCGCCGATCTTTGTCTGTAGCCTTCGTAGAGAGGCGCGTTCAACACCCGCGCGCTCGGGCATCGGGCCGGCCGTGTGTCCCTGGGAGGGCGTGTTTGGCGCCCTCAGCGCTCGATCACCACATCGGTCAGAGGGCGGCTGCAGCAGGTGAGGATGTAGCCGAGATCGATGTGGCGGGGCAGGAGGCCGCCCTGGTGGCGCATGTCGACCCGGCCGCAGAGGAGCTTCGCGCGGCATCTGCCGCAGGTCCCGTCCCGGCACTGGCTCGGCAACGGCACCCCCGCGGCCTCGCCTGCCTCGAGGAGGGTCTGGCCGGGGCGGCACTCGACGGTGCACCCCGAGATGCTGAAGGTGACCGTTGTGGCGGGCATGCCCGCACTTTGGTGCGTGCCGCCTCGTCGTGTCAATCCGTCCCCGGACGGGAACCGGGACCGGCCCGGGCGTGAGGCGGGTGCGGTGAGTGCCGGCGCGAACCGTGCAGGGGAGCGGCGCCACCGGCTATCCTTGGAACGATGAACGATATCATCGAGATTTCCGGCGTCTCGAAGACGTATGCCTCGGGGTTCACCGCTCTCAAGGGCATCGACCTCACCGTTCGCCGCGGCGAGATCTTCGCCCTGCTCGGGCCCAATGGGGCGGGCAAGACGACTCTCATCAGCATCGTCTGCGGCATCGTGCGGGCGAGCTCCGGCCGGGTGATGGTCGATGGGCACGACATCGTGAGCGGCTGGCGCAAGGCGCGCGCGCTGATCGGGCTGGTGCCGCAGGAGCTCACCACCGATGCGTTCGAGTCGGTGTGGAATACGGTGTCGTTCACGCGCGGCCTGTTCGGCTTGCGCGCCAGTCCGGCGCACCTCGAGAAGGTGCTGCGGGCGCTGTCGCTGTGGGACAAGAGGAACAGCCGCATCATGACCCTCTCGGGCGGGATGAAGCGCCGCCTGCTCATCGCCAAGGCGCTCGCGCACGAGCCGCGGGTTCTGTTTCTGGACGAGCCGACGGCGGGTGTGGACGTTGATCTGCGGCACGACATGTGGCAGCTCGTGAGCCGCCTGCGCGGCGAGGGGGTGACGGTCATCCTCACCACCCACTACATCGAGGAGGCCGAGGAGATGGCCGATCGCGTGGGCGTGATCAACAACGGCGAGCTCGTGCTGGTGAGGGAGAAGGCGGATCTCCTGCGCGAGTTCGGCACCAAGAGACTGTCGCTGCGGCTGCGGCGCCCGCTTGCCGAGGTGCCCGAGGCGCTTTCCGCCTGGCGGCTCGAGCTCTCCGGCGATGGCGGCGAGCTCACCTATCTCTACGATGCCAGGGATGCGAGGGACGGGGTTGGCGGGTTCCTCGATCGGGTGCGCGATGCCGGCATCGAGTTCACCGACCTCGGGACGACGGAAAGCTCCCTCGAGGACATCTTCGTGAGTCTGGTGAGGCAACGACAATGAATCTCGAGGCGATCGGCGCGATCTACAGGTACGAGATGGCCCGGGCCCGGCGCACGGTGACGCAGACCATCGTTTCGCCCGTGATCTCCACCTCGCTGTACTTCGTGGTGTTCGGCGCGGCGCTCGGCTCGCGCATCCAGAGCGTGGGAGGAGTGGGCTACGGCTCGTTCATCGTGCCCGGGCTGGTGATGCTGTCGCTCCTCGGTCAGAGCATCTCCAACGCCTCCTTCGGCATCTACTTTCCCCGTTTCACGGGCACGATCTACGAGATCCTCTCGGCGCCGGTCTCGCCGGTGGAGATCGTCCTGGGATACGCCGGCGCCGCCGCGACCAAATCGGTCATTCTCGGGGCGATCATCCTCCTCACCGCGGGCCTGTTCGTGCCGCTGCATTTCCTGCATCCGGTGTGGATGGTGGCGTTCCTCGTCCTCACGGCGGTGACCTTCAGCCTGGTCGGATTCATCATCGGCATCTGGGCCGACGGCTTCGAGAAGCTGCAGATCGTGCCGCTGCTCATCGTCACTCCCCTGACGTTCCTCGGCGGCAGCTTCTACTCGATCAACATGCTGCCGCGCCCCTGGCGCACGGTGGCGCTGTTCGATCCGGTGGTATACCTGATCAGCGGCTTTCGCTGGAGCTTCTACGGGATCGCCGACGTGAATGTCGGAGTGAGCCTTGCGATGACCGCGGTGTTTCTCGCGGTATCGCTCGCCATCGTCTGGTGGATTTTCCGCACCGGGTACCGGCTGAAGACCTGAGCGGGGCTGCGGCTCACGGGGTGAGCTCGCGGGCGGCCAGCGCCAGGATCTTCGACAGGTAGGCGGCGAACGAGCGCCAGACCTCGAGGTGAAAGCTGTGCTCGGCGGTGCGCCAGAGGACGACTTCCGCCTTGGCGAGCACGGTGCGGGTGCACATGCCCACGGGGAAGGCGCCCGGATCGAGGTCGAGCGGGCAGCCGCAGTTGAGCAGCACTTCGGCCTGAGGTCCTCGCACCTCGAGTGCGCACTGGCGGTGAGTGACATCGACCAGGGAGTGGGCCCGGCCGCCGAGCGCTTCGCGCAGCAGCTGGGTGAGCTCGATGAGTTGCCTTTGCGGAGCGAGCAGCAGCCGCTCATCGGGTCCCAGCCACAGCGCCGAGCGGCCGGACTCCGAGACGGCGCGGCAGGCCGCCTCGGTGAACGGCAGTCCGAGCGCCGCCAGGGCCGCCGCCAGGGTGTCGGAGCCGCCCCGCAGCAGCAGGCGCGTCATCGGCGGAAGGGGGCGCACGAGCGGGCTTGCCGCGACGTACGGCCCCTGGCGCGCGGCGGATAAATCACGCATTCTGGCGGCTCCCCTTCGGGTCGTAGAACACCGGTGAGACGACTTGCACGGACAGGTTCCCCCCGGGCATCGGTACGTACAGGGTCTGTCCCATGCGCTCGCGGCCTGCACGCACGAGTGCCAGCGCGATGGACCGGCCCAGCGTCGCGCTGTAGTAGGAGGATGTCACGTGGCCGATGGGACGGGTGGGCGGCGTGACCCTCGCATCGGGCACGATCTGCGCGCCTTCCTCCAGCACGACATGGGGCTCGGCGGTGAGCAGGCCCACCAGCTGCTTGCGCTCGGGGCCGTGCATGACCGGCCGCTCGAGCGCCCGCTTGCCGACGAAGTCGGATTTCCTCGTGCCGGCAGCCCAGGCGAGCCCCGCATCGTCCGGGGTCACCGTGCCATCGGTGTCCTGACCGACGATGATGTAGCCCTTCTCGGCGCGCAGCACGTGCATCGCCTCGGTGCCATAGGGAGTGATGCCGTGCGGGCGGCCGGCTTCATACACCGCCTCCCACACCGCCGCACCGAAGTCCGCCGGAACGTTGATCTCGAACCCGAGCTCGCCGGTGAAGCTCACGCGAAAGAGGCGCATCGGCACCCCGCAGATCCGTCCCGGCGCCACGCTCATGTGCGGCAGAGCGGCCGCCGACAGATCAACATCCTGCACCAGACCTTCCAGCACGTGGCGGGCGCCCGGTCCCTGCACGGCAATCACCGCCCACTGCTCCGTGGTGGAGGTCAGCCACACGCTGAGATCCCGCCATTCGGTCTGCAGGTAGTCTTCCATCATGGCGAGCACGCGGGCCGCGCCGCCGGTGGTCGTCGTGACGTGGAAACGATCCTCGGCGATTCGAGCGACGATGCCGTCGTCGTAGACGAAACCATCGTCGCGCAGCAGGATGCCGTAACGGCAGCGCCCGACCGCGAGGCTCGTCCAGCTGTTGATGTACAACCGATTCATGAACGTCACGGCGTCCTTGCCGACGACCTCGATCTTGCCGAGGGTCGAGGCGTCGAACAAGCCGCAGCTCGTGCGCACGGACTGGCACTCGCGGTTCACGGCGGCATGCATGCTCTCGCCATTGCGGGGAAAGTAGCGTGCGCGCTTCCAGAGGCCGACGTCCTCGAACACCGCTCCCTCGTGCACCGCCCAGTCGTGGATCGGGGTCGTGCGGACCGGATCGAACAGCTCGCCCCGCGCGTAGCCGGCGAAGCTGCCGAAGGTCACCGGCGTGTAGGGCATGCGGAAAGTCGTGAGGCCGACCTCCGGGATGGCCTTGCCGATCTGTCGCGCCACGATCCCGAGCGCGTTGAGATTGGAGATCTTGCCCTGATCGGTTGCCATGCCGGTGGTGGTATAGCGCTTGATGTGCTCGATCGAGCGGAAGCCCTCGCGGGCCGCGAGCGAGAGATCCCGCGAGGTGACGTCGTTCTGCCAGTCGACGAAGGCCTTGATGGCGGGGCGGCCCGCGGGCTGGGGCAGCTCGCCCGGGACGGCTGCCCCGGCGGCCTCAAGGAGCGGTGGCTCGCGGATGATGGCGCCGATGGCGAGACCCGCATCGCGGGCGGCCAGGGCCCCGGCGCTCTCCCCGTCACGGCGTGCCGCCTCGGCGGAGAATATGCCGCGGCATGCGCCGGCGCAGCGCGCCTTCTCCGGCGACTGCCCGGGCAGGAAGGCCTGTAGCGCCTCATTCCAGTGCAGCTTGCCGCGCGACTGCGAAAAGAGGTGAACGCTCGGGGTGTGGCCGCCGGACATCAGCACCAGGTCGCAGGCGATGCGCTCCGCCGCGCCCTGGGGCTGTCCTTGCGCATCGAGCCTCTGGATACGGATGCCCTGGACGCGCAGCCGGCCGGTGGTGCCGACAACGGTGGCTGCGGTGTGCAGGGGCAGTCCCGCCCGGCGGGCTGCTTCGGGCAGCTCGCCCGCGGCCTGCGGGCGCACATCGACGATGGCCGCAATGGTCACGCCCGCCCGATGCAGATCGAGCGCCGAGCGGTACGCCTCGTCGCTCGCGGTGAGCAGAACCGCGCGTCTGCCGGCGAGTACGCCGTAACGGTTGAGATAGGAGCGGGCGGCGCCGGCGAGCAGGATGCCGGGCCGGTCATTGCCGGGAAATACCAGCGGGCGCTCGATCGCGCCGGTGGCGAGGAGCACCTCTTTGGCGCGGACCTGCCATTGCCGCTCGCGAGGCTGGCGGGGATCGGGCTGCGCCAGGTGCTCGGTCAGGCGCTGCTCGAGCCCGATCAGGTTATGAGGAAAGTAACCGAAGGCCGTGGTGCGCGTGAGCACGGTGACCCGCGGATGGTTCATCAGCCCCTGGATGGTGCGTGAAAGCCATTCCCCGTCGCCGAGCGCCGCGCCCGGATCCGTCTCGGAGAGCAGCGAGCCGCCGAGCTGCGGCTGCTGCTCGCAGAGGATGATCCTCGCGCCGCTCTCGGCGGCGGCGTGCGCGGCGGCGAGCCCGGCGGGTCCGCCGCCCACGATCAGCACATCGCAGTGGGCAAAGCGGTTGGAGTAGCTGTCCGGATCGGGGTGCTCGGGGGCGCGGCCGAGGCCGGCCGCGGCGCGGATCTTCGGCTCATAGAGCCACTGCCAGGCGCGCCGCGGCCACATGAAGGTCTTGTAGTAAAAGCCTGCCGGAATGAACGGCGAGAGCAGGCCGCTCACGGCGCCCACATCGAGCTTGAGGCTCGGCCAGCGGTTCTGGCTCTCGGCGACGAGCCCCTCGTACAGCTCGACCTCGGTGGCGCGCAGATTGGGCGTCACCCGGGCGGCGTCGCGCCGGATCGCCACCAGGGCGCTGGGCTCCTCGGGTCCGGCGGTGAGTACGCCCCGGGGGCGGTGGTACTTGAACGAGCGGCCGACCAGGTGCACGTCATTGGCCAGCAGCGCCGAGGCGAGAGTGTCGCCCTCGAAGCCGGTCAACTCGCGGCCATCGAAGGTGAAGCGCACCGTTCGCGCGCGGTTGATCCGGCCGCCCGAGGGGGTACGTAACGCCTGGCTCATGTCGTGGCCTTTCGCAGCTGCGCCTGCGCCTGCGCCTGCGCCGGCGGCGGCTCGCCGACTTTGTAAGTGGCGAGGAAATGGTCCGATGTCGTGTCGCGCAGGGCGTTGAAGAAGCGGCCGCAGCCGTGCGTGTGCCGCCAGCGCTCGGCGTGCACGCCCTTGATGTTGTCACGGCGGTAGAGGTAATCGGCCCATTGCTGGTCGGAACACGCGGAGGGATCGCCGGGACGGGCGATGTGCGCCTGTCCGCCGTGCACGAACTCGAGCTCCGGGCGCTCGCCGCAGTAGGGGCAGCTGATCAGCAGCATCGAATGCTCCTCGTCCCTCAGTGCGCGACCGCGGCGGCGGCGGCTTCGTCGATCAGGTTGCCGTCGCGGAAGCGCTCGATGGTGAAGGGGGCGTTGATCGGGTGGGGGGCATCGTGGGCGATGGTCCAGGCGAGCAGGTGAGCGGCGCCCGGGGTGGCCTTGAACCCGCCGGTGCCCCAGCCACAGTTGACGTACAGCCCCGGCACGGGCGTCTTCGCGAGGATGGGCGAGCGATCCGGTGTGACATCGACGATGCCGCCCCAGCCGCGTAGCATGCGCAGCCGCCTGAACATGGGGAACAGCTCGCAGATCGCCTCGAGCGCGTGGCGGCTGATGTGCAGCCCCCCCCGCTGGGTATACGAGGTGTACGCGTCCGTGCCGGCGCCGATCACCATCTCGCCCTTGTCCGACTGGCTGATGTAGGCGTGGATGGTGTTGGACATCACCACGCAGGGGAAGATGGATTTCACCGGCTCGGAAACCAGCGCCTGCAGCGGGTAGCTCTCGATCGGCAGTTCGACGCCCGCCATCCTCATGATGACGCTGCTGTGACCGGCGGCCGAGACCCCGATTCTCGGTGCGCGGATCACACCGCGGGTGGTCTCGACGGCGCAGGCGGCGCCACTGGCGTCACGCTCGATGCCGAGGACCTCGCAGTTCTCTATGATGTCGACGCCGAGGGCATCGGCGGCCCGGGCAAATCCCCAGGCCACCGCATCGTGGCGGGCGGTACCGCCGCGCCGCTGGTACGCCGCCCCGAGCACCGGGTAGCGGATGTCGTCGATCTTCAAGAGCGGGCAGCGGGTGCGCGCCTCCTGCGGCGTCAGCCATTCGTTGTCGACGCCGTTGGCGCGATTGGCGTGCACGTGCCGTTGAGACACCTGCACGTCGTGAACCGTGTGAGCGAGCATCATGACGCCGCGCTGCGAAAACATCACGTTGTAGTTGAGGACCTGCGAGAGGCTTTCCCACAACTGCACCGAGTGGTCGTAGAGCGCGGCGCTCTCGTCGAACAGGTAGTTCGAGCGGATGATGGTGGTGTTCCGCCCGGTGTTTCCGCCCCCGATCCAGCCCTTTTCCAGTACAGCGACCCGGCTGATGCCGTGCTCCTTCGCCAGGTAGAAGGCCGCCCCGAGGCCGTGGCCTCCGCCCCCGACGATGATCGCGTCGTAGGCGGCCTTGGGCTCGGCCTGGCGCCACTGAGGCTGCCAGCCGCGCTGACCGGTGAGGCCCCGCCGGATGAGCGACAGGCCGGAGAAGCGTTGCATGGTCGGGTCCTTACGATGGCGACAAGAGGTACGGCTGCGGCGCATGATGCCGTCTGGATGCGCCGTTCACGAGCACGCGGGCGTCGGGGCGCTTGTACTGGAGCGACATGCGTCCCGCCCGAGGCTGGAGCCTCGAGCGGGCGACCCTGCGCGGCTGCTCCGGCCACGGACTGCACGGCGCAATGGTTTCCCCGGAGAGGGCGCGGCACGCCCCTTGTGAACCGGCCGGTCTCCGCGCGGACGGTTCTGGGCAAGTCGACGCCGCAAATCAGTCATCCCGTGCCGTGCGCCAGCGCTCATACTACCTCCCTCCAAGCGCCCATTCGGCACGTCATTTAACGTGGGAGTCCCCATGGACGAGCAGTCAGTCCAGGTTTCCCGGTCGCGTCGTTCAAGCGGCCGTGAGGCCAAGAGAGCGGCGCGCACCGCGCGCAGCCACAGCACCGTTCCCTATATCACCCGCAAGATCCCATGCTACGAGGTGCTCGGCGCCGAAGGGCTGGAGCTGCTCGAGCACAACGCGGACACCATCCTCGAGGAGATCGGCGTCGACTTCCGGGACGACCCGGAGACGCTCGAGATCCTGCGCGATGCCGGCGCCGACGTGCAGGGCGAGCGGGTGCGCTTCCCGCGCGGTATGTGCCGCACCATCGTGCAGCGCTCCGCTCCGCGGGAGTTCACCCAGCACGCGCGCAATCCGGCGCGCAGCGCGGTGATCGGCGGCGCCCGGACCGTGTTCGCGCCCGCCTACGGGTCGCCCTTCATCCGCAGCCTGGATGAGGGACGGCGCTATGCGCGCATCGAGGATTTCCGCAATTTCGTGAAGCTCGCGTACGTGTCGCCATGGCTGCATCACTCCGGCGGCACGATCTGCGAGCCCGTCGATCTGCCGGTCAACAAGCGGCACTTCGATATGGTGTACAGCCATATGAAGTACAGCGACAAGCCTTATATGGGCTCGGTCACGGCAGCCGAGCGGGCGCAGGATACGGTCGAGATGACTCGGATCCTCTTCGGGGATCAGTTTCTCGATCCGGCCACGGGCAAGCCCAAGACCTGCATCATCAGCCTGATCAACGCCAATTCCCCCATGACCTGGGATGCGACGATGCTCGGCGCGCTGAAAACCTACGCGCGCGCCAACCAGGCGACCATCCTCACCCCCTTCATCCTGGCCGGGGCCATGTCGCCGGTCACGGTGGCCGGCACGGTCGCCCAGACCCTGGCCGAGGCGCTCGCCGGAATGACGGTCGCGCAGCTCGTCAATCCGGGCGCGCCCGTCGTGCTCGGCAGCTTCGCTTCCTCTCTCTCAATGCAGTCAGGGGCGCCCACCTTCGGCACGCCGGAGCCGGCGCTGGTGCTGTATGTCATGGCCGCGCTGGCGCGCCGTCTGGGCGTGCCGTTCCGGTCGGGCGGAGCGCTCTGCGCCTCGAAGATCGCCGATGGCCAGGCCGCGTTCGAGTCGGCCAATACGCTGCTGCCGACCTGTCTCGGGGGAGTCAACTTCGTGCTGCACACCGCCGGCTGGCTCGAGGGGGGGCTCGCCATGGGATACGAGAAGTTCGTCATGGATGCGGACCAGGCGGGCATGATGCACACGTTCCTGCAGGGCGTGGATCTCAGCGAGAACGGCCAGGCGATGAGCGCGATCCGCGAAGTCGGTCCCGGCCGGCACTTTCTCGGCTGCGCCCATACCCAGGCGAACTTCGAGTCGGCCTTCTACCGCTCGCCGCTTGCCGACAACAACAGCTTCGAGCAGTGGGAGTCGGAGGGCTCGGCCGACATCGTCAAGCGTGCCAACGCGCTCTGGAAGAGGCAGCTCGCCGAGTACGAGGCGCCGCCGCTCGATGCGGCGGTCGATGAGGCCCTGCTCGATTACATGAACCGCCGCAAGGCGTCCTTTCCGGACTCGAACGTCTAGGTCCCGATATGTCCACCATCGCCGCTGAAGCACCCGCCGCCCATGCCCAACTTGGCACGCCCACCGCGTCCGCAGTGACCCACCCGCCGCTTTACATCCTCACCACGGCCTGCCCGGACACCACGGGGGTCGTGGCGGGGATTGCGGGGTTTCTGGCCGAGCACAACGCGACGATCACCGAGGCGCAGCACCACAAC
>JAJZDX010000043.1 GCA_021805865.1 Pseudomonadota bacterium
AGAGAATCGTGATTTGAGCCGCGCTCACCGGCTGGGCAGCGGCGCCGCGACCGCGATGGTCAGTCGACGCGAATATTCCATGGACCGTCATCCCCTCGCAGTTATGCTGCATAGCTATCAAAATAGTGTCAGCCCCGTTCGACATGTTGCTTGTTCAGCAGTGCATTCGATTTTAGAAACTTGATCAGTACCTGCTCCACCTGTCCACAAAGTTTTTCATCCTCAATTCGTATGTAAGAGGCGCGATCCACGATTGGCCTTTTAAACCAAAACTTCTCGTTATGCTCAAGAATTCGCTTGCCAATGGCTCGCTTGAAGGACTTCCCCACGTATACCGGCCTGTCCGTGACATCGTAGAAGACGTAGACGCCCGGATACTCGGGAAGAGACTCATCATCATATGGATCGAAGTCGATCAAAGTCCCGACACCTGCCACCTCCTGCTCTCTGGCCACCTCCTCCGTCAGCGAGTGAGGCGCCGTCTGCCCCAAGGCCTTTTCCAGCTTCTTCCTGGTCGCATCTTGAGGATTGCGACTATTCCCAACCTCAAGATTGTAAATTCCAGGCTTCGAGACTCCGGACTCCTGAGCCAGCTTCTTGCGCGACCACCCCTTGCCTGTCCGCGCCTTTCTGAGCCACTCACCAAATGGATTCGATATCTCGGCGTCGCCGCCTCCGTCTTCATTCTCATTGTCTGCCACGATCTGCTCTCCTCAGCCCGATACGCCTGATCTCACGGCCCACCGTATGCCACACCTCGGCCGTTAAGGCCGACGGGCGACGTTTCGAGTTACCGTCGTAGTTGTTTCAACAGTCGTTGTTTTTCAATTTGCAGCAGTTGCAGTCTTCTTCTTATGCTCTACCTTCCAGGATGCCGCCAGAGCCACGCCGGTAAGCAAGAATACTCCGCCTCCCGGAAAGCCATGGACTTCGAGTGCTTTGTAATAAGGGGACGGCAACGCCCAATCCGCACAATAGAAAGACGGTCCCGGTTACAAGACATGCCGTCACCAGGAGAAGTTACAGACGCACCACGTTCATGCGCACCCCTCTCTCCCGCGGCAATTGACCAATCTCAGCCTGGATCCAGTCTTCAACTCACAATCGCTGCGCGTATTGACCGAATCTATCTTGTCATGAAATGACCACTCCGTCCAAGACGGACCGAATTTCCTGCTCCATCCTGTCAAGGAATGCCTGCGCGTGGACATTCTTCGGCAGGAACTGCCCTCGGACGCGCTCGATCATTTCATCGATCGGCATCGTCCCGAGCGGCATGGTCTCCCCGAAGATCTTCAGCAACTCCATCCCTCTCAAGTCATAGCGCCGAAAGCCCGGCTCAATCGGCACGAGCCGACGCTCAATCTTGGCGCCAAATACCGTGTTGGCCTGTGCCGGCACCTCGAAAATCAAAGACCAGGACTCCGGAACACGCTTCAGCCGGCTGCGCGCCACGACATGATCGGCATGATACGCGCGGGTAAGCGCTTCGTCAGAGTCTGAAAATCCGAACGAACGCTCCGCCATGGCTTTTCGGTATCCACGCCACGCCGTCCGCACCCATACAAAATCCACCGGACTGAGCACCCGACCGCTCTCCAGAGGATACAGCCCGACCGCGCGGACCGCATCCAGTCCTTCCCCCCCATCCAGAATTCGAATGTCCAGCCCACTACGATTCGCCCAGGCCATCAAGTAATCTCTTTTTTCAAACAGCACCGGCACCGGCTCCCCTCGTTCAATCAGGCAGCTGATATCGAGACGCGACCGCGTGATCATGAACGTTTCTTCGTGAGGACGAATCGGCAGCAAAGCCATAGGCATCCCCTATTCATTCGACACAAATCGTTTTGAAACCTTCTCGATCTCGTATACCGGAAACGCCACCCGCATCCACGCCGGCTGCGAGGTGAATTTGAGGAACCCAATTCGGGCACAGTGGCGGAGCCTGATGACTACCGCGTTTTGAGCTTCTCCTCCGCGTAGAGCGACAGCTCGATCATCCGCTCGAGGAGCTGCTCGGGCGAGACACCGGCGAAATTGCGCAGCACCAGCTCCTTGACATAGAGCCGCACGAGGTACCGTAACTGCAGCGCTCGATTGTGGGTGGCGAACACGAAGTCCCGGTGGCCATTGTTGACGACGATGACATTGCGCTCGGTGTCGTACCGGGACCGCCACAACTCTCCCGCGGCGCGCTCGAAAGTGTATCCGGGCAGGCCGCGGCTATTGACGATCACGGAGCCGATCGATGGCTCGAGACTGTCGGTCACGGTCACCAGGGCCTCGGCGGCACAGATTACCTCCCGCTGGGTGACGGTGACCTTGAGCCGCGACAGCCCCGGTGTGCCGGGAGCCAGGAATTCCACCTCCTGGTCGGAGGTGCTCGTGAGCGTGCCCCCGCCCTCAAGGATCTCCCAGGAAAACGTGAGGTCCTCCTCGACGCGCCGACGCGACCGATCCCGAGGCAGCGCCCGAAACCGGCGCCGCTCGTTCACGGGGGTGGCGCTCGAGGCCGGTGAGATGACCACGCTGAAGAGAGGGCCCGCATAGTCGAAAAACTGCCGCTGTGTGCCAGGGTTCAGGAACGGCTCCTCGGCGCCGAGCTCGGCCGCTTCGCCCCCGCCCCCTGGGGTTCCTGTCTCCTCGGCGTCCGACTGTCGCGGGCCGCCCTCGCCTCGGGCGCGCGCGTGAATGTCGAACCAGTCGTATTCCTCGGGCGGCAGCGCCAGCAGGGCCTCGCGGAAGGCACGCTGTATGGCGCGCAGCGACTGCTGGGTGGCCTGCTCCTCCTCCGCTCGTTGCTGGGCTTCGATCAGGCCACTCAGGTGCGCCTCGAGCGGCTGCAGAGCCGCCAGGAGCGCGGCGTAGCGCTCATCGTGGATCACCCCGCTGCGCGTGCCGGGGGTGAGGTTGAGGAACGGGACGTCGAGCAGGCCCTGGAGGTATCGTGAAGACCACGGGGCGTGCTCCAAGCCCGGGAGCGTCGCGAGATCCTCGATCACACGGGTGCCGCTCCGTGTGAGGGCGACGCGGCAATGCTCATCCGGCTCGGCCAGGTAAAGCTCCGCATAGGCATCGCCATACGTCGTGCGCACCGACGGAAGCTGATGCAGCAATCGCCCCTCGTACGCGCGCGGCTCGACCTCGTACTGTTTGCGCGCAAGCTTGTCGATGACGGTCACGCGCACCTGGGCATGGCGGATGCGGTCGCGCAACTCCGAGGCGAGATACCACTGGATCTTCTCCCCGGAGAGGGCGCGGATGCCCTCGAGGAGCGGGCTGATCTTGAGCTCCGTGCCGCGCTCGCCGAAAAGTGCGCGGCGGGCACTGACGGTGTAGCCGGAGTGTCCCTTGCTCATGCTCATCTGGTACGGGCGCTGATCGGCGCCGGTGGAGATCATGGTGAGCTGATCTCCAACGGTCCAGAACGACAGCAGCCCGATGCCGAACTCGCCCTGCAGGCCCGTCCCCCCTCCTTCGGTCTTCAGCCGCCGCTTGATCGAATCGCAGATGTGAGTCGCGACGTACTTGAAGTCGGGCTTGCCCTCCTCATCCCGCGGCACGCCGTCGCCGTCGTCCTTGATCGAGAGGTAGTGCTCCCCATGCTCGCGGCCGCGGGTGATGGTGACGGTCTTGGCATGCGCGTCGATGCTGTTCTCGACGAACTCCGCGATCGCCTTCAGCGGATTGCTTTGCGAGAGCGCAATGATGCGAATCGCGTTCCAGTCGTCGCCGATCCTGAGCCGGCCGTGATCAGCGGACTTGGCGCCGCGGTGCCGTCGCGCTCGAGCACTGCGGCCCGCCCGCTCCGCGGCGGCAGGAACACGAGAGCCGTCGTCACTCGTGGCAGCCATGAAAAGAGCCCAGCCTGCTCAAGCGACGCTGGACAAAGGCCGAATCCGCGCCGCAATACGCTTGAGCGTGTCGCGCGAGGCGATGCGCATGTCGTATTCGGCCTGGAGGTTGAGCCAGAACCGGGCGTCCATGTTGAAGTAGATCCCCAGGCGCAGCGCGGTATCCGCGGTGATCGGGCGCCGGCCGTGGATCAGCTCGCTGATGCGGCTCGGAGGGACATCGATATCCGCGGCGAGCTGGCGCGCGGTGAGGCGCATCGGCTTCATGAACTCCTCGAGCAGGATCTCGCCCGGGTGGATTTCGTCGAGCAACTTGGTCATCTGTCCCTCCTAGTGGTAGTCCACGATCTCAACCTGGTGCGGACCGTCCGTGCGCCAGATGAAGCAGACCCGCCATTGGTCGTTGATTCGGATGCTGTGCTGGCCCTTGCGATCCCCTCGCAGGGCCTCGAGCCGATTGCCGGGCGGCACGCGCAGGCTGGCCAGCTCCGTGGCCGCCTGCAATTGCAGCAGCTTGCGGCGCGCCACCCGCTCGATGTTCTTCCAGCGGACCACCGGACGGCTGTGAAACAGAGCCTCCGTATCTGGGCAGGCGAACGAGCGGATCATCGGCAGCAGGTTATTCCGTATAACGGATTCTGTCAAGCAGAACGCCGGGCGCGGGTAAAGCGGGCCGGGGTACTCGTGTGGCTTCCCGAGCGCAGCCCTCGCCGGCGAAGAAGTCGCGGGCGGCGCGAAGCGGTCCCGCTACGGTTATCTGCGGCGCATCGGGAAGCGTCGGTTGCGGCAACTCACCGGTGAGTGGAATCTCACGAGGCGTTTTCAGGCTCGAGGGCGCTGTTGTCCCAGAAGGTGTTCTCCCATCCGGCGATGCGGCCCTCGTCGTGGCAGCGGGGGCAGAACCAGAGGACGTCGTAGGTGTCGATGTCGAAAAAGATGATGAGCAAGGTACCGCAGGGTCGTCGACCGGGCCGACGCCGGCAAAGCAAGGTCGTCGGGGCCTCGTACTGTGTGGCCTGGGAGACGATCTCCGTCCAATACTCGAAGAGCCGCCGACCGCGGGGCGAGAGCCGCGCGGGCTTTCCCTCCGGCAGCAGGTAATGACGCAGGTCGACGCTCCAGTGGCTGCCCATGAGCGCCTCAGTGAACGCCGGCGTCTGGCGCCTCGGCCCCGCCGCAGCAGCGCTTGTACTTCTTGCCGCTGCCACAGGGACAGGGATCGTTGCGGCCGACCTTGGGTCCGGCACGCTCGTAGGGCTCCGGGCGCACGGCCGCCATCGCGTAGGCGATGCGATCCTCCTTGAAATACCGGTACGCGCGCGCAGCTCCCGCGAGCATGCTCCGCAGGAGCTCGTCATTGCGCTCAGGGGTCACCGGCTCCTTCGGCCACTCGGGATCCATCTCGCCGGCGACGAGCGGGACGGCGAGCAGCAGTCCTTCACGATCGTCATTGAAAATCCGACCCCATTCGTCGAACGCTAGGCGCGTGCCCCGCATGTAACCGCGCGCCCAGTCGCGCCCCATGATCCCGTCGACGCCGGGTTCCTCGATGTAGGCCAGGTGCACGGTCTCGTGCTCGAAATCGTGGGCGATGAAGTTCCAATACCGCATCAGGAGCCCCATCAGCTCCTGCACTTGGGCGAGGTCGTCGAGCATCCCGGCCTCGCCCAGGCTGCCGCCGAGAACCACCGGGAGGTACTCGTGCGGCATGATGGCGCGGGGACTTGCGATCAGCGCGCAGAAGAGACCGTCGACCGCTTCGAGCGAGAGCGCCTTGGGGTTCGGGTTCCCGGCCAGGCGCTCGGCGAGCGTGTCGATCTCGGCCTCGGAGAGGCCCTGTTGCGGGGCACTGCTCATCCCGCTCAGACCTCGGCGCTCGGGTCCTTGATCTCGAGCTTGAACTGCCAGCCTTCGTACGACATCAGCATTCGCCCGAACTCCTCCCAGGGCACCTCGCGGCCATCGATGACGAGAAGCGGCAGGCGGCCGTCCTCGTTTTCATCCCACTCGATCCGGCCGCGCACGAGGAACTCGGCGATCTGCAGCCTGGCCGATCCCTCCCCGCGCTCGAGATGACGTTGGGTCAGGGCACGGCGCATGCGCTCGATGAGCTGCGCCATGAGGGCGAAGAGATCACCCTCGGGATCGCCGAGGATCTCGAACTTATAGCCTCCGGGAGCGCCGTCCTTTAGCTCGAACCCTTCAAGCGCGACGTGCTCCCCGATGAGGCGCGCGCAGAAATGGAACCGGTGTGGCTCGCCGGCGGCGTCCCTCATCTCAATGGGCTCGAATTGCACGTGCTCGAACTTCAGCCCGCCGAGGCGCGCCACCTCCTCGTTGAAGCAGCGGCTGCAGAGGTCGCGATAGCCGGTCTCGAGCGACCCGTAATGGACCGATTCGTAGCCGGCGATGCTCTCGCGGCAGGTGTGGCAGACGAGTGGTGTCGTCATGGGAATGAGCTTCCAGGCCGGGATGAAGCGGGTCGCAGATTCTACCCTCCCACCGAGTCGCCGGGCAGCGGGCTCATTCTCGCGAGCAAAGGACGCGGCCTGCTTGCGCCTGGGGATTATCCTGGCGGACAGCGAGACTGCACAGGACATTCGCTGTGGACATCGACACCGACAAGATCGACGAGGCGACCCTGGCTTTGCTGTACCTCGGCCTGCACGAGCGGTGCAGGGCCTGGAAGAGCTTCGATTGGGATGCCATGGGGCGGCTGCATGAGAAGGGGTTTATCTCCGATCCGGTGGGCAAGGCGAAATCGGTGGTGCTCACCGATGAAGGCCTGCGGGAATCGGAGCGCCTGTTCCGGGAGCTGTTCGCCGGGCGCCGGTGATGGGCCCGGAAGCCGTTCGTTGATCAATAGCGAATCTTGAAGGTCGGGGAGTCCTGCGGCCGGCTCTTGCGTCGGTCGTACAGGCGGGTGGTCGCGATATTCGCGTGCCCGCAGTCCGGAAGCTTCGCGATGTCGGCCTCGTGCTCTAGCGCATTGGGCTTGGCGGTCGCGTCGTCGAGCTCATCGCTTCGGCGGTGATGACTTGCGCCCATACTTGTCGATGAGATCGTCGACCGCCTCATCGAGCAACTCATAGCGATCGCGCCCGGTTTTCTCCGGGAGCTCGGCGAAAGCCTGCTCCTGGCGCTCTCCGAGACGGAGCGCCGGCTCGATGCCGTAATCCTTCATCCACTGGTGCAACTCCCGATCGCCGCCCGAGAGGTGATGATGCACCTCGCGCTTGCCCAGGCGATCGTAGTTGAGGTAATCGAGGCAGGCGTTCGCGAGCTCAGTATCCAGCGTCCGAAGATCGGTGAGGTCGAAAGGGAAGTCGCTCCCGTTGTAGACGCCAGCGAGGAAGCGCACCAGGCGCCCGGCCTGGCCAGTGGTCGGGTGCTCGCGGATCGCGGTCTCGATCTGTTTAAGTGCGAGGCGCGCCCGTTCCATGATGGCCTCCACCTTCTCCTCGAGCACTTCCATGTGGGGGAACCGCTTGCCGGCGACGATCTCGTGCCAGGCGGCATCGAGCTCGCGGGCTTCGGCCTCGGTCGAGACCGTGAAGGTGACCTTGAACGACATGGCACGAGTTCCTGGCGGGCGGTCGGGGGGACGAGTATGGCGGATTATTCCCGATGCGAGAGAGTCCGACCCGGTACTGACACCGCGACCTGCATGGAAACGAATGTATGTGGCTCGACGGACGCCCGCTCGATCGCGTCGGGAATGCGCTCGAGGTAATCCTCGATTCGCTCCGGGTGGCTCACAGTGGCTGCGCCTCCTGCAACACCTTGTCCCGGAACTTGGGCGACAAGAAGCCGGGCGTCAGCACGGAAACGCGCACCCCGGTCAGTTGCCGCGCCTCATCCTCGAGGCCCGCCAAGGTAAAGAGCGTCGTGCCGCGCACGGATTCGACAAGCACATCGAGATCGCTCTCCTCGGTGTCTGTCCGGGTGAGCACCGAGCCAAAGACACGCGGATGCCTGAAGCCATGGCGGCTCAGGAGCTGCCGCAGAGCGGCACGGTGCAGGGTAAGGGCTTCAGAAGGTTTCATAAGTAAAGGGCTGCGAAGGCGCAGCTCGCAAAAATTCTATCATGGCGTATTGTCGCGGCGATCAGGCGGCCCTCGATTAGACGCTGGCGGCGATGACGGGCGGCACGCCGTAGTCGGCGCCTCCGACAGCGAAAGCGGAGACCACGGAGTGGCGCGGGTCCATCGGCAGCTCTTGGGGCGCGAAAATCCACCCAGCCCCAACCTCGCCCAGAACGACTCGCCTGAGGTTGAGGACATCTCGACCATGGTCCGATGTCATCCCACGGGGCTTGAAGGATACGAGTCCTTCGAACAGGCGGACTTCCCGAGTCGGCGGCGCATCGGCAATCGCCCGGAGCAGGTAGGAGGCCGACACGAGGACGCTACAGCCGAGGCCCACATACCAGTCGCGGCACTTTCCGTTGCGCTGCTCGATGGATCGACCGACCGGATTGCCCGCCGCGCTGAATGCGACCGATAGCGGGGCCTCGATAACGAGATTCAACGGCGTGTCGTCCGCCCGCACAATCCTGACGAGCCTGGCTTTGAGATCAGCGAAGGTGAGCAACGCTGGTGTCGTCCCTTGATCCAAGGTTTCCAACAGTCCGCAGCTTTTCCTCGTGTCCTGAGCAAATCCAACGTCAACAAAGATCCACGCCCCGGACGCTCGGCGCACCTCGGATATGCGGCCAGCGCGGATAATCGGCATCTGGGTACGGCCGGGCGTAACCACCCTCCCACGCCGGGCAGACTTTTTGCCGTGGTTCAGAACGGCCCCGGCAACCCACTCATCGGTGATCTCCGGCGCCTCGTCGAGATCACGCCGGGGAAGGCGTGAGCGTTCTGATTGCGCAGTCATTGGACTATTCGACGAACCATCGCCCGTCGCGCTGCGCGGACTCAGTCCACCGCCTTCTCGAGGAGCATGCGCACGTAGCGCGTGTAGGGGATTCCGCGGGCACGGGCTTCGGATTTCACCGCGTCCAGGAGGCTGCGCGGCAGCCGCATGTTCAGGGCGGCGGACTTGGGCTCGATCTCGAACCGCATGGGCTTGAATCCCGAGAGGTCGTACTGGGTCAGGTCCGCGTGCGCGACGAATCGCTGCGCCGCGGCGTCACTCCGCAGGGGTGGCGATTTTTTGAGCCGACTGATCAACTTCGTGGCCACCTCAGGCGTTCAACCCGGTCGCCATTCGCCGCTCGCCCGGATGGCTTGGTGCATCGCATCCGGCGCCAGGTCGATCTCTCCGGGCCACGTGACGGCGCCGTACTCGATGCGGACCTGATCGAACAGGGCGCGATCCCGCAAGCCGGCGAAAACCCCTGCCTGCGGCGAGGTGACGAGGTTGCGAAGATCGACGATACCGGCCACGCCGTCCATGAATTCCACCGAAAGCCGGTATTCCGGCAAGGCGGTGACGGTTCGAACCCGCCACGGCGCCGAGGGCCGCACGGGTGGAATCACTTCAGCGGGGCGATCTTCTTGGGTTGCTCGTTGCGAGTGCATATATTCCAGTCCTCCATCAGTTCGGCGCGATGCTCCTGCGCCCACTCGAGCACCAAGGCATGCGCCCGGCGCGGGAGACTCCCGCCGATGACTTCCAGAGTCCTGATGTCGATCAGGACCTCGTGCTCCGCATAGAGCGCGTGGAAATGCGGCGGGGCATGATCTTGCCAGAACATTTGGATCAGAATCCCGTAGAACGTGCAGATGGTCGGCATGGTGGCTCCTGGAGTTATTCTGGACCAAGGGGACCGCGAAGCGGTAGCCCGGGAGCCGGCGGCGCCAATGCGCCGCCGGCCGGTGGGATCAGTCGACTCGCTCGCGCTTCAAGCGGCGGATGAGGGCCTGTAGGTCGCGCTGGGCAAGGCCGCCCTCGGTGACCTGCGCGATCCTGGCCAGGACCTCGTCCTGCGCGGCGTGATCGCGATCGAGCTCGATGACGAGCCGCCCCCGGCTCACGTGCACCTTGACCGGCACGCCGACGTGAAATCCGGCGCGCTGGAGCCAGGCGCCGCGCAGGAGCAGCTGGGGAGCGCGCATCGGGCGTTCATTCGGCCCTCGGATGTCACGAAGCGAGTTGCACACGGTCATTCGCCGGACCGCCGGGTCGCTGGTGTGTTTCTGGGTGAAATCGCGAGAAATGGAGTCCTGTGCCGGCGCCGGAACCGGCATAGAGTATGTCGTAACCATGGCTGAGTACCTCTGATCGGGGCTGTGGCCAGGCGCCGGACGGTGCTTCAACGCCGTCTGGTGCCGCTTTGTGGCCTGGGGGCGGGATTGCCCGAGTTGGGAACCCCACGCCGCAGCGGAGCCGTCAAGGCCGCCGCGGTAGCGGCGCTCGCGAGCACGGGCCGCGAGGCCCGCGCGCAGGCCTTTACGGCGAGAACGGCGTGGGACAATGGGACGAGAGGCAAGCCCGCCCCACGTCTGGATGTAAGAAGGCTCAGTGGCGCCTATTTTGGAATGGCCGAGCCCGCGGCTGAAAAACGGCCGCATAGGAAGGCTGTGGAGCCGCGATCGACGGGGTACCCGCTACCTGGGTATCATCACGAAATCTCCCCGTCTGTGGCGGACTACGTCGTTACCCGATCGCTCGGAGCGCGCATCGCCTCATCGGCGCCGGCCCTCCGGCAACGGCAGCGCAATCACGTTACCCCCTTCCGGGGTCCCGGTATGAGCATCGATTTCGGCCCGCTCGAGGAGCTGCGGTGAGACGTTCCAACGTTGTCCGTCGTCGGTGACGATGCTGACGGTCTTCCTGTTGTAGCGGGTGACCATGCCAGTCACCGACGGGCGGCCTTCCGGGTGGAACCTCACGCGCTCGCCGATCCGGAACTCGAGCATGGTGACGTGCGTCTCGAGCTGCCGCAGGAAGCGCAGCCGAGCGACGATCCGGTGGTTGAGGTCGATCAGCTCGGCCTCGGTGAGCTTGTCGATGTCGATCGGCATCGCGGATTCCTTATGGAGGGATGATTCCCGAGGAGGGTCGGGGCAGGTTCACGGTGCCTCTGCCGCAGGAAAGCGCCAGGCTCGAGTACCCGCAGATCATAGGAGCTGCACCCGGGCAGCTCAAGAAAATCACCACCCTCCCCTGTCAGCCACGCAGCCGCTCAAGGTCCCTCTCATCCTCGGCGATCCATGCGCCGATCTGCTCACGCGTGATGTCCCGGGGGCCCGGCACGCTCCGGCGCTCGCGCCGCAGACGAGCGGTGAGGAACAGCAGCAGCTCTTGCTTCTGCGCCAGGGAAAGCGAATCGATGAGTGCCTCGATCTCGGACAGGTGGCTCGTGGCATTCACCCTGGCGTCGATGTGGCTTGTACCGCCGCGTTCAGCCCGACATCGACGTGGATTGCCCTCATGCGGGAAGAGGACAAGCGCCTCGAGCAGCTCGTGCACGTCACAGGCACGCGAGCTGGTCACGAATGGCCTGCTCCTGGGCATAGGTCGTGTCAGCGGCGGCCGCCGCGCATTCCATCGCGGCGCGCAGCACTGCGCCGCTCAGACGCGCCACCGGTTCCAGGACCTTCCCCGCCAACTCGGAAAGAAACTCCCCCGACTCGAAATCCTCGCTCCCGCGCAAATCCAACCAGCTCTTCTTCGTCAATGGACCACCCAAGACCCCCAGATAAAAGCTTGGATAAGGATCCCCGTGGCAGCACGGAGGGCTTTCCCGCCTGCCGTGCGGCTGGCTGGTCAACAGGCGAAAGACCACGTCCCCTCCTCGGAGCGCCCCCAGCACCGCCAGGTATTTCGGCAACAGCTCCCCGGTGGTCTCTTCGCGGTAGAAACGGGTGTGCCGATAGATCGCACCGGGCGTCACTCCCGGTGGCAGCGCCACCGCCACAGGCTACTGCCCTAGCGCCGAGCGGATGGCTTCGAACTCGTCTGCGGCCTCGAGGACGGCCGCGCGATTGGGATCGTCGTCAGCGACCGCGAGCCTGTAGTTGATCGTGTGATCATTCCCCTCGCCACCGGCCCAGACCTTGTCCCATGCGCCGTTCTCGGCATGCGTGACATCGATCATCTTCTCCGACAGCGTGTCCCGGTACTGGGCGGCAATCTGCTCCATCAGAGACAGCTCGCGCTTGGAGAAAGAGCTCGGGTCGAATGCGATATTCGCAGTGACCTCGTATCGCTCGTAATCGATGACCTTCTTCGGCCGGATCGTGATGGCAGCGGCGAGATCCCCCTCCAGCTCGTCCCATTCCTGCATGAGCTCGATGGGCACCGGACCCATTTTCCATGCCCGGTACTCCATGCCCGTGACACTGCGGCCGGTCTGGCGGAAATGCTCGAAGTCCAGGAGGTAGAGCAGCTTGAACAGCTTGATCTTCCCCAACGCACGCGTGTTGCGTGCCAGGTAGACGATCGCCTGGATCAGCTTTTCCCGATTACGATTGCGCAGCATGGACTTTGGCGGGGCTTGCGAGCGGTCTCGGTCAGGTAGTGTGAAATGCCCGTTTCAGACGAGGGCCACAATGCCGAGCGGCGCCTCCACAGCCTCGAGATCGGCCAAAATCATAGCACATGAAGCCAGCAAGGGCCGACCTGGCTCCCAATTTCGCGCCTCCGTCACGGATCATATGGCGGCGCAACCAGACGGCCGCTGTCGACGCTGAGCGTGACGTCGCTCTACCCGTCGTGATTCACCGCGCGGAGCCTTCTCCGGCTGCTGGCCTGGAGCCCACGCAACACATTAATCGGCTGGCAACGCACTCAGAAGAGCTTCTTGGCGATCTTCTGACGTCGCCGCTCGTCCCCCGCCAGGCGCTTCATGCTGCCGATCAGATCCTGCGTCAATTCCTCGTTCTGGGAGGAGTACGAGCCCGATGGCTCGGTGCCGCGCCGACGGGGTGGGTCTCTCCCGGCGTCGCTCGAGGTGGTCAGCGACTTTTGGCTCGATCTGTTCATAGTGCCTTCTAATCTCGAAACGGCCAGATGTCCCCGCCTCTTCGCCTCCGTGAGCTCGGCGAACTCGCGCCAATCAGTGTTCGACGATAGACGCAGCGCGCCCGTCGGCGAAACACCCAGGGCTTACAATCCGCGCACGACCGCGATCGGTGGCCCTCCCGACCCCTTCGCGAACTGCGGCCTGTCGCCGAGCTTCACGCAGACATGCCGCTCTTTGTCCACCTGACAGGGGACAAGCTCGGCCACCGCCGCCCGCAGCTGCTGGCTCGAGAGGCCGTCCACCTGTGGAGTGAGGGCGTTCACGCCGAGCGCGATGACCAACACGATGCCCAGGCCGACGCCGGCGCCCCATTTGAGCGCCGTCACCCACTGGAATCGCCTCGTCACCCGCTCGACATCGGCGCCCAGGGCCTTTAGCCGCTTCTCAAGCCCGGCGCCGATCCTCTCTCCAAATTCCTGAGCCATCCCCGCACCCGACGCCTTGGCGTTCTCCTCGATGTTGAACCACCAATTCTCGCGCAGCATCTCGAGCGCCTGGCGCTGCTCATCGGCTGTCTCCTCCGCGCGTTTGACTAGCCTGCGAAGGATCGCTCGCGCGTCGGCCGCTTCGGCGCGGGCCTCGCTGCTCGCCAGGCGCTGGGCGCTCACCGCCTCCCCGAGCCGCCTCTCGAATTCCCGGAACAGCTCCTTCATCGCGCCGAGGACTTCCGTCGCCTCGGCCTCGAGGCGTTCGATGGCTGCGTCGTTCATGCGACCTCCTCCCCTGCTCTGTTGGTTCTTTCCGCGTTCGGCTCAGGACTCGAGCCCGTGGTCCTTCTTCCGCATCTGGGTACGCCGCTGTTCCTGCTCGAGGCCGCGCTGCTTCTCTTGCGCACGTTCCCGCTCGTGCGCAACCTCACGCGCCGGCCGTTCTCTCTCGCGCTCGGCCGCGAGCTCGCCGGCGCGCTGTTCGACCTTCGCGCGCAGCCGCTCGCGAGCGCTCATCTCCGCGGGAAGCCGGGATTGCAGCCAGTCCGGCATGCTCGTCGAGCGGAATCGGGAGTGATCCCGCTCGCGGATCAGCACCAGGCGGCGACGTTTTCCGCTGTTGTCCAAAATGAGGGCGCGATCGGCAAGCGCCATCGCATCCGGCAGGTTCTCGAGACTGCGCTCGAAGCGGCGAGCGACATCCGGTGCTGGGACGGTGTGGCCGCCAGCAGCCACTCGCTCGGTGATGCGGAGCATGGAGAGACTCGGATCGCGGACGCCGATGTACACCAGATTGACCTTGTACCCCGCATCCCTGGCTTCGCGCATCAACGCCAGCTCGCGACGGCCGGAAAGCGTCGTCTCCCACGCGAAACTTTCGCGCTTCTGCAAATGCTCCCGCTGCCGTTGAATGGCCATTCTTCCAGCGCCGGCCGGACCAATACCCGGTCGCTCGAGCGCAATGTTGTCGGGATTGATGACCGGGATCCGCCCCGCCAGGTAGCGGTCAGCCATGGTGCTTTTGCCAGCGCCATTCGGGCCGGCAATCAGCCAGAGCTGAGGCCTCACAGTGATCGGACGACCCTCACGTGCCCATCGCCGTCGACGGCGACGAGCTCCCGCCGTCCGTCCGGCCACTCACGGACGATGGCGTCCGGATGGCGATCGTCGCAGTAATGAACCGGTCGACCGGCGGCAAGATGGGACTGCGCCGCATGACCGTCATCCTGGGCCAGTGCCTGCTCCAAGTCCGCCCAGAGGCGCTCCTCTTCGGCGTTCGTCATTTGTGCGCTCGCCCCCCTTGGAACTCGACGCTGACCTGACGCATGAACTCTGCTCTGCCGACCTCGCCACGCGCGAACGGATTGAGCACCCCGGCATCGTCGGGCCGATCGTCCAAGCCCTCGATTGCGCTCGAGGCGGCCGCCAAACGGTCCCCTTCAACACGCCGCACGGCGGTACCGTTGTCGAGTTGAGGCATGTTGGGAGCCTCCTTGAGGCCGGTGAGTGCCGGGTTGGGTCATCTTAGCAAACGTGCCGGTGAGACAGCCCGCCCCGGGTAGCGCGCGTCTATTCCAGCTCGAAACCCTTATCGCGCCGCTCGAGGGACTGGCGTTTCTCCTGCTCAAGGCGCTTGTCCTCCTCGAGCCGGCGCTTCTCTTCGAGCTGTTGCCGCCCGATCTCCTCGAGCGAGGGTCGACTTCGCTCATGATCGGCAGCGAGCTCGCGAGCCCGCTCGCTGACCTTCATTCGCAGCCGCTCGGCGGCAGTGGCCGTCGTTTGTCCGACCTGCGAGCCAGCTGAGTGACGGGCGCCCCGGCCGCGGTCACGGTGAAGGCCGGCGAGCTCAGCGGAGAGCTCGAGGATCGAGCGGTCGAGCTCCAAACGCTCGCGTTCGAGCCGCGCGGTGAGCGATTCGGCTGCCCGATGCTCTTCGCGCACCCGCTCCCGGTCGGCCTCTCGGACGACGTTCGCCGGCTCCCGCTCCAAGTAGTCGTGAGCCAATGCCTTCAGTCGCTCACGCGACAGAGTGGCTCTGAAGCTCTCCTCCACCGTGCCCCGCCGCCCCCGGAAATCCTCCCGCCCGTAGAACACGCTCGCCTCCTCGCGGTGCCGCGAGAGCGCAACATAGGTCGAGTGCCGGTCATAATGCGGCGTGGCGAGCACGTAGGAGCGATCGACCGTGGTGCCCTGGGCCTTGTAGACGGTCGCGGCATATCCGTGGTCGAGATGCCGATACCAGCGGGTGTCCACCGCCACCCTCCGCTCCCCTTCCCCGTCCAGCTGCACCTGCAGGACTCCGTCCCGAACCTTCTCCACCGTGCCGAGCGAGCCGTTCTTCACCCCGAGTCCCCGCTCGTTCCTGAGGAAGTACAGGCGATCGCCAGTGGCGAACTCCCGCGCACCCCGTTCGGTCTCGATCACCTCGCCCTTCCCGAGCTCCCCGTTCGCCGCTCGGAGCGCTCTGGCGCCGGCATTGAGAGACTGCACATCGTCCCGGGTGTAGGCCAGCATGAGTCGGGACTCACCAGGAGCCTCCCGTCCATCCTTCGCCCAGGCCGTCAGCATGGCCTCACGAGCCGCTTCCCGCGTGGGGGCCTCCATCACTCCTCCCCGGCCGGTGTACGCCTCCAGCGCCTCCCCAGTGCGTCCTGTGGCCAGTTTCCGCGTGGCCTCCTTCTGCCAGGCCCTCCTCTGCCGCCGCACCTCGGTGAGCTCCACCATTCCGGCCTGGCTCGCGAGCCCGCGGAACGGCGCGCCCGCCTCAATGGCCTGCAGCTGCTCCGGATCTCCCACCAGCACCACCTTGGCGCCGGCGCCCTCGGCACGCTCGAGCACGCCGGCGAGCTGCCGGGTCCCGACGAGGCCGGCTTCGTCGATCACCAACACATCGCGAGCGGTAAGCGCTTCGCGCCCACCCGACCAAGCCAGCTCCAGGCTCGCCAGGGTCCTCGAGGAAATCCCGCTCGAAGTCTCGAGGTTCTCGGCCGCGATCCCGGAGAGCGCCGCTCCCTTTACCGTCAGTCCCTGCGCCTCCCACGCCCGCCTGGCGCTCTCGAGCATCGTGCTCTTGCCGGCGCCGGCCACCCCGACCACCACGGAAAGATCAGCGCCGGCGGTCACGTGCTCGAAGGCCTCGCGCTGCTCAGCGGAAAGCCGCCCATCGGCGAGCACCTGTTCCCGGTGTGCCGCGGAGACCTCGTGCCGCTGGGAGCGCGCCAGTCGCTCCCCGCGATCGAGGAGCAAGCGCTCGCGGCGGAGCATTTCCTGGGTGGTATAGCGGGTCTCTCCCCGCTCATCCTTGCCCAGGGCGACGAGCTCGTCGGCGGCCTTCACCTTGAGGAAGACCGCCTGGAACTGCTCGGCGCCGTCGGTCTTCGTGTTGAGGTACCTGGCGAGATCCCGCTCGGTGAAAGTCGCCTGGCTGTAGGTCAGCGCCGTCAGGGCGATCCCAGGGTCCTCGAGGATCCGCCGGCCGTTCTCGGCGGCGATCGCGCGACTCTCGGCCACCCGGTCGGCGAGATTGCGCGGCAGCTCCGGCTCCTGCTGGCGCTCGAGCGACAGGCCAATCTTCCGTCCCGGCACCAGATCGATCCCCTGCGCCTCGAGCGTCCGGTGATCGATGCGGATGTCGAGCCCGGCGCGCGCCAGATGCTCATTGGCCGATTGCGCCCACTCCCCTCGCCACGCGACGAGCTGCGCCTTCGCATTCCAGTCCCTCCGCTTCAACCCGAAGCCGGTCTCGGTCAGCGACCGCGTCGTGAGCAACAGGTGCGCATGGGGATTCTCCGGGTTGTCCCGGTGGATGGCGAAGTCGGCCACCATGCCCTTTGAAACGAATGAGCGCCGGACAAAATCGCGCATGAGCTCGACCTGCTGGTCCTTCGAGAGCTCCACCGGCAACGCGATCTCGAGCTCGCGGGCAACCTGCGCATCCTTGCGCCGCTCGCTGCGCTCGACGGTGTTCCACAACGTCGTCCGGTCGTACACCCAGCCTGCAGCGCCCTCCGGAGCGATGATCTCCGTGTGCTCAACGCCGGGCTTCTCGGTGTAATCAAAGCTGTACCCGGTCCGCTCGTCGGTGAGACAAGAGCCCGAGCGATAAGCGGCGGCACCCACGGCGGATCGCCCCTCCGCGCGGGAGACCATCTTGGCGTGCAGGTGGTAGATGGCCACGGGACTCTCTCAACTCCGCTCTGGCGGCCCACCGGGCCGCTCCTATATCCGACGTCGCGCAGCGACGTATAAGTGCGCAGTACGCAAGAACGCTGCTTTAGCTAGCCTACGCCAAGGCACAGCGCTACGCTACTTTGAATGCCGCGCGAGTCGTGCGCGCACCGGACGGGAAGGCTCGAGCAAGCCGGAAGGCACCTGCCACCGCAACGCTCGATCGGTCAAAGCACTACCGGGGAGGTCGACCATGCCGAAGCTCGACGAACAGATCACCGCTCTCGAGACGCGACTGAAGGAACTCAAATCCCGGCAACAGCGGATCTCCGCCCGCCAGCGGGCGCTCGAGGTCCGCCGCAACCGCAAGACCGACATCCGGCGCAAAATCCTGGCCGGCACGATCATGCTGGCGAAGGTGGAAGCCGGCGAGTTTGACGAGAAGCGCTTCCGCCAGTGGGTCGACGAGACCCTCAGCCGCCCCGAGGATCGGGCGCTGTTCGGGCTGCCGGCGTGACCCGACTCTTCCGCGGCGTGAGCCTGCCTGATTGGACGACACCCCGAACCAAGGGTACTTTTACGCCATGGCCGTGAGTCTCGCCCCATTCCGCCAGGAGATCGCCCGTCTTTGCGCTGCGCATCAGGTGCGGCGCCTGGATCTGTTCGGATCGGCGCACGGGCAGACGCTGCCTCCGCCGACCAGCGACGTTGATTTCCTGGTGGAGTTCGCGCCGCTCGCTCCTGCCGACTATGCGCGGCAATACTTTGCCTTGCGCGAGGCCTTGAGCGAGCTTCTCGGCCGCGAGGTGGATCTCGTCGTCGAGCGGGCGGTCCGCAATCCCTACTTCCTGCTCAATCTGCAGCGCTCGAGAGAACCGCTCTTTGCCGCCTGAGGCCTCACTACCGGTCGAGACGCTCAAATACTGCTTCGACATCGATCAGGCGGCCGGGCGGATTCGACAGTTCACCGCCGGAAGGACGCTCGAGGACTATCAGCGTGATGTCATGCTGCAATCCGCCGTGGAACGCCAGTTCGAGATCATCGGCGAAGCGGTGAGCCAGCTCGCCAAACGAGACCCCCGGACCGCGGACCGGATCCCGGAGTACCGGCGCCTCATCTCCTTCCGCAATGTGCTGATCCACGGGTACGCGGAGGTGGACGAGGTCTTGGTGTGGGGCTTCATCGAGTCCCACCTGCCAGGGCTCCTGACCATCGTCGGTGCGATTCTGGCCGCTTCGCCGCCCTCCTGAGGAACGGCGTCCAGGTCACGTCCAAGATGCGGCGGCTTATCCGCTCGATCGCCTGTACCGTGTGGCCGCGGTAGCCGGGCAACCGCGGCGCATCACTCAAACCGGACGGGCCTCGGCCAGTACGCGATCCCGGAAGCTGTCCGGCAACGCGCGGGGCGTCAGCACCTGGACCTCGAGACCCAGGAGCTCCCGCAGCTCCAGGCGGATCGCGCCGATGTCGAACAGGGACATGCGCGGCTCGGGATCGACCAGCAGGTCGAGGTCACTTTGGTCGGTGTCCGTCCCGTGCAGTGCCGAGCCGAACACGCGCGGATTGCGAGCGTGATGGGACTCGACCACGCGACAGATGGCGGCGCGGTGCCACGCCAGCGCTTCCGAGGGCTTCATGTCGGGTTGTTTCCGGGCAAGGCAGCGTGACCGCCAGCCAGCCTCACGGAATGGCCACCTCACGGTACGCGCCGCCCACAACGTCATCGATGGCCTGCACGACGGCTGCCACGTGATTCCTGATCCGCGGCCAGCTGGTCGTCGAGATCACGACGATGGCCATGCTGCGCCCGGTCAGATTCTGCTGATACCTCAGGTTCTGGTCAGTGGTCACCAGAACCTCGAAGCCTTCGGCCTCGGCGCGCTCGATGAGCTCACCGTTCCTGAGCGCGCCCCATTGCAGCTCGAATGCGGTGCTGACTTGGTGAGCGGTCAAGTGCTGACGCAAGGGCACCGGCGTACCCTGATCGAACAGCACGCGCACTCACGCGACTTCCAACGAGCGGGAGGCGTGCTCCAGGACACACCGCGCCTGTTCCCGACTCACGGCCGGAAACCAGGCGAGAAAGTCCGAGAGCTGCGCGCCATCCTCCAGATTCTGGAACAGCGCGGTGACCGGCACCCGCGTGCCGCGGAACACCCACGCTCCACTGACACGCTGCGGGTCTCGCTCGACCGCTGGGCATGACGACCAATCACTCATGCGAGGATGCTACGTCCTGGACAAGTCCGCTTCAACGCGGCGAATTCTGCGACTTCTGGCTTGATCAGCGGTGTCATCCGCATCCGAGCTCGGCCAGGGCTCCCGGATCGCCCCTACCGGGCAGCGTCAGCTCACGGACCTTAGCGAAAACCAAGGCTCCTAAGATTCCTCAATTTCGATACCAAGCCGCGAGAGCATGACCAGGGATTCCTCTGGCTCCGTCCCTTCCGTGTGAACGTACCCTCGCCTAAAGGCGAGGGCTTCCGAGAGACGGCTCAAGCCGGGTATGAGTCGGCCCGGGGCCGACCGCAGAGTCACACGATTTTGAAGTTGTCATCGGGCTCCTCAGGCACTTGATTCTCTATGTATTTCTGCCATACCTCGTCGGTCACATTCCCGCTCGACGCCACCCAGTAACCCCGTGCCCACAGATGCTGGCCCCAATACCGCTTTCTCAGCGCCCCAAATTCACTCAGCAGTCTATGCGAGCTCTTTCCCTTCAGAAACTGTACGGCTCGCGACACAGACACCTGCGGCGGTATCGATACGAGCACATGCACGTGGTCCCGATTGATAGCCCCAGCGTAAATCGTCATCTCCAGACTCCGAGCGATCTCCCGTAAGAGCTCTCTGGCCCGCAGCCCGACATCCCCTACCAGGACCGGGTACCGGTACTTCGTAATCCACACCAGGTGGTATTTGCAGTCCCATACCGCGTGGCTGCTGCTCTTGTAGTCTTTCATGCCCCGGATGCTATATCCGGCCGACCTTCCCGTCGCCTAAAGGCGAGGGGTTTACGGATCCCCGATGGGGGACTCTAAATCGTTCCGGAGGATTTGATATAGGGAACTACAGGAGAATACAGGAGAGTCCGTAAGTGCCTGTATTAAAGAAGCTTTTTTGGATTCTGCGGAAGAGATTCAACGCTTCGGCGGAAGAGATGCGAGGGCCGAACGGAAGACTTGCAACGCTGCCGCGGAAGAGATGCAACGGGTGACGGCCAGGAGAAGCGGCGGAAGCATTGTAAATCAATGAGTTATCCCGAAAGCGGAAGAGATGCAACGTACTCCTCTGCATCAGAAATTTCCCCTGATTTTCCGCATGGTTAGCCTCCAACCCGTGCCAGAGGGGCCCGGAGTCGCGGAAGAGTTGTCACAGGGGCAGGAGAAACCGATCGCGGCAACCGCGGGTGAACTGCACTCGCCGGCGTCAGCCCTGGGTCAGGGCATCCCGGGGGACATGCGGACGCGATGGCAACAGGGTGACCCCTGCGCCGGTGAGCTTCAGCTTTGCTTCCGGATAGGCGACCTGCACGCGCTTGAGCGACTCGGCAAAGTACGCGCGGAACTTGCGCAGCAGCGTGTAGCTGTGACCGAACTGGCCGGATAGCTGCTCCCACGTGACCGAGCTCGGCCGGGAGAGGTGGAACAGCCGATGGACCAGCCAGGCATAGACATCGAGGTCCATGGGGCTCTTGCGCAGCTGTCGGATGGCACGGGTCGAGAGCGGCGCGGAACGCTCGAGGATGGAGTCGTAGAGCACCGGTGAGAGCACCAGGCTGCTGCCCCGCCCTACCCCCGTAGCTCCGTCCCACCACAGCCGCGCCTCCTCCACGAAGAGCGCCTGGCGGATGTGCAGCCCCGTGCGGCCGCCGGCGTCACGGATGTTCTCGTCGACCGAGATGGCGCAGTGCACCAGGCGCAGCAGCTGGTTCGCATAGACCTGCAGCGAGCCGCGCTCGCCACGGGTGATCGGCACATCCAGCCGGCCCAAGAACTCGTGCAGCGTGGCGCCGAGATGGATCTCCGGGGAGTGAGTCCGGATGGCCTCGGACGCGCAGTACATCGTGAGCAATCGCGCCGGCACGCCATATGGTAGGCCGGTATCGGGCCGGGCCGTGGACAGGGTCAGTTCCAGCCAGCCGTTGCGGCGGCTGAAGTGAGTGATCTCACCGGGATCCATGTGCGGGAAAGAGCACTGGATCAGCGGGACGTACTGGAACGAGATCCCATCGCTCACCGCCATGTTGGCGGATTCGGTTTGGGCTGCCGCGGTCGAGCGGGCCCGTGTTGGAACAGACGCGACGGGGAACTGGGGTGAACTCGAGGACGCCGCGGCCGTCTGTCTCACCACGCGGTCGGCCAGGAGTCCTGCCGATCGGACAGGAGGAGCGCCCTGCTCTACCGGGTCGGCCCCGCGTTTCGTGGCGGCGATCGGCGTCTCGAGAATCGGCTTCGTGCTTCGCCGGCGCCGCAGCGCCGACTCGACCGGCATCTCGAACGCGGACTTACCAACCGCCGGGAATCGAAGCCGGATCCACTCCACCGGAAAGCCCGCGATGAGAAGCTGCCTCACGGTGAGCTCGGGCGACATCCCGACCTCAGCGAGCAGGCGCACATGCCGCTCGAACCGAGCCGCATCCGAGACCGCTAGCGTGTCATCGCCCATTCGTCCGCCACCGCCCTGCCCTTTTCGTCATTCTACGATGGTCCCGCGCACGGATTTCTGATAGTTTTCGCGGCAAATCCGCGCGAACCGGGCTTTTTCGAGGAGGACAGTGTGCCAGCGATCGCCGCTATAGACAAGCTCGAGGGCATTCTCGCCTCGAGCGAGAACTTCCTGCAGCGCATGCACCAGCTCGGCGCGGAGCCCCACCAGCGCAAAGTCATGCACCGGCTCTTCAGCCCCGGCGAGGCGGCGGAAATGGTCGGGCGCGACCGAACGACGCTCGCCCGCGCGGAGCCGGAGATCGGCATGGACGCCCCACGACGCAACCCGGGCAACAACCGCCGCGTGGGCTACACGCTCGAGCAGGTACAGTCATTCCGGCGTCACTTCGGGACCCTCCCCTGGCGTAACCCCGAGACCGACCCGCCGCTCGTCATCGCCTGCCAGAACTTCAAAGGCGGCGTCGGCAAGTCCACCACCTGCGTCAACTTCGCGCACTACCTCGCCCTCAAAGGCTACCGGGTGCTCGTGATCGACACGGACTCGCAGGCGACGACGACCTCGATGTTCGGCTACCTGCCGGATGCCGAGATCACCGAGGCCGACACCATGCTGCCATTTCTCGATGGTGAGCAGAAGAGCCTCGCCTACGCCGTGCGCCCGACCTACTTCCCAGGGATCGATCTCATCCCGGCGTGCCTGGTGCTGTACGAGGCGGAGCTCGGCATCGTCATGCGGATCGGGACGCAGACGACGCGCGAGCAGCGGGCAGCGTTCTTTCACGAGCTGAAGTTCGGCATCCAGACCGTCGCGGACCAGTACGACCTCATCCTGATCGACAGCCCGCCGGCGCTCGGGATGATCTCGATCAATGTACTGCTCGCGGCGGATGCGCTGCTCGTGCCCTCGGCGGCGCGAATGTTCGACTTCTCGAGCACCGTGCAGTTCTTCCGGATGATCCACGCCTACATCCAGCAGCTCGATCCCGAGAAGACCTACCGTTGGATCTCGGTGCTGACCACGCTCTTCGATCGGCGCTACGAGAGCCAGAAGCAGTTCTTCGAAGTCATGCGGGCCTGCTTCGGGGAGTCCGTCTTCCAGCGCGTATTCTTCCATTCGAGCGCGGTGATCAACTCGGCGGCGCAGTTCACGACCCCCTATGAGCAGGCCAAGCCCGATCGGGCGGTGCTCGAGATGATGGGGAGCGTCTTCGAGGAGATCGAGCTCTCCATCCTGCGCGAATGGCCCTCGAAGGCAGCGGCACTCAGCCAGCGGGGGATCACGTGAGGGGAGGGCGGTTTCCTCTGGAAACCTCAGTAACTAATTGATCCATAAAATGAAACAGGTCCTTCAGGTACACCGAAACGTGGGGAAGCGAGAGGAATTCATCCATGGCCAGTAAGTTATTCGGCGGGGCGAACTTGAGCGACATCGCGCGCTCGGTGAAGGAGCGGGGCGAGCCGTCCCCCTTCGACAAGCCGGGGAGCGTGCGTCCCGTCGTGCCCGCCGCCGAGCTCGCCCTGACCGGGCGCGTCGCGCCGGAGCTCGAGCGGGAGAACATCTTCGCGGTCGATCCCAAGCGGGTACGCCCCTGGAAGTACCACAACCGCACGGAGGCCTGGTACACGCGCGAGCGCTGCCAGGACCTCGTCGACTCGATCGCGAAGGATGGCCAGCAGGAACCCGCGGTGGCCCGCCGCCTCAAGGGCGATCCGAACTTCGACTACGAGCTCATCTACGGGATGCGCCGCCGGTTCGCGTGCGAGCTGCTAGGCAAGAAACTCAAGCTCCGGGTGGTCGAGACGGACGATGCGCATGCCGCAGTGCTCATGCACATCGAGAATGCCGACCGCCAGGACATCACCCCGATGGAGCGGGCGCTCTCATTCCAGACCCAGATTGAGGCGAAGGTATTTGCGACCCAGGACGCGCTCGCCGAGGCCATCGGCCTCTCGAAGGGGCAGGTCGCCAAGATGCTGAAGGCCGCGGCTGTGCTCAAGCACGCGACGCTCGCAGGCCTGTTCGCGGACAAGAGCGCCATCCCCGTGATCCAGGCCTACAACCTCGCGATGCTCCTCGAGCGCCCTGGGGCGAAGGAGGTGATCCTGCAGGCCGCAAAGAATCTTGCGCGGGACGGGGAGGGGAGGGCGCCTGCGGAGGTGATCCGGACCCTGATCGGCAGTCTCGACAGATCCAAGAAGTTTCAGCCGGTGCAGAAGCAGTACAACGTGGGGACCGCGAGGAGGGTGACGGTCACGAGGAACGCGCGGGGGAAGGTGACGCTCGCGTTTCCTCAGGGATTGCAGGGCGTCGAGAGGGCAGAGGTGATCAAGGCGGTGGAGGAGATCCTCAAGGATCTAGGGTAGTCGCGCGATGGGAGAATACCCGGTCATCAGCCCGGGCGAGACCGGGCGGCGGGGGAACGAGGCACCTGGAATGCCTTGGTCGAAGTGTGGTGGACTCGTGGTCGGCGAATGGCAGAATGGGTATACTGAAAAACCCCTGAGAGGGTAAGGACTGGCACGATGGCTAACCCGAGCGCCCTGCTCTTCAGAACCATAGCGGATCGCGACTACCTCGAATTCGGATCCGGCGAGTCCTTCAATCCACACCGGGTTGCCCGGTTTCTCGAGCTGAGCAAATCCGAAGTGGCCAAGGTCGCCGGCGTCGCGCCGGCCTCGGTGCGCTTCGACCAGAAGATGCCGAAGGACGTGCGGGATCGGATGCTCGAGATCGGCAACATCTGCGGGCTGGTCGCGCAGTTCTTTGCCGGCGACGTCGCAAAGACGGCCCTATGGTTCAAGACCAAAAACCCACTGTTCGGCAACATCTCCCCGCGCGACATGATCCGCTACGGCCGCTACGAGAAGCTGCGCCGCTTCGTCATGAGCGCGCTCGAGGAGAACGCGGCAGTTGAGGGCATAGCGGGTCGGTATGCCGCAGGGGAGCCGACACGTGGCGCGGCGGAAGCCTCGGCGCAATAGCCCCTTCAAGCCGCGGCTGCCGGAGACGGATGAGCCGCCCTCGCTGACACAGCTCGAGCAGTTCTCGCAACTCTCGCTGCGGCGATGGTCCGCGTTCGGCAAGGCGCTCACCGAGCTGCACACCGTCCAGCTCTTCGCGCTCGAGCTCGAGCGACAACGACGAAGTGCAGCTCTCCATTGCGGGGGGTCTCAAGAACGACGGCGGCCGATGCAGTCCGCCGGGATGGGCCGGCGCCCCCGCGAGCTTGCGCTGCGCGCTCCCGGATCCTTCACTCATGCCGCGCTTCGCGGGCAGCTCGACCTCGTTCTCGATGTCGGTGACCCGGGTGCGCTACAACTGCGCAGCAATCCTGCGGGACTTCTCGATGCCCGATCGGGTGCGTCAGTTGGCACGCCGGCTAGGCATGGGGGCGCCACCCGACCTTGCGCAGACGCCAGCGGGCTGCAGCGATAATCGTGCATCCGAACTGGCGCGTCTTGCCGGCGCAGTTTGATCTGCCCACCAATTACCAGGTGTTCGGGCGCATCGCGGCTGCCGCCGGCGCGACAGAGCAATTGATCGGCACGAGGGGCCTTGAACGACGAAGCGCAGCAGCAAATGGTCTTCTCGTGGCATCCGGCACTAGCGGAAGACGCGTGCGCTGGCAGGCGAATAGGGGAGTGCTCGCAGACCGACCCCGATATACGAATCCGATGACACGGAACAGATACATTGTAAATTCAAGCCACTGTAGGCCGCCCATCGCGATATTCTCGACTCACCGTTAAGAGCCCAGGAAATGGCAGACCCAATTTCATGGTGGACTACTGCGGGACGGGACCTGCTGAACGTCGTGGTCCGGGGCCTCCCTCAGAGATTTCTACGCCGGCGGTGGCCTGTTCCGCGGCTCCTCGGCGCTCTCACGATAATCGCCGATGCGCAGCCGTGTTTTGTATACATCGGCTCCGATCGCCCGAGCCATGACCTCGAGAGCCTGAATTTCCACGTCATCAACTTTTCGCCGCTACAGCTGTCCTTGGTGGGTGCCGACCTCGAGGTCGGACTCCACTCCATGACTTGGATCAGGGTCAGCAAGCGCTTTTCTACGGAATCCCCACTCGCCCCATTCTCCCGCGGTGGGTTTACGATCCAGGAAACACTCACTGAACAGCAAGCTCAGCTGATAATACGAGAGAAAGAAGCTCTGACCCGCATACGCGTGACCGGCAAGGTCATCGTGAGAACACCCTTTGGAGAGCATCGGAAGGACATCCATGCCGATGTCATTGCCTCGATCATTCGGTGATGCTAGCAGCGCCGCATAATTCTTTCCCAACAGGCCGAGCGAGCCGAATATAATCGGCAGATGAGATAGAAGAGGGGGGAAAGGATCTTGTCCGCACTGCAACTGTCACAGGGGGAGTCGCGGCCTGGACGCATCAAAGCGATATCAGCCCGCCACCCGGGACGGCATCCATAAATCTCTTACGGAAATAAGGAGGGGGCAGGGTTCATGGCACTTCATCCGGATTTTCCGACATCGCCTTACGAGATCTTACCGCCCGCGGAACGCTGGTTCCCGGCGGCCGAGGAGCTTCGCGACACCGCGTACGAGAAGCTCCTGCCGCCACTCGTCGCACGCATCCGCGAGGAAGTGGCCGCCTGGCGCGACCGGGACTACCAGGGCGCATCAGATACCTCGCGTGCACTGCTCGAGTGGTGGTTCGAAACCGAGCACCTGCTTGAGCTAGCTGACGGCACCGAAAGCGCGTTCCGCTACTACTTCGCCCAGCGGGAGGCCGTCGAGTCAGTCATTTGGCTCTATGACGTGCGCGGCGCACGCGACAAGTTCGACTTGATGCGTTTCGATGCCTCCGGAGCCGTATCGGCCAGCATGTTCGATGAAGACTGGCCGCGGTTCGTTGTCAAAATGGCGACCGGCGCCGGCAAGACCAAGGTCCTCTCGCTTTTAATTGCCTGGAGCTACTTTCACAAGCTGTACGAGAAGGATTCTCCCCTTGCGCGCAATTTCCTGCTGATTGCCCCCAATATCATCGTACTTGACAGGTTGAGGACCGATTTCGACGGCCTGAGGATTTTCTTTAACGACCCAGTGCTGCCCGAAAACGGGTACGCGGGCCATAATTGGCATGATGACTTCCAGATCGCGCTTCATATTCAGGACGATGTCCGGGTAGTACGCCCGGTCGGCAATCTGTTCCTAACCAATATTCACCGCGTCTACCTGGGCGACGTCCGCGAGCCCTCGCTCGAGGATGAAGACCTGAGGGACTACTTCCTGGCTCCGTTCGGCGATCGCCCGGTCGGTAAGACCACGGACAGCAATACCGATCTCGGTGAAATTATTCGCGAGATCGACGAGCTCGCAGTCTTCAACGACGAAGCCCACCATATCCACGACAGCCGGCTCGCCTGGTTCAAGTCGATCCAGGATATTCACCATCGCATGTTGCAGAAGGACCGCGCGCTTGCCCTGCAGGTCGACGTGACCGCAACCCCCCGGCACGAGAATGGGGCGATCTTTGTTCAGACAGTAAGCGACTATCCGCTAGTCGAGGCTATCGCCCAGAACGTCGTGAAACACCCAGTGCTCCCCGACGCACCGAGTCGCGCGAAGCTCACTGAGCACAAAAGCGCGATCATCACCGAGCGTTTTGCCGATTACCTGCAGCTCGGTGTAGAGGAATGGCGCAAGAGCTGCGCGGAGCACGAGAAACTCGGGAAGAAGGCCGTGCTCTTCGTCATGGTCGACGACACCCGCAATTGCGACGAGGTAGGGGAGTATCTCGAGCGGATCGCGCCGGAGCTGCAGGGCGCCGTGCTCGTCATCCACACCAAGAAGAACGGCGAGATTTCAGAGGCCGCATCGGGTAAGGCAGAGGACGAACTCAATCGCCTGCGCGAGCAATCGAACGAGATCGACACCTGGAAGTCGCCCTACAAAGCGATAGTCTCGGTCCTCATGCTCAAGGAGGGCTGGGACGTACGCAACGTTACCGTGATTGTTGGCCTTAGGGCCTACGTTGCCAAGAGCAACATTCTGCCCGAACAAACCCTCGGCCGAGGGCTGCGGCGGATGTACTTCGGGAGTGATCAGCGCGAGACGGTCTCCGTCATGGGCACCCCCGCCTTCATGGACTTCGTCGAGTCAATTCAGCATGAAGGCGTAACCTTCGATCGCGTACCGATGGGCGGCGCGGGCGGGCGGCAGCGCCAGGACTCGGTTGTTGTCGAAGTCGACAGCAATTCGCCCGAGAAGAACATCGATGAACTCGATATCAGTGTGCCACGCCTGACCCGGCGGTACGTTCGGGAATTCAAGGATCTTTCCGAACTCGCGCCCGAGCACTTCGGTAACGCGAAGCTTCCCGTCAAGCCTTTCTCGCCCGATGAGACCCGCGAGATCGTCTTCAAGAAGATGCTCGATTCCGAGGTGGACCACACATTGGTCCTGGATGGAATGGGGCCCGGGGACTACCGCTCAGTCGTAGCCTTCTTTGCCCGCCAGATCCTCAAGGATTTGCACCTGGTCGGCGGCTACGATCGGCTCTATCCGAAGGTCAAGACCTTCATGCGCGAGTACTTATTCACGCAAGTCGTCGACCTCGAGGATCCGGTGGTCCTGAGAAACTTGAGTGAGCCGGAAGTTGCCAAGACACTCTTCGAGCATTTCCGCGCGGCAATCAATGCCCTGACCATCTACGAAGGCGGTGGTGCCCGGATCGATGGCCAAATTCGACTGCGCGACACGCGCCCCTTCCGGACCGAGCCCCGCCGGTTTCTGCAGGCCAAGAAATCGGTATTCAATCGTATCGTCGGGGAAGCCCACGCCGATACTCTCGAACTCGACTTTGCCGCCTTCCTCGAGGGTGCCCCCGACGTCAAGGCCTACGGCAAGAATTATCTTGCCGTCGGTTTCAAGATCGAATTCGTGCGGGCGAACGGGGATCTCTCCACCTACACCCCTGACTTCCTAGTGCGCACGACCGCTGGCGACGTGTGGATCGTCGAGACGAAGGGCAGGGAAGAGCTCGACCTTCCCCAGAAGATGGCGCGCCTGCGCCAATGGTGTGAAGACGCGACGGAGGCCGCCAAGACCGATGGTGGTCCCCCCTATCGCTTCCTTTACGTTGACCAAGAGGGCTTTGAGAAGTACCGGCCGACCACGTTCGCCGGACTCGTGAGCGTTTTCCGGGAGTACCAGGAGGGCGCCCATGGCGCGCACTGAGAAGAAAGCCTACGACCTCAGCGACGCGGAGCAGCGCGACCTTGTCACGCTAATCCAGCAGGGCAAGCCCCTGCCCGAAAAATATCGCTTCATCCTCTTTGAGGATAAACGCGAGGTCGAGCTTGTCTGGAATGGCAAGACGCGCGACGTCTGCACTACGGTGCTTCCCTTTCAAACGCTCGAGCACATAGACGAGCCACGGGAGGAGTCGGGCTCGAAGAAGGAGGCTCAGTTCGACTGGCTCGACCCCCGCGGCCGCCAAGTCAAGGGCTGGACCAACAAGCTTATCTGGGGCGACAACAAGCTGATCCTTTCATCGCTTAAAGCCGGTCCTCTTCGGCACCAGATCGAGAACGCCGGTGGGTTGAAGCTCGTCTACATTGATCCACCCTTTGACGTCGGGGCGGACTTCAGCATGGACGTTGAGATCGGCGGTGAAACCTTCCACAAGGAACCAAGTCTGCTCGAGCAGGTAGCGTATCGGGATACCTGGGGGCGGGGGGCAGATTCATTTATCTCCATGATCTACGAGCGATTGATCCTGATGCGGGATCTACTCGCAATCGACGGCAGTGTTTATGTCCACTGCGACTGGCGTGTGAACGCATACATGCGTCAAGTCCTTGATGAAGTGTTTGGCAAAGAGAACTTCATTAATGATCTCGTGTGGAACTACTTCGCCTTCAAGAGAAAAACGGCGAAAAAATTCCCGCAGAAACATGACTCAATAATTTCATTTCGAAAGGGCGAGCGCCACATCTGGCACACACAGTTTAAACCGCATTCACCAGAGTACCTTAAGCGCTGGAAGACTGACGCCAATGGCCGCTTATACCGCGACGACGTAAATCCAACGGCGGGTGGTGCTCGCGTTATCTATTTGGACGAAATCGAGGGCGACATAGTTGACTCTGTTTGGGATGACATTCCACCGGTGAACCCGGCTGGTGCCGAACGGGTTGATTACCCCACCCAAAAGCCCGAGGCCCTGCTCGAGCGGATACTTAAAGCCAGCAGCAATGAAGGTGATCTAGTTGCCGATTTCTTTGTCGGGTCCGGTACCACTGCAGCTGTGGCAGAGCGGCTCGGCCGCAAGTGGATCGCTACCGACCTCGGTAAGTTCGCCATTCATACAACTCGCAAGCGGCTCATCGGGGTGCAGCGCGCGCTGAAGGCTTCTGGTAAGTCTTTCCGCGCCTTCGAGGTCTTGAATCTCGGTCGCTACGAGCGCCAAGCTTATCTAAGTGTCGGCGGTCGCCTGAGTGGCAAGGAGAAGGAGAGGGCGCTTGCAGAAAAGGAATGTGAATTCCGCGATCTGATCCTCCGAGCCTATAAAGCCCAGCCGCTCGAGGGATCCTCCTTCTTCCATGGGAAGAATGCGGGCCGGCTCGTCGTCGTGGGTCCGATCAACCTCCCGGTCGGGCGCCTCTTCGTCGAAGAGGTGATTATGGAGTGCCGGAAGATCGGTGCCTCGCGCGCCGACATCCTGGCGTTCGAATTTGAGATGGGACTGTTCCCTGCGGTGCTAGAGGAGGCACGACAGAAGGGCATCGACCTCGCACCGAAATACATCCCTGCGGAGGTATTCGACAAGCGCGCGGTCGATAAGGGGCAGGTCGTCTTCCACGACATCAGTTTCGTCGAAGCCACTCCGCGCTACGAGAAGCGAAATAAGCTCTCAGTGCAGATCGAACTGACGGACTTCTCCGTTTACTACACGCAGGGCAGTGCGGAAGCCGCAATTGCCAATATGAAGGACGGGAAGAACGGCGTCATCTGCGACCGTGGTCAGCTTTACAAAGTAACCAAGACTAAGGACGGAGTCGTAGATCGGGAGCGCCTGACGAAGCGATGGACAGACTGGGTGGATTATTGGGCGGTTGATTTCGATTACATGAGCCGCAAGGAAATTGTGCGGGTCCACAAATTCCTTGGCGTGAAGGATCCGCCTGTGACTTATGGCTCTGGGGCCAGTGCCGTCACCATAAACCCGGAGGACTTCGAAGAGCAGTGGACCGGAGGCTACATCTTCGAGAACGAGTGGCAGAGCTTCCGAACCCGGCAGAGCCGCGAACTCGAGCTCAAGACGGCTCCGCACGTATATGAGCGTCCCGGAAGGTACACCGTAGCCGTCAAAGTCATCGATATTTTTGGTAATGACACGATGACCTTGGTTCCAGTAACCGTAGGCTGAGGCGTTGAAGTGGTCATGAAAGCCGAGCCGACGA
>JAJZDX010000044.1 GCA_021805865.1 Pseudomonadota bacterium
CTGCCCGGCGGCGAGGCGCCATCGGGGATGGGGGGCTTGGGCAGTCGATGGCGCCCCCGGCCGGAGTTGAACCGACGACCTACCGCTTAGGAGGCGGTCGCTCTATCCACTGAGCTACGGGGGCGCTTAGGAGGGCGGCAGTGTAACGGGCCGACCGCCGCTATGCTCGGCCGTTTCGGTCTGCCTGCCGCGGCGGCCGACACCGGCCCGGATCAGACCGAGCGCCGCAGCGGCTCGGTCTCGAAACAGCCCGGCTCGCGAAGCGGCTCGGCGCGGCGCACGACCACCCTGCCGCGGCCGGCGTTCTTGGCGGCATAGCAGGCCTCATCCGCCACCCGCAGGAGCGAGGAGGCATCGGCCTCTGCGACCGCTGCGTACGCCACGCCTATGCTGGCGCCGACCCGCAAGTACAGCCCCCCCTCCCAATGCAGGACGAAATCATGGATCGCCCTGAGCACGTCCCGCGCCACCGCCTCGGCCCGCTCGAGCGGGCAGCCGGGCAGCAATATCGCGAACTCGTCCCCGCCGAGGCGCGCAGCGGTGTCGGTCGCGCGGATGTGCTCCTTCAGGATGAGGCTCACCCGCCGCAGCGCTTCATCTCCGGCGGCATGCCCGCCCTGATCGTTGACCTCCTTGAACCGGTCGAGGTCGATGAAGATGAGCGCGCAGGGGTGCTTGCCGATCACAGCGCCGTCGGCCACGTCGATGAGCCGCGCGTTCAATTCCCGGCGATTCACCAGATCGACCAGCGGATCGTGGGTCGCCTGGTATTGCAGGGCCCGGGTGAGCTTGGCGTTCTCGGCGGTGATCGCGAGCACGTTGCCGAAGGCCCGATCGGTCTTGAACGCCGAATACAGCACAACGCACACGAACAGCAGGTTGATCACGGCGAGCGGGTAATGGAGCGCGGTGTGCTCGAAAACCAGCCGCAGCTCGACCAGGGCCTGGAAGGGCGCGAGAAAGGTGATGTAGCCACGCCACAGGGCCCCGTACGAGGTCATGGCGCCGGCGGCGACGCCTGAGAGCACGAGCACGGTGAACAGTTGATACGGCAGGTCGCCGAGCCCCAGGAACACCGTCCCGCCGATGCCCCAGAGAAGCCCCGAGGCGGCGGCGCCGATCTGAAGCCGCCCGACCCAGGCTTGCGGATCGCGAATCGACGCAGCGCGGCGAAACGCCAGGCACTCGAGCAGCCGAAGTCCGCAAAGCAGCAGCAGACTGAGCAGCCACAGGAGCAGCGTGCCGTGGGGAACCCTCTCGTAGAGCAACGCTACGAGCACGCACCCGGCCGTGGCCGAGCCGGCGAGCATGAGCGGGGAATTGCCGTAGACCAGCCGCAGCCGCTCGGTATCGGCCCCGTTGTGGGCGGGATCGGGCATGCCGGAGGGCATGCGCGGATCATCGGCTCGCGGCAAGCGCCCCCGCCCCCCCGAGATCTGAGAGTTACGCGCCACGGCGCTAATCCGTGCCGCATCCGGCCAGCCGCGGCCGCACTCTTAACCAGCCCCGGCCGTGCCGGGGGAAGCCGGCCTCCCCCCTCATCCGGGCGCCCCGCCCCGCGCCCGAAGCCGGTCCGAGGCCGATGCGGGACGGATTCAGTCGCGCGAGCGCCTGAGCGAGGCGAATTGCTCCTTCGCGAATACGCCGGTGGCCAGCAATTGATGCGCCCCCTCGTCCATCAACTCGACGCGGTTGCGTCCCTTGGCCTTGGCCTGATAGAGCGCCTCGTCCGCCAGCTGCAGCGCGCCCGAGGCGTTGCGTGCGCCCGTGGGCGCGACCACCGCGACACCGACGCTGATCGTCAACACGGCCCCTGACAGCGACTCCCGATGCTCGATCGCCAGCTCCTCGACCGCCCCGCGCATGCGCTCGGCCGCGTACCGGGCGCCGGCGCAGTCCGTATCGTAGAGAATCGCCGCGAACTCCTCGCCCCCATAGCGCGCCACAAGATCGAGCGGCCGGTGCACCTGACGCTGGATGGCTAGGGCCACCTGCCGCAGCACGACATCTCCGGCCTGGTGTCCGTAGCGGTCGTTGTACGTCTTGAAGTGATCGACGTCGATCACCAGGATCGCAAGCGAGCGGGCATCGCTCGCGGCCTGGCGCCACAGCCGCGGAAGATACTCGTCGAACACCCGCCGGTTCTTGGTCCAGGTGAGCACGTCCTGCTGCGCGAGCTCGGCGACGATGCCGGCCTCGAGAAACGAGCGCCGGGAGCGCTTCTCGACCTGCCAGGCCGCGAAGCCCAAGGTGACCGCCGAGACGATGAGCAGCGCACCGCCGCGCAGCGCCGTCGCCGGCGGCAGATGAAACACCACGGCCGCCCCGGCCATGCTCGCCAGGGTGAGCACAGCGGTGGCGAGCGCGGTGCGGTAGCGAAGTCCGAGAAAAAAGAATGGGCCGATCAGCAGCATCGGCAGCAGCATCAGGTTCTCGATCTCCCCCAACGCAACGATGTGGATCACCTGCACGGCAACCAGACAGTTTCGAACCGGCACCAGCACTTCCGCCCAGGGCAGATAGTGGCGCTCGAAGCCGCGGCTCCAGGCGAGCCAGGCCAGCACGGCAGAGCTCAGGACCACCGTGGGAAGCAGGGCGAGCGACGCCAAGGAGCCCGAGCCGCTGATCGCTTCCCCTGCGCGCAGCCCCAACAGCAGCAACGCGAGAGTGCACGCCAGGCGTATCAGCGTGCGGTTCTCGCGCAGGGCGCTGCGCCGGTACTCGGCTTCGACCGGGGCCGCGAAACGCGCGGTCTCGGGCTGCCTGCGCAGCTCCGCCGCGTAGTGCGAGTCCGGCAACGCCTCGAGACTCGTCGATGACGCAATCATGACGCAACAATAGGGCCCTCAGCCCGTCGGCCGCTGTGACCGGGTGCAAGATCTGCCGCTTTTTGCGCCGCCGACGGGCGCCAAGCACCGTCGCGGCCCGCGCCGCTCAGGGCAGAAGCTGGCCGCGGATCTCCCCGGCCGGATGACGGGCGCTGTGGACATTGACATGCAGGTCGCCCGCCAGGAGGCGCCTGTGCTGCAGCGGGGTGAGTCTCGTCTGCGGCGGCACCACCCACAGCCCCGGCGCACGCTGCTTCAGCCAGATGAGGATCGGACCGTTCGCGTCCGCCGCCCCCTCGCGGATGTGCACCATGGTGGCCTTGACCCCGCGGGTGAGCACCTTGCCGCTCACCCGGCCCTCGCCATCCACCATGATCTGGGCGGTGCCATGAGCCGCCGTCACGACCGGCGGCACCTCGTGCCCGCCGGCCAGCAGCGCGTGAACCGTTGTTGGGTTTGCCACGCCCACACTGCCGGCGAGCAGTGCTCCAAGGGCCATACGCCTGCGGGACGCCCCAACCGCGACGCGCCTGAGGGAAGAACTCATGCTCCGTGCACTCCCGTCGGTGGACAGTGTCCTCACCCTATCACCGCACCGCCGGGGCGTCACCGTGACGCGGGAAGGCGACAGTCCGGGAACATGCGACGTTCGACTGCGCGCCATCCCCGCCCGGGGCTCAGGTGCCGGCCGGCGGCAGCGGCGGTGGGCTGCGCAGCGTCACGGCCATGCCGGTCGGCAAAGTGCCGACACCGGCGGCATAGGCGGCGGTGTTCCAGGCTTTCACCCGACTCAACACCTGTCCGTCATAGCGTGCCAACAGCCGCTCGATCTGTGCTCGATCGGCGCCGATGAGCGCCTTGAGCTGGGCGCGCGGCTTCTCGCCCCAAAGGCCGGCAGCCATCTCGTAGAGAGTCTCGACATGCCGGTGCAGGTGCGAGAAGTGACGCAGAAAGTCCTCCTCGGCCAGATGTTGGGTATGGGTGTTCCACAACGCCTCCTGATATCTGGCAAGCTGCTTCTCGAGCGTCTCTGCCTGTTTGATCAGCGCCACGTGCCGCCTCGACCAGGCGGCATCGCCGCGGCCCCGGGCGAGCACCGCGCCAAGCGTCTTGCGCATCGCGGCGAGGTGATCGAGCAGGCGGTTGACCGCGGAGAGCTCGCTGCGCGCGGCGAGGCCCGCCTCGGTATCGGCGCGGTACGTTGCCGGCGGCACCGAGTAGCGCGGATCGGGTAGAACCCGCACGCTCACCTTTTGCTCGTATTGTCCCGCATGCACCGTGGCGGTGTAGGTGCCGGGCACGACCGGCGGACCGCTCCCGCGCGCATGAGGGCCCGACTTGCCAAGCGGCGGAACGAGTCGCGCCGGCGGCTCATAGGAGAGATTCCACACCACCTCGTCGATTCCGGCCTTGCCCGGCGCGTGCAATGTCGCGATCCTCGCGCCGGCGCCATCGCGGATCTCGATGCGCACCGGCCCGTGGTGCGCGGCCTTCTCCGCCGCGGTCGGCTTGATCGGCCTCGCCAGGCGGTAGCTGATCGTCGCCCCGAGCGGCGCGTTCGGCGCGAGGAAGGCGCTCGGGCCGAGGCCGTTGGCATGGTGCGTGTAGAGCAGCACGCCCGCAGAGGCGGTGAACACATGGAACGGAGCGCGCGCCGCCGCCCCGTACTGCTCGAGAGGTCGCAGGTTATCGAGCACCCAGATGCCGCGGCCGTGCGTGGCGAGCAGCAGGCCGCGATGATCCGGGGCGAAGGTGAGATCCCACACCGATAGGCCGCGGGGCAGGTTGGCGTGCAGGGCCTGCCAGTGCGCGCCGTCATCGAACGAGACGTACACTCCCGCGGAGATCGTACCGGCGAACAGAAGCCCGGCGTGGTCGGGATCCTCTGCCACCACCTCGACGCTGCTCTGCGGCAAGCCCTCGGTGATGCGCGTCCAATGCTTGCCGTAGTCGGTGGTGCGATACACGTAGGGTGCGTCGTTGCCGAGCTCGTGTCCGTCGAAGGCCGCATAGGCGGTGCCGGCGGCAAACGGCGAGGGCTCGACGTGGTACACGCGGGCCCACTGCGGAGCGCCCTTCGGTGTCACCTTGCGCCAGTGCATCCCGCCATCGCGGCTCACCCAGACCCAGCCATCGTCCGTCCCGGCCCAGATCACGTGAGGATCGCTCGGTGCGAGAGCGAGCGACTGAATGGTGTCATAAGTCTCCGCCCCGCTCATGTCGCGATCGATGGGTCCGCCGCTCGGTTGCTGCTTGGATTTGACGTTGCGCGTCAAGTCGGGACTGATGACGCTCCAATGCTTGCCCCCGTCCGTGCTGTGAAACACGACATCCGCGGCGATGTACACGTCCTCGGGATTGGTCGGGGAGACCGCCACCGGCGTCGTCCAATCGAAGCGGTATTTCTGCGCGTACGGCGGCTTGCCCGAGAGCAGCAGGCCGGCCAGCTCATCGCGCTGATAAGGGTTTATGCCGCGCCTGAAGCCGGTGCTGCGGTTGAGCACCGTGGCGTATCCATCGTCGGTGGTGGAATAGATCATCGCCGCGTTGCTTGGGGCAGGAACCACGTATTGCCCGTCTCCGCCGGATACGTAGAACCAGTCCTGCGCGCCGGTGACGCCGCCGCGATCGTAATCACTGCTCGCGCCGCACCACGCGTCATTGTCCTGCAGGCCGCCGCACACCAGGTACGGCCAGGGATGGTTCGTGGCGCTCGTCGCCACCTGATAGAACTGCTCGATCGGCAGGTTGTCGAGGTAGCGCCAGTGCCTGCCCGCATCGAGCGACAGATACACGCCGCCGTCGTTGCCCTGGATGATGCGCCTGGGGTTGCGCGGATCGATCCAGATGGCGTGGTGATCGACATGCACGCCTTTGTCGGCGTAGAACACGTGCTTGCCGCCGTCCTTGCTCTCCATCATCTTCATCGAGAGCAGAAACAGCCTGCGCGGGTTGTTCGGCATGACGGCGAGCTGCGTGAAATAGAAGGGGCGCACGTCCCCGTTATGGTTGTCGCTCACCTGGCTCCAGTGGCTGCCCAGATCATGCGAGACCCACAGCACCCCCCCCTTCGCCTGCAACACGGCGTACACCGTCTGAGGTCGGCTCGGCGCGAAGGCGACGGCGCTGCGGCCGATGGCCCCGCCCGGCAGCCCATGGGTGAGCTTCTTCCAGTGCACGCCGCCGTCGGTCGAGCGATACAGGCCGCCGCTCCTGCCGCCGCTCGTGAGCATCCACGGGCGCCGCTGCAGCGGCCACATGCCGGCAATCAACACCTTGGGGTTACCCGGCTCGAAGGCGATGGTGCTGCAGCCTGTGTGGTCGTTGAGATAAAGAACGCGACGCCAGTGCGCGCCGTCGTCGCTGCTCATGTAGACACCGCGCTCGGGACCGCGCTTCCACAGCTCGCCCTCGGCGCACACGAACACGGTATTGGTGTCTTGGGGATCGACCGCGATGGCGGCGATCTGGCCGGCCCGGTGCAGTCCCTTGTCCACCCAGGTCTTGCCCCCGTCGGGCGTGAAGTACACGCCATCCCCGTCGAGAACGTCGTTGCGCGGGTTCGCCTCTCCGGTGCCCACCCACAGCCAGTTCGGGTTGCCAGCGGCCAGGGCGAGCGAGCCGATCGACTGCGTGGGCTCATGAGTGAAGATCGGCTTCCAGCTCATTCCCCCATCCTGGGTCTTCCACACTCCGCCCCCGGCGCTGCCCACGTAGTACAGGGCGGCATCGCCAGGCACACCGAGGACGCTGGTGACGCGCCCGCCGGCCACCGCCGGTCCCAGCTCGCGGAATTTCAGCGCATGGAACGGACCGTGCCGCGCGGTCTTGGCCGGATGCGCGGCCGTGGCTGCGCAGGCCATCAAAGGGATGCTGAGCAGCACCGAAGCCGCCAAGGCCGGAATGGGACGCATTGCAATCCTCCACGCGAATGACTCGGGCGATAACCGCTTAGTTTGCGCTGATCCGACCGGGAGGGGGCGCACTTGGGCGAGCTTTCCGCTCGTCTCGTCGCGGGCAACGCCTGAGCGACGTCCAAGCGCGGCCGGGGGCCAATGGCAGGCCGTTCCGGACCCGGCGTTGAACGGCCCGCGCATTCCGAGCGGTCCGGGGGCCGGCCGAGTTCGAATGGGTTGCTCGAGCTCATCCGCCCCGGATCAGCATTCTTCGATTCATCCGGAGACGGACTGAACGCCCAAGACAAGCCTGAGCTTCAACCCGAGACGGCGTTGCGCCGGCTTCGGCTCGCCGCTCTCAACCAGAATCGCGGCAGTCGCATCGTCTGTCAGCCGCGCCGCTACGTACATTCCCGGACTGCGCGCTCGTGCCGCCGGCTTATATTGACTTTCGCCGTCGCTTGGCAACATCAAGAAGTCCAGGATGTCTCGGGGAGTCGTCCTTCTGCAAGCAACGCAATCGACCCCGGATCTGGGGCCGTTGCTCGCATCGCAGCACTGGCGATTGCGGCGGGCGGTGCATCCGGAGCAGATTCGAGACGCACTGCTGCAAGCCGATTGTCACGTCGGCATCGCGGTATTCGATAACGCACTCGGGTGCTCCCCGGGAGACCTCGCAGACCTCGTCGAGGATTCCGGCATGGAGTGGGTCGCCGTGCTGCCGCCCGAGCACTCCCGCGACCGCCTCACGGCTCGCGTGCTCGCCTCGAGCTTTTTCGACTTCCATACCCTTCCGGTGGACGACGTCCGGCTCGTTTATTCCGTCGGACACGCTTACGGCAAGGCCGTGCTGCGCCGCGCGGCGCTCGCCCCGTCCGAGCCGGTGCACGGGCAGCACGGAATGATCGGCCAGAGCCCGTGCATGATCGCCTTGCACGCGAGGCTCGAGAAGGTGATGCGCGCCAACGCCCCGCTGCTGCTCACCGGGGAGAGCGGGGTCGGCAAGGAGCTCGCCGCCCACGCCGTGCACCTCGGCTCGAGCCGCTCGCACGGGCCGTTCGTGCCGGTCAACTGCGGGGCGCTCCCCCAGGCGCTCATCGAGAGTCTGCTGTTCGGCCACGAAAGGGGCGCATTCACCGGCGCTCACGAGCGCCAGATCGGCTCCATCGAAGCGGCTCACCGCGGCACCATCTTCCTCGATGAGATCGGCGATCTGCCGCGCTCGGCGCAGGCGAGCCTGCTGCGCTTCCTGCAGGAATCGACCGTGATGCGCGTCGGCTCGACGCGCGAGATGCGCATCGATGCGCGCGTCATCGCCGCAACGCACATGGATCTGCGCGAGGCCGTCCGCGCCGGACGGTTCCGCGAGGATCTGCTCTATCGCCTCAACGTGCTCAACGTCGAGATCCCGCCGCTGCGCGATCGAGGTGCCGACAGCGCGCTGCTCGCGGAGCACTTCTTCCATCACAGCGCCAACGGCCGCGCCCCCGGGGTGCGTGGCTTCTCCCGCCAGGCGCTCACCGCCATTCAGCAGTACTCCTGGCCCGGCAACGTCCGTGAGCTCCTGAACCGCGTCCAGCGCGCCATGGTGATGTGCGACGGTCCGCTCATCAAGGTCTCCGACCTGCAGCTCGAGGGGCAGACCGGCGCCACCAGCGCCGGATCCCTCGCCACCGCACGCGCCGGCACCGAGCGCGAGCTCATCCAAGCCGCCCTCGGGCGCAACGGCCAGAACATCGCGGCCGCGGCGCGCGAGCTCGGCGTCTCACGAGTCACGCTCTATCGCATTCTGCGCCGGCTCGGCATCACACCGCAGCGCCGAGCGCAAACCAGCGAGTCCTGAGCGGACCGCCCCGCCCACTCCGACAGAGGCACTACCAATGAACAACCATTGCCCCCTCGTCGCCCTTGCGCCTCTCGCCGCACTCATCGTCCCGCTCGGGGCATTTGCCGCACCGGCGCAAACCACCCCACCCCCCGCCCCGGTCGGCAAGGCCCCGGCGGCGCCCAAAGCGCCGGCCGCTGCGGCGCAGATCTTCGCCGAGCCGACGGTCCTCACCCCGCGCGGCACGCTCGTGCTCGAGCCGGACCTCGAGTACGTGCACTCGACCAACAACCAGGTCGCCCTGGTCGGCTACACGGTGCTCCCTGCGATCACCATCGGACTGATCGACATCCAGAGGATCGAGAGCAACCTCTCGACGTTCAGCCTGACGGCCCGATACGGCATCCTCTCGCGCCTGGAATTCGACGCGCGCGTACCCTACGTCCTTGAAAACACCACCACCGAGACCCGGCCGCTCGCGACCGCCTCGGTCACCAACTCCTTCTTTGACGCCAACGGCAACGGCATAGGCGACGTCGAAGTCGGCCTGCGTGCACAGCTCAATCAATTCCGTGGCAACAACACCGTGTGGATTGGCTCGCTGCGCCTCAAGTCACGGACCGGCACCGATGTCTTCCAGGAGCCCATCAACCCGAACTCGGGGCTGCAGACGCGCCTCGCGACCGGCTCGGGCTTCTATGCGGTGCAGCCGGGCATCACGTTTCTGCTTCCGTCCGATCCTGCCGTGTTCTTCGGCGGCGTCGCCTATACCTACAGCTTCGGGCGCAACGTAGGCCATGGTTACGGCTACATCCACCCCGGCGGAATCCTCGACCTCACGATCGGGATGGGGCTTTCCCTCAACCAGCGCGCCTCTTTCAGCGTCGGCTATCAGCAAAGCGTGGTCGATCAGACCACCCAGTCCACCCCCGCCCCGGGACGCGCCCTGACGCGGGTCGGCACACTTCAGCTCGGCACGCTGCGCTTCGGCGTCACCTACCAAGTCAACCCCAGGACGCTCCTCAACGTGACCATCGGCATCGGAGTCACTCGCGATACGCCCGATCTCGATGCGACGGTGCGGCTGCCCGTCACCCTCTGATCGGATACCCCGTGGCTCAATGTCCGATGGAGCTCTCCACCTGTGATTGAATCGCGCTGGCGAGAGCCAGCCCGTTGACAGCCCGCAGACTGTTCAAGGTTGCTGTGATCGTCGTCTCCGTCTGAATCGTCGTGGCGCGAACGTCGTTCTGCACTGCCGTCGTGATGGCGGTGGCATTGGGCAAGTTGCTGACCACGATCACCGGTGTCACGATCCCTGCCGATGCGTTCGCCGGCGTCTGTGCGGCAGCGCTTGCCGGGCTCGCGAGCGGATCGGCCGGGGCGGCAGAGGCCGGCTGAGCCGCCGGCTGGGCGCTCGCGAGCGTCGCCGCAGAGGCGGACGGTGCCCCAGCGGTCGCGTTGCCCGCACCCGTTGCGGAGGTCGCACTCGCCGCCGCTGCGACGGCGCTCGAGAGCGCGCTGCCGAACTGACCCATGGAGCCGCTTTGCGCCCCGCCCGTAGAAACCGTGCCGCTCGTCTCTGCGGGGGCGGCGGTCGGCGAGGCTGCGGCGCTCACCGAGATGACCGGCGCCTGCACGGGCACAGGTGCCGCCTGGGACGCGGGGGCATCGGAGGCGGGGGAAGCGGCGCTCGGAATCTCCCCTGCGTTCATGATCTGAATCACCTGGGCGAGCGGACCGGAAACGGTGACCGTCGGAAGACCGCCCGAAGCCAGGCGGTCGAGATTGGAGATCACGATCTGCGCCTGAGCCACGATCCGGCCGTTCACCTCGACGACGCGCTCAATCGCAAAGTAGGCAACGAGATCGCTCAGGTCAATGCCCCCGCGAAGGCGGCTGAGGACAGCATCCGACACCGCGGGCCATGCGGCCACCGCGTGCCGGACCGCCAAGAGGCTCGGCGGCGCAGCCATGGCAGGGCCTGTCGCGCCGAGACAGAGGCCGAGCATCAGCGGCTTGAGGGTTTTCATTCGGATCTCCCATCGCTCAAAAGACACTTGCATTGGGGATTTCGAGAAACTCCATCGCGAGAGAATTCTGCCGCAGCCCGACGGGCAGCGGCGGCGGGGTCTCGCTCCGCCAATCCACCGGCAGGTTGAACCGGGCCTGATTGAGGTCGCTGCGGATGACGAAGAAGAGATTCCCGACCCGCACCTTCTCGAACGCCCGCCGCGACATCACGCGGCGCCCGAGCGCCGGATCACCGATCACGACCTGGGTCGCATCGGCTCCCTTGACCACGACGAAATGCCTGTAGCCTTGATCCGTGATGAGCGCAATCGCTGGAATCCCGACTTTGATGAGAGTGTTGAGCGACACGCGCACGCCGTCGGCCGTATAGCCCAGGCTCTCGAGATAACGCTTCATGTCGAGCAGGGAAAAGCCCTCCTCCCGGATCAGCTTCTGGTTGCCGGCCGCATACATCGCCCGGAACACATCCATCTCGGTGGTGGGGCGGCCGTACTGGAATGTGAGCAGCGTCGCCACGGCCGCCGAGCCGCAGCTGAAGTCATAGTGCTGGTGGATGGTCCGCCGAAAAGCCCACTGGTACCTCATCTCCTGAAGCGTGCGCACCGGGACCGAATACGACTCGAGCGCGCTCACCTGGACCACCCCGCCCCACGCGCACGCCCCCCCCGCCGTCTGCGCCAAGGCCCACAGCAGCAGGACACCGAAGAGTCTGTTCACCACGGCGCTCCGCTAGGGTTTCGTCAGCTGCAGATTGAGGATCGTGGAGTTCTGTATGAGCACGTTGTTTCCGGTATTCTGAATGACGATCGGTATCCCGGAGGAGTTCGAGAAAGAGCCCTGGCTGATCGTGTTCGAGCCGGTCGTGAGCTGCGAGGCGACGTTTCCGCCGACCGTACCGGTGGCGTTGTTCGTGCTGTTGGTTTCCGTTCCGCCCCGATCCCTGGCGAGCTCCTTGTCGCTGATGAGTGCGGCGCTCAGCAGAGCCGCCGCCTGGACGCGGGCGGCGGAGGGCGTGCGTTTCGGCCGCGCGCGCAGGCTCCCCGACACGCCTCGTCGCACCCGGACCCGGCCGCCGCCCAGGGCGGAAGCAGCCGGCGTCACCCCCGCCTTGCGCGACTCGACGGCCTTGAGGCTCGACTGCGCGTGCGAGCCGGCCGGCGCTTTCGCGCCTGCGGCCTGGCCCGCGGCCGCGCCCACTACGCCCAGAGTAAACAGCAGAGCGGCTAAGGCACCGCGCGGTTTCATATCAGCCTCCCGCAGCGTCCGGAGCGGGCACGATGCGGTGCCGCGCTCCGGACGTTGTCTTTGCTGCTAGTGTCCTGTCGCCGACAACGACAGATTCGCCTGCACGTTGACGCTCTGCTGGACCAGTGACGACATGCCAGTGTTCTGGCTCGCCACCGTGACCCCCGCGCCGTTGGTGAAGGCGTTGCTGATGTTGTTCGACATGTCGAACGTTCCGGTGGTGACGGTGTTTGCTCCGCCTGCGCCACCGGCCCCTCCGGCGCCACCCACCGCACCGTTGCCCACGCCGCCGGTCCCGGTGGTCGTGTTCTGGGTGCCTCCGGTGCTCGCCCCGCCGTTGCCGCCGCTGCCGCCGTTGCCGCCGCTGCCGGCGCTGCCGAGCGTCGCGGTGGCGCTGCCGTTCGTGGCACTACCATTGCTCGCCGTCCCGCCGGCGCCGCCCGCCCCCCCGGTCGTCGTGCTGGCGACCGTATTGGCCGAGCCACCGCCGGTGCCACTGCCACCGCTCGAGCCGCCACCGGTGCCGCTGCTCCCGCCCACACCGCCCGCACCGCCCGTGCCCGAGGTCCCGTTCGTGCCATTCGTGCCGTTCGAGCCGCTGCCGGTTGCCTGCCCTGCGCCACCCGAGCCGCCGCCGGCGGCCGCACTGAGACCGCCGAGCGCCGCGCCTCCCCTGCCCGAGCCGCCACCGCCGCCGATCGTCTTCACGAAGCCGGCATCACCTCCGGTGCCGCCCGTGCCCGCGGTCGCCCCGCCGTTGCTGGCGCTGCCGTTGCTCGTGTTCCCGTCGCTCACGGAGCCGCCGGATGCACCGACCGCGCCTTGCGCGCCGGCACCGCCATTGGTGCTCGTGCTTGCGCCGGAACTGCCGCTCGCTCCGCCGTAGCCGGCGCCACCCGGACCGGCGTTGCCGCCCGTGGCACCATTGGCATTGCCGCTGTTGAAGGCGGTGTTGCCGATCCCGTACACCGTGTTACCGGAGACCGTCGCACTCAGATTCGACGTTGCGGCGACCGTGGTATTCCATGTGTCCGCAGTCGTCGTGTTTGTTGTCGTATCCGTTGACGTTGCCGTTGACGTTTCGTTCTTCGTCAGCGTCACTACCGGGTTGTAACTGCTTGTATTTGTCTTGTTTGACGTAGCCGTCTGCGATTGGTTCGGGGAGCCCGAACCGCTGTTATTGGAAGTGCCGGTCCCGTTGCTGGCGATAGCCAGCCCGGATGCCGACGCCAGCGCCAAGGCGACCGCCATGGCAATGAAGCGATTGGTCGTCATCTTAGGTTTCCTCCGCTAACTGGGTTGTCAGTCGCAGCGCGGCGCGGCCTGGCCACTCATTGGTGCGTGGCGCCGGTTCCTGGCTGCAGGGGAGATGGAGCAAGGACCGTGCCACCGAGTCATGGTCGTGCAAGCGAATGATCTGCAAAGGAAAACTACAATCTCGAACCCGTCCCGGAGTGCATCACTTCCGAAACATGTTTCCCGAGCGAACGGTCGCCGGGCGAGGACATTGCCGGTGCTGCGAAGACGGTGTCGCGGCAGCCACCCGGGAGGTGACCCTCACCCGCGTCACCGACCCGGCACTGTCGTCCGCAAGGGGCGAAAGGCTCCTGCCTTCTCACTGTGTTTCGAAGTCAATACGTAGTTTCCACACTACGCCCACCGTCGGACATTTGCGAGAAGCGATCCGTATAGCCCGGCTCTCGCAGACAGCGAGCCGGTGGAATCCGGCGCGGCGGGTGGCGGACTGATGCCTTCATATCTGCGGTGGAAATCCTCCGACGACCGCTGGCGCCTCTGGCCGGCGCTGGCCCTCATCGTCCTACCCTTCCTCGGATTGATCGGGATGCTCGGCTACGAGGCGCTCAGCCGCCTCCCCCGCGCCGACCTCGGCCAGAAGCTTGCCACCCACAGCTTCCGGGTGATCATGACGGCCCAGTCGCTGCGCAGCGCGCTGCAGGATGCCGAACGAGGCCAGCGTGGCTATCTGCTCACCGGCCGCACGGCGTACCTCGAGCCCTATCGGAGCGCGATCGCCGGCGTGCCTCCCCTCCTGGCAACCCTCTCCCGGTTGACTGCCGATGATCCTGATCAACAGCGGCAGCTTCCCAGGCTCGCCGGACAGATCGATCGGAAGCTGAATGAGCTGCACAGCACCCTGGTGGCCTATCGGAGCGGGGGCCTGGGAGCGGCGCAGAAGATCGTGGAGACGAACGCCGGGCTCCACGAGATGGACTCGATCGAGAGCAGGATCGATGCGCTCACCGCCGCGGAAGACAGGCTGCTCTCGCGACGGCTCGCTACGCTCGCCGCCCAGGACCGGATGATCGAGCGTATCTCGATGGCCTCGATGCTCCTCGCATCCCTTCTGATGCTCTCCGGGCTGGCCCTCGCCAGGCTCAATTACCGCAAGGGGCTGAGGCTGCAACGCCAGCTCTCCCGGCACGCGGAGGATCTCGCACAAGCCAATCACGCGTTGGAACAGCGCAACCTCGAGCTGGCGCACGCCACCGAGCTTGCGCGGGCGGCCCAGGAGGAGGCCCGGCAAGCCGAGCGCGCCAAGGGACGCTTTCTCGCAACGGCTAGCCACGATCTGCGCCAGCCCCTGCAGGCGGTCTCGCTGCTGAACGGCGCCCTGCGCCGCACGGCTCGGGACCCGGACGCCTCGGATGCCTTACGCCAGCAGCACGAGGCCATCGGAGCGATGAGCCGGCTGCTCAACGCGCTGCTCGATATCAGCAAGCTCGAGTCCGGCGCCATCAAGCCCGAGCCGGCCGATTTTTCCGTGTCGGCGGTGCTCGACGCCCTGGCGAGGGAGTTTCGCAGCGTGGCAGCGAACAAGGGCCTGGCGCTTCACGTCGAGACGTGCGAGGCCTGGGCGCACAGCGATCCCTCGCTCGTCGAGCAGATCCTGAGGAACCTGCTCTCGAACGCCGTCAAGTATACCCATGAGGGTTGGGTGCGCCTGCGCGCCATGGCGGAGCCGCCGTGGGTCAACATTGAGATCATCGACTCCGGTGTCGGCATAGCCCAGGAGCAGATCGGCCTGCTCGGCGAGGAGTTCTACCAGGTCGGGGTGCCGAGCAACAGCACACGAGAAGGGTATGGACTCGGCCTGAGCATCGTGCGGCGGCTGGCTCGGCTGCTCGAGCTCGAGCTCGGTGTCCGATCGGAGCTCGGCCGGGGCTCGACCTTCTCGCTGCGGCTGCGCCAGGGCGCAAGGCCGGTCGCGGCGGCGCCACCGCAGCCCGCAGTGGCGCCGGCGCGGGCCGGGGTCCCCGCGGCCGCACAGATCCTGTTGGTCGAGGATGACCCCGAGGTGCGCCTCGCCACCCGGATGCTGTTGAAGGCGGAAGGCTACGCCGTGACCGCCGCCGCTTCCCCGCTCGAGGCGCTGCAGAGGGCAAGCGAGGACCGCAGCATCGCGCTCGTGGTCACCGATTATCACCTGGGACCCGGCGAAACCGGCGTGCAGGTCATCCTGCGCCTGCGGGAAATCCTGAACGCACGCGTCAAGGCGGTGTTGATCACGGGCGACACCTCCTCGGCGATCAAGGACCTCAAGCCCGATCCGGATCTGAGAGTCGTGAGCAAGCCCGTGCAGGCGGAGATCTTCCTCGGGCTCGTGCGGGAGTTGCTCGCGGCGTGAGCCGATCCCGTGCCCCGGGGCCCGCATGTCCGCGCTCCTTGAGCGGGCGCCGCGCCGGCGTCCCGCACGGCCGACAGCGGCTTTGCGCTCCGTGCAAGTGGCTGCAATGCGCTCCCACCTTGGCGCATCTGGCGTCGTCAAACGGCGCGGGCGTCCAGCTCATCGGGAAAGGTCATTATCCAGAGGGGACAGGATTGCACGCGGCACGGGCCGCGGCGCCCCAAGTGAGGCTGCGGCGCTGAAGCCGGGCGATCAAGCTCAGAGCGAAAATCAGCATCCCGCCCCCCCGGGCTTTCCCAAAGGCCCCGGACAGGTTCCCGCGCATCGTCCACGGCGAGAAGATCATGACCGTCCCGAGAAAGCCGCAGCCCCCCTGCCAATGCCTTGCCCCGTGTGATGCTCTCGCCGAGGACGGGCGCGGCCAGAGGCAACACCCGCAAGGGCATCGTGTAGATGAGGATCGCCGGTCTGCCGGCATCGCCCGGGAGAGCGCACAAGTCATCAGACCGACGAAGCCCGTGGTCTGAAACAATGCGAGCGCCGTGCACGCCACCTGCCGTCCTCGGGCCTCGGCGGAATCCGGCAGGGCATCCTCCCCCCGTGCAGCCGCCCCGATCGGTGCCGTTCCCGTTACTCTTTGCCGCGTCCCGGGCAAACCGCTTGGGACGCCCCCGACCTCGAATCAGCCCGCGCGCGCAAGCCGGAGAGGACGAAGAGGAGCCCCCCCTGGCGGGTACGGATCAAGGCTGCCGCCGTCATCGGCGGACACGCTGCAGCCTGCCGCCCCGGAGATGCCCGCCCGCTGCGCGCGGGCATCTCCGGGCGCACGTCAAATCAGGAGCGGGCGCTGAAGGAAGCGCACCACCCCTGGGCGTTCACGGAGTAGCCGGGATAGATCTGGCACCCGGCGTAACCGGATTTCTCACCCGGTGGGCCCTTGAAGAAGCGGCACAGCGAGCAGTGCTCCCCGGCCTTGTAGGTCGGAAATTGCGCCGTCTTCACGTCGTTGTGGTTCGGCGTGTAACCGAGGGATTTCGCCATCGCGTTGGCGTCGGTCAGATGGGGCAGCTTGCCGCCCGCGGCGCGCGCGGTGGCGGGTCGCAGGCCACCGACAAGCGCCGCGGAGGCGGCCACGGCGGCGCTCGCCAGGAAGGCCCGGCGCGAGGAATCCGGTTTGCTCTTCGATTCAGACATGGCTCGGCATCTCCACTTGAAATCCGGACTCCGGAGTATGGGCGAAGCGACCCACGGCTGACAACCTTTCCCCACCCCGGCCGCGGGGGCCTGTCCCTGCGCGAGCTCACCGGCCGCCGGCGGTGATACACTTGCGCCCGCACTCCCCCGGGACATCGAATCCCGTCCATGCAGATCGACCTCGCGAACACGAGCGCGCTCGTCACCGGCGCAAGCCGCGGCATCGGCGCGGCCATCACCCGCGCAATGGGCCGGGCAGGCGCGCGGGTCGCGGTTCACTATCACAATCAGCGTGCCGGGGCAGCCGCCCTGGCGGCGCAAGCCGGTCATGGCGCGGAGGCGTTTCAGGCAGACCTTTCCGATGCCGATGCGTGCGCGGCGCTCTGGAAAGCCGTGTCGGGCCGCTTCGGGCGGATACACACCCTGGTGAATAACGCCGGAATCGCGCTGTCCACGGCGCTCGAGGGCGACATCGCCGGCTGGGTCGACGGTTGGGACACGACGATGGCGGTCAACCTGCGCGCGCCGGGCATTCTCTCGAAGCTCGCCATCGCGCACTTCGTGGAGCACGGGGGCGGACGGATCATCAACATCACTTCGCGCGCGGCGTTTCGCGGCGACCAGCCCCCCTACCTCGCCTATGCCGCATCGAAGGCCGGGCTGGTGGCGCTCACCCGCTCCGTGGCCCGCGGCTTCGGCAAAGCGGGCGTGCTCGCCTTCAATGTCGCCCCGGGGTTCACCAGAACGGACATGGCGGGGGATTTCATCGAGCAGTATGGAGAGGGCTACGCCACCGGCGACCTCGCGCTCACCCGACTGACCGAGCCCGATGACATTGCCCCTATCGTCGCCTTCCTCGCCAGCGGCCTGGCCGACCACGCGACCGGCTGCACGATCGATGTGAACGCGGGCTCGTACGTGCACTGATCGCAGCGCCCCTCCGCAGTCGATGCGCCGGGACCGGAGCCGCTGCACCCGCGTGTCATCCGTGGCGGAATCGCGCCGGACACCAGAGGTCCATCGCCCCGTGGCCACCCCGACGCCCCTCCTCGACGAGATGCGCGGCATCAACCTCCTGCTGCACTCGGGAAGGCTCGACGGCGCGCAGATGCGGCTCGAGGCCGTCGTCGGCAACCACCCGAGGTTCGTCGAGGCACTGCGGCGGCTGGCGGGCACCAAGCTCGCGCTCGGCGAGGCGCAGGCCTTGGCCTGCGATCACCACGCTCGCGGGCCGCGCCACCGCTCCCACCGGCCGCCCAGATCCGCGCCCCCTACCCGGCTCAGCGGGTTGCCAACTCGATGTGCTCGACGATGAACGGCGGACTGTCCCGGTCGGGCTGTCGCGTGCGGAACGCCAGATACTGACAGACCGCGGCAGCCCCTGCACGGCGGACCTCCACCGGTACTTTCGGTGGACGTTTCCGGCTCAATACACGCGACTCGATCACCATCGTGTCTTCGAGGGTGATTTCCACCTTTCGCTTCGTTGCGAGCATCATTGTCATCGTTCTCCAAGCCGATCCGGTATGAGACATCAGGGGATGCGGCGCTCAATCGCGCCGCCATTACCTTAACGGACGGGAACCGGCGCCCTTTAAGCTCGAGCCGAAAAGTGAGCATTGGCCAAAGGGAGCGGCATGCCCCTGCCGCGAAGCCGGCAACGCCGTGCCGCGGCACAAGACCGCGCACCGCCCGGCAATCCGCCTGAACTCTCACCGAACACGACCACCCGGCACGCTGGCGGCCCGCGCCGAGGACTTCTCCTCCAGGACACGCACGAGATGTCCCGGCAGGCGCCCCCGGCGACGGCAACCCGACCGCCGCTCGAGCGCCTCCCGCGCACGCCCTCTTCGCCCCTGTCGAGCGCAACGCGTCCCTCATCAATCCACGGGCATGTGCTCTCGCGCAGCAGTACCCGATGCGTCCCCTACCTCACGCCCTTGGCCCGCAGGAACTCGGCATACTGCCGATCCTCCTTCATGATGTGCTCGGTCAACCACTTCTTCAGGAAGCTGAATGTCTTGATCGACACCGGCTGACGGCGCTCCACCTGATCCTGCAAGTCCTTCAATTGACCGATCAGGATCGCGTGTGACTTCTGGTGTCCCGCCGCCCCAGGATACCCATGCTGGGAGAACAGCCGCTCCTCATGCGAGAAATGCTCGCGGGTATAGGTGGCAAGATCCATCAGTATCCTGCGCATGACATCATTCGCCTTGCCCACCTGCATGGAATCATAGAGGTTGTTGATGATCGTCAGCAGCTTCTTGTGCTGCGCATCCACGGACTCGATTCGAACCGAGAGATCCTCGGTCCACTGCATGAATGACATGATTGCCCCCAACTGGAATAAAACGGCGTCACGGCGCCGCGACGCACAATTCTCGGTCGCCCGCCGCAGCCAGGCTGCGCGAGACCTCGCAGTTGTGACGGGCCCCGTGTCCTGACATTGATAAAAATCAAAATGGCAGCGGATCGGTCCAGGCGGATAGGACTTTCACCATCCGCCGAGCCTCACCGGCCGGGCGCGCGCGGGAGCAAGTCCTCGCTCGGACATCGCGGTGTCGGCGCGGACTTGAGGATCAGGGAGTGCAAATGCCGGAGGTCGGGCAGGGGGCTAGATTCTCAAGCCGCGTACCAACCAGCGATCATGCTCCATGACGAGTGTGGCGCGGGTCTTTCGCCGCGGCGCCAATTCCTCGAGCGTTGCAAATGCCGCATTGACCGCGGTTGTGCGCGCCCACGCCGCCATGTCGGCCGGGCTGTACGTGAACGTGACCTCGGAGGTCTTCTTCCCACCGTACATGAAGTTGGGGTGCGGTTTGGTCCAGCCCAGAAGCTTATCCAGCTTATAATGACCGGCGCAAAAGGCCCCTCCAACCGGCGCTGCCAGTGCCGTTCTGCCGGCCGCCGTCAGCGAATACGCACAACCGGTCTTGCGGGTCAGAAGGCCGGCCTTCGCCAACGCGTCCAGCTGATGCGTATCGGCGAAAGTGAGCCCGCATACGTTCGCCGGGTACCGGCCTCCGGCGCCCAGGAAGGGACTCACCGTGATGCAACGCTTGCCGAGCGCAGCCTCGATGGCAGCGGAGAAACTGGCCCTGCCCGCCGGCGGCGCGGAACTACACGCGGCCAGGGACGCAAAAGCCAAGACGGCGGCCGGGAAAGCAAGATGGCGACATCGCATTGCGACCTCCGGATCGGTGAATGGGGCGGTGCCATCGGCCGTGACCGCCGGTCTCGCAGCCCCGTTTTTATTGGCCGCGCCGACAGCATAGACGAAAACCCAGGTCCAGTCTCTTCGAAGGCTTGCCCGATCCGCGTGTTGACAACGGCGCACTCGAGAGCGTCCTCGACCCGAAGATTTGCCGATCCACGGCAGGCGCGACATTCCGCCCAATTGCTCCGCGGCCCCGGGCGCCGCACGCGAAACCGGCCCCGGGATGGACCACCTCGAGATGGAAGCGTGCTTCTTTTGGCGCATCTGCCGGCCGGGTCATCGACACGATCGACGATCCGAGCCCCCCCCCTCCCACGCCGCCGCCGGGGCCCCGGGGCATGCACTTGACAATCGCTATGGAGCCTGACTCAGCCGCCGCGGGCATGAAGCGCGGCGAGGCAATCTCCGGCAAACCGCGCAACGGCGCAGCACGCTCACCGCGCCTCGAGTCGCTCGAGCAGCCCTTCCCTTGGTCCGGCACGGTACACCGCCTCGCCATCGGCGAGATCCTCTACCGCACCGTGCTCCAGTTCCGCACGCGACAGATTGCGCTCGGCCGCTGCGCAGCGAGGGATGTCTCCTCAACCCGAGTCGCCTGGAAGTCACCGTGCGATGCCTGGCGGCCGTAATCCTGCGCACAGCCTGCGCTGCGCGAAGGATCCACCGGCTCCGCTCCGATGCGTCTCCTCAACGCCGATCTCGATCTACGACTCCACCGTCCACCCCTCTCCCGCAGCGGGTAAAGAGAGCGCGGGCCTGGCCGCACTACGGGCCGGTGGGCGCCGTCACGGAGCTGCGCAACTCGAATTGAATCGGCGTGAAGCTATCCGCTATCTCGAGCTGCTCGCGCATGAGCGCTGCGACCCTCGGGTTTTCCCGAGCGGCCAGAACCGCTTCGCGGCTCGGCGTACCGCTCATGATTCGAACGACGAGGAGACGCAAGCGGGGCGGCGGAGGCGGGATCCGCCTATCTTCGCAAGACGGAACCTGCGATTGCCGACCTGCAATTGGCCGAAGAAGAAGCTTCGAATTCGCAACGCGCTCCCACAGGGATACACCGATCACTGTGCCTGCGAACTCCGTCAGCCATGTGATCATGAAAGCGGTGGTCGAGCATCGGAAAAGACTCCCCGCAGTGAATTTGGAACCGGACTTCAGCGACAGGCGCGTCGAGCTGATTGGAGAAGGCTACGACATCGCATTCCGTCCTGGACGGCTTCCCGACTCCAGTCTCCTCGCAAAGCGAGTCGGCTGCTCGAGTCGCATTCTGGTGGCTGCTCCGAGCTACCTCAGGGGTGTATCTGCGCCGAAGCAGCCCCGTGACTTGCGCAATCACGCATGCCTGACCCTGGTCACCGCGGCAGTCGAGACGACTCGGTCTCTGCGCTCATCGCACAAGGCAGGAACGCAAAGATCAATGTGTCCGCGAGACTCTCTTCCAACTCCCTTTCTGCCCTGAAGGAGCTCGTTCACATGGGGGGAAGGATTCGCACGCGCCGCTCAACTTCCTCGCGCGTGACCTCTACCGTGAAACGTAGTACGGAAAGTGCGGGGCTCGCCGTGCGCCAGGAAGCTGCCGCGCGAGATCTCCGGTTGGCGAGGCGCGCCTCGGGAGTCGATTACTACAAAGCCTTCACGTCGCGCCCCAGCAGTCAGGCTGCTATCGAAGCAGATCATTTCGAGCGTCGACAGGTCGTGATTTGCGGCGATCAGTGTGGCTGCGAGCCGCAGGCTGTCCGCCGCCCTCAATGGATGCACGCGAAGCAGTCGTTCCGCCGTGCGCCGGATCGCGTCGCTGGGAACGACTTCGTGCCACGCTGCAGCGAGGCGTTTCGATGCCCTCAGCGCAGCGTCCGCCTCCTCAGGGGAAATCCTGCCCTCGCATTCGCGACGAGCGACCGCCGATGCCATCTCCGCGGGAGTTGCCCACCACGCCACGATCTGCGAATCCCGCCGGTACAGCTCGAGCAATCGCTCGCGCGCCGGCTCGTCGACGATCAACGGAAGAACGGCAGACGTATCCCAGTATCGCATCAGGGTCAGCGGCCGTGAGCGCGCTCTTCCAGAAGCGCATCGAGAACGCCTGCAGAGCGCGGCAGAGGTCGGGGCAGCAACGCCTGCAGCTCGCGAGGCGCCGGCGGGCGCGTTGCCGGCCGCGTGATCCCCTGCGACGCAAGAAGAGCAAGTCGATCAACCCCACGGCCGCTCGATTCGATGCGCTCGATTCGCGCGTTCGGCACGTCACGATCGTATATCAATACGGGCTGACCGGACCGGACCTTGCGAAGGTAGGCACTCAAGTTGTTCTTGAGCTCAGACACGGTGGCTTTTTCCACATGGCTGTTATAGCCTGCACGGGCGCGATGGCAAGCAGGCGTGCGCCCGGCCATCAACCATGCGGTGTAGATCGCATGAGCCGCTGAGCAGGATACTCTTTCGCATCGGCGGCGCGAACCCGGCGATGGCTGCAAACGGCCGCTTTCTGTTCTCCCGCGGGGGGCGACCTTCGGGCGGCCTTTTTGGCCACGGACTTGGCCACAGCTACTTCTAGGATTGCTCGTTTTGATTGGTCGGAGCGCCGAGATTTGAACTCGGGACCCCTTGCACCCCATGCATTCACATCGTGTGCGAGGATGAGATTACTTGAAATGGAACAAGAGCGCAAATAGCTTAATTTCTGGAGTCTATGCCATATCAAGTCCAAGCATTGCCTTCCACCCTATTTCATATAAAGTGGACACAAAGCGGACACAAAATTTTCACGAATCGTGACCAAGGGCTCCCTCACCCCTGCAGCAAAACCCCCATCCAGGCGACGCCCTGGGGTGGATTCAAAGGCGGAAAGCCGGACACAGCGGCTGGTTGCTACCCGTGTGGCCACCCTTCCTGCAGGCACCTATACCGACCCTGGGCAGACGGGTCTCCAGCTGCGTGTCCGTGAGAAAGCGAGCGGGTTCAGTCGGACGTGGCTTCTCCGCTTCAAATTCAAAGGGGATGAGACCCGAATCGTTCTGGGTCATTTCCCGCAGACCAATTTGGATGCGGCTCGGGGCGAAGCCCGAAAGCTCAGGGAACTTGCGTCACAGGGTATCGATCCACGGCGGGCAAAATCCACACGCCGCGAGCCCCCTGCCCCACCGCCCACGTCCACGACGGTTGCGGCGGGCGAGCACGCGATCGAACACCTAATCAGTGAATTCATGGAGCGGTACGTTAAACCCCATCGAAAGCGCCCTGAATACGTGTCCGCAATCTTGAACCGGGATGTGCTCCCCGAATGGCGAGGCAGGGATGCACGCACGATCAAGCCACGCGAAGTAATAGACGTCTTGGACAAGATCGTCGACCGCGGCTCTCGCGTGATGGCGAACCGTACCGCCGCCATCCTCGATCAGCTCTTTAAGTTCGGCATTCATCGCGCGATCGTAGATGACTCTCCTGTTAAGTTACTTATCCGCCCCGGTGGCAAGGAAAAGCCTCGCGAGCGAGTCCTCTCAGACGATGAGTTACGAGTCTTCCTGCGAGACCCACGCGCATGCACGCGCTTTGAGCGCTTGCAGCGGGTCATCATGATTCTACTGCTCACCGGTCAACGTCGTGGTGAGCTCACGAAGGCCAAGTGGACCGACATCGACTTCGAAGCAAGAACATGGACGATACCAGACGATAACAGCAAGACCGGTCGTGGACACGTCGTCCCGCTCACCGACTGGGTTTCGGAAGAATTCGAGGCACTGAAGCGTGAGGCTGAGGGCTCGAAGTGGGTGCTACCCGCCCCCGACAGTAAGCAGCCGATCAACCCAAAGCAAATCACGCGCAGCCTTGCAAAATGCGTTAAGCGATTCAGGGAACGAGGCATAAAGAAGTTTACGCTGCACGATCTGCGCCGGACCTGCCGTACCGGACTCGCGGCGCTCAAGGTGGAGCCGCACGTCGCGGAGCGTGTGCTTAATCATGCACTGCCCGGCGTCACCGCTATCTATGACCGGCACGCCTATCTAGATGAGAAACGAGTAGCCCTCGAACTCTGGTCTGAGCACCTGAGAACTCTAAACACATGATGGACACACAGACCATTAAACCCGACCCCGTCCCGGATTGGGACCATTTGCTAACGCAGCCGAGCCTACCCGTCGACTGCGCAGTGTGGATTTCCTTGAATATCGATCCCCGTCTGCGCGCCTGCGTGTACATCGCAGCGAAATACATGAATTACTACTGTGCAGGCGAAGACCTTCAATTGCCGTCCGACTCGGAACTTCATTCCCTAGACGATGCTTGCGCGGCTCAGAAGGACAAAATCTCCGAGTCAGTTTTTTTCCCGAACTCGGATGCAGAACATTACTATCGGGGCTTGTTCAACGCATCCGCTCGGGGGTACGGCTCCTCCTTGAGCGAGGAATTTTCATTTCGCCTTTCCTTTCTTTGCGGCCACAAACAACACCCTTCGCTTTCCGAAAAAGTACGTAACTCCAAGATTTCGTTACAGGATTTCGCCGCGTTCTGCGTAGCAAACAAGTGGGTGATCCCGTGGCGCTTGGCGGAATGCGGCGGCATCCGTAGACCACTTGAATCCAGCGATATCGAATTAGCCCTTCGTAAAGAACTGTGGACGCTCAGAGAAGCGGCTCATTACCTTTGCGGAAACGCACCTTACCCGGAATGCTTTTCAGAGTTTCCGCCACCCTCAGCAGACAAGAGAGTGTCCGAAATGGCGCGTCACATCCACGATGCAATAGACGTCGGAACTCTCGCGTCGTTGCGGGATGGAACGGGGTTTCGACCTCAAGATGTGGCAAGGTGGGCATCCATCCGGGGGTGTTGCCCGGCGTGGCTGTCCGCCAAGGTGGATGACGCTCCGGACGCCAAGCCCCAGAGAAGCGGGAGCACCCGCAAATCTGACACCTTGCCGACCATTATCAGGGCGCTTGCTAAAATAACCGGCAGCGCAGTACCGAGCGACCTTGAAGATCTCGACAAGAAAACCCTGATGGACTTGGTAATCGACCACTGCGACAAGACGGGCGTCGACTTCCGAGAGCGTGGGGCACCAATGACGCTCCATAAAAAAGTCTTTCCCGACAAGGTTGTTCCAACTTTCACGCTGCGCGCTCTGCAAGACAACCTGAAAAAGATCCGCAAGCATTGCCGGGATAAGAGCGTCACTTCGACCAAAATGCAAAAACGCAAAATGGCGTAAACGACGCGCAATTTGCACCACCTCGCGCCACCGAAACGTGATCATCGCTCCCATACGGTTGCATTCCGATGGAGAGCGATTCATGGCATCTCGTCCCAATACCCGCCGCACCGCCGGCACGAACTGCATCTGGCCCCGGGGCCTTGAACTTCGGTATGGCATCTCTGCCCCCACGCGCTGGCGATGGGAACGGCAAGGGCTACTGCCTCCACGCGACGTCTATATCGGCGGCCGTGCCGTCGGCTGGCGTCCCGAGACGCTGGAGACCGCCGATCGCGGCGGTCGTGTCGCGGACAGGGGGTGAGCGATGGACGCGCAGATTGCCGCCCTCGGGGGTAGCGACCCGGGGGAACGGCAGATATCGACGAGAAATACCGGCCCGTATCGGACCGGCAGGCAGAGCGTAGCACACGCAGCCACCGAGCATAATGTCTTGTGGATGGCGACACGTGCGGGCAGTAGCCCTGCGACAACAACACCATACTTGTCCGCCGCACTCCATGCTGAGGCGCGCACCACGAAGGCTGCAACCAAGCAAATCGTACGCGACGCGACCGGAGGTGCGGCATGATCCCCGTCCCCGAGGAGTTGCGCATAGCTATGATGCGCCACGGCCTGACACCGCCGCAGATGGTAGAGATCGGCAGGTTCAACCGCTTCCCCGGCGCCGACAAGGGCAAGAGCAACAAAGCGGGATGGCTAAAGCCGCGCCAAGACGGTAGCGCGGTCTACGGCGACCTCTCCCGCGGCCTGTCGGAATCCTGGCAACCGTTCCGCGACAAGCCACTGACCCGCGCCGAGATTGATACGCTCAAGCGAGAGGCCGCCAAGCACAAGGCCCAAGCCGAGGCGGAACAGGCTGCGCGTCAGGAACGTACCGCCGATCTGGCGCATAGGCTCTGGGAGGGTGCCGGGCCGGCCGCTGCCGATCACCCCTATCTGCGGCGCAAGGGGATCAGGTCACATGGTGTTCGCCAGCGGGGCGACACGCTGACGGTGCCACTGTGTGATCCGGAGGACGGGACACTGTGGAATATCCAGTGGATCGGCCTGGCGGGTACCAAACGCTTCTTGAAGGATGGCCGCAAGAAGGGGCTCTGTCAGATGATCGATGGCGCAGAGCCCGAGGGCAACGACGTGCTGCTTGTCTGCGAGGGATTCGCTACGGCGGCATCGTGCAGGGAGGCGACCGGATTCGCGACGGCCTGTACATTTGACGCAAGTAATCTGCTGCTCGTGGCCCTGGCGCTCCGCGCGAGGTATATGGAGGCCCGCATCGTGATATGCGCCGACGATGACCTATGGACGAACCATAACCCCGGAATCACCAAGGCCGCGGAAGCGGCGCGAGCGGTCAACGGTCTGCTGGCGGTCCCTGACTTCGGCGCGCACCGACCAAATGGCCACACCGACTTCAACGACCTTGCGCAGCACGCGGGCACAGATGCAGTCAAACGGTGCATTGAAGCGGCGACGACACCGGATGCGACCGGTGCGGACGGCGAAGCCGAGACGCACAAGGTCGGCCCAGGAAACGAGCGGGAGGGACAGCCCGAAGATACCGCCCCGAGCGGCCCCGCACCGTGGCCCGCTGCGCTCGACAAAGAGGCATATCACGGCATCCTGGGCGAGATCGTCCGCATGATCGAGCCCCAGACCGAGGCGGACCCAATGGCGATCCTGCTGCAAGCCATCGTCACATTCGGCGCGACCGTGGGCCGCGGCCCACATGTAAGAGTTGAAGGCGACGAACACCATGCGACGCTGTACACGGTCATCGTTGGCGAATCATCGAAGGCCCGCAAGGGCACGTCCGCCGGGCGCGTGCGGGAGGTCTTCTCCCGCTCCAAGTACCGCCTGGACTCCGTGGAAGGACTATCGAGCGGGGAGGGACTCAAGTACCACGTTCGCGATCCGCGCGAAGAGCCGCAGTACGACAGGAAAACCAGGGAGACAGAGCTGGTCCTGGTCGATCCCGGTGTCACCGACAAGCGGCTGCTGGTCGTGGAATCCGAATTTGCGCAGGCCCTCCGCCAGACGGCTCGCAGCGGCAATACTCTGTCGCCCACTGTCAGGAGCGCATGGGACACCGGAACCATGCGCTCCCTCACGAAGAACGACCCCATTATCGCCACCGGAGCGCATATCTGCATCGTCGGGCACATCACGATCACCGAGCTTCGCGCAGAGCTCACACAGAGCGACATGGCAAACGGCTTTGCCAATCGGTTCCTGTTCGCACTGGTTAGGCGATCGAAACTCTTACCGTTCGGCGGCGACCCGATGGACAACGAGACGCTGGCCGACCTGGGTAAACGCATCGACGCGGCGGTAAAGCACGCGCGGAACTTGCGGACGGTACGCATGACGGATGCCGCGAGGTCAATATGGGCGGCGATATACCCCGAGCTTTCACAGGGACGGCCCGGCCTGCTTGGGGCGGTTACAGCCCGCGCAGAAGCCCAGACGTTGCGCGTGGCGCTGGTGTACGCACTGGCCGACTGCTCTGCGGTCATCGACCAGCCGCACCTGCTTGCGGCGCTCGCAGTCACCAAGTATGCACAAGAGTCAGCAGCCTATGTATTCGGGGACTCGCTCGGCGATCCGGTAGCCGATGACCTGCTGGGAGCACTGTGGCGTGCCGCGGACGCCGGACTCTCGCGCACGGCGATAAGAGATCACTTCGGGAAGAACCAGCGCGCCGAGCGGATCAATGCAGCGCTCAACCTACTGTCGTCCCGAGGGCTGGCCCGCAAAGCCGAGGTGCCCACCGGAGGGCGACCAAGCGAGGTCTGGAGAGCTACGACAAAAACGACCAAAACGACAAAAGGGGGTCCAGCATGAGCGGAAGCAAGGACTTTGGTCGTATCGGTCGTTTTTGTCGTGACGCTGGAAGCGGAAATCGAGGACCTGATGCCTGACCTGATGAAGCTGACGAGAGCCGCCGCCGAGGCGGCACGGAAAACCGAGACATCAACTGCAGGCGGTTTCACCCGGACGGCGCGAGAGCTGGAACGGCGGCGGCAGACCGTGACCGACCAGCTGAAGGCCGATCCGGTGCTGCGGTCTTCGCCGACGTGCCGGGCACCAGACCTGGACCCAATATCACTAGCCGGAGAACCACCATGGCTGAAATCATCGCAAAGCAAAATCCGAAGCGCTACCCGACTCATCCGGGCCCTACTTCACCGTGGGACTCACCGTGCCAAATTCGCCCGATCCCTCCCCCGCCGCCTGGCTCGCGGGGCTGACACCGTTCGCGGTGCACCATGGCGCCACGCGGGATCCGGCGGCGCACACCTGGGCGCCCCGCCCTGCATGAATGTGTTCCTCGCGCAGAAGGACAAGATGGTCACACTTATCGACGAGCTACTAGGGCATCTGCGCGAGCACTGGTCGGTCCTTGATCGCCACGCGCCACTCGTCATGCAGCGTCGAGCGCGCCACCGACAGCAGGCGGCAAGTTCATCGCAAACTGATTCCCCGCGCGTGCGCATAGGCAACCTGGGACCGTCGTATACACGCGCCTACCATTTTTTTGGCTGATCTCCTTCATCACTTCAAGCTCATTGCCCCGCTCGGCCACCGTCTTCTTCTTCAGCCGGGCATTCTCTTGCTCGAGCTGGCGCAGCCGCTTCACATATGGACGTACGGACTGTTGTCACCACATAAGGAATTTGGCGTGCCAACCGGTCGCTCACGAGTTACGCGACTGTCAGAATCCGAATCACCACGGCCACAAAAAGACAGTAATGAAAATGCGCACTGCTCCCATGCAGATCCTCAGCAGTGAACCCCACGATTCGCACTTGTCATATTAAATATCGCGCCGTCAATTGCAAACCTGTAGACCTTTATCACGGCAAGTTGACTTACTGCGGGAGCCACTTCCGTTTAACCACCAAGTCCTCGAGTCCTTTCGCCTCATGACCTGAAATGGCTGAAATGTGATGGATGGCATGCACGTAAGTGAAACGCAACACTAACCGTCCGGCTGTCAATTCCTTGGTCATGTCCGGAGCATTACATGGTCTCCAGGCGTTCTGATCGATAGGCCCCAACCAGTACATTTGCTTGTCTGGTATCAGCACACATTTCCGAATGTGGTCGTAGTATCCCTGTGATACATCCTGTCGAACCACTTGACTGAGCCACTTACGGCTACACCACAATTGAACAGCGATCGCGCTGACATCTATGTGCTTATCCCGATAGGTCCATCCAGAACAAGGTCGCAGCGAATAAAAAATCACCCCTCTGCCGTCAGGCTCTTGCTCCATGAGAAATTTTCGAGATAGCACAGCAAGGAAGTCCTGTACAGGTAGACCATTCAAACGCAAATCAGACACAACCAATTCTTTTCCGATCGGCGAGCTATCTTCTGGAAAGAATGTCGCAAGCGACCACTTATCAACAGACAATAGCTTGGCATACAGAACCCCATTGACTTGAATGCGAATCCTCCCATCGCTGGCCCTAAGAGCAGAGAGCACGTCAATTCCAATCCGATCCGCTTTATGGAGCGCTGGCTTCGTGAATCCAGAATTGCTGTAAATGATTGCCTGATCTGCGCCCAAGTCCTCCCTTTTTGACTTGAGTGCATCGACCACATCGATCCCCACTCGTCTACGCCAATCTTTGCACTCAATGAGGATGAATCTCGGTCGACCTTCCACCGTTCCCCGAACTTCCACATCCAAGTCACGTTTTCCGTCCGGGCCGATCACCCACGTACCGACCTTAACCGTTGCACCGGGATCGAGTGCCCGCTGGACGTCCCCAACGATTTCCTGGTATTCGTCCCCTGCTTTCACCATGTGGTCGCCACCTGATCACTCGAGCACCATGCTCATTCAGATGGTACACGGCGCTGCAGAGCCTGGCCATCCCGCTCACGTCGGCCAACTTTTGCGATCAAATTCAAAAGAACGCACTGATTTGTTCGCCGTCACTCTTCACGGTCCACAATTTCCGGTCGGCTTCGCCCGCATTCGGCAACAGGCAGTCGACTGCGCGGATCATGAGCACGTTGCGGCATTGCATGTGATAAAAAAATCGGCGTCTGTCTATCGTTCCAGCTTTCGCCGGCGCTCAACTTCTTCTTCTGTTATTAGCTCCAAGACAGCTCGGTCAGAAGCAGCTAATCGCAGGCGCTGGGCAGCCGCCTTTGCATGCTTTCGCACTTCTTCCGCAGACAAACCATGAAAAAACGCAGCAACAACCTCAAATACAGAAAATGTCAGGGCGGCAGGAATGCCTGACGACATTTGACTAACTGCCGATTGAATCCACACATCATCCGTGCCGACTGACACACTGTACGCAATTTCCTCCAACGCTTTCGCCAACGTGTAAAGCTCACAACTCGTCATATATCTTCTCTCGCCACCAATTGGCAACTTGACCGGATCACTTCGGGGCGTACCCGAAAATCGGGTAGTAAATGGCTCCAGCTGACGTGGCGAATGGCCCGTATTTGGTGTCGACCCGAACGCACCGAATCCGCTCGTCATGCGTGATCAAGTGTGGAATTGCGCACCACGCGAGTTGCGCGTCACCACCGGCTGCACGTAGCTCATCCGAATGCGACTTCAATGTCGCCACACGCTGTTCTAGCGTCTCCTTTCGAACCACGAGACGCGCCAGTTCGCTCGAAGATGGGGTAACCAGCCAAATGATCCCAATGGCTGCCAGCGCTAGGCCGATTGCAGCCGGCAGCCATTTGGTCGCATGCCGCATCATCATCCGATCTACAGACTTCTTCGCAACGTTTTCCATGGTTGCGCCCGCGCGTTCGATGGCCCTGCTCATTGTCTGTCCAGCACGCTCGACCGCCTCGGAAGCCGCGCGATCAGCCGCTCGCGCCATTGCCTCAGGCGCTGATTCAGTCACACCTCTA
>JAJZDX010000011.1 GCA_021805865.1 Pseudomonadota bacterium
GAGGCCGCCGCGTCCCGAGGCGGCCACCATGAACAGGATGAGGATCGACTGGATGCCGTAGTAGGTGAGCCGTTCCCACATCTCCGTAAAGAACAGCGTCGCGAGGCCCCGCGGATGGCCGAACAGCTGCCGGCCCGCCACTGCGTCGGCCACCGAGATTTTGGGGACTTCATTCGAACTCATGTTAAATACGGTATTGTTGTGGTACGTGAATTCTGATCGGCGGACACATCACCTGGCACCGCTCAAAGTTACTCCACGCCGCTGTACCGCCGACAATCTCGCTCTTCCACAAGAAGGTCAAGAAGCTCCTGAAAGCACGGAAGCTCAAACGGAGCAACTTTTCGAACGCACCGTGTTCGAACGGCGCAAATGCCGAAACAAGCCGGATGCCACAGTCAAACGCCAAGTCGGATTCGGAAATCAAAAACAGAACCCCAAGCCCGCGCCTACTGCGACGCGCTTTACTCCAATGTGGACTAATTCCACTTTGTCACGTTCAGGCCCAATGCCTGTAAGGAAAACTGTGACTGTTTGGTACCATGCCGACATCAGACACGCACCAACTTGATCTGAGCCTTCCCGGTGAAGGATGGTTTACCGATCTTGCAAGGCCACTTGCTGAGCGGCTGTCGCAGGACACGCGGGCACGAGCGGGCGCGGCGTTCAGGCAGAATCGCTGTGTGTCGAACGTTGTCAAGACAGTTCTCCCAGATGCGTCGGCGAGCTGCCAGAGGGAGCGATCCTGCGGCGAGTTCAAACGCAGCCCACAGCTGTCGCGTGGCCAGCAGCAATTTGTAAAAGCCCAGCCGGCGCGCAGGGATTTTCAGTCCATCAGCCGTCTCGAGGCGCACTCGGGCGATGAGCGCGCTGGGCCGGAGGGACCGAGTTACTCTGACTGATGCGCGGTTGTACCTGCCGAAGGAATGGACTGATGACCCGCGCCGCTGCGAACGGGCGGATATGCCCCGATCGGAGTAAATTCAGCGCACGAAGCTTGAGTTGGCACAAGAGATCATCCGGAATGCTCGAAGACTCGGCGTGCGCTTCGAGTGGGTTGGCGTGGACGGCGAATTCGGGAATTCGCCGGAATTTCTGCAATCTCTGCAGACGCAGGGAGAAACCTTTGTGGCGGACATCCACTCGGATCGACACATCTATTTGACCGATCCGGCTCCGTATCTGCCGCCACAGGGCCTCGGTCCACCGCGCGTGCGTCATCACAGCGATGCGCAAGCAGTCGAGGTGCGAAAGTGGGTGAAGAAGCAACCCGCGTCCGCCTGGCGCAGAAAGACCCTCCGGAGCGCCACGATGGGAAAGTTGACTGTCGAAGTGCTGCATCGAAGAGTATGGCAGTGGGGCAAGCGCGTCCCGACGGAGCACTGTTGACATTTGATTGTTCGCCGATAACTCGAACCTCCAGGCACTGTCAAATACAGCCTGAGCAACGCTCAGGCTCAGACGAGCGTTATAAAATTGACGCGTATGTTGGCGCAGCGTTTCTGGATTGAGCGAGCGTTTCAGGATGCCAAAAGTCATATTGTGGTGGCGCAGTATCAAGCTTGCTAATGGCAGTTTTGGCATCGCCAAATGGCTCTGGTCATGATGGATATGCTGTTCATGCTCGAGGAGCGACTCGGGCATGACGGCACACACCCGCTGCTGAGCTGTTACGACATCCAGATTTTTCTTGCGACCACATTACCGGAGCGCCGCCTCAGCCAAGAAGATGTGATAAGACAGATGCGCATTCAACACCAACAGCGACAGGTGCTGATAGATGCCGCCAATCTCGGTACGTAGCGTAAGTCATTGAACCACGTGCGTTTCAACGTGACAAAGTGGAACTATTGTCCACCAATTTAATGTTGGGTCATCAAAGTTACGCACAAATACAGCAAGGGGTACCGTAAGAAAACACCACCCGAGTCCACGAATAGGTCGGGCTCATGGCGTATTCCTATGTGCTTTGTGCGCTCGCGCACGATGCGCCGATTGCATTTTCCACGCTTGCTGGACCAAATACGCCTGAATGTCTTGGACGTCAGCGCGTGTCAGTTCGTTGTTAAAGCGGCCCATGCCCTTTGATTGCAGGGCACCGTGCAGCACGATGGCATAAATGGCCGGGCTCAAGGCAGCTGAGGAACGGCGCAAATCGGGCAACTCTCCCCGACCAAATACGTGGCACCGAGAGCAATATCCATTGTAGAGCACCTCACCGTGTACGACCTGCTGTGCGGTTCCCGCACGCGCCGGCAGCGCCGGCAGCGGGCCAGGGCGGAACGGCGCCGGTTTGGGAGTGCGACCGCCTCCGAGGCGAAACGTGACGATGCGGTCCGCATTGCCGAATCGGTAGGCCGCGCTGGTCTTTGGAAACGGCATGGAGATCATTGCGCCACCGTAGCCGGCCATCACCGAGACGTATTGCACCCCTCCGACGCGGTAGGTCATGGGTGCGGCCATGATCGACGTCCCGACGTCGATGCGCTTGAGGAATTTGCCCGTATCCGCGGCATAAACATTAAGGTAGCCGTCTGCGTCGCCTTGAAACACCAAATTGCCACCAGTCGAGAGAATCCCCCCATCCCAATAGGTTGCAGTTTGCCGTCGCCAAACGACTTTACCCGTCATCGGCTTGACCGCCTCGATCAAGCCGCGTGCGACGGGAGCGGGACCACCGCGTGCGAGATCGCGGAGCGGTGGTAATGGACCATAAAGACTCTCCAGTTCCTTCGGCAAGTAGTCCTTGGGGAAGAAGTACGTCGCCTGAAAATCGACCTTGACGCCTCCCGCCGGGCTATGAACCGTACTGGCGTATACCGTCGGCGAGTCGATGACGGGAATATAGACAACGCCCGTCTTCGGGTCGAACGACATCGGCTGCCAACTGTGCCCGCCAAGGGCGCCGGGCCAAACGAGCACTGGGTGCTCGGTCCAATCGATTGAGGGTCTTTGTATCGGCTCATGAGTCTTGGGATTCAGACCCTTGGTCCAATTGACGTACATAAATCGCCTGCCGGAAAGGAGCTGTCCCGTGGAGCGATCGAGTACATACAGGAATCCATCCTTGCTCGCCTGCATGATGACCCGGCGCGGATGCCCATCGACCTTCAGTCGCGCCAACACCAAGGGATTGCAGGCATCATAGTCAAACCCTTCCGCCGGCACCTCCTGGTAATACCAAGCCATTTTCCCGGTATCCGCATGAACCGCGATAATCGACGCTGCATAGAGCTCATCGCCGTACTTTTTCGGATTCATCGAGCCGTGATAGGGCAAAGCGTTAGCCGTGCCGAAATACACGAGATGAAGCTTCGGATCGTACGCAAGGCCATCCCACACCCCCGCGCCTCCGCCGATCGCCCAATCATAATCGGACGGCCAGGTCTTCACGGCCTCCCGCAAGTGCGCTTGATCTTGGGGGCCAAGCTTCGGATTCCGCGGAACGGTGTAAAAGCGCCAGCGGAGCTTTCCTCCCGCGAGCGAATAGGCTGAGACGGATCCCCGCACTCCCTTGAAATCCGACCCGCCGAAGCCAATGACGACCACGTTGCCCGCAATGATCGGCGCTCCTCCCGCGTAGTAGTGCGCGCCAGGTACGTGACGCGGAAGAGACTGCACACGCCAGATCACCCGGCCCGTGCGCGCATCGAGGGCGTACAGAAAGCCGTTCAAGCTGACCACGTAGACACGGCCCTTCCAGACCGCCACACCCCGGTTCACGACGTCGCAACACGCATATTTCCCGTAACCACCGGGCACATGCGGGTCAAATTTCCACAGCAACCTGCCCGTCGCCGCATCGAGTGCATAGACATATCCCCAGGGACCGGAGGTATACATCACGCCGTCAACGACGATCGGTGTAGCCTCGAGCCCTCTGCGCATACCGAGCTTATACTGCCACGCGAACCCCAGATGCGTGACGTCCGTCGCATTGACTTCATGAAGCGGCGAATAATACGTCTGGCCGAAATCCCGGCCGGCGGTGAACCACTGACCCGGCTCACGCACCGCGTTCGTGAGTCGCGCAGTGTCAACCCAGCCGGGCGGTGCTGCACGCTTTGCAGGCGACGCAGTGGCCATTGTACCAACAGCAATCAGATAGAACACGCCGATCGGCGCGACGAAAATCCACCGGTACTTGTAAAAAGAACCCAAGTGATCCCCTTTCCGACAATGAAGCATCGGAATTAGTAACTTGATCGAAAGTATTTTTTGCATGCTAAGGATGAATGTCAGCGCCAATGACCTGTCGCAGCCTACCGGATCTCCCGCTCGGCATGATCACCGCACCTTCACCTCATCAGACCGAACACGGCTTGGCTTTCGGAAGAGTCGTCCCAACCGTTCCGATCAAGACTACACACCGGTCATCACGACGAAGGGCGATCCAAACCGATGCGAGCGATCGCGGATACGATGGAACCACGCCGTTTTTCCTCCCCTTTACGCTCTCCAGAAACGATCAATTCCGCATGCCTTGATGAGATCAGAAGTCGCGCCGGAGACTAAAGCCAATAGTCATCGGTTGATTCAACGACACCGCACGAGTATTCGGCAGGTTGGCCGCGTAGGAATTCGGCAGAGCCGTTTCCGCGTGCTTGTTGAAGAGATTGTTCACAAACAACGCGATCTGCCAAGCCGCGGTGTTGACACCCACTCGGAAATTGGCCAGCGTGTATCCCCCCGTGGCATAATAGATGCTCGTCGGCACGAAGTTGTTGTACTGCCTGCTGCTCGTGTTCAGGTCGAAGTGCAGAAAGCCTCCCACGCCGGGACGAATGCGCGCGTGATAATCAATGGACAGATTGCCCATCCATTTAGGGACATTCTCCAGTGGATCCCCCGGTGATCCCTGAGCGCCGGTGACCGTAGAGGTGATCTGGGCCTTAGTGAACGATCCGCTCATCGAGACCAGCAAGTGGCGGTTGACGGCGTACCGCAATTGCAGCTCCGCACCTTTACTGACGGCATTACCGAAATTCCCAGTGAACTCGAATCCGCAGGTCGGTAGAAGCACGAGCTGCTGGATGTGGCTCCACTTCATGTAGTAGACGGAAGAATCTACGCTCAATCCCCAGGCGTCCGAGGTCAGCTTCTCGCCGGCCTCATAGTCCCAGAGGGAATCCGGTCCATATGAGGTGGGTGATGCGTTTAAACCAATGGCATGCAGATCCGCCGCGCAAAGCGCCGGCAAGGGAGTGGAGGCTGCTCCCGGCCTGAAGCCCTTGGCCGCGCTCACGTACACCATGGCTTCGTGTGTCACGTGATAGCTAAGCTCCACCTTTGGCGTACTTCCCTGCTCCCGAGCAAAATGTTTCTGCGGACTACCGACCGGCCCCCCATTGTATACGCCATTGCCATACGCACTGTAGGCGTCGTTGTGCCGAAACACACGATCACCCAGAATCAGGTGCAATCCTTGCGTAATCCCTATGTTGAATTGCCCGAACGCCGCCATATCCTCGGTGCGGTCCTCGGAGACCCAGGAAAAAAACGACGGCAGGGATCCGAACGGAGTCCCGAATGCGGCATTGTATCCCGATGGGAATGGCATCATATAGTACGACGGCGCGTCGCTGTGTGCGTAGTAGACGCCGAGCAGTCCGCGCACCCGGCCCACAGTCGCCCTCGCCCGCATCTCTTCGGTGAACTGCTTGAGGTGAAAATCATTCCAGAATGGCGACGGATATACATACGACTGCAGAGGCGAGAAATAGTAGTAGTTCACCTTCGACTCGTCTTCTACGACCTGAAAGAAGTTATCGTAGTAGGACGTGTCGGAAACAAGATGCACACGCCCGAAATGCGCATGGATCGGCAGTGCGACCAGGGTGAATTGGTTGGTCGACGGTTCATTGGCATCGCGTATCTGTACTGGATGATCGAACGACCCCGGCGGCGCGTCGAATGTGAACGGAGCGCCCAGCATGGTTCGCTGATACATCACCCATGGCGTGAGCGTCAGGGACGGCAGCGGCTTATATTCAAGTGCGACACGTATGGAGGTCGTCGAGTCGGTGTTGACATTTTTGGCCACCGGTCCAATGGGGTTGGCCTCGAGAATGTTTGTTGGATCGATCGAACGACGATTTATATAGCCGGAATAATTCTGGTAGACCGCGCTCGCCCTTACGGCAACGGACGAGCTTACCGGAATGTTGATCATTCCGTCGAATTCGTTGTTGAGACTGCCGCCGTCGGTATAGGACGGTATCTCCTGCATGGCCGCTTTGAATTTCCCCAAATCCGGCTGGTTTGTGATATACCGGATGGTGCCTCCCATGGAACTGGCGCCGTACAGGGTGCCCTGCGGACCTTCGAGCACCTCGACGCGGTTGAGATCAAAGAGGACCGGATCAGGATCGAAGCCAAATACCCCAATGGTCGGTATGGGAGTGTCGTCTATATAAAACCCGACAGTTGGTTGACTTCCGCCTGCTGACGAAATGCCGCGAAGATTGATGATGTTCTGCCCCGGAGCGACGCTCATGACTGAGAGCCCGGGAACCAAGCGACCGATGTCAGCGAGCGTCGTTGCTCCCGAATCCTGCAGCTGGGCTGCGGACAGCGCGACGATGCTCATGGGAACGTTTTGGATGGATTCCGCCCGTTTTTCCGCTGTGACTATGATCTCCTGGAGGGTGGCCAACTCCTGATTTTCGGAATTCCGCGGTGCCGGCGTATGGGGGTCGGTGACTTTCGGGGGGGCATCATCCCTCATGGTTGTCCGAAACTTTCGCGGCGAAACTTTGTTCCTTTTTCTGGCGTTTCCGTCGCCGCGCGTACCGGAAGGCATTGGCATGTCGCCGGCCTTGGTCGACCGAATCGGCCTGATCGTAGCGGCCTCGTCCGAGCTGAACACCGCTTCCAGCCCGGTATTGCGCAGGAGCTCCTCGAGCGCAACATGTTTCTCAATCACTCCGTTGACAGAATTTCCCCGAACATTGCGCACGATGGCGTACTCATACAGCAGTTGCATGTGAGCCTGTTGTGCGAAGGCCTTCAGAGCAGACGGCAGGAGCTCAGCCTTAATCGCGAATCGCGCGCTATCTGCGCGCGCAAGCGTCGGCCAGACAAGCGCAAGCCCTACGCAGCAGGTCAGCACGCGCACCAGTGTGATGATCGAATGTCCCCGTGGCATGTCGCCACCCCCCATCTTTTGAGTCGGCTGTTTTATACGACTCCGGGTAAGCGAAAAACCCCCAAGGGCAATGGTACTTACTTAACGGCAAGCGCGAGGAGCACCTGCCGGTAAGGCGTTGAAAGATATGGTGGAAAACCGGCTGGGATTGGTAGGATGTTGTTACCACACTTCCGGCCCACCAACCCCGAGGTCAGCCTTGAGAGATCGTAGTGCCGCTTTCAATCTCAGCAACGTCAATCTCGCATCGGGTGGCAAGCTCAGCGCCTTCGGGCGGTGGACTTCTTCAACGTGCCCACCGGCCCGGAACTTCTGCAGAAAACTGAGGCGCTGCTGCCGGAGCACCGAAACCGAGAGTATCCTCCGACGGTGACGCTTGCGGTATTCTTGAAGCAAGCCTTGTCGCAGGACCGCTCGTGCCAGAGAGCCGTCGATGACTGGATCGCTCAATGCGTGGCCGAAGGACTCAAGCCCCCGAGCTCGCGCACGGGTGGCTACAGCAGAGCGCGCGGGCGGCTGCCGACGGCAATCGTCACGGCGCTCACTCACGCGACCGGGGAGTTGCTTTGCGGTCAGTCGCCGGCAGGCTGGCGCTGGAGGGGCTGGGTAGCGAAGCTCGGCGACGGCACCGGGCTCTCGATGCCGGATACGGCAGAGAACCAAGCTCGCTATCCGCAACCGTCCAGCCAGGCAGAAGGAGTGGGCTTTCCGCTGATGAGGCTGACTCGAGTGATCTACCTCTCGACCGGCGCGGTACTGGACGTGGCGATGGGACCCCACGCGGGCAAAGGCAGCAGCGAGCGCCTCGGCGCTCGCGAGCATATCGTGCGCTGGGAGAAGCCGGAAACCCGGCCAGAATGGATGAGTCAGCAGGAATATCGGGCCTTTCCGCCGCAGCTGATTGTGCGGGAGGTGAAGATGGGCGGTCGCGTGCAGGTGACCAGCATGCACGATCCGCGCAAGGCACCCAAACGCGAGCCCGTCAAGCTCTACGAGCGCAGATGAAACGTCGAGTTCGACTTTCGCAATATCAAAACGACGCTGGGCGTGAAGGTATTGAGTTGAAAGACTCCGTCGATGTGCGAGAAGGAACTCTGGGTTTACTTGCTCGCCTACAATCTGACCCGTCTCCTGATGGCGCAGGCGGCGCTGCAAACCGATGTGCATCCGCGTCAGATGCGCGTCAAGCATACGGTGCAGCTGTGGACCGAATGGGTGGCTCGGGGCCTAGCCGGCCTGACCGCCAGCCACAGCGACAATCTCTTCCGTGTGATCGTTCAGCGGAAGGTAGGCCACCGCCCGGATCGAATAGAGTCGCGGGCACGAAAACGACGCCCAAAATCGTACCAGTGGCTGAAGGTACCTCGCGTGAAAGCGCGGCGGCAGGTGCGTTTGTATGGCTATCTTCCAAACGTTTCACCTTAGTGCCATTGCCCATAAGGCGGCGATGTCTGCTCAGTGAGCGGTATCGTGGGCGGGCTGAATGATGACCCTGCCAGCCTCACGGTGCACGGTGAGCCCCAATCCCTGATTGAGCATGAGGAGAAACGTTTCGACACCCCGCGGACTTGCCTCGAAGGTGCCCGCCACGGGCAGCTCCCGAAGGCGCTCTCCGGATATCACCAGATGCAACTGCGTGTAGCGGCTGAGCTCTTCCGCGACTTCGGACAAGGGCGCGTTCTCAAAGTATAGAATCCGCGCGTGCCACGAGATTGCGTCGGCAAGCTCCGTGCGATCGACCTGGCTGATTTTGACGGTCGTTCCAGATACCTCAGCCTGATGCCCAGCAGTCAGCACCGAAATCGCTGTTGCATGAGCCAGTAGTGCGTCGTGGAACGGAACCTCTTGAAGCAATGTGGCTATCGTTCCCACCTTTACCGTTCCCCGACTCACGGTCACCTGCATGCCCGTAGCACTCAGCTGCACATTGAAGGCGGTGCCCACGTCGCGTACCCAGGAGTTGCCAGCAACGACCCAGAACGGCCACTGGGCGTTGTGCACCACCTTGAAAAATGCCTCACCGCGCTCCAGATGCACGATGCGATATCGTGTAGAGAAATTCACCCATGCACGACTGTCGCTGTCTAGTTCCAGCGTTGAGCCGTCGGGAAGCGATACCGTCGCGTGCTCTCCGACGGCTGTCACGTATGTTCGTTCCGAGCGCCGACTGAGATAGCTGAATAAGATAAACCCGGCCAGTACACCGACCAGGGCTGCGGCCCACGCTAGACGATAACGACGTCTTCGCGTGCGCGCCCGGCCTGCCTCGACGCAGGCAGCCCCCTCGTTCATCGACTGGCCAAATGCCACTGCGCTCACCAGAGGGCGCGCCGCGGCAAACCGGTCCCAGATTCGGGTGAGCTCCTCGAAGGTCCGTCGATGCAACGGATGAGCACTGCGCCACGCCTCGAACCGTGCCCGCTCCTCGGCCGTAACATCGTCTGCGCCGAGACGCGCCATCCACGCTGTAGCCTCATGAAGGACTTGTCGCTTTTCAGGCATGCGACGAATGTCAGCCATGACCGCTCGCCTCGCTCATTTCGGCTGTTTCTGGAGATATTCGAATATCTCGCGCAGAGCGCGAGCGATGTGATTTTCCACGGTCTTCGGCGCAATCCCCAAGCGCTCGGCAATCTCCTTGTACGAATAGTCGTGAAAGATCCTAAGAGAAAAGACTGCACCACACTGGGGCGGAAGCCGCGCGACGGCTTGTTGCAAGAGACGCCGTTCCTCGTCGGCCATCGCTCGCTCCTCTGGACCGTCAAATGATTCGAATCCTAACGCCTCCAAATCCCCCACTGTTTCTGTTTTTTGCGTCTCCGTTGATCGGCGTGCACTCGACGCCAAGTTGCGCGCTGTCGTGAAGAGAAAGGCCCGCGGCGTATTCAGTCGCTCCGCGTTCTCATACGTACGCAGATATGCCTCCTGCACAATCTCGTCGGCGGCATCGTCGGACGCGATGAGACGACGCACGTAGCCGCGTAACGCGCGCTGGCTACCGGTGTACAGTCGGCCGATCAGATCGTCTCGGGAGGACATGAGGAACAGAATACGACCGACTCTGCCAAGTGGCAATTTAAATACCGACATTGGGGGTTTCCCGGCGCCCAAGCGTCACCGTCGGCCGGGTGTAGTATTCGGTCAGCGCTCTCAATCGGTTTTTTGGTTTTCAAGTACACCGGTGATTTGAAAGAGAATTCCGCCACACGATAGGCCATAATGACACGCATCATGACGATCGCCGTATCCCGGGCGCAGATCGCCAGAACTGAACCAGCCGCCGGCGAAAGACTCGGCTCGGAGGTAAGAAACTCATGATTGCCGCTCGGAAGTTGTACGCTATGAAGACGGGCGTTCGACAACGCTTCGTCTTCGTTACCCGCAGCAGCGTCCGGAAACTTTCCGCGCAAGGATGCACGGCCGCCACCACAGGCGGAGGGGAACCGGTCCGCCCCGTCTTGGTAAGATTTGCCAACATCCTGCTTTCCGGAGCAGGGTGAACGCGGTTCGCGGGAGGTGATCAGGAGAAAACCATAAAGGGACGCCGGCAACCGACTCTGAACGCGGAATCGAGGTGATCATGAAAAAGTTGGTATGGTGGTTAGCGGCACTGACCACGCTTTCTTTTGGCGCGACAGCCCAGGCCGCAGGGAACAAGGTGCAGTTCAAAGAGACGCACAGCGTGGCGCCGCCCGAGGTGCGGGCCTACGAGGCCGGCATGAAGGCCTTCGATCAGTGTCTGGTCCGGAACCACTTTCCTTATCGGGTGATAGCCTTGGTGCATGTAACCGGCGAGGAACATAGATATTCCTACGTGACCGACCCTGGGAGCTGGAGCGATTTCGACCCATTCTTCAAACAGGCGAATCTCTGCGTCTCCGCATGGCGGACCTACGTCGATCCCCATATGCTGAGTTCGAGCAGCCAGTACGACATCTGGATGCCGGGTATGAGTAATCTGGCGAGCGACAAGACACCAGATTCCGGTGGTTTCTACGTCGTAGAGGTTACACTCAAGAGCGGACACCAAGCCTACGAGACGTACGTCAAGGACGTCAGGATGATCTACTCCGCCATGGAGAAGAGCAAATGGGGTGGCCACTGGGCCACGATCGAAGTCAACGGTGGCGGGCCAAACGCACCGAATTTCGTTCTCATGATTCCGTTCAAGAATTTCGAGGATTGGGGGAAGCCCATCAAGCCCCCCTTGTGGGAAATGATGGCGAATGTCTATGGCCGGAAGAAAGCGGACGAGCTACGCAACGAACTGAACGAGGTAGTCAAACATACTTCTTCGCACTATGACGCCGTCGATCCCAAGCTGAGCTACACGCCCCCGAGCCATTATTGAGAATTCCGAAAATGGGCGATATTTTTGCTCCGTTTGCTGTCCAACCGAGAGGTATGTTCGGATGCGGGGAATCGATCTACGACAAATGACAAATTGTGGGTTTACGCATAAGCTGCGACCAGTGCCACCCTGAAATCAACCGCTTATCGCCGTACCTGCCACCATAAGCTGCTGGACGAAGCCCCCCCTCCAGCGCCTCCGCCAGAAACTGGGCCCAGAAAGGGCCCACGAGGCTCATATGTGGAATTGGCCAGGAGCGGCGGGAGTCGCTATTCCACGGTCGGGTCCGCCACCGCAGAGTCAGCGAATCGGTCGCTTTCGAAGCCCAGAGAAGCAAGTCCGCCGCGCCGGCTCACTCCCCGGATGGGGCGCGGCCGGCTCGCTCAGTTCGGTCCTTCGTTCCGGAATGCAGGTCAAAACTCAGATTTGCAGTGCCAGGAATCTTTATGCGGCATCCGGCTGAGAAATCCCTTATTTTTCAAAGGCAATTCGCTCCAAAACGGAATCTATATGGACCGCCAAGGAATCTTTACGGGGTCGATCGGAACCATTATGCGGTGTCCCACACAACGTCTCAGCGTTTCATCGCCTCGAAGAACTGGTTGTTGGACTTGGTGTCCTTCAGCTTGTCCAGCAGGAATTCGACCGCGGCGAGCTCGTCCATCGGGTGCAGGAGCTTGCGCAGGATCCACATCTTGGCGAGTTCGCCCGGGTCGGTGATGAGCTCTTCCTTGCGAGTGCCCGAGCGATTGATGTTCACCGCCGGGAACACCCGCTTCTCGGCGATGCGCCGGTCGAGGTGGATCTCGCTGTTGCCGGTACCCTTGAACTCCTCGTAGATCACGTCGTCCATCTTCGAGCCGGTATCGATCAGCGCGGTGGCGAGGATGGTGAGACTGCCGCCCTCCTCGATGTTGCGCGCCGCGCCGAAGAAGCGCTTCGGCCGCTGCAGGGCGTTCGCATCGACGCCGCCGGTGAGCACCTTGCCCGAAGAGGGCACCACGGTGTTGTATGCGCGCGCCAGGCGCGTGATCGAGTCGAGCAGGATCACCACGTCCTTCTTGTGCTCGACCAGGCGCTTGGCCTTCTCGATGACCATCTCGGCCACCTGCACGTGGCGGGCCGCGGGCTCATCGAACGTGCTCGAGACCACCTCACCCTTGACGGTGCGCTGCATCTCGGTGACCTCCTCGGGCCGCTCGTCGATGAGCAGCACGATGAGGTACACCTCCGGATGATTGGCCGTGATGGAGGTGGCGATGTTCTGCAGCAGCATGGTCTTGCCGGCCTTGGGCGGCGAGACGATGAGTCCGCGCTGGCCCTTGCCGATGGGCGCGACCAGGTCGATGGTGCGGGCGGTGAGGTCCTCGGTGGAGCCGTTGCCGCGCTCGAGCTTCAAGCGCTTGGTCGGATGCAGCGGCGTCAGGTTCTCGAACAGCACCTTGTTGCGCGAGCTCTCGGGGGAATCGAAGTTGATTTCCCCGACCTTGAGCAGCGCGAAGTAGCGCTCGCCGTCCTTGGGCGGACGGATCAGCCCCGAGATGGTGTCGCCGGTGCGCAGGTTGAAGCGGCGGATCTGGCTCGGGCTGATGTAGATATCGTCGGGCCCGGCGAGGTAGGACCCGTCGGCCGAGCGCAGGAAGCCGAAGCCGTCCTGCAGGATCTCGAGGACGCCATCGCCGTAGATGTTCTCCCCGTTCCTCGCGTGCGCCTTGAGGATGGAGAAGATGATGTCCTGCTTGCGCGAGCGCGCGAGGTTCTCGAGCCCCATGGACTCGGCGACCTTCACCAGCTCGTGGATGGGTTTCGCCTTGAGCTCCGTGAGGTTCATCGACTTGCGCGACTGCATCAGCTCCGCGGGGCTGATGATCTCGGAGTCATCGGCGTCGAACACTTCCTCGCGCAGCAGCTCCTCGGGACGCCCGCCCGAGTTACCGTTGGCGCGGTTGCCGTCGCGCTCGCGATTACCGTGGCGCTGGCCTTTGGGCCGGTTGCGGCCCTGATTGCCGAGGTAGCCTCTCACAGATTGCTGTCCAGGAAGGCCGACAGTTGCGACTTGGACACCGCGCCGACCTTCTGGGCCTCGACGGTGCCGTTCTTGAACAGGATCAGCGTCGGGATGCCGCGAATGCCATATTTCGGCGGAGTTTGTGGATTTTCATCGATATTGATCTTGGCGATCTTGAGACGGTCCTGATATTCGCCTGCGATCTCGTCCAATATCGGGGCGATCATCTTGCATGGACCGCACCATTCGGCCCAGAAATCGAGCAGCACGGGCTTGTCGGACTGCAGGATGTCCTGCGCAAAAGTGGCGTCTGTGGTATGCACGATGTGCGGGTTGCTCACGCGGTTCAACCTCCGTCGAAACAGAGTTTTCTTGGGTCAGCGAAGGACTTGATGGATGAGGGTGGCAGGTCGAGAACGCCCCTGCCGGAAACACCCGTCAAACGGTTACACTAAACTCGTGAAATTGATGAGTATCGAGCTTGATCCAAAAGGATGGTGCCTGCTGGGAAAGCCCCCGGGGCTGGCAGGCGCGGACCGGCTGGTCCGCCCACTGGGGACTTTTTAGCGCTTTTTCGCGGTTTTTGCAAGGCCCGCGCGGCCTTTCCTTCAACACGAGTATCCTTCAATGCACACGATAAGCCTGGACCGATGAACGAACCACATTTGCACGCTTCGACATTCGAGAGCCTCGGCCTCACCGCACCCGTCCTGGCGGGGATCCGCGACGCCGGTTTCGCACACTGCACTCCGATCCAGGCACAAACGCTACCGATCGCGCTCTCGGGCCGGGACGTGGCCGGCCAAGCGCAGACGGGCACCGGCAAGACGGCCGCATTCCTGGTGGCCCTGTATCACGCGCTGCTCACCCATCCTGCGCCGGCGGGGCGCGCACCGACCTCGATCCGCGCGCTCATCGTGGCTCCGACCCGCGAGCTGGCGGTGCAGATCCACCACGATGCCGAGGCCCTCGGCCGCCATACGGGCCTCAGGCATGCCGTCGTATATGGGGGCATCGATTACGAAAAGCAACGGCGCGCCCTCGAGGAAGGCATCGACGTGCTGATCGGCACGCCGGGCCGCCTGATCGATTATTACAAACAGCACGTGTTCGACATGAAGCACGTGCAGACCCTGGTGCTCGACGAGGCCGACCGGATGTTCGACCTCGGGTTCATCGCCGATATCCGCTACCTGCTGCGCCGGCTCCCGCCGCCGCAGCGGCGCCAGTCGATGTTGTTTTCCGCGACGCTCTCGTACCGGGTACTCGAGCTCGCCTACGAGCACATGAACAACCCGGAGCTGGTGCGCATCGAGCCGGACAAGAAGACCGTCGACCGGGTCCGCCAGATCATGTATTACCCTGCGATGGAGGAAAAGGTCCCGCTGCTGGTGGGCCTGCTGCGCCAGAGCGAGGCGCGACGCACCATGATTTTCGTCAATACCAAGCGCATGGCCGAGCGGCTCGAGGCGGTGCTCAGGGCCAACGACTTCCACGCCCAGGCGCTCTCGGGCGATGTGCCCCAGGCGAAGCGGCTGCGCTTCCTGCGCGAGTTCCACAACGGGGACCTGGCGGTGCTGATCGCCACCGACGTGGCCTCCCGCGGCCTGCACATCCCGGACGTCAGCCACGTGTTCAACTTTGACCTGCCGCAGGATGCGGCGGACTACGTCCATCGGATTGGGCGCACGGCGCGCGCCGGAGCCGAGGGAGATGCGATCAGCTTCGCCTGCGAGGAGTTCGCCGTTTCGCTGCCGGACATCGAGCACTACATCGGGCACAAGATTCCCTCGGCGCCGATCGCTGCGGGAATGCTCGCCACCGGGCTCACGGCACCCGAGGCGGCACACAGGCCCGGCAGGCCCCCGCGCCGCGGCGGCGGCGGGCGGCGGCCGGACCGCGCGGGACGGCCAGGCTCGGGGCACCGGCCGCGCGGCAAGCCCCACCGGCCGGGCTAAGAGCTTCCAGGAAGGCTCCCTGGACCGCGTACGCCTCCAGGGAGCCGCGCATGGCCTCCTTGCGCCGCCGCGCTCCGGGAAGGATTATGATGGGCTCCCTGGGGTGGGTCCGGCAGCCGCGATGCGCCATGACGGATACTGAAAGCGAAGACAACGTCGACCGCGAGCTGTTCCGCAACATGGAGAAGTTGCGTCAGCTGCGCATCGAGCACCGCGACCTCGACGAGATCATCACCCGTCTGTCGCTGGACATGCACGTCGATGAGCTGCAGCTCAAGCGCCTGAAGAAGCGCAAACTCGCCCTGAAGGATCAGATCACCCGCCTGGAAAGCGAGCTCATTCCAGACTTGAACGCGTAGTGGCCGCTGCGCGCCGTTGACGCGGCCGCAGAGCGGGTGGTCGCGCACGCTGAGAATCAGGATCTGGCACGGTGCGCCAACCGGGATTCGCGTGGATGGCGGGCCCCAAGGCTCGCCCTATGCCCGCACCGCCTCCTGCATCTGCACCCAAAGCGCCTCGACGTGCTCCCGCTCCGTCGTTTCCACGCCGAGCGACACTCTCACCATCCAGCGCCCATCGAGCATCGCCGGCGTGAGGTAGGCCTTGCCGGACTCGTTGATGCGGCGCACCCAGGCAAGCGTGTGCGTATCGAGCGCATCACCTTCGAGGCCTCTTGGCTCGTGCCGCACGCAGACTGTCTGCAGGTGCGCCGGCGCCAGGCGCTTCCAACCGCTTGCCTCATCCACCTGCCCGGCGAGCCAGCGGGCGTGGGACAGATCCCGGCGCAGGCGCGCCTGCAGTCCGCTCACTCCCTGCTCGCGGATCAGGAACCACAGCTTCAGCGCCCGGAAGCGCCGCCCGAGGGGAATTCCCCAGTCGCGCAGATTCTTGACCTCGGCATCGGCGGCCGTGCGCAGGTAGCTCGGACTGGTGGACATCACTCGAACCAGGTGCCGTGGATCGCGCACGTAGTAGGTCGAGCAGTCGAAGGAAGCGCCGAGCCATTTGTGAGGATTGACGACCAGGGAATCGGCCTGCTCGATCCCCTGCCACAGAGGACGGCACTCCGGCAGGATCATGGCCGAGCCGGCCATGGCGGCATCGACGTGCAGCCACAGTCCGTGATTGCGCGCGATCTGCGCAATATCGGCGACCGGATCGACAGCAGTGGTCGCCGTCGAGCCCACCGTTGCCACGACGGCGCAGGGCAGCAACCCCCTTTCCCGGTCGGCGACGATCGCCTCGCGCAGCGCCTCGGGCCGCATTCCATATCGTTCGTCGACGGCCACGACGCGCAGGTTGTCCCGCCCGAAGCCGGCAAGGAGCGCAGCCTTGTCCACCGAGCTGTGGCTCTGGCTCGAGGCGTACACGATGAGCGGCTTCGGAGCGGCCTGCAGGCCGCCTGTCTCGGCGCCGTAATCCGTGGCGCGCTCCCGGGCGCACAGCAGCGCCACCAGGGTGGAGGTCGAAGCGGTGTCCTGGATGACGCCGCTCCAGGCCCCCGACAGGCCCATCATCTGGCGCAGCCAGTCGGTGGTGAGCTCCTCGAGCTCGGTGAGGGCGGGGGCGGCCTGCCAGTTGAGCCCGAGCTGCGCCAGACCGGTGCTGGCGAGATCGCCGAGCACCGCGGCGAGGGCGCTGTTGGAGGGAAAGTAGGCGAAGAAGCGCGGATCCTGCCAGTGGGTGCAGGCGGGCAGAATGACGCGCGTGAGATCCGCGAGCGCCTCCTCGAGCGGCTCCGGCTCCGCCGGTGGCACGGAGGGCAGCCGGCTGCGCACCTCGCCTGGCGCCACGCGCGCCATCACGGGATAAGCCCCGGCCGCCGCGTCACGGCGGTAATCGGCAATCCAATCGATCAGCTGGTGGCCGAGGCGGCGAAAATCGTCGGTGTTCATGGCGCATGGGCTCCCGTGAGATCGCGATCGGAGCGTGCCCTGGGCGGTCTAGGCGGTGCCCCCGACCGTGAGCCCTTCGATCTTCAGCGTAGGCTGGCCGACACCGACCGGGACGCTCTGGCCTTCCTTGCCGCAGGTCCCGACGCCGTCATCGAGCTTCAGATCGTTGCCGACCATGCTCACCCGGGTGAGCACATCGGGTCCGTTGCCGATCAGCGTCGCGCCCTTCAGGGGCGCACCGAGCCGGCCGTTCTCGATGGCATAGGCCTCGCTGGCCGAGAACACGAACTTGCCGGAGGTGATATCCACCTGGCCACCGCCGAAATTCACGGCGTAGATGCCGTGCGCGACCGAGCGGATGATCTCCTGCGGGTCGTAGGGCCCGGGACGCATGTAGGTATTGGTCATGCGCGGCATGGTCATGTGCGCGAATGACTGACGGCGGCCGTTGCCGGTGGGCCGCTGACCCATCAGGCGGGCGTTGAGCCGGTCCTGCATGTAGCCGCGCAGAATCCCGTCCTCGATCAGCGTGGTGCACTGGGTCGCAGTGCCCTCGTCGTCGATGTTGAGCGAGCCTCGCCTCCGGGCGAGCGTCCCGTCATCGACCACGGTGCATCCGGGCGCGGCCACACGCTCGCCGATGCGGTTGGCGAACGCGGAGGTCCCTTTGCGGTTGAAATCCCCTTCCAGCCCGTGCCCGATCGCCTCGTGCAGCAGGATGCCGGGCCAGCCCGGCGCCAGCACCACCGTCATCGACCCGGCCGGCGCGGGCGCCGCATCGAGATTCACCAGCGCCTGGCGCGCCGCCTCGCGCGCCAGCGCCAAAGGCCGGTCCTCGGCGACCAGCTCGGCGAGCGAGAAGCGCCCGCCCGCCCCGCAATAGCCTTGCTCGCGCCGGCCGTTGTGCTCGACCAGCACCGAGACATTGAAGCGCACGAGCGGCCGGACATCGGCGGCAAGCTCGCCGTCGCTGTTGGCGATCAGGATGACCTCGTGCACCGCCACCAGGCTCGCGGTGACGTGCGCGATGCGCGGATCGATCCGGCGCGCCTCGCGGTCCACCCGCTCGAGCCAGGCGACTTTCTCCTGATCCGACAGCGTGAGCAGCGGGTCGGCGGGCAGATACAGCTGGTGCCCGGTCCGAGTCTGCCAGGCGTTGACGCTTCGCCCGGATCCCCGCAGGGCGATTGCGCGCGCCGCGCGCGAGGCCTCCGTCAGCGCCGGCAGGATGATCTCGTCGGAATACGCGAACCCGGTCTTCTCGCCGGCCAGCGCGCGCACGCCGACGCCCTGCTCGATGCTGGCGCTGCCGTCCTTGACGATACCGTCCTCCAGCGACCAGGACTCCTGGCGCGTGAGCTGGAAGTAGAGGTCCGCGAAATCCACCGTGTGGGTGAGCACTTCGCCGAAGACGTCCTCCAGACGCCCATCGAGGCCACCCGGCCTGAGAATGAGCTCTTGCGCCAGGGTAAGCGGGTCTTGCGCGGAATCGGTCATATCAGGCTTCCTGGGGTTTCCATCAGGTGATTCAAGTGAGCACTCGGTGCGCGAGCGCCGGGAAACTCTGGCGGTCGCGCGCGAGGCGCTCGAGATCGATCCGGGCCGTGACGCAGCCGCGACCGCGCGGCAGCCGCGCAAGAATCCGGCCCCAGTGATCGACGATCAGGCTGTCACCGTAGGTTTCCCGGCCATTGGGATGAAAGCCCGACTGCGCGGGGGCGAGCAGCGCGCACAGGTTCTCGATGGCGCGCGCGCGCATCAAGGCCTCCCAGTGCGCGCGTCCGGTGGGCTCGGTAAAGGCCGAGGCCACCGTGAAGAGCTCGGCACCGGCGGCACTCAGCTTGCGGAACAACTCGGGAAAGCGCACGTCGTAGCAGACCGCCAGCCCCAATCGTCCCGCCGGTGTGTCGATGACCACGGGCGCTGCGCCAGGGGCGATGTGGGCGGACTCGCGGTAGCTTTCCTGCGGGCGTCCGGGCACCTGTACATCGAACAGGTGGATCTTGTCGTAACGCGCACGCCGCTCGCCACGCTCGTCGTAGACGAGGCAAGCTGCCGCCACCCGGCCGTCGGCCGCGCCGCGCAGCGGCACCGTGCCGCCCACGATCCACAGCCCGAGGCGCCGGGCCGTCGCGGCAAGAAAATCCTGCACCGGCCCGCTGCCATCCGGCTCTGCCACGCCTCTCTTGTCGGCGTCCCGCAGTCCCATGAGCGCGAAGTTCTCCGGCAGCGCGGCCAACCGGGCTCCCCGCGCGGCGGCCTCTTCGAGCAAAGCGCGCGCATCGGCAAGATTCGCGCCGACGTCCGCCCCGGAGGTCATCTGAATCGCGGCAACGATGGTCATCCCGAAAGCCTACTCCGTCCGGCGCACCGATGTCTCAGGCGACGACCACATCGAACTGATCCACGCCGTAAAGCGTCTCGACCTGCAGGCGGATGGGGCGGCCGATCCCGCCTTGAAGCTCCGCGAGTGCTGCCGATCCGGCTTCCAGCAGGCGGTCCACGACGCTCTGGTGGGCGAGCACCAGCACCTCGCGGCTCGAGGAGCGCTCCTGGCGGAGGATCTCGCGGTAGATCTCGTTGCAGACGGTCTCGGCGGTCTTGACGAAGCCGCGTCCCTCGCACTCGGGGCACGGCTCGCACAGCAGGTGCGCCAGGCTGTCGCGAGTGCGCTTGCGCGTCATCTCGACCAGGCCGAGCGGAGAGAGAGAGACGATGCGGCACTGGGCGCGGTCGGCGGCGACCGAGCGCTCGAGCGCGGCGAGCACCTGGCGGCGGTGCGATTCGGTATGCATGTCGATGAAATCAATGATGATGATGCCGCCGAGATTGCGCAGCCGCAGCTGCCGTCCGATGGCCTCGGCCGCCTCGAGATTGGTGCGAAAGCTGGTCTCCTCGAGGTTGCGGTGGCCGACATAGCCGCCGGTGTTGACGTCAATGGTGGTCATGGCCTCTGTCTGATCGATGACCAGGTGGCCGCCGGAGCGAAGCATCACCTTGCGCTCGAGCGCACGGGAGATCTCGTCCTCGATGCCGTGCAGGTCGAAGATCGGGCGCGTGCCGGTATGCAGCTCGATGCGGGCAGCCGTCTCGGGCATGAATTCGGCGGCGAACGCCGCCATGCGCTCGAGCTCGTCTGTCGAGTCGACCACCACGCGGCTGACGCCGCGGGACAGCTCATCGCGCAACAGCCGCAGCGACAGCGGCAGATCCTCGTGCACCAGGGTGCCGGGCGGCGTCTCGGCCGTACGCCGCTGGACATGCTGCCAGAGCTTCTCCAGATAGGTCATGTCCTGACGCAGGCTGTCCGCGGAGACGCCCTGGGCGGCGGTGCGCAGGATGTAGCCGCCCGAGCGCCATGCGTGCGCCTGTCCGGCTTCGCGCAGCTCCGTGACCAGGGCTTTCAAGCGCACCCGCTCGGCCTCGTCCTCGATCTTCGCCGATACGCCGACGCCCACCCCGCGCGGCATGTACACGAGGAAGCGCGCGGGCAAAGTGACGAAGGTCGTAAGGCGCGCCCCCTTCGAGCCGATCGGATCCTTGATGACCTGCACCAGCAGCTCATCGCCGGGGCTCACCAGGCGGCGCACGTCGGGCTCGGCCAGCGCCTCGGCCGGCAGCTCCGCCTCTTCGAGCGCGGGACGAACGATGTCGGCGGCATGCAGGAACGCGGTCCGCTCGGCACCGATATCCACAAATGCCGCCTGCATGCCCGGCAGCACTCGCGTCACGCGGCCCTTGTACAGGCTGCTGACCCGCCTCAGCCGGCTGCCTCGCTCGATGAAGATTTCCTGGACGATCCCTTCTTCGGTGAGCGCCGCGCGGGTCTCGCGAGCCCCCACATTGACCAGGATCTCGATCAAGTCCGCCTTCCTTGCCAGCAGGCGATGCCGGCGGTGCGCAGCAGCTCGGCGGTCTCGGCGAGCGGCAGGCCCATCACGCCGGAGTAGCTGCCGCTCAATGACTCGACGAATACCGCGCCAAGGCCTTGAATGGCATAGGCGCCCGCCTTGTCCCGCGGCTCGCCGGTCTCCCAGTACGCCTCCCGCTCGGGCAGGGTGAGGTCGCGGAAGCGCACCGTGCTGGCACTCACACGCAGCGCGACAGTCTGGCCGGTCGCAAACGCCACCGCGGTCAGCACCTGGTGCGCGCGGCCCGAGAGCTTGCCGAGCATGCGTAAGGCATCGGCGCGATCCACTGGCTTGCCGTACACGGTGCCATCCAAGACCACCGCCGTGTCCGCAGCGAGTACGGGCAACCGCTCGCCGCCGTTGCACACGGTCACCGCTTTTTCGAGCGCCACGCGCTCCACATAGTCGTCCGGGGATTCCCCAGGCAGCAGGCTCTCGTCCACCCGCGCGGCCATGACCTTGTGCGGCACGCCGATCTGCCACAGCAGATCGCGCCGCCGTGGCGACTGAGAGGCAAGACAGAGGACGGGCGCAGCGGTCATCTCAGTCCCGATGATACGGATGATGGCTGAGGATGCTAAGAGCCCGATAGAGCTGCTCGGCGAGCACCACCCTCACCAGGGCGTGCGGCAAGGTCAGCCGGGAGAGCGAGAGGGTGAGGTCGGCCCGGGAGAGCACCTCCGGAGCGAAGCCATCCGGGCCGCCGATCAGGAACGCCAGATCGCGTCCGGCCTGCATCCGGCGGCTCAGCCAGTCCGACAGGGCCCGCGTGGTCAGCTCCCCGCCTCGCTCATCGAGCGCCACGACGAACTCCTGCTCGCGCACCCGGGAAAGGATTTTGCGGGCTTCTGCCGCCATGGCTTTGGCAGGGCTCTTGCCAGGGGAGCGCGGACCGGGCTCGATCTCGATCAGCTCGAGTCTGAGCTGCTGGCCGAGGCGCCGGCTGTACTCCTCGTAGGCCTGACGTACCCACGGAGGCGGGCGGGTGCCGACGGCGATCAGCCGCAGCCGCATCGTCTTGTGGTTACGGCACGTGCCCGGCGTGGGCGCTCGCCTCGGGTGCAGCCTGTGCGCCGCCGGCATCCCACAGGCGCTCGAGGGCATAGAACTCCCGTACGCGGGGCAGCATCACATGCACCACGATGTCCTGCAGGTCGACCAGCACCCACTCCCCCTCCCGCTCGCCCTCGGTACCGAGCGGCCTCATGCCGTTCGCCTTGGCCTGCTCGATGACCCGATCGGCGATCGAGCGCACGTGGCGGTCGGAGGTGCCGGAGGCAATCACCAGGGTGTCCGCGACGTCGGTCAGGCTACGGACGTCGAGCACCTTGACATGGACGGCCTTCATGTCCGCAAGAGCGGCAAGGACGGCCTGCAGCAGGCGGGAGGTCCGCTCGGCTCCCCGAGCGGATGCGGCTTTCTTTTTGCCCCGGCGGGCAGCGGGTTGGGTGCTCATTGGGCGGGAGAATAGCACCGGGTCTCGAGCAGCATCTGCCGCACCTCATCGGGAACGAGGTAGCGCGGGTCGCGGCCCGAGACGATGAGCTGGCGCAGCTCGGTGGAGGAGATCTCGAGCTGGGTGACGGCGTGCACGTAGATGCACCCGGCGGTCTTCTCGTGCAGATCGCGGATGGCACCGGTCCCGTGGTCGACCATGACCTCGCCCAGAGGGCCCATGGTGGGCGCCTTCCAGCCGGGGCGGTGGGCGACCACGATGTGGGCCAAGCCCAGCAGCTCGCGCCAGCGGTGCCAGTGGGGCAAGCCGAGGAAGGCATCCATACCGAGCAGCAGACACAGTGACCGGTCGGGGTATTCCGCGCGCAGCTCCGCCAGGGTATCGACGGAATAGGCCACGCCGGTGCGGCGCATCTCGCGGTCATCCACGGTGAAGCCAGGCTGGCCGCTCACCGCGGCCCGCACCATCCGCAGCCGCAGCTCCGGGCTCGCGAGCGGCTGCTCGCGGTGCGGCGGGTTCCCGGTGGGCAGGAAACGCACTTCCGCCAGGCGCAGCATCTGCCACAGCTCGAACGCGGTGCGCAGATGGCCGTAGTGGATGGGATCGAATGTACCGCCGAAGAGACCGATGGGTTGTCGCATGGAATCCTTGAGGGCACGTCCGTGCCCCCCCCGGGCACGGCTCGGCGCTATTTGATCATGGATCGGGGCGCCGGAACTGCGGGCCGTGCGCACAGATCCGCCGCAAGCAGCGCCATCTCGTCCCAGGGGTCCCCGCGGAGCCGTCCCTTGATCATGCGGTCGGCACGGGCCGCGCGCAGCGAGAGGGCGGAAAAGGACAGCCGCGGAGCGCGCCGTACGGCCTTCTCCAGCGCCGCGCTTTGACGCTGCCAGACCCGGATCTGACCGGCCGGCTGACCCCTGGCGCCCCACAGGTCACGCAGCGCCTTGTTCAACCCCCACAGCGCCAGGGTCGGCTCGATGCCCTCGGCGCGCAGCCCGGAGAGAACCCGCAGGACCCGCTCCGGCTCGCCTTCGAGGGCCGCCTCGAGCAGCCGAAAGACATCAAAACGGGCGCTGTCGGCGACGGCGGCAAGCACCGCATCCGCGCCGATCCTGCCGGCGGGCGCGAGAAGACGCAGTTTTTCGATCTCCTGGTGGGCGGCGAGGAGGTTGCCTTCGGTTCGCTCGGCGAGCAGCGCGAGCGCCTCGCCGGTGAGCTCGAGCCCGGCCCGGCGGCAGCGCTCCCGCAGCCAGGCGACGAGCCTGCCGGCCTCCACCGGCCACACGGGCACCCAGGCCCCGTGTGCCTCGACCGCCTTCACCCACTTCGCCGCCTGCATCTCGCGATCGAGACGGGGGGTGAGGATGAGCAGCACGGTGTCCGGATCGCCTCGCTCGATCAGCGATACCAGGATCGCGGCACCGGCCGCGCCGGGCCGCCCGCTCGGCAGGCGCACCTCGAGGAGCTTGCGTGAGCCGAACAGCGAGAGATTTGCGGCCGAGGCGCGCACGTCGTCCCAGCCTGCTCCCCGCTCGAGGAAATGCACCTCGCGCTCGGTGAAGCCCGCCGCTCGCGCACCGGCGCGTACGGCGTCGGCCGCCTCGCCGGTAAGCAGCGGCTCGTCGCCCGAGATGAGGTACGCCGGCAGAAGCTTCTTGCCGAGATGGGGAGCGAGCGAATCGAGGGTCAGCTTCAAGGCGATGCCGGGGCGCTTGAGGAAGCGCGTATTATCAACATTTTGGCGTCGATCGATAGGCTTACCTCCCCCGTGATGCGCTCGAAGTCCTCAGGCCCCCTGCGCCGGCTGTATCCGCCGATCAAGCCCTACCACTCGGGATTCCTGCGGGTCTCGGAGCGGCACGAGATCTACTTCGAGGAGTGCGGCAACCGCCAAGGCAAGCCCGCCGTGTTCCTGCACGGCGGCCCGGGCGGCGGCCTCGACCCGAAGATGCGCCGGTTTTTCGACCCCGCGCGCTACCGCATCGTGCTCCTCGACCAGCGCGGCTGCGGCAAGAGCCGCCCGCGCGCGGAGCTGACCGGGAACACGACCTGGGATCTGGTGTCGGATATCGAGCGGCTGCGCGAGCACCTGGCCATCGAGCGCTGGCTGGTGTTCGGCGGCTCGTGGGGCTCGACTCTGGCGCTCGCCTACGCCGAGACCCACCCCGGGCGGGTGACCGAACTGGTGCTGCGCGGCATCTTCCTGCTGCGCCGATGGGAACTCGAGTGGTTCTATCAGAACCCCGGGGGGGCGGGCGCGCTTTATCCGGACTTGTGGGAACGCTACATCGAACCCATCCCCGAGGCCGAGCGTGACGACATGATTCGCGCTTACTACGCGCGCCTGACGAGCAAGGACGGCGCGGTACGCAAGCGCGCCGCGAAGGCATGGTCGATGTGGGAAGGAGCCACCAGCTATCTGCGCACGGCGGCCGATTACGTCGCGAAGTTCCAGAAGGACAGGTACTCGGAGGCCTTCGCGCGTATCGAATGCCATTACTTCGTCAATGGCGGCTTCTTCCGCAGTGACGGGGCACTGCTGGAGGACGTGCACCGCATCCGCCATATCCCGTCGGTCATCGTCCAAGGGCGGTACGATGTCGTGTGCCCGATGAAGAGCGCATGGGACCTGCACCGGGCCTGGCCCGAGGCGGACCTGCGCATCGTCCCGGATGCGGGACACTCGGCATTCGAGAAGGGCAACCTGCACGAGCTGGTGACGGCGACCGACCGGTTCGCCTCCTGAGCCACGCCCGCGCAAGCCCGGCGCGGCTTCAGATGACGCGGCCCATCCGGAACAGGATCATGCCCTTCGCCACCCGGTAGACGAACCAGAGCCACACCGGGGCGAAGATGAGCGCGCCGAACCCGAACGGCGCACAAAAACCGGCCAGGATCGACCACACGAGAAACACGAAAGCCGTCCGCAGGCGCCACTGCCGGTGGCTCTGCAGAAACGGATCGGACCAGGCCTGGCGCTCCCTGCGCGTGTCGCCATACACCTGATACCAGATCGTGAAGACGAACAGCACCGCACCGAGCGCGAGCGCCGCGTACGCGCCCCTGGAGGAGCGGCGCGCGTCCCCCCCCCTGTCCGCGCACGCAAGCCCGTCCGGCGCCACCGCGGCGTGCGTCACCTGCCGACTCTCCACCAGCGCTCTTCACTGGTGTCGACCCGCCGCCAATAGAGCTTGTAGAGGAGGTAGGTCAGGATCGACAGCACCACGAACAGCCCGATGATCCAGGGTCCGAGGCGCGCCCGCTCCTGTTGGTGCGGATGCGCCACCGCGTAGAGGAACTCCACGATGTCCCGCGCCGTTCGGTCGAACTGCGCCGGCGTCATGCTGCCTTTCGTCAGCGGCTCGACGCCGATTGCGACCTTCGCCGGGCTGCCATAGCGCAGCCCTTCGACCATCCGCGGCTTCTGCAGGCCCTGCAGCGGCGCGAACACATCGGGCATCGCCACATTGTTAAAGACGACGTTGTTGACGCCGTTCGGACGCGATGGATCCACGTAAAACGACGTGAGATAGGTGAACAGCCACGCCGGCGAGTGCCGCCGGGCGATATCCGTCAAGTCCGGCGGAGGTATCTTCGCGAACGCATCGATGATCGCCGGCGGCATGCTCGTCGTAATGGTGTCGTGATAATGATGGCCGTTCGTTCCGATGACCTGCTTGAACGCGCTTTCGCTCAGGCCGAGCATCCGGGGCAGCGAGCTGTAGCGCGCTCCCTGCAGCGAGTGGCAGGCCACGCACATGTGCAGGACGTACAGGGCGCCATTGCGCAATGCCGCCTTGTCCTGCAGATTGACCGTTATCGGCTTGAGCGGCGGCTGCGTCGAGGCCACCGAGGCCCGCGCCGCCCCGCACGTGAAGACCGCGAGCGACGCGGCCAGCGCAGCCAAGGCCCCAGGGCGCCCGAACGGTGATTTTTTCGTCGTCATCGCTTGATCCCGCCGAATTGGTTTCGTGCAATCTTTGCCGATGCTGAGCACTGCCATGCGTAACTCCCGTTCCGAGGCCGCGCTCAGTGGAAAACACCGCCGGCGGTGAGCCGTTCCGGCAGCTTCTGCGCATCGCGCGCCAGTCCCGGGAAGACGATCGCGAGCCCGAAGATGAGCAGCAGGTACAGCGCCGGAATCCAGTCCGTGAGCAGCATCAGGCCCCAGCCGTGTGCATGGATGGAGTACATCCACACATCGATCAGCCACACCAGCGCCTCGGCGACCACCAGCCAGATCACCTTGGCGCGCGTCGAGCGCTGCCGGTTGAAGAACGGCAGCACCAGGAACGTCGCATAGAACACCTCGGCGACGTGCAGGCCGTACACCATGTTGTGCTCCGTCGCGAAGCCGTGCGCGATGAAGCCAAGCCAGAGGAAGGACAGCGCCATCATCAGGATGTTGGCCTTGCACAGCACGGAGCGGTAGCGGATCGAGCGCACGGGATTGCGGTCGAGCAGCGGCAGGCATGCGAACAGCGCGAACGTGCCGGCGAACGCCATGATGCCGTACGCCTTGTTCGGCACGCCGCGCAGGATCGCGTAGAACGGCAGGAAGAACCACAGCGGATGGATGTCCGCCGGGGTGTGCAGAATGTTCGCCGGTGTGTAATTGAGCTTATCCAGCAGGAAGCCCCAGCCGCTCGGGTTGTAGAACACGAACCAGAAGAAGACCACGAAGAATACGCTGACCCCGAACAGGTCCTTGACCGTGTAATAGGGGTGGAAGGGAATGCCGTCGCGCGGCCAGCCCGACTCGTTGACGCTGTCGTGGATCTCGACGCCGTCCGGATTGTTCGACCCGACATGATGCAGGGCGATCAGGTGCACCAGCACGAGCGCGAGCAGCAGCAGCGGCATCAGGAACACGTGAAAGACGAAGAAGCGGTTGAGCGTCGGCAGATCCACCACGAACGAGCCGCGCAGCCAGGTGGCGATCGGCTTGCCGATGACCGGCACGGCGGTCACGAAATTGGTCACGACCGCCGATCCCCAGTAGGACATCTGCCCCCAGGGCAGCAGATAGCCGAGGAACGCCTCGGCCGCGAGGGCAAGGTAGATGAAGATGCCGATCAGCCACAGCAGCTCGCGCGGCTTCTTGAACGATCCGTAGAGGATGCCGCGGTACATGTGCAGGTAGACCAGCAGGAAGAACGCCGAGGCCCCGACGATGTGCATGTCGCGGATCAGCCATCCCCAGTGCGAGTCCCTCTGGATGCCGCGCAGCACCGACCAATACGCCAGATGCGGATTCGGCTGATAGTGGATGGCGAGAAACAGCCCGGTGGCGAGCTGCATGACCAGCACCAGCATCGCGAGCGAGCCGAAGAAGTACCAGAGGTTGAAATTCTTCGGCGCCGGATACCGGGTGAGCTGGCTGCGCCACAGGGAGGAAATCGGCAGCCTGTCATCGAACCAGCCGAACACCCGATGCGCCATCGGTCGCTTGTTGCTATTCATGGTGTCTCAGACCTTCCAGTACATAAATGGCGCCGGACCCCGCAAGGGAGAAAGACTGGGGGGCGCCCGCATTGCGTGGCGGCACGATCAGTGCGCAGCTGCGCCGGCGCCCGCGGCGCCGGTCGCTGAGGAGGTCGGCGTTCCGGCCGCCTTCCGGCCGGCCGTGCCGGCCGGGGCGAGCGTCCTTGCGTACGCGGGGAAATCCTTCGGGCCGATTCCCAGCACGGTGGCCGGATCGAGCTGGCGCACATAGGCGGCGATCGCCGCCTCCTGCGCGGCGTTCATCGCCCGTGCGATCGAGTGCATGACGTGGCCCGGGCTGTTGTGCCGGACGCCGCTCGCGAACTGCTCGAGCTGGGTCAGCACGTAGGCCGCATGCTGCCCGGCCAGTACCGGTATCGCCATGGGGCCGTTGCCCTCGCCGCCCAATCCGTGACAGGCCGCGCACGAGGGAATGTCCTTCCCGGCCACTCCCCGATCGTAGATGGTCCTGCCGAGCTCGATCTGCTGCGAGGCCGCCGCAGCGGGCGAGGCGAGGTGCGCCGACATGGGGCTCAGGCGCGAAAAATAGGCGGCGATGTCCTTCAGGTTGGCATGGTCCTTCGACGGCGGGATCGTCATGGCCATGGTGCTCATGATGGCGTTCTTCCTGGCCCCGCTGCGGAAATTCTCCAGCTGCTTGAGAATGTAGTTGTAATGCTGCCCCGCGAGATTCGGGTACGCCGGGCTCACCGAGATGCCGTTGCTGCCGTGGCAGGCGGCGCAGACGGCGACCAGGGTTGCGCCCTGTGCGGCGGCGCCCGCGGGAGGCAGACCGTGATAGTCGGCCTTGGCGTACGCCGCGGGCGCGGTCAGAACGGCGACGAGAAGCGCTGCCCAAACGGATTTCATTGCGGTTATTTCCTTCTTATGGCCGATTCGATGCGCGGACCCACTTGCCATCGGGGCGCTCACCAGATATCGGGCGACCAGTCTTTTTCGAGGCCGGACACATTGACCTCACCGATGCGAGCCACGGTATCGCTCTTCCAGTAATACGGCGGTATCGGAATGTTGAGCGGCGCCGGAGATCCCTCCACGACGCGCGCGGAGAAGTCATACATCGACCCGTGGCAGGGGCAATGAAACCCGCCCGGCCACCACGGGGTCACGGTGTGCGGCGCCGGCCGGTACGCGGGAATGCACTGCATGTGCGTGCACAGCGCCACGGCGATGAAGTATTCGGGACGCAGGGCCCGATAGTTCCCGTTGATGAATTGCGGCGCGGGCTGTTGGTTTTGCTTGCTGTGCGGGTCCTTCAGGCGATTGAGGAGCGAGGGCTCCGACAGCGTCTTCAGCATCCAGGGCTCGCGCTTGAGGATCCAGATCGGCTTCTTCTTCCATTCGGCGAGAATCAGCTGGCCCGGCTCCATGCGGCTCACGTCGACCTCGATGGGTGCGCCGAGGGCCTCGACCGCCTTGCCGGGATTCATGTTGTCTATCAAGGCGGCGGCGAACAGCCCCACGGCCCCGGCACCGAGCACCCCGGCGGTGCCGATCAGGAAGTTCCTGCGCGCCTGGTCCGTTTTCTGCGCGGGTCGGATCGAGTCCATGACCGGTTCTTTTTCTACCTGCTTCGTTTCATCATTGCTCATTGCCTACGCCTTTCTACCACTCGTCTGCTGCGCTGCGTCGGACCCGCACGGACCGGCATCGGGCCGACCTCGGCCGGCCGATTCTCAGGTGCTGCCAGGGATGATCGAGCATCCGCCGGAAAGGTTCCCGATCCGGTCGGCGGCAGGCGGACAGCGATCCGCCGCGCCATCCGCGGACGCGGTGCTCCATTCAAGGGACAACGAATCGAAAACCCGCGGTCAAGACCGCCATCCAAAAGCCATGCCGCCCGGCGAGGCCGCGCAGATGACATCCGCCCGTCAGAGAGTCTGCGCGGACGCATTTCATGCGCGCGCATGATATCCGGCAAGTCGGCGAACATTTGCAGAATATCTGTTTCGGTTTTCCACAATCCTGAGAATTATCATCCCGGCTGCACGCGCTTCCCACTCGCGCGCACAGACGTCTCGTTATGGGTGCAACGCTGTCATCCTCGCGGCACATCCCGCGGATCATGCCAGCGTCGCTCGCCTCTTTGGCGTATAAATTGCGCCATTTTAGGAGCTGTGGACTTCGATGCAACCCCTACCGTCCCCCCCCCCGGACTACCGCACGCTGCTCGACTATCGGGCGCCCGAGGATCTTCTCGCCGGCCGGGTCATCCTGGTCACCGGCGCCGCCCAAGGCATCGGTCGCGCCGTGGCCTTGCGCTACGCGCGCCACGGCGCCACGCTGGTGCTGCTCGACTGGGATCGGAAGGGGCTCGAGAGCCTGAACGACGAGATCCTTGCGCAGGGCCGCGGCGAGGCGCTGCTGTGCCCGGCGGACCTGTCCGGCATCACCATCGTGGGCCTGCGCGAGATCGCCGATCACATCGGCCAGCGCCTCGGCCGCCTGGACGGCCTGCTCAATAATGCGGCCTGGATCGGGGCGCTCGCGCCCTTCGAGCACTACCCGCCGGCGACCTGGACCAAGGTCATGAACATCAACATGGCGGCGCCGTTCTTCCTCACGCAATGGTGCATGCCGCTGCTGCACAAAGCGGATGATCCGGTGGTGGGATTTTCCCTTCAGGAGGCCAGCCGGGCCTATTGGGGCGGGTTCGCTCTGGCCAAGGCGGCACAGGAGGCGCTGATCGGTGTGCTGGCGGACGAGTACCACGCCCGGAGTGCGCATCCGGTGCGGCTCTTCGGCATCGATACCGGACCGGTCATGACCCCGGGACGGCGCCTGCATTACCCGGGCGAGACGGTCGACGCGCATCCGCAGCCCGAGCACGTCACCGGACCCTACCTGTACGCCATGGGGCCTGAGGCGCGCGGGCACAGCCCGCTGCTGCTGCGCGTGCCCCCCGGAAAGGGCGCTCAAGCCCCCGCTCATTCCGGGGACCCCGGCGCGTAGACACCTCGCCCTCCCCGGCGGGTGCAGCGGCCGTCACACCCATCCGGCTTTGCGGTACGATACGCTATATTTGCAGGAATATAGCGAAACGGGAGCATGCCTTGTCCGCCGCCCGCTCCATGACCGTCACGATGCTGGGTGCCATCGTGCTGCTGTCCGCCCAAGCCGCCCGCGCCCGGGCTGACGTCAATGTGCTTTACGCCGGCTCCCTGGTCAATCTGATGGAGCGCCACCTCGGCCCGGCCTTCGATCGTGCGAGCGGCGAGCACTTCCGCGGCTATGCGGGCGGCTCGAAGCTGCTCGCCAACGAGATCCGCGGACACCTGCGGCGGGCTGACGTGTTCGTGAGCGCCGCGCCGTCGGTCAATCGGATGCTCATGGGGCGGCGCCACGGCAACTGGATCCGCTGCTATATCACCTTCGCACGATCATCGCTGGTGATCGGCTACGATCCTTCGAGCCGTTTCGCCGCGGCGTTCAGGACCCGCCCGTGGTACCGGGTGTTGGAGATGCCCGGCATCCGCCTGGGACGCACGGACCCCAGGCTCGATCCCAAGGGCGCTCTGACGATTCGACTGATGCGCCGGGCGCAGAGGTATTATCACCTTCCGGGACTGGCGAATCGGGTGCTCGGCTCGCCCGAGAACCCCGCCCAGGTGCTGCCGGAGGAAGCGCTGGTCGGACGTCTGCAGTCAGGACAGCTCGACGCCGGTATTTTCTATTCGACCGAGACCTCGGAGGCGCACATCCCGGCGATCCGCCTGCCGACGGCCATCACGCCGAAGGCGCTCTATACCATCGCCATCGTGCGCAACGCACCGGATCCGCGCGCCGCCGAGGCGTTCATGAGCTTCCTGCTCGGTCCCCGGGGCCGGCGCCTGATGAAGGAGAACGGCCTCACGCTGCAACGCCCCGTGATCGCGGGCAATACGCGCTCGCTGCCGGCGAAGATTCGGGCGCTGTTAAAATAACTTCATGAATCGCAAAGTGGCCTCGCCCCTGCCTTGGCTCGCGGGGCTGCTCGCGGTGTATCTCATCGCGCCGCTCGTGGCCGGTGTGCAGCAGGCCGCCTCGGCCCGCTGGAGCGCGGTCGACTACCCGGCCCTCGTGCACGCCTGCGAGGTCTCCCTTGCCAGCGCCACGACCGCTACCGCCCTGGTGGCGCTCCTTGGCATTCCGCTCGGGTATCTCCTGGCGCGCTTGCGAGGGCGGGCCATGGCGCTGCTCGGTTTTCTGGTGCAGCTTCCGCTTGCCCTGCCGCCGCTTGCAAGCGGCGTGCTGCTCCTGTTCCTGCTCGGCTACGACTCCCCGTTGGGCCGGCTCACGGACGGCGCGCTGACCGACTCGTTCGCGGGCATCGTTCTGGCCGAGGCCTTCGTGTCGGCTCCGTTCGTGATCATCGCGGCGCGCTCGGCGTTCGCCGCCATGGATCCTGCGATGGAGGATGTGGCGGCAACCCTCGGCCGCACGCCGTTCGAGGTGTTCTGGCGGGTGAGCCTGCCGGTGGCGCGGCCGTCGCTCCTGGCGGGACTGCTGCTCGCCTGGCTGCGCGCCTTCGGCGAGTTCGGCGCCACCGTCATGGTCGCCTACCACCCCTACTCGCTGCCCGTCTATACCTACGTCGCCTTCGGCGCGCAGGGGCTGCCGGCCATGCTGCCCGTGTTGTTGCCGGCGCTGGTACTGGCGCTCGCGGTCATGGCGCTGAGCGGCACCGTGGGCACGCGCGGCGCCAGAGGCGCGACGCCGGTGCGCCCGCAGGCCTCGTTTGCGGCGAGCCGACCTGCGCCTCGCAGGATCGGGGCTTCGCAGGCGCTGCAACTGGCCATCGATGTCGAGAAGCATCTGGACGGCTTTCATCTTGCGCTCGCGTGGCAACCCCGTTCGCGCCGGCTCGCGATTCTCGGCTCTTCCGGCTCGGGCAAGTCATTGACCCTGAAGCTGATCGCCGGGCTCGCGCGCCCCGACCGGGCCACGATCAGGATCGGCGGACGGGATCTGTCGCATCACGAGCCGGCCGCACGGGCAGTGGCCTACGTGCCGCAAAGCTATGGCCTGTTTCCGCACCTGGATCTGGCCGCCCAGCTACGTTTCCCGGTGGGCGCCGATCGCGCGGCGGCGGCCCATTGGATTGAGCGGCTCGGCCTCCTCGGCCTGGAGCACCGCCGGCCGGGCGAGCTTTCCCTCGGACAGCAGCAGCGCGTCGCGCTCGCACGGGCGCTCGTCAGGCCGGCGGATCTGCTGCTGCTCGATGAGCCCTTCTCAGCGCTCGATACGCCGCGGCGTGTGGCGCTTCGCCGGGAGCTCCTCGCCCTGCAGGGGGAATTCGCTGGCATCACCCTGCTGGTCACCCACGACCCGCAGGAGGCGGCTCTGCTGGCCGATGAGATCCTCATTCTCGAGAGCGGCCGGCCGCTGCAGACGGGCCTCACCCAGGACCTCTTCCGCCGGCCTGTCAACGAGCTTGCCGCGCGGCTGCTCGGCGCCGACAACGCGGCCGAAGGCCGCGCGGAGGGCAATCGCATCGATGTGGGCAACGGCGCCCGCGTCGCCGTGTCCGGTCCGCTGCTTGGAGCCGGCCGCGTCGGCTGGAGCATTCCGCCGGATCGGACGTGGATCAGTCCGGCCGGAGCCCACGAAGGGGTCGTGGAGGCTGTCCATGGCGGACCGGAGCCCCAGCTGCTGCTGCGTTTCGGCGCCACACGCATCCGAGTGACCGGCGGAGGGAGTCTCGCACCCGGCCAGGTCTGCCGCTTCGACATCGATTCCGAGCGGATCCAGGTCTGGCCGCTCGGCTGAGCGGCCCTCTTTGCGCTCTGAGCCTGCGCCGGTTGCGGATCCGCGCCGCACTTCGTTATATTCATCCCAATATCACGAATAATCGAGGTCTCGCATGCCGCGCCCGCGCCCCCGAAGAATGGCCCGCGCCTTTGCAATCGCAACGGGCGTGGCGCTGGCATTGCCGGGCTGCGCCGTCGCACGCGCGCAATCCGGCACCGACGGGCCCTCCGCCAGGACGCAAGGCATACCGCACTCGCCGTCCAGCGCGCTTCACGAGGTGGTCGTGCTCGGCAGCCGCGAGCCCGGCATCACGGCGGCCGATAGTGCGGCTCCCGTGCAGATAATCGGCGCACACGCGCTCGAGACGGCCGCGGGCAACCCGAGCCTCATGTCGGCGCTCGCGCAGACCGTCCCTTCGTTCACGCTGCAGACGTTCGGCAACGACATGGCCGGCCAGACCCTGCAGGCGAAACTGCGGGGTCTTTCGTGCAACGACACGCTGGTGCTCGTGAACGGCAAACGGCGGCACACGACCGCCAACATCGAGGTCGACAGCGGACCGTTCCAGGGCTGTGCCGGCGCCGACCTCGACTTCATTCCGGTGGCCGCCATCAGGCGCATCGAGGTGCTGACTGACGCAGCGGCCGCCCAGTACGGCAGCGGCGCCATCGCCGGCGTCATCGACATCATCCTCAAGAACGACCCCTCCGGGGGGAGCCTCTCCGGAACCTACGGGGGATACCTGGACGGCGGCGGCGTCACCGGCGAGGTGTCCGTGCACGCCGGATTCGAGCCCATCGAGCACGGCTACTTCGACCTGACGGGCGAGTCGCACCACCACGGCAGCAGCAATCGCAGCGCGATCGATGAGCGGGTCGTCAATCCCGCCAATCTCGCGACGTATCCCGACTCGAACATGACGCAGGCCCCGGGATACCCTTACCTCGGCGCCGAGGAAGGCGACGGAAATTACGACCTGAAGACCTTCGCGCTCAACGCCGGCTTCCCGCTCCGCCGGATCGACTTCTATGTCTTCGGCACCTATGGGGTCAAGGATGCGCAGTCGTTCCAGAAGTATCGCCTGCCCGACAAGGTCGCCTACACGGACCCGAGCACCGGCGTGACCACCTATCCCTTCCCCTTCGGCTTCGTGCCGCTTGAGGCGAGCCGCGAGACCGATTACTCCGGGACCGCGGGACTGAAGGGCCTGCTCGATCACTGGCTGTGGGATCTCAGCAGCACCTATGGACGGGATCACTTCAATGCCTACACGCTCGACTCCGCGAACTCGGGAATCTACGACAGCACCGGCCATCCGACGCCGAGCAACTACTACGACGGCTACCTGCAAACGACCCAGTGGACCTCCAACCTCGACGTGAACCGGAACTTCGACATCGGCCTCCCGGGGCCGCTGAATGTCGCATACGGCCTGGAATACCGCCGTGACAGCTACGGCATCGGAGCCGGCATTCCGATCTCGTACCTCGACGGCGGCGCGCAAGCCTATCCCGGCTTCACACCGACCGACGCCGGCACGCACCATCGGGACGTCGAGGCCGTCTATGTCGATCTCGCCGCACAGCCCTTGGAAGCGCTGCGGGTCGATCTCGCCGGACGCTTCGATCACTTCAGCGACTTCGGCAGCACGATGGTCGGTGAGCTCACCGCGCGATACGAGCTCACGCCGCGGCTTGCGGTGCGTGGCACGGTGAGCAGCGGCTTTCGGGCCCCGACGCTCGCCGAAGAGTACTACTCCTCGACCAACGTCACGCCAACGAGCGCATTCGTGCAGCTGCCCCCGAACTCTCCCGGCGGGCGGCTCATCGGCCTGGGCAACGGGCTCAAGCCCGAGCATTCGGTCAATTTCAGCATCGGCCTGGTGTGGCATCCCCTGCCAAAGGTCATCGGCACGCTCGATCTTTATCAGATCAACATCACCAATCGCATCGTCGCGACGGGTGACCTCTATGGAACGCTGAACGGGGTGGCGCAGCCGGCGGCCGCGGCCATCAATGCGGCGATCGCGGCCAACGGCAATCAGCTCGATCCCTCGGTGCTCGCGACCGGCACGACCGGTGTGACCCTGTTCGCCAACGGCATCGATACGAGCACGCAGGGCGCGGACCTCGTGTTCGACATTCCTCAGTCGTACCCCTTTGGACGCATCGACTGGTCGATCGGCGGCACCTTCAATCGAACCCTCGTGACGAAGGTGCCGGCCGGGCCCGCATCGCTCGCCGGGCAAACGCTCTATGACGCAACGGCCATTTCGGATCTCACCGCGGCGAGCCCCCGGTACGTACTCGATCTCGGCGGCTCATGGACGCACGGTAAGCTCCGGGTGCATCTCGAGGAGCAGGTCTACGGGCAGAGTTCGGAGTGGGAGAACGACGACGGCGACAATCCCTCGAACGTTCCCGAATACTTCCAGACCACGATCGGCGTCACGCCGATCACCGACCTCGAGGTGGCGTATCGGTTCCTCGAGCACTTCACCTTGAGCGCCGGGGCGATAAACCTGTTCAATCGGTATCCGAACCGCTACAACGCGACCCTGCTCGCCCACTACGACAACTTCAAATACGGCGACACGCTCGGCGTGTTCCAGTACCCGATGTTCTCGCCCTTCGGCATCGACGGGGGGTACTACTACGTGAGGGGCACGATCCGGTTCTGAGCGCGGACTGCCGGCAACCGCCGGGGTCGCTCACCTCCCGATTCGCTCCATCGCCAGCCAGGGCCTGCCCCGGTAGCTCTCCGCCACGAGCCACGCTGCGACGGTCATCGTCCAGGAGTCCCCGAGCTCGCCCCACTGGCCGGCGCTGATGTGCCCGGTCAGCGCAAAGGGCGCCCACACCAGCAGCGTGAAGAGCCCCATCTGCACGGCTGCAAGCGTAGCGGCCAGGCGCGCCAGCACTCCGCTGAGCACGGCTGCGGCCGCAGCGAGGTACGCGGCACCAAAGAAAGACGCCCAGAACACGTGCGCCGGCAGCCAACCCGGCACCAGCAGCGCGGTGTAGCCCAGATAGGCGAAATGGGACAGGCCGAAGGCAATCAGGGCGAGGGCATAGAGCAGCCTGGCCAGGCGCACGCCGCCCTCACCCGCCGCAAACTCGAGCCACCGGATGTCCCAGCCGGTCGTGAGCCACGTATACAGCACCCAGGCCCCCGCGACCAATACCACGGTCTCCCCGGCGCTTTCATAGTTCACCTCCACCATCGGCGAGGCGATGATGTAGGGCACCTTGATCAGCAGCAGCCACAGGAGCAGATAGGCGAGCAGCGCAGCGGAAGCGACGGCGCGGCGCCCCTCAAGAGCAGACCCACGCCACAGACGAGGGAGAGGCAGGCACAGACATAGGCGAGCACATCGCGTGCAGGCAAGCCCTGCGGAACGCCTTCCCAGATCCCGGCGAAGCGACCCGTAACCAGACCTGAAAGGCCAAGGACGATCAACGTCACCGCAAGGAGCGCATGGCCCGCACTTGCGATACGGGTCCCGCCTCCGGCGACTGCAGCGGCATGCTTGCTTGCCGAGCTCATGGAGCCTCACTTCGCGCTGTCACGGTCACGGTCACGTACGAGTCCCCCCCCCACGCCCGGCCTGCCCGCCGCATTCCCCCTGACGCCGGCCATCGCCGCTCACGAAGCCCAGCGGACGTCCGGCAGGCCCTGCACGAGCAGCATGACCGCGATGAGGAGTATCCCAAGGTTGACGAGCCGGGAGAACGAGCGGGCGTCGATGCGGCCGTTCATCGCTCTGCCCAGCAACGTAGCCACGAGCACTCCGGGCAACGACATCAGATAATAGCGCGTCACGTCCGCCCTCCACAGCCCCGCCAGCCAGTAGCCCGCCATGGATATCATGCTGGCCGGGAGAAAGTAGCCCTGCAGGGTTGCGCGAAAGCGCTGAGGCGACCACCCGCGAAGCGTGCCATACATCACGAGCAGCGGCCCATTCATCCCGAAGGCGCCCCCGAGCATGCCCGCGCACAGACCGAACGGCCAGGCCAGCCGGTCGTCCGTGAGCACCGCCCGCTTGCGAGACAACAGGAGGTATGCCGAGAAGCCCGCCAGGAGCAGGCCGAGGCACGCCTTCGCGACTCCCGGTTGCACCCGTGTCAGAAGAAGCAGCCCCAGGGGCGTACCGATCAGCGTGGAGGCCACCAGCCAGCCCGCGCTGCGCACATGCACCTGGCGCCAGTCCTGGATCAAAACGACGGCGGCCACGGTGATGGAGACCAACACCACGATGGGGACGGCCGCTGGTATCGGAAGGAGGAGCGCAAGGAGGGGCACGGCGATCAATGCCTCGCCAAAGCCAAGGCTCGAGCGCACCAGCGTCGCGAAAAACAGCACCGCCGGCACCTCGATCACAGTATCGCCTGCACTCATCGCGCCCCGACTCCCCGACTGAGCTCAACCCGATCGCGGCACCCGAGCCGGACGGAGGACTCCTCGATGGCGGCCTCCAGCGACCACCCAAGGGCGCCGCAGGCGGCGCATTCCTGCCCCACGATGACGCGGCCGCAATCAGGGCCGCCCGCTCGACTCGCCCGCCACGGGCGCAAGCGGACCCTCACCGTGTGGAGGGCGGAGCCTGGCGCCCAGTCACCCCGGAGCTCGCGCCCCTTCCTCATCTGAACCGGACACTCCTCGGCTGCGCCGACCTCACCGAAGGCAAAGGCCGAGGAATCGGCCACGACGGTCGCACACGCTGCATTTGCAGGGTGCGCAACGTCAAAGGCGGGAATTCAGGTCTCCGGCGGATCCATCCGGCACACGCACAGCGACGTCCCGCGGATGTGGCTCAGGGATCTGAAGCGCCGATCGCTCCGATAGAACTCGTTCAGGGCGCGGGCGACGCCGGGAAAAACCGTGCCGTAATCGTGCCAGAGGACGGTTCCGCCCGGCCGGACCAGCTTGAGCGCAATCTCGGAATCATTGCGGACATACTCATATTCGTGGCACGCATCCACGAAAACCAGATCACACTGGCCGAACCACGGGGAGAAATCGTACGTCGCCGAGTCGCCATACAGTTGGACCACGTTCTTCATGTCCCTGCTCTTGGCGCCGGAGGTCTCTTTCATGATGTACTGAATGTCATATTTCCCGAGCGGCAGTTTCGCCGCGCCGATGTCCTGTGCGGGCAGATCAATCGTCACGATCTTTGCGCTCGAGCCGAGGTTCAGCGCAAGGTTGGCGGCCGACCATCCATCAAATGTCCCGATTTCAAACACCGTGGCGGCGTTGAGTGCTTTCGCCAGGCTGAGTATGATCGCCTGCTCCAACAGACTCGTATTGCCGTTCACCCGATCCAGATCGATCAAGGCGATCTGCACGGGATACTCGAGGATCGCGGACGCCGGGATATCGGGCACGAGCATTTCAGGCGGCGCCGCTCTGCGGCCAAATGGATTAGCCAGCCTTCTGCGACCGCCCTTGCCCGTAAAAGGGAACTTGATTGCATCCATAGCCGCCGACTCTCATGGGAAAAATTCAACGAGTATAGTCATACGTCCCGAAAATGCACACTTGCTCATCGAGGCCGATGTCCGGAACCGGCGTAACGGGGTGTCGCTGCCGCGCGGGCGCCGTGACGGCCGGCCCGCACGCGACCCGGCAGAATCGTGAGCCCGGCGAGTCGCGGCCCTCGCTCGGGGGCGCCGGCGTGAGGACGACTCGGCCATCGGGCAGCAAGGGCGCACACCGCTCAGGCGAGCGGCTTGCGCGCGGTGAGGTAGGCCATGCGGTCGGTACTCACCGCTTTCGGATCCTCGATGACCGGCCGCATGCTGCGCTCGAAGAAATCCCGTTCCGCCGCCGAGAACTGCTCGGCCATGATGCGGCTCAACGGCGGAGCGAGCGGGTGCGGGGAACTGTGAACGAACGTGTCCCAGGAGCGCGTCATCGAGGGGCCCATGTCGATGTGCAGCTCCAGATGCAGATCCGTCAGGCCTGCGTTTTGGGCGAAGCGAATGAGATCGCGCTCGGAATAGTTGGCGATTGGGCAGGCGCGGATCCTTTCCTCCGTGTCGGGAAACTGCGCGGCCTGCCATCGGTGCAGCAGCACCATGAGCGGGCTCACCCCCTCCCGGGGCTTGGAATCGATCACGGTTTTCATGGCTTGCACGGCGATCGCCTCATCCTGGAACACCGGCTCGGCGAGTGAAACGCGCCCACCGGGCTTCAATATCCGCTGGAATTCGCGCAGCGCTGCGGTCTTGTCGGCGACGTACGCCAGGACGGAGCGCGTCGCGACGACGTCCACCGATGCATCGGCTATGCCCTCGAGGTGGTCGGCCGGACAGCGCAGGAACGAGCACTGGCCGAGGACGCCACGCTCGACTGCCTGGGCCCGAGCGTGCTGCAGCATCGGCTCGGACACGTCCGTGAGCCATGCGCGCAGCGTCGGGCCAACGCGCTCCATCGCCCGAAACGCGACGAGCCCCTCGCCCGCACCGACGTCGACGAGCGTCTGGCCAGGGGCGAGCTGCGCGCCATCGAGGAGCCGCTCGATGTAGCGGTCGACAGCGATGCGTACGGCCTGCTGCAGCCGAGCGTCACCCCCATGCCGCTGGCGCAGAAGCCACTGCGACCACACATCCTCCGTCGGATCTTGCTCATCACGCGCCATGCGCCCCCCGGGAACCGTGCCTGCAACCGGCTCATCTTACGCGAGGGCTCGCGCGGCGCGCATTCCGGCCGGGGCATCGTGACAGGCGGTCCATTCGATTGCGCCGTCTCTTCCGCCCGCCGTCGATCGCACCGCTCCCGAGGCCATGAATCCCTTCGCCGGCGAGGCTTCGCATGGCCGGCGCATCCGCCATTTGCTACAGTCTCACCGGTCCCGACACGCCCGTTTATGAAAGACATCCGGATCCAGTCAGGAATAGGTACCCGGCTTTCCCAGCTGGGAAGAATGACCGAAGCGCATTATGGCTTCGTCAACACTCCCATCTATCGAGGCTCGACGGTGCTGTTCAAGACCCTCGACGACCTCGAGCACATGCGGGCGCGCTACGTCTACGGCACCGCGGGCACGCCGACCATCGAGAGCCTGGAGAGCGCCTGGACGGCGATCACCGGGGCGGCCGGCACCGTCCTGTGCCCTTCGGGCCTCGGCGCTGTCGCCATCGCCTTGATGGCGACCCTCAAGCACGGCGATCACCTGCTCATGCCGGACAGCGTCTACCTCCCATCGCGATCGCTGTGCGCCAATCTGCTCGAGAGGTTCGGGGTCGAAACGACCTTCTACGATCCTCTTCTCGGGGCGCGTCTCGAATCGCTCGTGCGCTCGAACACATCGACCATCTTCCTGGAGTCTCCCGGCTCTCAGACCTTCGAAGTGCAGGATGTGCCGGGAATTACGGAATTTGCGATCAAGCGGGGCATCAAGACCATCATCGATAATACCTGGGCCACACCGCTTTTCTTTTCCGCCCACGAGCACGGATGCGATCTGTCGGTGGAGGCCGGGACGAAGTACCTGAGCGGGCATTCCGACCTGCTGCTCGGTCTCGTGAGCGCGAATGCGGCAACGTGGCCCGCGCTGAAGAAGACCGCTCAAAGCATGGCGATGCTGCCGGGGGCCGAGGACTGCTACCTCGCGCTGAGGGGAATGCGCTCCCTGCACATCAGGCTCAAGGAAGCCCAGAGCAGGGGCCTCGAGATGGCGCACTGGCTGCAGTCACAGCCGGAAGTCCTGACCATACTGCATCCGGCGTTCGCATCCTGCCCGGGCCATGAGCTCTGGAGGCGCGATTTCAAGGGCTCGACGGGCCTCTTCTCCATCATCCTTCGCCCCGGCTTCACCCGGCAGGCCCTCGCCTACATGCTTGATCATCTCTCGATATTCGGGATGGGCTACTCCTGGGGAGGCTTCGAGAGTCTCATCATCCCGTTCGACTGCAGCGCCTACCGGACGGCGACCCGATGGAATCCGGAGGGCTTCTGCCTGCGGCTGCAGATCGGACTCGAGGACATCGATGACTTGAGGGCGGACCTGCGCGCGGGCTTGGACAGGTTGTCCGCGCCCACCCGGGCCGCGTAGCGCCGATCGGCCGGACAGCTTGATCACGGATCCGGATGCGAGCCCTGCTCCAAGGAGCCGGGGCCGCAGACCGGGCATTGCCCACGGCCTTTGCGATTGATCAAGAGCGACGGGAGAATGCAGGTATGAGATCACTCTCCGCTAGCGCGCTGCCCGGTATCGCGGCTGTCGTTCTGGCCGCCGGCATGAGCGCTCAGGCTCGGGTGGCCGTTGCTTCCGAGGCCCGGGGACCTCTTGCGGCGCGCATCGTGCAGATCATGCATCGGCTGCGCGATGTGCAGCGCTTCGGTGCCGTGTCGGTCGCGCCGGACGGACGCACCGTCGCATGGACGGTGACCCGCAAGGGCGCGGGTCACGGCGGGCACGCGGACCGTAAGCCGAGGAGCGGCAACCCGGGCGAGATTCTTCAGCTCGCCGATATCGATGGCACGCGGGTGCGCACCGTCGTGATCCCGGACTCGGTGAGGTCATGCCATGACAGCAGCCTCGCGTGGTCGCCCGACAGCCGCGTCCTGGCGTTCCTCTCCAACTGCAACCACGGCAAAGCAGACCGCGAGCAGCTCGATGTCTATGAAGTCGACGCCAAAGCGACGCGGGCGCGGCGGATCACGCGCCTGCACGGCTTCGTTCACGAGCTCACCTGGTCGCCGAACGGCTCGATGTTGGGATTTCTCTACGTCAAGGGGGATCTGCATCCCATCGCCGCCGTATCCGCGACCCGGGCACAGGTCGGTGTGATCGGCCGCGCCGGGGTCGAGCACCAGCGCCTTGCGGTGGTGGCGGCGGCCGGAGGACGGATCGGCCGGGTCACCCCGCATTCCATATTCGTGTATGAGTACGACTGGTCGCCGGCGGGCGCCAGGGTCGCCTATGTCGGGGCGCCGCCGCCGGGACGCGACAACTGGTGGGTGGCCAAACTCTACACGCAGACCCTCGGCGGTCCGGCGCACGTCCTGCTCGATCCTTCGACGATCGCAGGCCCGCTGCACGGCTTGCAGATCGCCTTGCCGCGCTGGTCCCCCGACGGTTCGCGCATTGCCTTGATCGGCGGGTTGATGAGCGACCAAGGAGCGACCGGGGGGGATATCTACATCGTATCCCCCGAAGGCGGCGCGCCGGTGAACATCACGCCCGCAATCGGCATCACGCCCTCATGGCTGACCTGGACCGGTGATCACGCCCTGCTCGTCTCCTCGTTCGCGGGCGGCTCGACGCGGCTGTCTCTCCTTACGCTCCACGGACGCTCGCCGGCCACCCAGCGCCGGCTGTTTACCGTCGCCTCCAGCGTAGGCGACGGCACCTTTGCCTCGGCCGTCTCTGCTTCCGCCGGACACAACGTGCTTGCCTTTCTCGATAGCACGTTCGCTCGTCCACCGGAGATCGTTTCCGTCCGCCTCAGGACCAACGCCGCGGGTCTGCCTGTCGGCGTTCTAGGGCCTCCTCAGGCGATCACACGCGTCAACGCGGGCGTGAAGCCGATGTGGGGGAAGGCCGTTTCGGTTCACTGGCACAACGGAGGCTTCAACGTACAGGGCTGGCTGCTGCTTCCTCCGGCCTACGATGCGCACGAGCACTATCCGCTGATCGTCTACGTGCACGGCGGCCCGAGCTGGGCCACACGCCCGAGCTGGCCGTGGGACGGGTACGGCCCGGCCCCGTTCGCGGCGATGGGCTACTTCGTGTTCATGCCGAACCCGCGCGGAAGCTTCGGAGAGGGTGAGCGGTTCGCGAAAGCCATACGCCGCAACATGGGCTACGGCGACCTTCGCGACATCCTGGCCGGCATTGATCATGTCGAGGCGAAGTATCCGATCGACAACAATCGCCTGGGCATCACCGGCTGGAGCTACGGCGGATTCATGTCGATGTTTGCACCGACGCAGACCCACCGGTTCAAGGCCGCGGTCGCCGCCGCCGGCCTTTCCGACTGGGAAAGCTATTATGGCGAGAATTCCATCGACAAGTGGATGATCCCCTTCTTCGGCGCATCCGTGTACCAGGACCCGAGGGTCTACGCCAAGAGCTCGGCCATCAATTTCATCCGCAACGACAAGACCCCCACCCTGGTCGTGGTGGGACAGGACGACGGGGAATGCCCCGCGCCGCAGTCTTTCGAGTTCTGGCATGCGCTGCGTGCCATGCACGTTCCGACCGAGCTGGTCGTATACGCGGGAGAGGGCCACGGGTTCCACAAGACAAAGGACCTGCGGAACGTGCTCGAGCGGGCGCTGCGCTGGTTCGCGAGGTATCTGGGCGGGAAGTCCTCGGCCTGATTCGGCTGGCGGACGCTCCGGCCCCGGGGAGCCTCGCACCGGCTCGAGCTGTCGTGGCGAGCCTCCGCGCCTCGCCGGCCGCCGTGTCCCGCGGCCGCGGCTCACTTCATCCGCGAGGGCAGTTTGATCGTCTTTCCCGCCACCATGAAATGCCCCCGCCCCCGATGATGCAGAGTCCGGAGAGGTCCATCGTAGGGTTTATGCCAGGCTTTGAGAACCTCAAGAACAAAGAGATTGTAGCGCCTCTTGAGGCTTGCGTCGCTCACCCGGCATTCGAGGTCGGCGTGACACTCGGCGATGAGAGGCGCCCGGACCACGGATGCGGGCAGGGGCGTGAGATGGAACTTCTCGAACTTGTCCACACTGCGGCCGGAGGTGTTTCCGCAGCCGACGACGGCCTTGGAGAGCTCTGCCGTTGGAATGCTGATGACGCACTCGCGCGTCTTCTCCAGGACGCCGAAGGTGTGGTTGGCACTGCTCACGATACACCCGATGATCGGCGGCTCAAATTCCATCATCGTGTGCCATGATTGGGTCATGACATCAAGCCGTCCCTCGTACGCGGTGCTGAGCAGCACCACGGGGCCGGGCTCGAGCAGTCGATAGACCTCGCGGAGCGCAAGGGATCTTTTGCTCACCGGCGCCGCTCGCGGCGCAGCGCGCGAACGTGGGGCGCGAGTCACGGACCGATCCAACGAACCTGAGGCTCCTTCCTGGGGACCGGTGCAGGAGAGGCTTTCGGCCGGCCGACGATGAGCGGCGCAACGGGCAGGCACGTTGCCGGCAGCTCGAGCGCCCTTTTTCCTTCGGCCGTGGCGAGCCAGCCTTGCGAGAGCCCGATCCAGCACGTCCCGAGCTCCGCGGCGCACGCCGCCAGCATCAGGTTCGCCGCCGCCAGTGCGCAGTTCTCCGCGGCCCAGCGGCTTTCGGTCACGCTTGCGATGACGATCAGGGCGGGAGCGTGATGGAAGATGTCGGAGTCCGGATCGTCCCTCATCCCGTGAAGGCGGTGCAGCGCAGGGGCGTCCGGTGAGGTCCTGAGAAAATGTGCCTTGGCCTCCCGAGAGATCAGCGCAAGACGGCTCCGATCCTGCACCACGCTGAAGAGCCACGGTTGCTCGTTGACGGCACTCGGCGCCTGAATGGCCGCCTCGATCAGCTTCTGCAGCACCGGCCTCGCGATGCTTTCCTCCGTGTACTCGCGAACCGCGCGTCGGGAATAGATGGCTTGTTCGAGATCCATGGTGCACCTCACAGATGACGGCAAGGCTCTTCGAGGGACGACGGTGTGCCGGCGGCCTTCGCCCGGGAGAGAGCAGGCCGATACTCCCAGCGTCCATTGGGCGTGCGAATCCGCAGAAGTCCCTAGTCGTCGGCCGCAGCCGCCGGCCAACGTACCTCGACTGCCCGGGCGCCTGCCGCTATCGCAGAGTGAATTGCCCGATCGATCCGGCGGCATCCCCGAGCGGATGTCGGCGGGGAAGGCGCCGGCGGCCGGTGACGCGGCCGCACAGACGTACGCCGCCGCGTCCCAAGTCGCGCCGGCATCTCTGCAAGCTCCGCGGGACTGGTAAAATGGTTGCTTCCTCCAATCAAGACCCTTCATTGGGGCAGGCTCAAATGCCGAGCTGGACGACCGGGACGTGCGACGCGGGGGAGGCGAGCATCCACTACCTGAGAACCGGAGGAGCCAAACCGCCATTGGTACTGCTTCATGGATTGACGGGCAACGGGGCCTGCTGGACACCCGTTGCCCGCTCACTGGAGCCGGACTTTGACGTGGTGATGCCCGATGCCCGCGGCCATGGCAGATCGAGTACGCCGCTCCATGGCTATCGATACGACGACCATGCAAGCGATGTGACGGGACTCATCCGGGGGCTCGAGCTGGACGCCCCGACTCTTCTCGGGCATTCGATGGGGGGCATGACCGCGGCCATGCTGGCCAGTCGAAGCGGCGGGCTCATCCGCCGGGCGATTCTGGCTGATCCCACATTCCTGAGCCCGCAGCGTCAGCGCGAGGTTTGCGATGGCGCCGCCGAGCGACATGGAAGACTTCTGCGCCGAAGCAGGGACGATCTGCTCGCCGAATTACGTGTCCGCCATCCTCTTCGGACAACTGAGATTCTCGAGCTCTTGGTTGAGGCGAGATTGCAGACCCGGATGGATGCGTTTGACGTCTTGACGCCGCCAAGCCCGGGATTTCGCCAGTTGGTGAGTACAATTGAAGTTCCCACTCTCGTCATCCTCGGAGATTCGTCTGTCCTGTCGATGGAAATGGCAGGAGAGCTGCAGAGTCTTAACCCACGCGTGCGGATCGAGCAGATTCGGAACGCCGGTCACGGGCTTGCATATGACCAACCTGAACGCTTCGCGGCGGCGGTGAGGTCGTTCATCATGCCCGAGGCCACCGCTTAGGCGCGCCATTCGGTGCACGTTGATTCCGGTGGGCATGAGGCTCGAGCGGCAGCCTCGGGAGAGCCGCCACGGATGCCCAATGATCGGTTGTCGCCGACCGCGAAAAGCCCACCCGGATCGCGCCATCGGGTCATACATCGAAACAGTCATCATGGACCGGGACCGCCCTCGAGGCATCCGATCTGTCCCAGGCCGGAATCCGCGCACGGACTCCGGGGCGTTGCGCGGCAAGCCGGGGCAGCCGCCTGAACCCGCCGCACCGGGCGGGACCGAGGAGATCCCCGTGGCAATCGGATCGGCCCCGTCGCGGTCCTTGCCGCGCTTTGCCCCCCGATGCCGCGCGGGATATACGGCGGTCGAGTCCGGCAGGTACTCTTGGGGGCGTACCGTCCCGCCGAGCGGACGCTGAGCCGGTCACCCTCTCCTCGCCCCCCCCCCCCCTAAGAGCACGGAGCCCGGGCTCGCGCCGCAGTCTTTGCGATGTTCCGCTGGTACCGGGAACCGGCCCTGCGCGGCACCCTCTCCTGCGAACCCCCTCTGGCCAGACGATACTTTGTGGTGTAAAGTCCATGGGCCTGAGGATCTGGATAGAACTGCGGCGTAACCGCTTTGAACGGGGGATTGAGAGGCGGCCTCTTGCCACCTTTGGCCGGCGGATGCTTCTAAACGATGCGGAACGTCTACCGGACTCTGGCCCCGGGGCGGCTTTTCGTGCGACAGTAATGCGCCCCCCGGCGCCTGACGTACCGGCTGCGTAGAGTCCATTGCACGTGCCTCGGAGCTGACCCTAGACCGAGAGATCAACCAATCGGGCGGACCTCGCACCTCCCGGAAAATTGGGCCAATTGCGTATGCGTCAAGCCGATCAAGCCGCCGCGGACACCTTCATTGCACGCTGGAGGCGCCTGCTTGCCCCTGGCCACTGGGCCGTGTGGATCACTCTCGGCATGCTCCGCCTGCTCGTGCTGCTGCCCTTCCCGGTGCAACTCGCCTGGGGGCGGGCACTCGGAGCGATACTACGACACCTGCCGGTGCGTTATGTGCGCATCGCACAAACCAACATCGACATGTGTCTGGCGGAGCTGCCGCCCACCGAGCGCAAGCGGCTTCTCGATCGGCACTTCAAGAGCCTCGGCATTTCGACCCTGGAGATCGCGCTGGCATGGTGGGGCGAGGGAGTGCGCATCCTGAGACTGGCTCGCATCGAGGGATGCGAGCACGTGGAGGCGGCGCTTGCGCGCGGGCGCGGGGCGATATTGCTGACGGCGCACTTCACTCCGCTCGAGATCGGCGGACGAATCCTCTCGGAGAGATTTCCCATCAACATCCTGTACCGGCCCGCCAAGAACGAGGTGCTGGCCTTTCTTCAGAAGCGGCGGCGCAGCCGCAACGGCGGGCGCGCCATACGGTGCGACGACATTCACCAGATGATTACGGCCTTGAAGAACAATGAATGCGTGTGGTTCGCGCCGGATCAGTGCTACCGCAAGAAGGGCGCGGAGATGGTGCCGCTGTTTGGAGTCCCCGCCGCAACCAATACCGCCACCTCACGCATTGCGCGCATGACCGGTGCGGCGGTACTCCCCTACTTCGTCGAGCGCCTACCCGGCAGCCGCGGCTATCGGCTGGAGATCCTGCCGCCTCTGGAAGACTTCCCAGGCGACTCACCCGCCGCCGATGCCGCACGGTTTCACCGGTTGATCGAAGCTCAGGTGCGGGCGGTCCCGGAGCAATACCTGTGGATACACCGGCGCTTCAAGGGGCTGGGCCCGGATTATCCGGATTACTACCGACGCGCGCGGTAACCACCGAAGAACGCTGCCGCGCACGTACCGCCCCCCTCTGCGGCGCGCACCATGGCCGCTGACGATCGTCACCCGGCAATGACGGAAGACTGACGGCCATGAAGCTGCTGTTGGTCTATGGCACCACCGAAGGCCAGACGCATAAGGTCGCCCGATTCGTGGCGGGCCATCTGGCGCACCGCGGACATCAGACGCGGATCGTGAGCGCTATCGAGGCGACGGCCGCGGCGAACCCACGCGAATTTGACGCTGTGGTCATCGCGGCCTCGGTCCACACCGGACGCTATCAGTCCGCCATCATTCATTTCGTAAGGAAGCACCTGGCCGCCATCAACGCACGGCCCAACGCATTTCTTTCCATTTCACTCTCCGCTGCCAGCAACGATGAAAATGACGCCCGGGGACTCGACCGCTGCGTCGCCGATTTCACGCAACGGACCGGATGGATTCCCCAGCATACCCACCATGTCGCAGGTGCCTTCCGCTATCGCTCGTACGGCTTGCTGAAGCGATGGGCGATGAGATACATCGCCCGTCGCAAGGGAGTTTCCACGGATACGAGCCGGGACCATGAGCTGACAGACTGGCCGGAATTGGCGCGCTTTGCCGATTTGCTCGCGGGTGAGGCCGAACGCGCGCCTCGCAATCGGCCGGGTTGATGCACGGCCGGCTGCGTCCGCTGAGGCGGATGCGCGTGGAAGCGCCGGATGGATTTTGGGAGATGAGGCGCAGCTGCGCTCCCGCGCAGCTCGCCTACTCCGGCAGCAGCTCCCCGGAGCCGCCCATCTCCTTCGGAAAGTCCTTCATCTTCGGCAGGCCGTCCTTGATGCTCAGCACCTTCTCACCGTAGGAAACGTGTACGGAGGGCTTGAACTCGAGGGTGGGCAGCACCGCCGCGTAGACGTCGATCAATTTCATCGGCGGATGATCGGTGAAGATGTGACCGCCGCAGACCTTGCACCACTTGCGCAGGCTGTTCGCAGTCTTGTGGTACGTCCCGATATGGTCCACTCCCTTCAGAATCTTCAGCGCATCCGGTTTCCACAGCGAGAAGGCGTTCACCGGCCCCGCCGACCAGTGCCTGCAGGATTCGCAGTGACAATAGCCCATTGCCGCCGGCTCGCCGCTTACCGAGAACTCGACCGCGCCGCAGAAGCATCTGCCTTTGTGCTCACTCATGGGGTACCCCCGAAATTGCTCATGGCCACATCATGGGCCAAGCGCACGCATCCGGCAATTGCGCCGGGGCGCTGCAGTGCGCGCTGTGCCAGATTCGAGCACGGATGTCCGATGCGCACCTGCGGAGGCAAGTCATCAACCAGAGTGGGCACGCCCCGCCGATGACGGAAGTTTCGCGCGGTAGCCGCCACCGCCGGAGAATCCGCTGCGGGAGCGCCGGTCACGGGGCCGGACCCCAGGCGCTCGCCGCGCGACTCGAGCCCCTGCGCCGCCTCAACGGCGATCCTGCCGGCGAGAGTGCCTTGCTAGAGAGCTCGCCAATGAGCTGGACGCGGCGGGCGCGAACGGACATGGATCTGAATCATCCTTCATCACTTGTTTCTATCGAGCTTGATCGGGGAATCCTTATCCTGCATGTGACCCTCGATCACGGCGAAGGCGAGCGATCCAATGCTTGCCAGCCCGAGAACCAGACCAAAGAGAACCTGCATAAAGAACATGATTCCTCCAGCGATTATTTGCTCCTTGTTGAGACCATGAATACCACAAAGCCCGTGAATGCAACCTTAACATGACCTCCACCGCGCACTTCATGCGGGAATGCAGGTCGAAATCCGCTCCGCCGCCACCGCCTGCGGCTGACCGGCCGGCTCTGGACGGCCGACGCGCCTCCCTCGTACATCTGCTCCATGACCTCGAATTCGGCCGGCGGGCGAAGCTCGCACCAAGCCATGCTGCCGCACGGCGCCCTTGGGAGGGTATTCGCGTGGCTGATGGACCGGGTGAGCCCCCCGGGCTTATCGCCGCTGCGGCGGATGCCCTCCGAGCGTGAGCACGGTCGAATTGCCACAGGCTCCGGGCTCAAGACGGTGTGAATGTGCCCGAGCGGACGCTCCGTGCTCGCCGCTCAATGGGCGGGGAGAGCCGCGCCTCAAGAAGGGCGCCGCGAAGCACTCAAGGAACGGGCTCGCGGGCGGGGCGCGTGTTGCCGAAGCGGCGTGATAACGCCATGATGGTGGCCGACAGGATCACCACCAGGCGCACCGTGCCATTGAGGTACGGCGGCAGGTGCATCCTGCGCGCGGCTTCGATGTAAAGAAGCACTGTGACGAGGCCTCGCGGGGCGATCCAGGTGAGAGTCGCGGCCAGCCGCCGGTCGATGAGCAGTAGCAGAGCGCGGCGCGACCCATAGATCACGGCCAGGACCGCCGCAGCGGCCAGCCAGGAGCGTGCGACAGTGAAGTCGGACAGGTTGGTCGAATAGCCGAGCAGAAAGAAGAAAAATACGCGGACCGCGAAGGTCAGCTCCTGAACCAGCACCCGGAACTCCCCGACCGTGGCCGCGGAGATCTTCGCTGAGATCCGGCGCAGCGTCGGTATCTGATCGAGCGCCGACTTGTTGTTGAGCATCAGTCCGAACAGCAGAACCATGATCAGAGGCGAGAGGTGCAGCAGCTCCCCCGCGGCATAGAGCGCGAACAGCCCGGCGAGCAGCGGGATGTAGCGCACGTGCGCGTCGGCGCGCGTCGTCACCAGAACCAGCGTCACGGAGCAGGCGACTGCGAGCACCAGGGAGAGCAGGCCCCCTCCGGCCAATTCCGTCAGAACTCCGCTCAGGGTGGCATCCGAATTGACGAGCGCAAAAAACATCAGTACGCCGACGATATCGGATACGGAGCTCTCATAGACGACGAAGTCCCGCGCGCCGCTGTCCAGAAAGTGGCTGCCCGGGATCGCGATTGCGCTGCTGATGACCGCGAATGGGGTTGCGAGGATCATTCCCTGGAAGAAACTCATGTGCAGCGCATGGGCCGCGATCAGGGCGAATACCGACGCGCACAGAACGAACGCCGCGACCGCCAGAACCGACGCCGCTGTCGCCAGCCTGATCCGTTCGCGCCTCAGCTCGATGTCGAGTCCGCCTTCGAGCACGATCAGCACGAGACCGATGGATCCGGCGGTCGGCACCATGGCCTTCAGTTCCACGGCCACCGCCCCCATCGAACGCAGGAGCGGCTGGGCGAGCAACCCGAGGACGATCATCACGATCACCGACGGCACTCCGGAGCGCCGATCCCAGCGCTCCACCGCGAATGCCGCAAGCAGGAAGATCGAGGCGATCAGGATCCCAATGTCAGTCATCCGAAACTCCAGTAGCTGGCGCCGGCGGCGCTCAACCCACAACGAACCCAAATTCGGTGTGGCGACGACCGCAGCGCCAAGACGGCCCATTCGCCTCGAACGAAACCATCCTCTTCCCGCCCGCAGCTCCCAGACCGCCAATATACACGCTGCGCTCCGCGAGGGCCGACGGTCCTGGTGGCGGCGTCCGCTGCCGGCGGCCCGGCCGGCGCCGGCCGGGTTTGCCCGGACAGAGCCCGTCGAATGCGGACATGAAGCGGGCACTCTGAAGCCGTTGAGCCCTGCGATCGACAGGCCCCGAGCGGGCCTCGAATCTGCGCCGTGTCGGCAGGTATCATGGAGGCAACGCGGGCAGGCACGATGAGCGGGATACGCGCTTACTATCGCACACGGGCCCTTGAATACGACCGCGTCTACGCGAAGCCCGAGTGGCAGGACGAGCTTCGTGAGATGGAACGTTGGCTGCCGGCGCAACTGCGCGGCCGCAGGGTTCCGGAGGTGGCGTGCGCAGCCGGCGGCTGGACTCAATTCGTCGCTGCGGTGGCGCGCGGTGTCGTGGCGACCGATGCGGTACCGGCGCCGCTCGAGATCGCGCAACGCCGCATTTACCGGCGTGACGTGGCTTTCCTTCTCGGGGACGCGTATCACCTGCCATCCGACATCGGCGTCTTTGACGCCACGTTTGCCGGATTCTGGCTCTCTCCCGTGCCGCGCTCCCGCCAACGGGAGTTCCTCCTGCAACTCGGCGAGCGCGTGCAGCCCGGCTCTCCGGTCATCCTGTTTGACAACCTGTACGTCGAAGGCAGCAGCACAGCGATCGCCGAATCGGACGCCGAGGGGAACACCTATCAGCTTCGGGCGCCCGGCAATGGCGCCGTGCATCGCGTGTTGAGGAACTTTCCGACGGATCTGGAGCTTCTGACGCTTGCCGGCAGCATCCGCGAGGACGCGCAATTCACACGGTGGCGGCACTATTGGGGGTTGGCATACGTCACCCCGATCGGCCGCAGGCGCGGCGAGCTCGTGAATGACCGGTTACGCCTTGGTCTGCTCGCCGGGGCGGCCGTGGAATCCGGGTCGCGAGTCGGGATGGCCGCCGGGGCGCTCATATCTTTTGGGTATGTGAGGGGCTGGCGGAGATTTTGAGGATCCGGCCGGAGCTGCCTGTTTCTGCAGCCAAAACGCGCGCCGCCGGCGCTCACGGGCATGGGCAAGTCGCCCGACGTGTCGAAAAATGGGCGCTTCCCCGGGGTTGACGCATCGGGCCATGCCTTACATCATGTATCTCAGGATGTTGGTGCCGAAGTAGTTTTCGAGTTGCACCGTTCAGCGGTGGCCGTCCCGACCGAATCCGCCACGGCGAGCAAAGAGGGTGCGACCGCCGGGGTCGGCCGGCTTCCTCATCCATGCCCTGTCTGCTGGCGCAGACACCGGAGCGACGGGTTCCGTACGGAAACACCCACCGCTTCCCGCATTCCGCCGACCTCCCGGGGAGGAAAGATCATGCCTAGAAGCACAATCCGAACGCTCCATCGCTTTGGCGCCATCGCGTTCGCGCTCGCGCTCGCGCTCCCGGCTGGAATGGCCCTGGCACAGCAATCCGCCGCGGACCCGCCGGCCGCCCGGGCGATGCAGTTTTCCGATCAGCAGCTGCAATCCTTTGCCAAAGCGGCGCTGCAGGTCCGACGGATCGCGCAGCGCGCCGAGGCGTCCCTGCAGGGGACGAAAACGGCCAGTGCGAGGCAGGCGGTGGTGGCGAGCGCCGAGAAGGAGCAGGTCCGAGCCGTCAAGGCAAGCGGGCTGACGCTCGATCAGTACAACGCGATTTCCATGGCGGCCCGGCAGAATCCGAACATGCGAATGAAGATCGGCCAATACGTCAGGCAGGACCTCGGCAGGCAAAAATAGGCTCACCGGGTCGGCTCGGGGCTGGCGGCCCGCACGGTTGCCCGGACCGGATGTGCCCGCTCAGTCGAGCGGCCAGTGAATCGTGCCCGTCGGACTGCCATGCGGAGTCGCGCCGTCGAGCGGTTGTCTCACGGTACCGATTCGCCACCAGGGCTCCACCCGATCGGGCGTGTGCGCGGGCTCGGCGGGCTCGCCGAGACGCGGCATGAGCAGCCGCGCCCGGCTCTTCGAGCTCAGCTCGAGCAGGCGCTCCGGCGGCTGGTCCCAGGCGTGCAGCGCCAGACTGAAGGTTCCCCAATGCACCGGGAGAAAGACGCCGTCGCCGAGAAGCGCGGCGGCCTGGAGCGCATTGTCCAGCCCGAGATGCATGTCGCCCCAGGCGCGGTCCCAGCCGCCCATCTCGAGCATCACCAGTTCGAACGGCCCGAGCCGCGTGCGGATGCTCTCGTATTCTGTCGTCAGCCCGGTGTCGCCGCTGAAAAAGACGCCATGGCGCTCTGACCTCAAAACGAAGGATGACCAGAGCGTCGCATTGCGCGTCTTCAGTGTGCGTCCGGAGAAATGCTGTGACGGCGCGGCGGTCACCCTGACCCCGGCATTGCACAGTTCATGCGACTCCCACCAGTCGAGCTCGGTGATGCGCTGCGGTCGCACGCCCCAAGCCTCCAGGTGGGCGCCGACCCCGAGCGACGTCACGAACGGAACGTCGCTCTTGGCCAGCGCGCGAATGGTCGGATAGTCGAGATGATCGTAGTGGTCATGCGAGATGATCACCAGGTCGAGCGACGGCATCGCGCCGAGGTCGATCGGTATCGGCTGGAAGCGCTTCGGACCGATGAGCCCGAACGGGGAGGCGCGCGCCCCCCACACCGGATCGGTCAGCACACGCACGCCGTCGATCTCGATGAGCACGGTCGAATGGCCGAGCCACGTGATCCGCAGCCCGCTTGCGGGCTTGCGGCGCCACGCCTCGAGGGGACTCACCGAGGGCAGCGGCCGTGCCGGCGTGCGGCGATCGTCCGGAAACAGAAAATCCCTCACCGTGGGCATCCTCGCATTGGGATCGCGCAAACCGGGGAGGATCGGGTGCACGTTTCGGAAGCTCTCGCCCGCCCACTGCGATGAGGCTTTCATGCGCTCCAGACGGGCGCTTTGCGCCCTCGAGCCGAGTGATTTCATGGATGAGTCCCTGGCAGGCGGCGCTCCAGTGTACCGCGGCAGCGCCTCCCCTGACCGAGGAGGGCGAGCAGCCGGTGGACGGTGCCGGCACCGAACGGATCCTAGGCGATCCGCATTCTAATGATCGCCGCCCGGCTTCAGCGACCGTACGCGGGCGCGCGTCGCGCGTTCGACGTCACCGGCCATGTTTCGCGCGATATTTCTCCACATCGCATTGCTGTCCGCGCCATCGGCCCGCATGGAAATGACATGCAACACCCTGCCGGTGCGCACGTCATCCACCTGGACATCGAGGAAGGTGATCAGATTGCTCAGGGTTCGCACCTGGCCGATCAGGACGACATCCGCGCCCGCCCGCTTCGCCATCAAGATCAAGCTGGCGCGGCACTCTGTCGGATGGCGATAGTCCGCCTGTCACTTTGCGAAGCGCGGCCGCCACATTCGTGCTGCCCAGAGAGCGAAACGAAGAACCCCGGCGCAGGTCCTCGGCCAGCTGGCCGGCGAGCCCAGCGGCGCAGGGGCACGACCGTCACGGGCCTGCGATCCAGAGAGTAGTCGTACAGGTCGAACGGAAGTACGAGCAGCCTCTGTCTGGGCGCGGCGGCGACCTCGTTGGCCGACATGCCCCGGGCTCCGCTCAGCCCGGCCAGCGCCAGGAGCGCCATCACGAGACATGCCGCGGATCCGTTTTTTGTCCCGACCAACCGAAAGATTCGGGCTTTCCGGGTCTCGTTCACGCGACCTCCGCCGCCGGCACGCGTCGCAAACCAACTCTATACCGGAGTCAGTCCGCCTGAGCGCACGAGCGGCAGGCCGCTCGAGGAATCCCGGGCACTTCATCGGTGCGGTGGCTCCGGCCCGCTCGGATGCCTCAGGAAAGACCGTCACCCGGACTTTAGGATCCGTACGCTAATAACAGCATCAGTTCTGCTGCATGAAACGCTGGAAGCGGTCCTGCGTGCCCGCATGACATGGTACTGTTATTTATTTGCACCGCCTTAGTCCAGTGAGCACCCGAGCTCAAATCGGTCGTCCGGCCGCTGCCTGCGCAGGGACCGATCCTCGTGAGGGCTCACCGCGGTCCAGCCGCTCATCTGGCGCCGCCGGGTGCGCGCGAGGCGCGGCCACGCAGGGGCGGAAGCCTGCGGCGTCAGCTCCGCCCGGCGGCTTCCAACCGCCGCTGCAGGGCCTCGCCGGCGGCGAGGATGTGCTCGCGCAGCAAAGCGACCGCGGCATCGATGTCGGCGGACTGCAGTCGCTCGAGGATGGCCTGGTGCTCGGCATCCGAGCGGGGCGCCCAGTTGAGATCCTTCCACGCCGCCAGCAGATAACGGGCGCTCGCCTGATGGAGGTCATCGATGGCCAGGAGCAATCGCGGCATCCGACAGGGCGCGAGCAGGACGCGATGGAACCGGCGGTTGGCCTCCTCCCACACGATGAGCTCCTCACCGGCCTCGTCCGCGGCGATGGCCTGTCGCGCCTCCTGTAGATCGGCATCCGTCAGCGCGGCGGCGGCCTGGCGCAAGGCCAGAGCCTCGAGCGCGGCCCGCATCTCGGTGACCTCGCGGACCGCGGCAGGATCGATCGGCGCGACCCTCACGCCCCGGCGCGGCTCGCTCACCAGCAGCCCACGTGCTTCCAGCCTGCGGAACGCTTCGCGGACGGGCACGTGGCTGACGCTGAATTCGGCCGCGACCCGGTCCTGTCCGACCTTCCGGCCCGGCGGCAGCTCTCCCAGAACGATTCTGCGGGCGAGGACGTCCGCGATGTGCTCGGCGACGGATGAGCCCAGCCCAGGCGGTTGCAGTGACTTGGCTTTCATTATTTTATAGATTATCTATAATTTATCGTGGCTTTGGGAGACGGTCGTGCCTAGGCCCCGCCCCGCTCGACTGCAGCATATCGCCGGCATCGGTGTCGACCGCATGGGTGCGACCGCCGACGCCTGCGGCCAGGACTTGCTCAGGCTGGAGAACCTCGATGTCGACCTCCCGCCGGATGAGATGGCGGTTGCCCGAACGCGCGAGGCCGCCGCCCTCGATGCCGACAACAGCTACCTGCCCTTCGTCGGACAGGTCCCCTTGCGGGAGGCGGTGGCCCGGCACGTCTCCAGGGCCTCCGGCGTGGACTATTCCGGCGCGCGCAACTGTGTCATCTCGGCGGGCGGACTGGCGGGCATTCTCAATGTGCTGCTTGCCACCATCGAGGTTGGAGATGAGGTGATCGTCACCGACCCGACCTACGCCGGACTGATCAACCGTGTGCGACTCGCGGGCGGGACGCCGAGGTTCGTGCCTTTTCGATTCACGCCAGGCGGGCAATGGCGGCTCGATCGCGAGGCGCTCGAAGGCGCTGTGGGAACGAAGACCCGGGCAATGCTGCTGATGTCCCCAGCCATGCCCTGCGGGGGCATGCTCGAGGAGGCGGACTGGTCCGCGGTCGCCTCGCTGTGTCGCAAGCATGATCTGCTGCTGATCCTCGATGCCGCCATGGAGCGGCTGGTGTTCGATGGGCGGCGCCTCATCCACCCGGCGGGCCTGCCAGGCATGGCAGAGCGCACCATCACGGTCGGCTCCTCGGCCAAGGAGCTGCGCATGATCGGCTGGCGGGTCGGTTGGATCGTGGCCCCCGAAGCGCTCATGCCGGACCTGGTCGCGGTGTCACTGGCCAATGTCGTGGTTCCCGTAGGGATCGCCCAGGAGGCCGTGGCGGTGGCGCTCGAGCGCTCCCGGGAAACGATGGCATCCTATGTGGCGGAGTTGCAGGCGAGACGCGATGTGATGATGAAGGAGCTGGCGGGACTGCCGTTCGGCGCTCCAGCGGGCGGTTGGTCGATGCTGCTGCGGGTCTGTGATTACGGCATCGACGGGGCGACCCTGGCGCAGCGCCTGCTCCAACAGCGCGTGTGCGCCACCGCGATGGACGGCTGGGGTGAGACTCACGGCCCGCAGTACATCCGGTTCGTATTCTCCAACGAGCCGGTGGCGAGGCTCGAGGGTCTGGGCAAGCGCGTGCGCGCGGCGCTCGGCGTATAGTCGCCATCTCACCGCACGTACAGGAGGCCGTACCATGAGCAAGGTTGCCGTCATAGGGATATCCGGCCGGGTCGGCTCGCGCATCGCCGCGGAGCTGCTGCGCCGAGGTCACAGCGTCACCGGCATTGCCCGCAACGTGTCCACCGTGCCCGCCCGGCCCGGGCTCTCCGTGCAGGCCGCCGATGCCAGCCGGCCCGGCGCGCTAGCGCCCATGCTGAGGGGGCATGATGCGGTCATCAGCGCAATGCGCTTCGCCGGCGGGATCACCGCACCGGCGCTGATTTCCGCTGTCAAGCACGCCGACGTCAAACGCGTGCTGGTCGTCGGTGGCGCGGGGAGCCTGCTGATCGCACCGGGCGTCGCTCTCATCGACAGCCCGGATTTCCCGGCGGCCTACAAGGCGGAAGCCTCGGCCGGGCGATTCTTTCTCGATGCGCTGCGCACCGAGACGGACCTCGACTGGACCTTCCTCTCGCCCTCGGCGGTGCTCGAGCCCGGGGAGCGCACGGGCAAGTTCCGCATGGGCGGCGATGATCTGCTGGTCGATGTGCAGGGCAGGAGTCACATCTCCATGGAAGACTACGCCATCGCGCTGGTCGATGAGCTGGAGACGCCCAGGCACGGCCGGCGCCGGTTCACGGTCGGGTATTGAGTCTGCCCCTGCGGGCGCGGGGGTCTGCGCAAACCCTGCGCAATCCAGGGACACCCGGGCCGCCGCTGCGCACGGCGGGCGGATCGCACATCAGCTGGACAGGCCGATCTCCGCCAGGATTTCGCTCGTATGCTCCCCGAGACGGGGTGCGGGACGCGCCACATCGAGCTGTGCGCCGGAGAAACAAATGGGGGTGCGAATGGCCGGCGTCGTTCCGCCGGCGGCCCACGGCGCCTGCAGCTGCACAAACATCCCGCGGTGAAGCACCTGCGGATCGGAAAAGACCTCCGCCACAGTGTTGATCGGGCCGGCGGGAATACCCCTCTCCTCCAGGGCTCGCAGCACCTCCTCGCCGGTGAGCCGGGCGAGCCGGTCGGACAACATCGGGATGAGCTCTCCCCGGTGCTCGACCCGGGCGGCGTTTGTGGCGAATCTGGCATCAGCGGCCAGCGCTGGGTGGCCGAGATACTCGCACAGCCGGGCGAACTGGGCGTCGTTACCGACAGTGATGATCACGCGGCCGTCGCTCACCGGGAACTCCTGGTACGGCACGATGTTCGGATGTGCGTTGCCGAGGCGCCGAGGCGCCTGGCCGGAGACGAGAAAACTCAGGCCCTGATTGGCCAGCACGCCGACCATGGAATCGAGCAATGACAGGTCGATGTGCTGACCGACCCCCGTCCGTGCGCGCTGCGTGAGAGCCGCCAGTACCGCGACGGCGCCGTAAGTTCCGGTGAAGATATCGGCAAACGCCACGCCCACCTTTTGGGGCTCGCCGTCCGGCTCTCCGGTGAGGTCCATGATCCCGCTCATGCCCTGGATGATGAAGTCGTACCCTGCACGATGCGCATAGGGGCCCGTCTGGCCGAATCCGGTCACGGAGCAATAGATGAGGCGTGGATTGAGCCCGGCCAGGGCGGAATAATCGAGACCGAACTTTGCCAGTCCTCCGACTTTGAAGTTCTCGATCAGCACATCGGAGCGCTCCGCAAGCCGCCGCACGATCCGACAGCCCTCTTCCGTCGCAAAATCAGCGACGATCGAGCGCTTGCCGCGATTGCAGGCGTGGAAATAAGCGGCGTCGAGCTCCTCTGAGCCCCGCCCGCGAACGAACGGCGGCCCCCATCTGCGCGTGTCGTCGCCGTCGGGCGATTCAACCTTCACCACGTCCGCGCCGAGGTCGGCCAGGATCTGTCCGATCCAGGGCCCGGCCAGAATGCGTGCCAGCTCGACCACGCGCACACCGGTCAGGGGAGCGTTCATGAAAGCACCGGCTCCCATGTGGGCGGTACATCAATCAGCATTCGCCGCTTCGCGCACCCGAATCGTCAGATGTATTGACCGGCATCGACGCGCAGCACCTCTCCGGTGATCGAGCGCGCCCCGTCGGAGAGCAGAAACAGGACGGCGACCGCGATATCTTCCGGTCGCGCGAGCTCGGGCAATGCCGCCTCGCGGCGCGCCTGTTCGAGAACTTCCGGGGGTACGCGCTGCGCCATCTCCGTGAGCACCATCCCCGGCGCGATTGCATTGACGGTCACACCCTTCCTGCCGAATTCCCTGGCGGCAGTCTTCGTCAACCCGATCAGTCCGGCCTTCGACGCCGAATAGTTACCTTGACCGAATTTTCCACGCAGGCCATTGATCGAGGTGATATTGACGATACGGCCGTAACCTCGAGCCGCCATGCGCGGAGCAACCGCGCGAATCAAATTGAACACGCCCGTCAAGTTGACCGAGAGCACCGCGGACCAATCCTCGTCGGACATCTTCCCGAGGGTACGATCGCGGGTGATCCCGGCGTTGTTGACCAGCAGCGTTGGCACCGCCGGAAGGCTAGAAACCGCCTTTTCCACCGCTGCCGATTGAGAAACATCGACCGTCAGATAACCGTACGGGAAATCCCCCGGCTCGCCGACATCGAAGCCGTACACTAGCGCGCCGGTAGCGGCAAGGGCATCGGCGATGCTTCTCCCTATACCTCTAGCCGCGCCCGTAACGACCGCAGTCTGGCCATGAAAATCATACCGAAACATGGAGTTGCCCTCGGACACCGCAGCCCCGTCAATCGTCACGCCACCGTGGACTTAGAGCGTTCGCGCGCCGCGAGATCCCGCAGCGTAGCGATCGTGATCGATCCGAGCGTGGCCCGGATAGAATCGTCGATCTCCCGCAGCACGATGTCGAAGGCGGCTTCCTCCGCCGTGCGCCCATCCCTTACGTTCACTTGCAGCCCCAGCGATGCACGCGGCTCGAAAAATTCGATGATATCGAGCAGAGTCGTGCGCCGCGCATTGCCGCAGAACTGAAAGCCCCCGCCCGCACCCCGCACCGAGCGCACAAGCCCGGCTCGGCCGAGCACATTCATGACCTTGGCCAGATGATTCGTGGAGATTCCGTATTTCGCGGCGATGTCAGCGACGGTCAGCTGCCGATTCGGTTCGGCAACGAGTTCCAGGACCGAATAGATCGCGAGCTGGCTTGCGATCTGCAACTTCATTGTCAAGTAAGGTCCTTTTCCAGTTCGATGTAGGGTCCAGCCATCATGCCTTCGCCGCGAAAGAACGACATCGTCAGCAAGTTATCGCGGGCGACCATGGTGCGCATCTTGTCTATTCCCGCCTTGCGAAACTCCCCGATAACCGCGGCCAACAGGGTTTCACCGACTCCCTGCTCCCGCGCCTCAGGCTCCACCGACAGCGCGTACACCCACCCGCACGGTGCCGAGCCGAATTCCCAGGCACGAATCTCACCCAGGATGAAGCCGAGCACCCGATCCGGCTCCCCGACACGGACTGCGACCAGAAAGATCGCTCCGGCCGAGGCATCCGCCGCACGCCTCTGGCGCCGGCGCAATTCTCGCCAGTGCTCGGGTTTTGGCAGGTCAGTTATCTTGGCATCGAGCGCAATGACCGCTTCAACATCAGCACGCCCTGCCGATCGTACGGCTATTTCCGCCCTTGCAGGCCCTTCTGTCCGATCCAGCTGCGCTTCCGTGACCGATGGCCGGGCGCCTCGTGGCATCCCGATGGGATTTCGCTTCATCCGACGCTTCACTACGCCTCCACGCTGTGACCCAAATTCCACCCGAGATCCGCGGGCGGCGAACAGCTGTTCAATTATTCTGGTACGATAATACCTGAGCCGTTGGACCGAGTACAATCTGTCCGGCTCGCCCCTGCGGGCACTGGACATTCGTCACGCACCACCGATCGCGTCGATCGATTTGTGAACCTTGGCGAACCGGATTCCATCGACAGTTGGTGGACCGTAAACAAGTATTATAGTACCATAATGCCTTGTCGAGCTGCGGGATTACAAATCCACGGGGCACGCGGCGCCGGCATGAGGTGCATCACATGTTCGGCCACGGGTCGATTTCGGGCAGACATCACCTGCGACTCCACCGCAACGGCCACCTGTCCGGTGATGTCGCCGCTCTATTGACAGCCGCCGCAGGAAACGGGGCGGCGCAATGAGCAGCCGTGTCGCCAAAACCCTGCACGAGGAACATCTGACGACCCTCGCGTTCATCGACCGCCTGGTCGAGATGATTGCCACGGCCGGCGCACGCAGCCCCGCCACGCGGGACCCCGCACTCGCTCACTCGCTGCATGAGGCGGCCGGGCTCGGTGAGGAGCTCGGCCGACATTTCGATTTCGAGGAAAAGTCGCTGTTCGAACGCCTCGCGAACGAGGGGGAGGAGGAGATCGTCGCGCAACTCCTGGCCGAGCACGCCGCGATCCAGCCGAGCGCTGCAAAACTCTCGGCGGTCGCCGCCGACGCGCTGGAAAGCGGTTTTACCGGCACGTCCTGGATCGAGTACCGGACTGTCGCCGCCGAGTTGTGCTCACTGTTGCGTACGCACATCGAGATCGAGGAGCGAATGTTGCTGCCGCTTCTCGAGGAATCGCTCGATGCCGATGCCGACGCGCAGCTTTATGCCGAGTATGCCGGGAACCTTTGAGGTGCGACAATGACCGAGACTCCGCCCGACCCGGCATCCGCGTCCGCGCATTGAGCGCGGCCGACCTCGACCGACGGCTCGCGATCGATTTCGCCGACCCCGGACGACCGCGCCGGCGTTTTCTCTAGAAGCGCCTGCAAATGCACGCCGCGACCCGCACCGAATCACTGCAGTTCGGTGTCGAGATCGACGGGCGCCTCGGCGGCGTGGTGCTCGCCCGAGTGCAACGTGGGAAGTACGGGCGCGCGGACTCGAGCGCAGTCATCGACGTCCTCGACGTCGCTCCCAAGAGTCGCGGTCGGGGTCGTGGAAAAGCACTGATGGACGCTCCGACGAGCGAAGCCCACACCCGGGGGCCTGACCCTCCTGCACTCGCAGGCGAACCGGACGATGGACGTGCTGCGCGGTTGTTCGCACGGCCGGGCTTCGAGCTCTCGAGTTGCCTCGTCACAGAACAGTCAGTGACATTGCCATTCGAGGAGAGCCCGGAGGAGATTTGAATCCCGAAGCGCACTGTGATGCCGAAACACACAAGCACCAGGGTTCCACAACACATCGGCAAGCCCGCCGAGATCGACTACAAACGTCCGCCATCCCCGTACTGCTCTCCGCCGGCCCGAGACCGCGTACCGATACGCACGATTCGCGACGAAGACCTGGCGGCGCGGCGCAATCGAAGTTGACTGGAAAGATCACGACCGGCTCGCGTTGTTTGGCCGTTGCGGCTTCGCGCCATCACGGATCCTCACGGTCCACCGGATTCTCGATGGGCACAGCGCCGGATCGGCTGAAGCTGCCCGCTATAGCGCCGAGCAGCTTACCGGACAATAGCTCAACCGTGCAATTGCCCATACTTCGCTAGAAGCTCGTCGCCTGATTCGACGAAGTCCGGGTTCTGAACGATACAGTCGGCGGGACAGGCTAGCCGGCACTGCGGCTCTTCCTCGGCGCCGACGCACTCGGTGCACTTCATCGGGTCGATCGCGTAGATCGGCTGGCCAGCGCTGATCGCCTTGTTCGGGCAGACGGGCTCGCATGCGTCACAGGCCGTGCAACCCTCGATGATCATCAATGCCATTTCTGCAAATCCTCCGTTCAAGTATTCACGCGGCGCGCGCGATCTCACCGCGCTCGACGAGTCGATCGAACCGATAGGCGCCCCAGAGGGCGGCCCCGAGCGCACCCGCATAAGGGGCGTCCGCGTGACTGCGGATCGTTGCCGTCATGCCCTTCATGCCGCTCGCCTCCTCATTGAGCGCGTCGACCAGACCGGCATCCAACGCCAGACCGCCCGTAGCCAGCACGACCCCGCTGTTTGCATTGATCGACTTGAGTAGCTTGACGAGCCGACTGGCCATGGACAGGTGAATGCCCTTGATGATGTTCTGCGGCGAGATCCCCCGTGACACCATGTTGATTACGTCAGTCTCCGCAAGCACCGCGCAGATCGAGGACACGATCTCCGGATTATCGGCCTGCTTCGAGAGACTGCCGATCTCATCCTGCGCAATGCCCAGATAGCGCGCGATGTTCTCGAGGAACTGCCCCGATCCGGACGCGCACTGACTCGTCATCTTGTACTTCAAGACCTTGCCGCGCTCGTCCATCAATATCGCCCGGCCGTGCAAAGCGCCTACATCGATCACTGCGCGTGCCTGCGGGTCGAGATAGACTGCCCCGCGCGCATGGGTCGTCATCGAATAGAAATGGCCGGTGTGAAAGGTGACGCTCTCCCCCTCGCCGGTGGTTGCAACGTAATTGACCTCTTTCTCCGGGATCCCGGCATCCTCCAGTACCTGACCGAAACAGGTACGCGCAAGCTCGATCGGGTCCCGCTGCCTGATTCGCAGCAACGACCGAGCCAGCCATTCCGTGTTTCCGTCTTGCACCCGCATCAGCACCGCTTTCACGGCCCCCGTGCCGACATCGATGCCCGCTGTGATCGTACTCATGCCACGCCCTCCGGTCTCGCACCACCTTCATATGCCCGGCGGGCGAATTCCGCTGCGCCGAGCGCTCCCGTATAGATCGAATCCGGGTTGATGTTGATGGCTACGTCGCCATAGTTATCCTTGACAACCTTGCACAATTCACGGACTGCGGCCTGATTTTTTGCGACACCCCCCGTGAACGTAAACTCGTTGGTGACGCCACCGGAGCGCGAGATTATCGAGATGGCCCGCAGGATGATCGCGCGATGCAGCCCGGCCACGATGTCCTCGCGCTTCTCGCCGAGCGAGAGCCGGTCACGCAGCTCCGCGCCGGCGAATACTGTGCAGGTCGAATTGATTCGCGCCGGCCGCTCTGATTTCATGGCCATCGGTCCGAGCTCGTGAAGCCCCATATTCATTTCATCGGCGATGTATCCGAGATAGCGACCGCACCCGGCCGCGCAGCGATCGTTCATCTGAAAGCTGGTGACGATTCCGCGATCGTCCACCTGGATTCCCTTCGTATCCTGGCCACCGATATCAAGCACCGTTCGCGTGCGTGGATACATCAGATGCGCGCCCAGACCATGACAGAGAATTTCCGAGCGGATGTGCTCCTTCGAGAATGGCAGAGTCACCCGACCATAGCCGGTGCCCACTAGATAAGACTCCCCGAATTCGACCCGAAGCGAAGCTTCAATGCAATCGCGGATCTCCGCCGCCTCGCGCCCCATCCCGCCGTCTGCCGAGAGTACTCGGGCGAGAGCGCGGCGAAATTGCTCATCGAGTCCACCGGCCGGCGGGCGATTCTCCACCTCGATGATCGCCTTGTCGTAGACGTTGAGCAGGACTTCGTACGGAAAGGCGACTTCCCGTGAGACAGTCTCGGCGTGCCCATAGAACCGGGCCCCTGCGATGTCACGGAAAAAGTCGGACTTTCGCTTAGCGCCCGGTGCGAACAGCTCCGCAGCCTCGCTACGCAATCGCAGAAACGTCTCCGCAAGCGCCTCACGCAACCGCGCTTCCACCGCCGCGAATCGCCCGCCTTTCATTTGCCCGAGGCATGTCGTCTCGAGATCATCGAGACGCTCGATGAACTGCTCAAGGCGGAATGAGCGCTCTAGCTCGACGAGAAAATCGTCCAGCTGTCCTCCGATCAGGCCGGCATCGCCGAGCGCACGGCGAAACAGCGTGAAGCGTCCGTCGACTCTCGCCTCCTGGCCGGCGACCCGAGCCGCGGTTGCGTAATTCGAGCGAGAGTTGGTTATCCCGTGCCCGATCGCATTACCGTTCTCGTCCATGAGCACAGATTTGGTAGTCGTCGATCCAAGGTCGATACCGACGAAGGTTTTCATCTCTCGAGCGCTCATGCTGCGCTCCTTTCGCCCGCACGCCGTTGTTCGATCATCTGAAAGTAGCTTTCGAGCCGGTTCTTGATGTTAGCGGCGGAAAAATACCGCGGATCGACGAGATCAGACTCGATGAATGCGCCCGGCTTGCCGGTACGCTTCTCGACCTCACGCATCATCAGTAGCTGCCCGGCCGAAAAGCTGTTGCAGCTTTTGATCGAATTGATCAGCAGTCCATCGGCCCCGTATTCCTCGATGTAGTCACTCAGCATATCGACGCGCATCGGCAGACTACGGTTCGTGTACACGCCCAGGCAATACTCCGCGAGGCTCTCGAGCGGCCTCCGCGGGTCATGTCGGAACCCGAGGTCGTACACACCACCCACTTTCGTATAGCTCGACGCCACGACGACCGCGCCTTCATCGTAGAACATCTTCCAAAATTGGCGAAAATTGGTGTAATTTGGTGGTCCCTCGACGACCAGGCGGTACTTCTCGGCCGCCATGTCGCCCTCAGGCGTGACCGGACCTGCACCCGCGGCAACCCGGGCGTCGATTTCGGCTCGCAGAAACCGGTAGTACTCGACGGCATCCTCGGTCCCCCGAAATGCGCCAAATATCGGTCCTATGTAGTAGATTCCACCGAAATATGCATCGATCGGCGTGGGGCGCCGGCGCGCCGAATTCAGCACGTGAACCAGGTCCTCTTCGGCCTGCGCCGAACGCCCGAGCCGTTCGCGGAGGCGGTCGATGTCAAACTTGACTCCCGATACCCGCTCGAGCTTCGGTATCACCTCCTCTCGCAGCTGCTTGACCATGTATTCGATCATGTTTGGCGTAATCTTCCCGTCGCCCATGTAGGGCGTGTGCAGCATGATCGTCTCGCACTTGTACTGCTCCCGAAGCAGCTCGAACCACTTCATGAACGTGAAGCAGCCGGTGTAGGAAAGCAACAGCACATCCGGGTTAGGGAACGGCTTGCCGTTCGGAGCGACGTTACCTTTTGCCAACATTCCTATGTCGGATTTTACGTAGGTGCAGACGTCCTCGGAGTGGCCGATCTTTTCGGCCTCGAGCACGTACTGGCCCGAGGTGCGCCGCAAGCCGTTTTGTATCGCATTCACCTCAGGCAGGTTGTTTACAAGATCAAAACACCCGATCAGTTCGTTTATGTTTCCGGGGACGAAAGTGCTGCAGACTTTCTCCCCGGTCTCTGGAGCGCTGGTCAACCGATCGTAGTGCGCGGCCATCATTTCCTTCTGCTTGCGCATCGACGCATCCTTCTCGACGTCGGCGGTCTTGCTCCTCACGGTCGCGGGGCTCATGTTCACTGTCCGCTCCAGAGTTTGATTGAATCGGCAAAGGTGCCCGCTTGCTCGCGGATCGGCTGCATCTGCCCGGAATTCTCTGCGTACTTGAACGAGACGTACGGGATTCCCGCTTCGCTCAACGCATGTTGCAACATCGGCCGATCGAGCAGCGCAGGATCGCAAAAGCTTGGCGACGCGAAAATCACTCCCTCTGCCTTCGAGCGATGTACTGCGCGCACCAGATGCTGCCCCTTTTCCTTCTGACTAGGCTCGTATTTGGCCGCAGTCGATTCCGAGTGGTGAAGAAACGCAAGCGCAAGATTTTGCAGCGGGTCCCCGTCCGCCGGCACATCGGCCGTCAGCCAGCGGGTCACCAGCAGCAGGTCGTCATCGACCACGTAGCATCCGGCGAGCTCGAGCGACTTGATTAGATTCAGCGGCGGCTGCTCGCAGAACACGCCGGTCAATACGACCCGGCAGTTGTCGCGTCGCGGTCTCTCCGTCGACTGCACCGCCGCAAGGTACTCGCGCAACAGCTCCGAGTGCTGCTCTACCGAAAGCACCAGGCCAGCCCGCATCAACAGGTACACTTCGGCCGCGGGCGCCTGCCAGGGCTGCGCTATCCGGTAGTCGTACAGCTGTCTCACCAGAGTGCGATTCTCGTTGTACACCGCGATCGAGCGCCGAATTTCCTCGTCGGTGACCGGCGCGCCGCGCAGCGCGCCGAGCGCATCCCGCAGCTCCGCAAGCTCGCGCGCATAATAGTTGCCGCCGATGTCGTCCCGATAGTTCTGCGGCAGATCAAAGTAGCGCGAGTAGACGTTCGGGTACATCAGCTTCCACATGCCCGACAGATTGCGAATGACGTCGCATATCGATGGAAACAGCATTCCATCGACAAAGTCGAGTCGCCCCGACACACCGAGCTCGACTGTCGAGCGGGGGATGCGGCAGATGTAGCTTTGATAATACGCGTCGCCGTGGATGACCTCGAGCTGGTCGCCGCCACCGACGATCCCGAGCGGCAGCATTCCGGCCGCGTGAATTAATTCGCGCGGGACGTAGATCGGCATGTAGCCGATTACCTTGCGCCCCGGCGCGGCTGCCTTCCATTCACGCGCCACCGAGAAGTGCAGGTCCTCAAACAGGGTGGCGGCCCGGTCGACGATGGCTGCGAGCTCTGACATAGTCAACGATGCTCCCATTTCGGAGGACGCTTCTCGAGAAAGGCCCCGAGCCCCTCAATCGCGTCCCGGGTGGCCATAAGCTCTTCCAGGTAGAGATTCTCGACGCCGGCGAGCTTTTCGCGCACTCGCGCGGCGAAATCCGCTCGCGCCGCCCGCAGCGCGTACCGGAGGCTCGCAGCGCTTTTCGGCAGCAGATGTTCCTCGAAGTAGCGGCGCGCGGCGGCGGCCGGGTCAGGATCTACCGTGTGCGCAAGGCCAAGCCGCGCCGCTTCGAGACCGCTGATGGTGCGCCCGGACAAAAGCAGGTCAGTCGCGGCCGCCACTCCGATCAACTCTGGCAGAAGGCACGATGCGGCGGGCGCGAACACGCCGAGTTTGATTTCCGGTTGGCCGAGTTCGGCATCGGGTGCGACGAACAGCAGGTGCCCGGCGAGCGCCACTTCGAGGCCGGCGCCCAGGCATTTTCCCCGGACCGCGATCAGCAGCGGTACCGGCGCGGCGAGCAGCCGGCCGATAACTCGATGCAGCGCGGCGAGCATCGACCGGCATTCCGAGGGCAGATGCTCCGCGACGCTCGCACCAAAGCTGAAGTGGGGACCATCGGCGTCGAGAAGGATGCCGCCCAGCTCAGCAGCCGCGGGCGCCTCAAGCGCTGCGTCGAGGGCTGCGATCATCTGCGCGTCGATTAGATTCGCCTTAGGACGTGCGAGCCGCAAGTGCAGCAGCCGTCCATTGGCCTCGAAATTGACCTCAAGGGGCGCGCTCATGCGGAGCGCGCTCCCGGCTGGATGCTTTCTGTCAGTTCATCTGTCCATGGCGCATTTGCGGCGAGCGCACGGCGCAGCTGAATGAAGTCCACCTCCCGCCCTGTCTCCTTGGTACCCTCGTTGAATGCGCGGAAACCGGCGCGCGCCTCCGTCATCATGTTGAGCGCGAGCCATGCACGGGAGTTCTCCTTGTTCCGGTTCCAGGCCTCCAGCTTCGGCTTGCGGAACTCCTCGAGTGTCTTGGTGGTGCAATCGGGGAACATGTAAAGCAGCTTGGTGCATAACTCTTCGACTTTGGCGTCAAGCAGCGACAGATCTATGGTTCCTCGCTGCAACAGCTCGCGTCCCGCGGCAAGATCGGCGCCGGTCTTGGGCTTGCCGAACGCCGGCCGGCCCCATTCGTCGTGCGTGCGCCGAAGCTCCACCAGGGGGTTCGGGACGAATTTGCCATCGACCTTGAGCGCGGGAACGGTGTCGGTGATCATGCCTATAGCAAGCGCCTCATGCGCGGAGAACGGCTCACACAACACACCAGCGCTCATCGCGCGCTCCGAGCCGATGAGCACCGGAAGGAAGTCTGTGCTCCCGCCGATCGGTGCGGAGCCGTGCTTTGGTCCGGCTTGGCCGAAGCGCGCGAGATCTTGGGCAATACTGAAGTCGCAGGCCATGCCGATTTCCTGGCCTCCGGCGATGCGCATGCCATTGACCCGACAGATGACCGGCTTGTCGCACGCGAGGATCGCGCTCACCATGTCATTGAACAGGCGCATGTAAGCGCGATATTCCTGCGGCTTTCCGGCGTAGTATTCGGCGTATTCTTTGGTGTTTCCGCCAGTGCAGAACGCCCGGTCGCCGGCACCGGTGAAGACCACGGCGACCACATCGCGGGCCACACTCGCGGCGCGAAACGCGAGGATCACGCCCTTGACCATTTGAGTGGTGTAAGAATTGAGCTGACCCGGATTGTCGAGGGTGATCCAGGCGTTATAGAGACCGGCAACCGGCTCGCCGTCGGGGTTTCGTGCCGGCCGTTTCTCGTAGCGCACACCGCCGCTGACAGCTGCCCGCATCTCTTCGGACACCAGGACGTGGTTCGCTGCCGTAGACGTGGGCGGCGCGGCTTTGTTATTCATCATCGCTTCTCCTCGCTGGGCGAATGGAAAGGGGACACCGACGGCGTCAATACTGCGCGACGGGTGATCGCGCCCCGGTGGACCGCGTCGAACACCGCGTTGATTTCCGAAAGCGGGTGGCGCTCGATGAACGGTCCGACCTTGATCTTGCCCTCGAGCACCAGCTGCAGCGCCGGCGGGTACAGCGCCGGTGGGCAGCCCCAATTGCCGAGCGCCCGGGCATGCAATGCCATCAGGTTCGACAAGCGGATCTCGACCTTGTCGGTCGTGTAGCCGACGACGGCCAGAGTACCGCCGCGTGTGAGCAAACCGAACGCGGTTTCCTGGCCGGCGCGCGATCCGGAGCACTCGAAAATCGCCCACTCGGATTTGTCGCGCAGGCTGTTCGATTTGGCGAAACTCTGAATCGCAGATTTGAGTTCACGGGCCGCGATATCGCGTGCGTTCAGACGAAGCGCGACCGCTTCATCGGGCAACGCCGCGAGTTTCGCATCGTTGACGTCGACGGCGACCACTGTCGCACCAAATGTGCGCGCGATCTGGGCGCAGTATCCGCCAACTCCGCCGACACCGTTGACAATCACAAGGTCGCCCTCGCTGATCCCGGCCTGGACGACGGCTTGGTACGGAGTCGTCACTGCATCAGCGACGACGGACACGTCGGGGAGTGTGAGCCCTAGCGGCGAGAGACGCGTCTCGTCGACGACGCACAGTCCGCGTGCCGGCACCACGACGTGGGTCGCAAAGCCGCCGTGCACGTCGTTGCCCGGCATGATCTGGTGCGGGCAAATCGTCGGCTTGCCTCGACGGCAAGAGTCACACTGGCCGCAGGGGATGACTGCGGAGACGATTACGGCCTTGCCGACCCAATCCTGCGCATCTTCGCCAGCGGACACCACGCGACCACTGATTTCATGTCCGAGACACAGCGGGGCCGCGTGATTGGTCCGAACGCCATCGTAGTAGAATCCGAGATCAGTGTGGCAGACGCCGCAGCCGGCTATTTCGACGATGACCTCTGCGCCGCTTGCGACGGGGTCAAAAGTCGCGGGCGCCAGTGGTTCGCCCGCTTTGTTCATCAGCCAACGTATTGCTTCCATCGACGCGCCTCTGCCACTGCCCAAGACCGCGAACCCTTAAATAGGTATTCGAGTACGATAATACTCGAATTAGGATCCGCAGTCAATGCCCCGCTGGCTGCTTTTGGGCCGGGAAAACCGGCGTGCCGGCGTCCGGGGCGATGGCTTGCCGCGTTGACAGGCTCGGGGCCAATGGCTATTATGGTATTGTGGTACTAGAATACCATTCGGTGAGGGCTCCGATCTGGAGCGAAGCAGGAGAGCGACGATGACATCGAGCGCCCAAAGCGTCTCGGTTGCGATGGTCGGCAGCGGCGGCGCTGGAGTACTGACGACCGGCGAGATGCTGCTTGAGGCGGCGTGCGCCGGCGGCTGGGACGGTTTATTGACCCGTTTGGTTGGACCGCAGATCCGCGGTGGCGAAGCCGCCTCGCTGCTGCGGCTCGCACGCGAGCCGGTCGAGTGCATGGCGGATCAATTCGATCTGCTCGTCGGCATCGATTGGGTCAACGCCGATCGATTCAGCGACGAGATTCCGCTTGCGGACTCGAGCGTGCTGGTCTGTGATTCTGCAGCGGGAGCACCACCGACGATGGCCGCGAAAGCGAGGCGGGTGATCGAGCTGCCTCTGTCAGAATTGATCAAGGCGCACCCGACTTGGCGAGCAAACATGATCGCCCTGGGTGCCGCCGGTAGCCTCCTCGGGCTCGAGGAGTCGGTACTGCACGGAGTGATCAGCAGGCGGTTCGCGGAGAAAGGTGGCGCGGTCGCCGCAGCCAACGTTGAAGCTGCGGCGGCGGGCGCACGCGCGGTCGATGCCCGGCGCGGCTGGGTGTGCCTCGCACCGGCCGTGCATAAGACCGGCAAGCGCTGGCTGATCACCGGCAACGAGGCCGTGGCGCTTGGCGCAATACTCGGCGGCGTTCGCTTCGCGGCCGCCTATCCGATCACGCCGGCTTCCGACATTCTGGAGTGGCTTGCCCCCAATCTCACGAAGGTTGGCGGCACCCTGGTGCAGGCTGAGGACGAGCTGGCCTCGGTGAACATGATCATCGGCGCCTCTTACGGCGGCGTTGCCTCGCTCACCGCGACCTCCGGACCGGGGCTATCCCTGATGGTGGAGTCACTGGGACTCGCCACCGCCTCGGAGGTGCCGATCGTGATTGTGAACGTGATGCGCGGCGGCCCATCGACCGGTATCCCCACGAAGTCGGAACAGTCCGACCTGAATATTGCGGTCTACGGAATGCATGGCGATGCGCCGCACCTCGTGATCGCCCCGCAATCCGTCGCCGACTGTTGGCTGTCCGCCCAATGGGCGACGGGTCTCGCGGAAGCGCTGCAGACTCCTGCGATCCTGCTGTCAGATCAATTCCTTGGTCAGGCCCAAACGGCGATGGCTCGACCGGCAGAGCGTCCGCCGGTGGGACGACGGATCCTTCCGGAGGAAGCACCTTCCCCGTATCGGCGCTATGCCCTCGACAGCGGGACGGTATCGCCGATGAGCATTCCCGGCATGCGCGGCTGCACGTATACCGCGGATGGACTGACGCACAACGAGCGCGGAACTCCCACCAGCGGGGCCCGCGACCACATCGCTCAGCTCGACAAGCGCCGGGACAAGCTCGATGCCCACCCCTATGGTTCTCTGTGGGCGACGCTTGAAGGCGAAGGCGAGACAGCGGTGTTGACCTGGGGCTCGCTGACCGGAGTGGTTCGCGAGGGGATCGCTCAAGCGCGCGCCGCAGGCGTATCGGCCCGGCTCATTGCGCCGCGCTTGCTGCTGCCGACACGCCCGGCAGAGATGAGCTCCGCGCTCGCCGGCGTGGAACGCCTGCTGGTGGTGGAACAGAGCCACGGGACGCAGTTCCTGAAGTATTTGCGCGCGCACTACGACCTGCCTGCCAACGTCTCGGTCCTTCACCGCCCCGGCCCCCTGCCAATCCGACCACACGAGGTATGCCGCCGCCTGCTCGAGGGAGAGTCCCTATGAACGCCGCCCAACCGCTGAAGTGCCGCCCGTCCGACTATAAGTCCGAAGTCAAGCCGATATGGTGCCCGGGCTGCGGTGATTACCATGTGCTGATGGCGCTCACGCGGGCGATGGCGGCCCTCGGATTGCCGCCCGAGCGCATCGCGGTGGTCTCGGGCATCGGCTGTTCATCGCGCATACCGGCGTACACGAACTGCTACGGCTTCCACGGCGTCCATGGCCGCGCTCTGGCTGTCGCGTCCGGCTTGAAGATTGCGCGCCCGGACATGACCGTGATCGTCGCAACCGGCGACGGCGATGGTTACTCGATCGGCGGCAACCATTTCCTTCATGCCTGCCGCCGTAACGTCGATCTCACCTACATTGTGATGGACAATCACATCTACGGCATGACGAAAGGGCAGCCATCACCGACGACGGAGCCGGACTTCGACACGGCGCTTACGCCCGGTGGCACCGGGCTGCGCCCGTTCAACCCGCTGGTTGTCGCACTCGCATCGGGTGCGAATTTCGTCGCGCGCGCATACTCGGGCAATCCAAACGAGACCGCGGCACTGATCGTCGACGCTGTCGAGCACCCGGGATTCTCGTTCGTTGAGGTCTTGAGTGCCTGTGTGACCTACCGCCCCGACCAGCGCGCATGGAAGGAACGCGTTCACCCGGCGCCTGTCGCGCCGACGGACGACCCGGCGCGGGCCGCGCGCCGACTGATGACCGATGACGGCTTCAATCTCGGCGTGCTCTTCCGCGGAAATCGACCAGCTTACGCGCCGGCGAAGGCTTCCGAATTGGTTGCGCCGGAGAAGCTGGAGGAGGAGTTCGAGGTATGAGCGGCGCGACACCGCCTCCGTGACATCCGTTGCGGCGCTCTTCAGCGTTGTGTACCAGATCGAAGCGGACGCTGCGGAGCGCTACGCAATGCTTGCCGACCAGCTGTAGACGCACAATGATCCGGAACCTGCGCGCCTGTTTCGGGACTTCGCGAAACCCGAGCGCGTCCACTCGGACAAGATTCGGAATCTGGCCGGCGTACTCTGCGTCGATGACAGCGACGGATCAATCGGTCCGTGGAACAGCGACACTCCCGAATTCGCGGACTTATCTGCGGCAGGCTACGACATGTCCGCGTACAACGCCGTGCAGATGGCGCTTGCAGCCGAGGAGAGCGCGCTCGCGTTCCACCCGGAACTCGTGGCTTCCAAGGTCGATGAAGCCGTTCGCGACCTCGCAGCGGGGCCCGCCGATGAGGAACGCGAGCACGTCGCGATCTGCCGTCGCCTACTCACCCGCTACCGCCCGGTCCCTGGGAGCCGGCCCGGAGATCCGGATCCTCCCGGCGATCGTTGAACATGATGGCACCGGAGCGTGCGGCTGTGTGGGCTTGGCGCTGCGCGGCGGATGGCGGTCCGCGGATGTCCGCTGAGACGTTCGCCCCGCCGTGTTTGCAGGCAACGGCCTGCGCGTGATTGATTCAGGTCGGAACAAAAAAGAGCCGTGCTGCCGCGTTCCGCCGTATCCGGTCTCGACTCTCCGACGCTGGGTGGTTTCTAGCGCGACATCGTGATCGACGGCCGTCTGCCGGATCTGTTCGCAGCAGGCATTGATGCGCGAGGAATTTCGCTGCCGACGGCGCCGGCGTCACCGGGTCCGACGGGCGGCCCGGCCGGTGACCGGCAATCGCCGCAGCGCCACGCGAACCAGATCCGAACCTGATCCGGTCGCATCGGTCAAATCCAAGGACATCGGCGCCACCGTGTTCAGGCTCGGCGCGGCCATGTCTTTCGCGTACGGCGTCGCCCAATGGTCAAACTGACCGACGATCACCAGTACGTCCGGCCGTACGCCCTGGATCACGATCGCCGGGCCTGAGGTCGTCCCCGTCGGCGAGGCGACTTCCACCAAGGCTCCGTCTGCGATGCCGAAGCGCTCGGCCGTAACGAAGTTCATCACTACGCCGCGATGGCCCCGCACATTCTGAGCGACCTCGTCCATCAGCTGGATCATCGCGTTGCCGCCGGCGTGATATTGCATGCTCTTGGTCGTGATCAGCCAGAATGGATAGTCTTCTGGCCGGTGTCCGCGGTTGCGTAGATCTTCATCCCAAATCCGCGGAAAGTCGTGCCATGTCGGCAAAAAGCCGTACTCGGTGAGCTGACGGTCCCACCAGTGCACCCCGCTTTCGTGCAGGCGGTTCGCCAGCTCGCGGCCCGACCGGTTCAGCCGTTCCTGGTAGGGTAATTCGAACCGCAGCCCGAGCTTCGCGAGCGTCGGGTACAGGTACCAGGCCTTCTGAGGATATGGGCGCGTCAGGAAACCATTGGCCTTGAACCATTCAAGATCGTGAACTTCCTCACCGCCGGTCAATTCGGCGCTGGCGGCGAGGCACATCGCGTTCCATATCGTATCGACCGAGTGCGCCTCGTTGACCGCAAGAGAAAAGTCCCAGCTCGCCCCCTTCAGGCGCACGCCGCAGGAGCCGCGATTGATTGCGGCATTGTAGGCCTCGAGAAGCCCTGTACGGCGCGCGAGCTCTGTGGTGATCCAGGTAAAGTCGCGTGTCTCGCCGCGCGGCGCGACCGCAGGCTGACGCAGTACGAAGCCTTCGTGGCGCCAGAATTGCTCGATGTATTTCGTTCTGCCGATGCGGATGAGTTGCGTGCTTTCCAGATCGGTCGCCTCCGGCAGCAGAATGTCCGCCATGTGGTTGGTTTCGTCGGGCGTGTACGCGAAACACACCGTGAACGGGAAGGTCGCCATCGTGTCGGCGATGGAACGGGTGTCCCAGAACGAGATCGCCGGGTTCGTGCGGTACGCGATCCACAGCTCTGGCTTCGTCGGCTTCGGCCATTGTTCGGCGGCGCTCTTCTGAAACATCCAACTCAGATGTGTCGGACCAAGCGCCTGACTCCAGGCGCCATTGTTCCCTGACAGCGGAACGAGCGTTCGGTGCGCGTCACGCACGTGTGGGGTCTTTTCCCAGTTCGCCCTATCGGTCGCGTTGAGCGTATGCTGCATGAAGCCGTCGGCGCCGGCTTGCACGCTTCTGTGACGATCCTCGTGGAATTTATTGATACGCACGGTGGTGCCGACCGTTCCACCGGGCGCCTCGAGAGCGCCGACGAGCACCGCAAGCACCGTCCGCGCCCACACGCATTCGTAGGCACCCCAACCGTTGTTTACCGTCTTGCCAAGGATTACGGACACCGGGCGGAATGGCAAGGTTTCTCCGTCGATCTCGATCGTTCGGCCGACGCAGGCCTCATCCAGGTATTCGTTCGCGATCCGGCGAATCGTTGCTGCGTTGACTTCACAAATTTCCGCGGCCCATTCCGGCGTGTATTGGCGCACGTGTGCGAGCAATTTCTGAAAGGCGGTATCGACGTCGATGTCAGCGTGCGTCCAGCGCTCCTCATCGGCTCCGAGTTCGACTCCCCCGGCGACGTGCATCGAACCCTCGATGACAGGCTCGGCCTCGGAGTCGTCGAAAGGCACCGCAATCCGTCGGCGGGCGTCGAAAACCAATGGCTTCATGCTTGCCGGGTCCCGCAGATAGTAGCCGTGCGGCCCGACGAGATACGGCGAGGATGTCATCCTCGTGAGAAATGGCAGGTCAAGGCGCGATCGCGGCTGTTCGTGCAGCAGCACGTGGATCATCGCGAACATGAACGCCGGGTCGGTTTTCGGCCTGATCGGGATCCACTCCGCCGAAGCGGCCCCGGAGATCGACAAGTGAGGCTCGATTTGCACTCGCCGCGCGCCGCGTGCACGCGCGTCTGCATGCCGAACGGCGGCGCTCACACCGCCGCTTACTTCGTTGTTCGCCCCGAAGGAGACGATGTAGTTGCTGTACGGTGTATCCGCCGACACCGTGAACGCCCGGTGCCAGAACTCTCCGTACAGGTGCTCCGAATGGACGCATTTCACCCCCTGTCCGGAACCGAAGCTAAAGTCGACCGGACCGAAGGCGGAGAGGAACGCAGGAAACGTCCCCATGTAGTTTGCCGGCGTGCCGCCATGGCCAAACGTCACCGCGACGCGCGGCATGCCGGCCTCGTCGGTCAATCCCCGTTGGCGGATATCCGAGAGCTTGGTGGCGACGATATCGAGGGCTTCCTCCCAGGAAATTGCCACAAAGCCTGGATCCTCGTCGCGGCCCTTGTGTGGATTCGTGCGCCGCATGGGGGTCAGGATCCGCTGCGGATGGTACGTTTTTTGCACGAGACCATATGCTTTAACACAAGGCTTGCCGTCACCAGGGTGAATCCCCCGCGCGGCGAAATTCGGGCCGATCTCGGTCGCGACCCCGCCGACTACCTTTACCGTGAGCAGGTCGGGACCGGCCACACAGTTATAGCAATACGTGGAGACGAGTTGCTCTGCGGGCATCTGCGTCATTTGCCCCTCCGAATGCGACTGGGCCTCAAAAAGAAAATGCATTCAGGTACAATAATACCTGTTTTGGTCGGGAATTGGAATGACCACGCCGTGCTTGACAACGGATTTCCGGCAAGCACTGCTTCGGCGTAGACCTCCGGCGAACCAGGGGTCCGTGGTGAGCGGGAGCACGGTGCTGGCGGGCACCGATCTCACTTGCGCTGCGCCAGGCGCCTGGGAAGGGCTACCGGCGGGGAGTCCACCCGCGCAGGCTCGCGCCCGACCGCCGCCCCGGCTTGCTCGGCTCGTCGACGGACACGGCCACGCGCCGCATGAGCTGCACCCCCGAGCGGCTGCCGCCGCGATCGTGACGTCGGCGACACTGGAACTTTGCGAATCTCCAGCATCGCCGGCGCCGCGCCGGCAACCGCTCTTCGGCATGCCCTTCGCTTGCCTGTCAGGACCCAAACTTCCAGTCGAATGTCAGTCCATATGTGCGAGGCGTACCGTATACCCCGAAGACCTCATTGGCGATGGTATATACGTCGGGTATCCACACCTTGTTGGTGAGATTGCGCCCCCAGAGCGAAACCTGATACTCATCGGACGGGCTCATCCACGTCAGCCGCGCCCCTAGCAGGCCGAATGCTGGTTGGATGGCATAAGGCTCGAGTTCGCCTCTCTGCTTGCTGGTATAGGTGTAGTTCGCAGTCGGTTGCAATTCGCCGCCGTCCGGGAGATTGATCTTGTATATCGCTTCCAGGCTTCCTGTGTTGCGTGGCGCGTGCAGCATGTTGAGGCCGCTCTGGTTGCGCAGATCCACACAGCCGGTCTGCGCGGGATCGGCGAGGCAGGCGGCGTTGCCCGGGCCGGTGAGCAGAGAGTACACCGATCCGTTGGACAGATAGGCGACGCTGTACTTTGCGTGCATGTAGCCGTAACTGCCCCTTATGGTCAGGTGCGCAGTCGCAAGCCAGTCAAACTCGACCTCCGCACCCTCCACCCTGGCGCCGCCGGCGTTGAACGTCTCGAACTCCCCTATGTAGTTCGGCGGCGGATTGACGATTCCCGGTCGCGGTCCGAATGACTGAATCTGCAGGTTCTGATAGCGCGTATCGTACAAGGCGATATTGGTACGCAGCCGGTGCATGAACTCCAGCTTTGCGCCAAATTCCGTGTTGTACGCAATTTCCGGTCGCAACGGCTTCGTATCCGCAATGCTAGTCGGTTCAGCCGCGAACCCGCCGCTCTGGAAACCCTCCGCCTCCGTCACGTAGAAATTCATGCCCTGAGCGGGGTGATAATTCAACGATATTTTCGGTGTGAACCGTCCCCAGCCGTGAGAGACCTCGTTGATGAGAGAGTTTGGCAGGATACCCAACCCGATCGCACCGCCGTAGCCGCTCGCGTCCTTATTGTCGCCGAAGGAATTGTTACTCATGGCCCTGTGCTCGTACGAATAACGGCCGCCAACCGACAGCACCCAGCGGTGCGCGAACCGCCAGTCGACCTGACCAAACGCAGCTTCGCTGAGGATGTGATCTATGCCGCGATAATGCTCATCGAGAGCCGGATTCGGGTTGAGAGTGGGCAACAGGAAAAGCCGCAGACGGTTGCGATACTCCCGGCTAAACCACAGGCCAACCACGTAGTGGATGCTCTTCTTGGGTTGGGACACCAGACGCATCTGCTCGGTGAATTCTCTGTCCTCATCCCAAACAGCGTTTCCGAGCGGCAGAATTGCGCCCAGCGAGTCCATGGACCATGTGTTGTGAGTGCGCTGCCACGAGGTAATGGAAATGAAGTTGGTCACAGGACTCAGGTGATCGGTAAACCTAGCGCTGACCCCATACGAGAACTGCCGTTGATAGCCGCCATACGGGTTTGTGGCACAGGTCGGGTTAGGTGCCGTGCCGCACAGGCTCTGGTAAGTCTGCAATAGCGGCAGCGGAAATGCCGTCATATGCGACATCGGAACTCGCGCCATGTCCTCCTCATCAACCTTGCTTGCGTTTGCACTCAACAGCCACTCCGTATGCGCGCTCACGTGCAGCAGCTGCACGCGCACGCCCTTCGAATCATCGTTCTTTTCTCTCGTATGGAGCACCACGTTATGTACCCAACCGTTGGACATTCGTGTGGAGACCACGAGTTTTCCCGCCCAACCGTCTCCGAGCGGTCCGGTAATCAGACCGGAAAAATTGTGCCGACCATAATTTCCTAGAGTGACCTGCGTCCTGACATGCAGCCCGTGCATGCGGGGACGTGTCGTGTGGATATTGATGACCCCGCCAATGGCATTCTTGCCGTACAACGTGCCCTGCGGTCCACGCAGAACCTGTATGCTGGAAATATCAAACAACGACTGGTCGATGGTCGAGACATTGCCAAAATAGACGCCGTCTACGAACACAGCCACCGGCGAGGAGGTGCCGGGACCGTCGTCGTTGGAAGAGACGCCGCGGAGTGAAATGAGGCTTTGTCCGAGGGCAAACGGCGAAATCGACATTCCAGGCACGTAGTTCGCCAGGGTATTGAGGTTGTGAATCCCCCTGCGCCGCATTTCGCTGCCCGACAGGGCCGTGACCGCGATCGGTACCCGCTGCAGATTTTGCCGGCGAAGCTGCGCAGTTACCGTGATCTCCTTGAGCATCACCCGTGGAGGGCTGGCGACCGCCGCCTGCGCGCAGATTGCAGCAAGGATAGCGAGTGATATGGATCGAGCGACAAGAGTCGATGCCTTCATGATATTCCCCCTTTTTCTGCCGTCTTTTGGGTTGAGTAGAATCCGAGTGACTCAATCTGGCATAAACAACCTCTGAGTTTACCGATCAGATCCAGCCACTTATCCCGCTCGATGAGGCGGACGGGATTGAAGAATGGGACGCTGGCTTGCTTTAGACGACGCGAGGCGGCGGTTGCAGTCGCCATCTCTCTCTGCGACAAAGTCGGCCGTGCCGCAACCGGCGCCGTCTGCGCTGGCGGGTTTCCCCCGAGGGGAGCGCCGGCGGGCTTCAGGTCGCTGATCCGGTTCTACTTGAAGCTGACGGCGTACGCAGCGACGGACAGCCGGAGCAGCCCTCTCCACACCCTGGTCGTCCGAGCTACACGCATTGGTGATGGAAACGAGCGCCCTATCCGCCCGATGGCCCAGCGTGCCAGCAGCGGCCGAAAAAACTGCCGCCATCGGCGAGGTGCCGGCATGGACGTACCGACCGGGATCAAGGATCACAACACGTCTCGAGCGCGCTCGAGGGTCGAGGACCGCTCCCGGATAAACGGTGGAGTCCGTGGTCCTCAGATCGCTTGGTACCGGGCGCCTGAGCTCAGACTGCGACGCCGGGATACTGTCGTCATGCTTGCCACCCCGCTTACCGCGTCGCAATAGCGCCTGCCAGCGACATCGAGTCGGCGCTGATGAGCACCCCCAACAGACGTGGGAAACGATCCACTCCCATTTGCAACGCCGCGCAGGCGTGGCCGCTAACACAATCGGCTCGCTGCTTTCGACGAATTGTCGGGTTTCCGCAGTCATTTCCCCTTACCGGAGTCGATCTGTGGCGCGATGAACTTGGGCATCTTCGCTGCCGTGCGGCTCTTTCGGCTGACGGTGTCCCGATCGACGCGGTTCGATTCCGTCTTCACATTCCCCGTCGAGTCCGACGAGCCCCCTCCCGCTTCGCATGTAGTGTACCGTATACAGTACGCAACAATCCAGATCAATTGCGGCGCTCGCCGCTCAGCCGCGCGGCGCCTCACCCGGACATGCGAATCGCTCCGCTGCCAGGCTTGTCTCGGGAGCCGTGATCGGTTCCGACAGGGCGCCACCATCGCCAGACGACCCCGGATTGCCGCCCCGAGCCGGCCCTCCCACGCCTCTCGTTCGGCTTTGGGATCTATGCTTTCCTGATGGCCGTCCGTTCGCGCGTCTCCCTCCCGAGCACCGGCGCCCGTTCCCCAGACCACCGTTCCGAGCAGTAGTCCCCGATGTCCTCGAACCGGACCCGGTCATACCCTGACTTCCCGGGTACCGGGCCTGCCGGCAGATCCTTCGGTCCGACCAATCCCTTAACTGCGATCCTGTCGGTCCTCCTCTTCACCTGTCCCCGTGTTGTCCCAGTCGTACGATTCCGCGCATCCGTCAGCACTCCGGCTGAATGGCTCCGTGCCGACCTCGTTTGCTTCCCCAACCATGATCGCCTTCCCGTACCGCTGGCCGGTCGGTTTGCCCATGAATTGCGGGTTCCACCTGGCGTTCCCCCACGTTACGGCCTGCGCAGCCGCCTGATCACCATGGGATGCGCTGCCTCGAGCACCCCAGCCACGCGTCCCTCGGCTGTGCGATCGGTTCGATCGCTAGCGACCGGAGGAGCAGTTCCCGGATTGGGCTCGCGCCCACGGAAGAATCAGGTGTGGGCATGGCGCACATCCGAATTTCCCGAACTCAAAACTGCCTCGACGGCAGCCGCGATGGCCAGCAGTCTGCGATCGCTGCCGGCAGGGCCGTCAAGCTCGATGCCCACCGGCAGTGGTGCGCAGTCGCTGCCCTGGCGCGCGCTGAATCCGGCCGGCAGGCTAATGCCGGGAATACCCGCGTTGCTGCCGGGATCGGTATTGCGGATGAAGGTTGCGAAAGTCGGCACCTCCGCGCCGTTCAGCGTGACGAACCGGTCGCTGCGGTCAATCGGCTGAGCAGGCAGCGGCGTGGTCGGAAACAGCACGACTTCGATGTTCAGTGCCGTGAAATACTCCTGGTAGAGCCTCTGCAGTCGCGGTCGCGCGACGGTCAACGCTTCCCGGTAGACATGCTCCGACACGGCATCGGCGATCACTTGGTCCATGATTTCCCTGACATCGGCGCTGGCGATCTCGCCGTGCAGCTGCGCCAGCGTCACATTCATGCCGGTGTGGAGCAGATAGGCCTGCAGAGCTCTCTTCGCCTCGTAGAGCACCACGGGAAAACTGACGGCGGCATTGACGGCGGCAATATTCCTTATGTCAGCGCTGACCAGCGTGGCACCTGCGTCTTGCAGCGCGGCCACTGCGTGCCTCAGGGCACCCGAGACATCGGGATCCAGACTTTCCTGGAAGTGCTCCTGCGGCACACCGATTCTGAGGCCGCGCAGATCGACGGCAGCGAGACCGGCCGGGGACATTCCGGCGAGCACCCTGTCGAGCGCTGCCACGTCGCCGACCGTCCGCCCCATTGGACCTATCACGTCCCTCGTAGGTGAGAGCAGCGCGACGCCGCCCAAGGGATAGCGGCCCACCGTAGGCCTGAATCCGACTATGCCGCACAGCGCGGCCGGAATGCGCGAGGAGCCACCGGTGTCGGTACCCAGCCCGGCACGCACCAGACCAGCGGCGATCGCGGCCGCCGTGCCGCCGCTGCTGCCGCCGGCGAAGCGATTCCGATCATGCACATTGCGCACCGGGCCGAAGGTGGGATTATTGCTCGTAATCCCATACGCCAACTCGTGCATATTCGCCTTGCCGACGATCTCGGCGCCCGCGCCGCGCAGCCGCGACACCGCGGCCGCGTCGCGCTCTGCAACGTATCTGCGCAGAGCCGGTGTCGCCAGCGTACAGGGCATGCCGGCCACTTCGATGTTGTCCTTGACGGCAATCCGGTACCCGGCGAGCGGCGGGCCACCCGTGCTGTCCCGGACATGCGGCGGCGCCTCCGCCATGACTGACCGTTCGATACCCGCCTCGAAGCGAGGATCCAGATAAGTAAACGCATTGAACTCACGCCACGCCGGGTGTACCGCACACCCGCGCGACCCGATTATGGGAGCGTCCCACATCAGTCGATATTGCGCGACTGCGGCTCGCAATCAATTGCATGAGACAGACAATTGTCAATGCCGGAGAAAATTCACGATTTGTGATCGTCGCCTTGAAAACTGGCCCGAGTCCCGGCTGCGCATTCCCGGCTTTGCACCTAGCGCGAGTTTCCTGGCATCCGCGCTTCCTTTGATCTCCTGAGTTTCGCGAAGAGGCTGAATTCCGGCCTCTTGGGGCCGAGCACCCACCTCGCGGCATGTATAGACAAAACAAATATCCGGTACGGCACCACCACAATGGCTTGTAGTGCGGTATTGACGGCGGCTGACGCGGATTTGTAGCCATGATGTATACAAAATCGGTAGCCAGCCCGCAAAGGCACCGGATTGCCGGACGCACCTACTGGCGGATCATCGAATCGCGCCGTGTGCGAGGCAAACCGCGCCCGTGCCGCTGCTGTACCTCGGCAGCGCTGATGAGCTACTGGACCGGTGCTAGCTACACAGGGGCAGTTGCGGGTTCGCTCCTTCCAGCCTGGCGATGACGCGGCATTGAAGCCGCGGCGAACCGGCTGGGGGTGATCGAGATCATCGATCGGCACGTGCCCGAGAGGGCTCAGGGCTCTCGGTAGGTACGACGCTCCTGCTGGCGGCGCTCAATCGAGCCATCCCGCCGCGCTCCAAGCGCGGCGGGGCTGCTTGGGCACAGCAGACCTCCTTCGCGCGGCTCTTTCCGCAGGTTCAGCTCGTGCGCCGGAAAACCCGGTTGGCCAAACCCCCGCTCCGGGCCGCGCACTATGGAGGCCGCGCGGCGGCAAATCCAAGCCATCCTCTCGGGGCAGCACGTCACTCGTGTGCTCAAAGTCGACTACGACCCCGACCAGGACGGCGCCGATCGACTGCACTATGAGATCGATACCTCAGCGATCGATGAGTTGGCCAACGAGCTTTGCGGCAGGCACTTCCTCATCACCGATCGGAACGAGTGGTCAGACGAGCAGATCCTGCTCACCTATCGTGGTCAGAGTGAGGTCGAAGAAGCGTTCCGCCAACTGAAGGACGATGGGCACATGGCGGTGCGCCGCAGTATCACTGGACCGACCGCAAGATCTGCGTGCTCACCCACTGCTGTCTGCTGGCCCTGCGGCTGGGTCGTCTGGTTGAGTTGCAGGCGCAAGAACTGCATTACACCGAAGGCCTCTCGGGGCTCCTAGTATCACGACACCTTGATTTCGAACCGTCAGGGACCGCGCCATGTGGGATCACGAAGCGCCGTTTACTGGCTTGCGCAGTCGGTCTACGTCTCGATATTTGCGTGTCGTCGTACTAGATCTGCTCGCCACCGTGCGCTTGGCCATGGTGCTCAAGCCCGCCGGAAAGCGTGGCGCCCGACCCCGTTGCGAGTGGACGCTGGAGCAGACCGATCCCCAGACTTTGCGACTGTTCCGTCAGCTTGTGCCGGCTCAGCCGCCCTTGTGTATACGTAGCCTTCCCTCGTACTCCCCAACCCATCAACCACTTCCGCCGCATCGTCGCCTGAATGCCGGGAAACTCGCGCTAGCGGACGCATTTTCGCTCCGTGCAGAGGGCATGCCACTTGATGCCGGCCAAGCTGCAATGCTCCACAATCCGCCGAGACCGTGTGACGGATCGCGCGATGATAAAGGGCCGTGGACTCATGCTCCCGGGTCGCGCTGATCAGGCAGATCCAGCCACAGGATGCTGTCCGAATCGACCCAGGGCAGCCCCATTGCCCCTTCCACTGCGTGAAGTGCCGCGTCGGCTCGTGCCTACCGCCATCCACAGCGGGTCGTGACTGCGTGATGTGCCTGGGAGCGTTTTGATGTTCAGATTCTTGCTTGAGCGCCTTTTACAGCAGCTCCGCCGCCCGGCGGCCCCTATGGATCGCGGTGATGGTCGAGACGCCGTACCATCGTGCGCCCTGCCGTTGCGGATCGGCGCGGAGCCCTGCCAAGCAGCCAGCCTGACCGATCGAGCGCCCCCGTCATCGATGCTCAGCCATGCTGGCGGAGATGAAGCTCGAACGTAAGCTCTACCGCTGCCCCGTCACGGTTCACCCGGGCGCAGGCGCCTATGGCACCCTTGCTGCAAGCGCACCGAGCTTCCGCTGCTTCGACTCGCATCGGCGCCTGCCCATCCGCACAGATACAGATCATGATGCACGGGATATGGAAGAGTTTGACTTGCAGGAGACGAAATGCACCGCGAAACCGTGCAATTTGTGTGCCCGGATCCGGCAAGACGCGGTGACCACTGAGGACAGGCGTATTTCAATCCCCGCCAACACGCGAGCGCGGGCTACGCGCCTGCGGGCCGCAATTGACCCGAATGCGGGGCCGTATACAATGTCGCCGATACCACGCCGAGCGATCATGTTCCGCCTCGAGGCATAGGAACGACCTTATGCCGAGCGCACGAGTATGCCCGCATCGCGACCGTCCGCGTGCAGCTGGGATAATGACATCGCGCTCCGTCCGACTCGTACCTTAGGAATGTGATGAACAGAAGGTCCCCGATCAAAAAGGAAGCAACCCTGCGCGAGCAGGTATTTCAAATTCTCGTCAACGAACTGAAGAGTGCTCGATTCGCACCGGGGGAAAGAATCACCGAGGAGGGACTCGCCAAGAGACTGGGCGTCTCCCGAACCCCTATCCGCGAGGCACTCGGACAACTCACCAGACAGGGGATCCTGCGCGCGCGAGTCGGCGGCGGCTACGTCGTGCCCTCGCCATCGATCGAAGAAATACGGCAAATAATCGCGGTTCGAGCCCTGCTCGAACCGGCGGCGGTACGGATGGCGGCGCAGGAGTACGGTCCCACTGAGTTCGACAGAATCTCCAAAGCGATAGACGCTGAATCCCGGGCGGCGCCGCGTACGCAACCGGGAATGTTCGCGAAGGCAAACGAAGACTTCAGGCACGCCATTTTCGACGGCATCTCCAATCGGGTATTGAGTTCCGTGATCGCTCAGTTCGCGGGTCATCTGCATTTCATTCGCGGTGCGACGCTGAGTGACATGGACCTTCGCCGAGAGATCGTGAGCCGACAAGAAAAGATCCGCGACGCCCTGACGAACCGGAACGCCGACCTGGCGGAAAGTCTGTGGCGATCCTACCTGCAGCTCACCGAAGACGCCCTCACGAACGCTCTGACCGATATCCGCCGCCACTCGAGCCTGCGCAAGGAGCACGATGTCACAAAGGCAGTGGACCTCGCCTGAAGCTTCCAGCCGACCGTCTGCACGCCTCGATCACCGTCCGCCGCGCAATTCCCGCTTTCTTCGCTCCTCACTTATCGGGCGTCCCCCTCTCTCCCGCCCATCTGCTTGATCCTGAACCGTCTCGGTCCTCAGCGATGCAGGCAAACGCCGGATCCGGGGTGATTCCGACAGTTACCGGGGACGCGCCCAACGCGCCGTGCATGCTCAGATTCCGGCCGATCCAATGCAAGTTGCGCGGACACCAGTGACACCCTGTACACTCGACCGACCGCGCCACTCACGGCAATTAAGCAGATGGAGTGCCTACCCGATGAAAGTGAACAAGATCGACCACATATGCATCGCAGTACGCGATCTCGAGGCGGCGAGGAAGATATGGGAGCCGGTGTTGGGAAAATCCGCCCCTGACGACGCCTACCTAGACGAACCGGAGAAGATTCGTGTGGCGCGCTACTGGCTCGGTGGTATCGGCTTCGAACTCATGGAATCGCTGACTCCTGATGGTGAGGTCGCCAAATTCATCGAGCGACGCGGCGAAGGCGTGATGCTGATCAGCATGAATGTTGACAGCACACGAGAGTCGGTATCGGAACTGACTGCGCAGGACTACCCAATCATCGGCGGAATTCGGGCGTTTCGAGACTGTGAATTCGCGTTCGTTCATCCGCGAAAGATGAACGGCGTATTGCTGGAAGTCATCGACTACAAGTGGCACGAACTCGAGGGGGCGGGAGAAGACACGCCGTGCACGCGCTGACGCGCGAGGCCACCCCGCCCGTTGCCCCCATCTGGAGCTCGGGCTTCCGGCCTTTCTTTCTCGCCGCGTCGCTCTATGGCCCAGCGCTGATCGTGCTGTGGTACGGTGCCCGCATCGGACTGTGGCCGGCGCCTCACGCGCACCTGCCCCTGTGGGTGCTGCACGCACATGAGTTACTCTTTGGGTTCGCCGGCGCCCTCGTGTGCGGAGTCCTGCTGACGGCATTGCCAAGCTGGACCGGCGCCGCGGAAATCGGCGGACTTCGGCTGCGCATCCTGGCGGCGCTATGGCTCGTTGGCAGAGTATGCGTGTTGTTCCAGGACGAACTGCCCAAGCTGCTGGTCGCCGTTGGTGACTGCTCGCTGCTGCCGGTGCTGTGCATCTTCCTGGCGCTCAGCGCGCGCGGCTCGAGGAAGCGGCTGTTCGCGTGGACAACGGTTCCGCTGTGTGCGTTCACCGCTGCGAATTTCGTGTACTACGCCGGGGTCATCTCCGGATCGGCCGGCGAGATCCGCCTGTCGCTCACGCTCGCCGTCGACGCGCTGATGTTTCTGTTCACCTTGTACGGGGGTCTGTTCGTTCCCGCGTTCACTCGCCGATGGCTCCGGACGCGCGGCATGGAATCCAGGCCCATATCGCCACCCATCGAATATGCTACCGCGGTCGCGATGCTCGCGTTCGCGCTCACGGATCTGTTCCATGCGCCCCTGCTCTGGGTGACGTTGGCTTCCGTCGTAGCGGCACTGATGCACACCTGGCGCTGGATGCGGTGGCGCGGGTGGCTGACCTTCCGCGACCCGATCCTTCGGTGCCTGCACATCGCATATCTATGGCTGATCGTGTCGTTCGTGCTACGCGCGTGCGCCGGCGGGCGTGCCGGCTGGCATGATGCCGCCGTTCATGCGTTCACGATCGGCGCCTACAGCACTTTGAAGATCGGTCTGATGACGCGCGTCGTTCTCAAGCACACCGGTCGCCCCGTTCGGGCGGACCGGCCCATGCGCATCGCGTTTGCGATGATGCCCATTGCCGCAGTGTTGAGAATCGCATTCGCGGTGCTGCACGGCCCAGAGTGGCTCGCAGGAGCCTCGGCGTCTCTGTGGGCGGCCGCCTTTCTCATCTACCTGTTCAGGTTCGGGCCGTCCCTGGTTCGCGTGAGCCTGCCGCGGCCGGCTTCCGCATAGCCGGGTCCGGCGCGTCCCTTAGCGAGCTTTGTCTACCCCGCCGGCACGCGCCGCGCCCGCTTCGTGGGCGAACCGGTACTCGAGTGCCGCCCGCTCTGGCGTGACCCGGCCGCTGGCGACATCCCGCGCCACGGCGGTGTCGTCCCGTTCTGCGGGATCCCCGAAGCCGCCCCCGCCGGCGGTATCGAATTCGACGAGGTCGCCTTTCTTTAGCCGCGTCAATCCGTAGGGATCCGCCGGCCTCCCATTGACCGTGAATCGCGCCAGACGGCCCGGTCTACCACCGAAAAGACCCTCCGGAGCAAGTTGAAACCGCCCGGACTGAAGCGCCATGCCGATGTTTCCCGGCGGACCCTTGTCGTCATCCGGTACCCAGATCACCTCCCGCCGGCCTTGCGCACCGCGGAACTTGCCGGCACCGCCGGAATCCGCAAGCAGCTCGCGCGAGCGGATGACGAGGGGCGTATCGCTTTCAAAAATCTCGACCGGTGTGTTCGCCGCATTGGCGGGAAACACGAAGCTTCCCGACCCGTCGCCCGCGGCGCCCGCTCCCATGCCGCCGCCGCGGATCACCGCCGCGTGGAACGGATCACCCGAGGAGCGCGTGCCGAAGAATACCTGCATGGTCGCCGGCGTCCCGCCACTGCCTGCGATCACGCGGTCGGGCAAAACCGGCGCTAAGGCGCGATAGATGATCTCTGTCATGAAGTGGCCAATCTGCATTCGCGCCACCACTGGTGCCGGATGGCGGCAATTGACCACCGTGCCCTCCGGAGCGATAAGAGTTATCGGCGCCGCCGTGCCCTCGTTATTCGGCAGCTCCGGGTCGAATATGCTCTTGATTGCCATGTGTACGTAAGCGTACGTGAAGTTGAATACGACATTTCCGCCCCACTCCACCTGGCGCGTCGTTCCAGACAGATCGACGACTACGTCGCTTCCCTTGATACTCAATTCACAGCGAATCTCGACCGGCGCCTGTCCCTCCATCTGCTCGATGGTACCGCTTGCGCGATATGTACCATCGGGAATGCGCGCGATGGCTTCGCGCAAGCTCCGCTCGCTCCGTCGGATGATCTCATCCGCAAGCTCATCGAGATCATCCAGGCGGTAGTCATTGAGAAGCTGCAATATGTGTTGGGCGCACACGTGATTCGCAGCGATCTGCGAACGGATATCCCCTTGAACTTGTTCCGGCGTGCGCACGTTCGCGCGAATGATGTTGAAGATATCCTCGTTCGGCTGTTCGCCCCCGTACAACCGCACCAGCGGCAGGAACAGTCCCTCTTCGAAGACGTCGTGGCTGTTGGACGCAACGCGCCCACCCACGTCGGCATGATGCAGGATGCAGGCGGTGAATGCCATGAGCCTGTCGTGCCGGAACACCGGACTCAGAACGCAGACGTCGTTCAGGTGACCTGCGAGCGCCCACGGATCGTTGGTGATGAAGACGTCTCCCGGGCGGAAGAAGTCCGCGGGCCGGCTGTTGATCAGCTTCTTGATGCCGAGCGCCATCGCGCCCGATTGCCCGGGACTCGCCAGCGTGCCCTGTGCGAGCTCGCGGCCCCGGCTGTCCGTGAACATGCACGTATAGTCGTGGGAGTCGCGAAGTACACTTGAGAACGCCGTTCTAACGACTGCTGCATCTGCCTCATCGACGATCGACACGAGGCGGCGCCACAGGATCTCGAGCGTGACGGGGTCGAAACGCTGCACTTTTTTACACTCCTACGAAAGGTCTATCCACAGGAAACCGTAATCATCGACTGTGACCTGTCCTCTCTCGCCAACCACGACCGTCGACTCGCGCTCTTCTATGATCGCGGGCCCTGACAGCTGTACGCCCGGTGCAAGGAGATATCGGTCATAGACGATGTGCGGGATCATCTCGCCGGCCAGCGGGCAGAAGGCTGGTCGCTGACCCTTGATCGCCCTGGCGGCGGTGGCCCCGGCGACCGGCGTTGACTTGGGCAACTCCAGCAGCTTTACCGGCAGGCTGGCCCTTACCCTGAAGCTCACGAACTCTACGTCGCACTCCGGATAGGTCCGGCCGTAAAGCTTCGCGTACACGGCGTCGAAGCGCTCACGCACTTCCCGTGCCGAGACCGCCGGGAAATCAGCCGGCGGGAGCTGAACGGTCGTTTCGGACCCCTGACCTATGAAACGCATGTCCACGGCGCGCTCGAAGGTGACGGCGTTTGCGGCGCCGCTTGACTGCAGTGCCGCCGCGGCTGACTCCTCGAGACCGTGAAAAATCTCCTCCAAGACGGCAAAGTCCGTACCATGCAGCGGCGATTTATGGCTCCTGACCACATCGAACGCGCGCAGCGCCGTAAAGAATCCGAGTGCCGACCCGACACCGGCATTGGGCGGCACCAGCAGACGCGGCGCTCCAAGCTTGCGCGCGAGTCCATACATGTGCACGGGCCCCGCGCCGCCGAACCCCGCGATCGTCACGCGCGGTGCATTACCACCACGTTCCGCAATGTGAGTCTTGGCCGCCGCGGCCATGGTCTCGTTGATGAGGTCATGAATCCCCCACGCGGCCTGCAGCAGCGAGATTCCGAGGGGCTCGGCGATCTGCTCCTGGATGCCCTTACGCGCTGCGGCGGCATCGAGCTTCATGGCGCCGCCGAGGAAATATTCCGCATCGAGGTAACCGAGAAGCAGGTCGGCGTCGGTTACAGTTGGCGCCGTTCCGCCCCGGCCGTAGCAGATTGGCCCCGGCTCGGCGCCCGCGCTCTGCGGTCCAACCTGCAACGTCCCGACGCGGCTGCGCCGCGCGATGGACCCGCCGCCCGCACCGATCTCCATCAGGTCGACGACCGGAACCTGTAGCGTCAGCCCGCTGCCTTTCTGAAAGCGCTGCACGCGGCCCACTTCGAACGTCGGCACAACTTCGGCGGCACCGTTCTGAATGAGACAAGATTTCGCCGTCGTACCGCCCATGTCGAAGCAGAACATGTCGGGAAGACTGAACAGCCTGCTGAAGTACTGACCGGCGATCACCGCCGCGCATGGGCCCGATTCGATGATGCGCACCGGGTAGGCAGCGGCGATGTCCGCGGAGGTGACTCCGCCCGAGGACAGCATGATGAACAGCCGTCCGCGAAATCCGCGGGCCGCGAGGCGCTGTCTCAGCGAACTCAGATACTTTTCGGTCAGCGGCTTGACGTATGCATTGGCGACGGTGGTGCTTGTCCGCTCGTATTCCCGGATCTGGGGCAAGACCTCGTAGGAAATCGAGACCGACACGCCCGGCAACGCCTCGGCGATCAGGCGCTTGATCTCGAACTCGTGTTGCGGATTCTCAAATGAATTGAGCAGGCAGACCGCAATTGACTCGACCCCATCGGCCTTCAGGCGCGCCAGCGAGGTACCCACACTGCCCGGCTCGAGCGCCTGCAGAACGCTGCCGTCGGCACGGACACGTTCGCGAACCTCGAGCCGTCGTTCGCGAGGAACGAGCGGCTCGGGCATCGGAGCGTGTGGATCGTAGGCGGCGTAGCGAAGCTCGCGACCGAGTTCCAGGACATCGCGGAACCCGCTGGTCGTCAGCAGGCCGGTCCGCGCGCCCTTACGCTCGATGATCGCATTTATGACGAGCGTCGTACCATGGATGACTTCCTCGAGGTTCGCTATCGTTCCCGGGCGCACGCGCTCGAGAGCGGCGAGGCCATCGAGAATCGCCTCGGTTGGGTCTGCTGGTGTGGTGAGGCACTTATGCGAGTAAGTCTCACCCGTGCTCTCGTTCAGCAGCACGAAGTCTGTGAATGTACCGCCGACGTCTATTCCTACACGCATGGGTCGCCCTCATTGACACCATTCGAATCTATAGTGTACTGTATACAGTACGCAATTTACCACCGCGGGTTGCGGCCGCTTTGAGACAGGTTCCGGCCGGATGTTTCGCACTCAGCCTTTTTGGCTCTCCGTCACCGACGGCGTGCGCTCGGCGCTGCTGCTCCCGCCCGCCGGCCCTGCCACACTAGACTAAGCAGGGCAATGGCGGGACCCTAATGATGGACCTGTCGCACTGGATCGAGCGGAACGCCCGATTTATGCCGGATCGCACCGCGATCCGCTTCGAGGGCGAAGACCTCAGCTATGCGCAGCTCGCACAGGAAATCGATTTGACCGCCCGGTATCTTGCGGACCTCGGCGTGGGGGAGGGCTCGGTCGTTGCCTACCTCGGCCTTAACAGCCCGTTGCTGCTGAAGCTCTTCTTCGCCTGTGCCCAACTTGGCAGCCTCCTGGCCCCGATCAGCTGGCGCCTGGCCGCACAGGAGCTTTGCCGTGTCCTCGACAATTGTTCTCCTCAGGCGCTGGTGACCGAGCCGCCCTTCCTCGCAACACTTCGCACGATGGCCCCGACGCAAACGACGGCCTGCATCGTCACCGGCGGCGAGCCGCCGGCCGGGTGGCTCGTCTGGAACCCGCCGGAACGGGCTCGAGGCGCGCTGCCTTCCGAACTGCGGGTGGGGCGACCGGATGCACCGATAATCCTCTGTTACACGTCGGGAACGACCGGAATACCGAAGGGCGTCGTGCTCACGCAGGATGCGGTTGAATGTAACGCCGCCAACAGCGCGCACATGCACGATCTGACAAGCCACGATCGCGTACTGACGACACTGCCGATGTTTCACGTCGGTGGGCTGAACATCCAGACGCTGCCCGCACTGCGGGCCGGCGCCTCCGTGATCATGCATCCACGCTTCAGCGCCGAGCATGCGCTGACCGCGATTGAGAGGGAACGCATCACGCTCACCGTGCTCGTCCCGGCGCAGCTTGCCGCGATTCTCGATCTGCCGAACTGCAGCCCGTCAAAACTGCTTTCTTTACGCATGATAACGAGCGGATCAACCATCGTCTCCGAGCAGTTCGCCAAACGCATCAACTCGCTGGGAATTCCGCTGGCACAAGTGTACGGCTCGACCGAGACCGCCCCGATCGCCGCCTACCAGCGTCGGGAGGATGCGACGTTGCGCCCCGGCTCTGCCGGCGCGCCCGCGCTGCACTGCGAGATCCGCATAGTCGATGAAAATCATTGCGACCTTCCCGTCGGCGTCGATGGCGAGATCCTGGTCAGAGGGCGCAACGTCATGAGTGGCTACTGGAACCAGCCCGCGCAAACCGCTGCCGCCTTCTGCGATGGCTGGTTCTGCTCCGGAGACATCGGACACCTGGATTCAGACGGATTCCTGTACGTCGTTTCACGAAAGAAAGACATGATCATCACCGGCGGGGAGAACGTTTATCCTGAGGAAGTCGAAACCCTGCTGCTCGACTGCCCGTCGGTCCTGGAGGTCTGCGTCGTCGGCAAACCGGACGAGAAGCTCGGTGAGATGGTCGTTGCCGCGGTAGTGCTCCGCGACGGCGCCGACCTGAGCATCGACGCCGTGAAGCTGCTGCTCGAGAACCGGTTGGCGCGCTACAAGCACCCCCGGGAATTGCATTTTCTCCGGCACATGCCACGCAATGCGCTCGGCAAGTTGCACCGCGCCGATGTGCGTGCTGCGATTTTGAACGCCACCGCCGCCGAGGGTGCGTGATGGATCTCATCCTCAGCGACGAGCAGCGCCAGGTTCGCGACATGTTCGCTCGCTTGTGCGATGAAACGATCGCCCCGCAGGCCGCGGACCTCGACTCGGCAGGCACTTTTCCGACGGACCTGTTCGCGCTGCTCGCGGACGTGGGATTGTTCGGAATGCGCTATCCGGAAGCGGATGGCGGCGCCGGCATGCGCCTGACCGAATTCTGCCTGGCTCTCCAGGAAGTCGCCCGCGGCTCGCTGTCGCTCGCCGGCGCTGCCGCGATGCAGTCCCTGATGGGCACGAAATTCCTTCAGCTCCTCGGCACCGAGGACATCAAGGCGCGCCTGTTCCGCCCAGCGTTGCAAGGCAGGAAAATCGGCGCAATCTGCATGACCGAACCCAATGCAGGCAGCGACCTCGGCGCAATCGCCACGCGCGCCGAGCGCACCGCCGGCGGCTACCTCCTCACGGGTCAGAAGACGTGGGTCACTTCGGCAACGGTCGCAGATTTCTTCACCGTATTCGCCCGCGCCGGGGCCGAGTCGAAGCTGACGATCTTCCTCGTCGAGCGCGATTCCGTCGGTTTGACGATTGGCCGGAACATCCAAAAGATGGGCGTGTGGGCGCTTCCGACCGCGGAATTGAGCCTCGATCAGTGCTTCGTCCCCGACTCGCACCGGCTGTCGCGAGCCGAAGGCGACGGCGAAGAGCACCTGCGCAAGACGTTGGCGGAAATCCGCGTCATCACCGGCGCGATGGCCGTTGGCGTCGCCCGTGCCGCCCTTGAAGCCTCGATTCGCTACGCGTCCGAACGCAGGCAGTTCGGCAAGCCGATCGGCGCGTACCAGGCGATCCAGCTTAAGCTGGCGGACATGGCGACGGGACTGGCCGCCGCCGAACTGCTCGTGTATGAGGCGGCGCGCCGCTACGACGCGGACTTGCCACATCACCGCGAAGCGGCCATGGCCAAGCTGCTCGCGAGCGAAACAGCCGCGACCGTATGCGATCTGGCAGCCCGTATCTATGCCTCCTATGGCTATGCGATGGAATATCCGATACAACGCTACTTGCGCGACGTGCGGTTCACCTTGATTGGCGGCGGTACCAGCGAGATACTTAGGCTGGTCATCGCACGGGAGCTCACGCGATGAATCAAAAGCGGCCGATCCGTATCGTCCTAGGCAAACCCGGTCTCGACGGACACGACCATGGCGCCAAAGTCGTGGCGCGTGCACTGATGGATGCCGGTTTCGAGGTCATTTACACGGGGTTGCGTCAGACGCCGACGTCGATCGCAAAAATCGCTCGCGACAACGACGCTGACGTCGTTGCGCTGTCCAGCATGGCGGGTTCACACCTGGAATTTTGCCGCAAGCTGAAACCCATGCTGGAGCAATCCGGCCTCGGCAATCGATTGTGGATCATTGGGGGCAACCTTCCCAGAACGGATCATGCGAACCTGCGCGCGCTCGGATTCAAGGGCGTGTTTCCATCGAGTTCACGGCTGGCCGATATAGTGGCGTTCGTCGAGGCAAATGTCCCATGAGCGATTCAAGCAGGCCCAAGCCGGTCGTAAATGAATCGGGAATCGAGGTCCAGGCGCTCTATGGCCCGGCCGATGTCGAGCGAACCGGCGGCTATTCGCTGGTCGGACAGCCGGGCGAATATCCGTTCACCCGCGGCATCCACCCGCTGATGTACCGCAAGCAACCGTGGACGATGCGCCAATATACGGGATTTGGCAACGCTGCGGACACAAACAGGCGCTTCCGCTATCTGATTGAAAATGGTCAGACCGGCCTCAACGTCGCGTTCGATCTGCCGACTCAGTGCGGCCTTGACTCCGACGACTCCGCGGCCGAAGGGGAAGTCGGACGGGTAGGAATGGCCGTCGACACGTTGCACGACTTCGAGGTTGCCTTCGCCGGGATCGATCTTGATAAGATCACGGTTTCCCTGACCATCAACGGAGCCGCGCCGCAACTCATCGCCATGTACCTGGCGATGGCCGAGGGGCTGGGTTACGACATCAAAAAGCTGCGCGGCACCGCGCAGAACGACATTCTGAAGGAATTCATCGGCCGGGGAACATGGATATATCCGGTCAAACCCTCAATTCGCCTGGTCGGCGACACGATCGAATACTGTGCGCATCATGCACCCAAGTACAGCCCGGTATCAGTCTGTGGATATCACATTCGCGAATCGGGCGCTGACCCCGCTCAGGAAATGGCTTACGCATTCTGCATCGCCCGCGCCTACGCCGACGAGGTCGTCAGACGCGGACTGTCGATCGACGAGTTCGCCGGACGTCTGTCGTTTAACTTCAACATCTTCGGCAATATTTTCGAGCAGGTCGCCAAGTTCCGCGCCGGCCGCGGCCTGTGGGCCAGCATCATGCGTGACGAATATCACGCCACCAAACCCGGATCCATGTGGATGCGGATGATAGCGGGCGGCGGCGGCGGCGGCCTGACGCTCGAGCAGCCCGAAGTGAACATCGTCCGTGGCGCCTACTACGCTCTTATCAGCGCGCTATCGGGGGCGCAGACCATGGCGCTGTGTTGTTATGACGAGGCGTACACGATACCGTCGGAATATGCACAGCGAATCTCCCTGCGGACAATGCAGCTGCTGGTCGAAGAGATGGGACTGACCGAAACCGTCGACCCGCTCGCAGGCTCTTGGTACGTCGAGACCCTGACCAACCAGATGCGGGACCGCATCGGTGCGATCATTGCCGAAACCGACGCCAACGGCGGAATCGTCCAGCAGATCGCCTCCGGGGAGATTCAGGCGCGCATATCCGCCCAGGCCTACAGGATGGTCCGGGCCAAGGAGTCGGGTGAGTTCCGAAAGATCGGTGTCAACTGCTACCGCCAGGAAGGTGAGCAGTACGCGGAAGTCGAACTGCATCCCTACCGCGAGGCCGACGCGCAGGCGCAGCTCGCGAATCTGAACGCGGTGCGGGCGCGGCGCGACGCACCGCGCGTGACTCGCACACTGGCCGCGCTGAAGACCGCGGCAGTGCGCGGCGAGAACGTGATGCCCGCGATGCTGGACGCCGTGAAGGCCTATGCCACCGTCGGCGAGATCACCCGAGAGCTCGCGCAGGCGTTCGGGCGATACCAAGAGCCGGTGAGGTTCTGACCGTGGCTGAACTCCGCAATTACGCCGCACCGCGCTCGCTTGCCGAGGCGCTGCAGGTCCTCGCCTCGGGACCCGCCACCGTTCTCGCCGGCGGCACCGACCTGATGCCCCAGAGCCGATCGGCAAGGGTGCGCTTCGCCCCGACGCTGCTCAACATCCAGGGCGTAGCCGAACTGCGCGGCGTACGCCGGCGTGACGGAGCCGTGGAGATCGGCGCGCTGACCACCATCGCCACGTTGCGTGACGACCCCGCGGTGCGCAACGGCGCGCCCGTGCTCTGGCAGGCTTGTGACCACTTTGCGAGCGACCAGATCCGCAACGCCGCTACCATCGGCGGCAACATCTGCAACGCTTCGCCCGCCGGCGACACTCTGGTCCCGCTGCTCGTGCTCGACGCATCCGTGGTCCTGGCGAGCGGCGGAGCGGCAGGGATCCACGAGCGGCGCCTGCCGCTGTCCGAATTCCTCACCGGCCCCGGTCGCACCGCACGCCGACCCGAAGAGCTTCTGGTCGAGGTGCGCATACCCGTCCCCGCATCAGGCTGGGTGGATCGATACGTCAAGTTCGGAACTCGCCCGGCACTCGACATTTCCACGATCGCGCTCGCGCTCGGCGGCACTCTGTTCGACGGGCGGCTCGAGAATGCCCGCCTCGCGCTCGGCGCCGTAGCACCAACGGCCATTCGAGCGCATGACGCCGAGCGGGTGCTGGCGGAAGGGCCGCTCGATCGAGCCCGCATCGATCGGGTGGTCGATGCTGCGGACGCGGCGATTCACCCGATCAGCGACGTTCGCGCATCCGACTGGTATCGGCGCGAACTGGTGCACAACCTCCTGCGGAGGATATTGACCGATGTCTGCCCTAATTGAAATTGAATTCCGTCTCAACGGCATCAGCCGGCGCGTGACCGTTCCCCTACAAATGAGCGCACTGGAAATGCTCCGCGATATGATGGGACAGCATGGCACCAAGTATGGCTGCGGCGAAGGCGAATGCGGCGCCTGCACGATCAGTGTCGACCACCGCACCGTCAACTCCTGCCTTAAGTTTGCGGTCGATTGCAACGGCCGTGACATACAGACCATCGAGGGTTTGGCGGCCACCCCGTTCGGCGAAAATCTCAACCGGGCCATGGTCGAGCATGGCGCTGTCCAATGCGGTTTCTGCACGCCGGGCATCATGATGCAGGCACAACAGGTGCTCACGGACAATCCCGACGCGAGTCCCGCACAGATCCAGCGCGGCCTCGAGGGCAATCTTTGCCGCTGCACCGGCTACCGGAAGATTCTCGACGCGATCGAAGCAGTGGCTCATCCGTCCCCAGCCGGCGACTAAGGAGCACGAAGTGGCACCGACACCGCGCGAAGAAGCATTTGCTGACTCGCTGATCGGGCGACGCGTTCCGAAGCTCGACGCACCCGACAAGGCCAGCGGCCGTACACGCTACCTGCACGACATCAACGTCCCCGGTCAGTTGCACGCCAAGATCCTCCGCTCGACGGAAGTGCATGCCCGCATCGTCTCGATCGACGTTGAGGCCGCCCGCCGCGTGCCCGGCGTTCATGCCGTGATCACTGCCGCCGACGTGCCGTGGCAACGCCCGATCGGCATCACCAAGGACCACATGCCCCTTAAGGCGGACGTCGTTCGCAGCCGCCGCGATGAGATTGCCGCGGTAGCGGCCGATACGGTCGAGGCCGCGGAGGAGGCGCTGCGCCTGATTCGAGTCGCCTACGAGCCGCTGCCGATCCTCACGAACAGTGCGCAGGCCCTCGGGCCGGGGGCGCCGCTGCTGCACGGGGAGGACCTACGTGTTCCCGGCCGCAACGGCGCACTCGAAGTCGTTCACAAGGCGTGCAGCGACAACGTCTCGATGGCTTACGAGTATGGCCACGGGGACGTTACCCAAGGCGAGCGGGAATCGGCCGTCGTCGTTGAGGACGTCTTTTGGCTGCACTACGTGACCCATTGCTGCATGGGTGTCTCCGGCGTCATCGCCGAGTTCGATGCTTCCGGCAACCTGCTGCTGTATTCGAACACGCAGGTGCCGTTTCTGCATAAACGGGAGTTTGCCGAACTGCTGGGGATCGACCCGGGTCGCATTCGCATCATTCAGCCGCCCATCGGTGGCGGCTTTGGTTCCAAGCTGGATATTTACCCGTTCGAGCCGATTGCGATCTTTCTTGCGAAAATGACGCGCCGACCGGTGAAACTGCTGTTTACGCGCGAGGAGGAGTTCATCGCCTCTCCGACAAGACAACCGGTTCTGCTCAAGCTGCGGTCCGGTTGCGACCGTGAAGGTCGGCTCACCTTTCGCGCCGTCGACACAATTCACGACAACGGCGCCTATACATCCTGGGGCGCAACCACCCCGTTCGTGATGATGCAGACTATTTCCTCACTGTATCGTGTGCCACACTGCCATTACCGGACGCGGGCGGTATATACCAATAACCCTTATGCCGGGTCTTTCCGCGGCTACGGCAATCTTCAGGCGACCTTCGCCGTCGAAGCGCACATGGACAAGCTCGCCGATGCGCTTGGCATGGACGCGCTCGAATTCCGACTGCTGAACGCACAGGATCCGGGTGAGTCGACGCCTCAAGGGATGCATTTCCGCTCGTGCGGCTTCAAGGAGTGCCTCGGCACGGCTGCAGAGCGCAGCGACTATGAGGCAAAGCGTCGGGGTAACCTCGAGCACTGGAACGACGGCAATCCGATCAAGCGCGGCATCGGAATGGCCTCCATGCTTCATGTCGGCGGCGGTGCCAAGATGTATCCGTCGGACGGGTGCGGCACGATCATAAAGCTCGATGACTTTGCGAAAGTCACGTTGATCACCGGCGCATCCGAAATTGGTCAGGGCTCCGAGACGGTTCTGGCGCTGCTCGTCTGCGAGGAGCTCGGGCTGCCAATCGACTCCGTGACCGTAGTGAACAACGATACGGCGATCACGCCATGGGATGTCGGCGTACATGCGTCCCGCACGACGTTCATCGGCGGCAACTCGGCGATTGGAGCGGCGCGCAAGGCGAAGCGCAAGATTCTCGAGACTGCCGCCCCAAAGGCCGGGCGCACGCCGGACGATCTCGACCTGCGCGGCGGACACATCGTCCTCAAGGCGACCGGTGAGCGCATCCAGGAGATCGGCAGGTTCCTGCGTTCGCTGCACTTCTCGGAGAAGGCGGAGCTCGTGATGACGACATACTATTACGAGCCACCGAGCGTTCACCTGGATCGAAACTACAAAGGCGACGTTTCGGCCGCTTATGCGTGGGCCACGCAAGTCGCTGAGGTCGAGGTCGATACCGACACGGGAATCGTTCGGCTGCTGAAGATCACGGCGGCGCACGACGTCGGACGCGTGCTTAACCGCCTCGGTATAGAAGGGCAAATCGAGGGCGGGATCGTGATGGGACAAGGCTATGCATTGTCCGAAGATCTATTGGTCGAGGACGGTATGATCAGGAATCCGAACTTCCGCGACTACAAGCTGGTCACGGCGCCGGAGATACCGGAGATGGATGTCTCGTTCATCGAGACCATGGATGGCGAAGGTCCGCAGGGAGCCAAGGGCGTCGGCGAAGCACCTGCGATCTGCATAGCCGCTGCGGTCGCAAACGCCATTTACAACGCGACCGGTACCCGAATCTATGCGCTGCCCTTCACTCCCGAAAAGGTCTACCGCGCGCTGCGGGGCGCGAATATGCCACCGAAGTGGCCCGAGGACGCCGCTTGACCACGCGACCGGTCGTTCTCAGCCTGGAGCAGGCTCTGTCGCTTCCCTCGGCGACGCTGCGTTTCGCGCAACTCGGCTGGCGGGTGATTCGCATCGAATCAACCCCGTCCGGCGACACCCTGCCCGGCGACCCCAACCGCTATATCGGTGAGCGGGTCGCGGATGACGATCGACGCAGCTATTTCATTGCGCCGAACGTCGGCAAGGAAGCCATCGCGCTGAACCTGAAGGACGAGCGCGGCAGAGCGATCCTGCGGAAGTTGATCCGGACACTCGACGTCGATGTCTTCTGCTGCAACACGCTGCCGTCGCGCTACCGCTCGCTGGGCATCGACTATGCGACACTGAGCGCCGAGCGGCCCGGTCTGATCTGGGCGGCGATCTCTGCCCTGGGCCCGAGCTGGCCCGACACCCCGGGCTACGATCCGGTCATTCAGGCGATGTGCGGCTACATGGCCCTGACCGGCGAGCACGGTGGACCGCCCACCCTGATGGGCGTTCCTGTGGTTGATCTGAAGGCCGGAGACGAGCTCTATGCCAATGTGCTGCTTGCTCTGCTGGAACGCGCCACCACCGGCAAGGGGCAGGAAATCAACGTATCGATGATGCAGGCTGCGGCATCGTGGCTGTTGACCTTCCTGCCGTTGCTGGACTTCGATGCCGCTCCCTCGGATCTGACCCGCTCGGGGAATGCACATCGGAAGTTCATTCCCACGAACGTCTATCCGGCCCGCGACGGCTTCGTCTACCTCGCCATCGGGTCCGATCTGCAGTGGTGCCGTTTGACGGCAATACCGGGGTTCGAGTCGGTGGCCAGCCCCGCTCGAGCCACCAACGAGGGCCGGTACCGCGAGCGCGGCGCAATCTATCGCGAACTGGCTGCGTTGACCGCATCGCGGTCGGCGGACGAACTGCTGGTGAGGTTCCGTGAGGCGACCATTCCCTCTACGAAAATCCTGGAACTTGGAGCCGTGCGCGACCTCCCGCCGCTACGCGAGCACCTGACGACGACGACTCTTCCCGACGGTCGAACCGTTCGCATGCAGCCGCTGCCGGTCGAGCGTCCGGAGGCGAGCCGCCACCTTCCATTCCCACCAAAATACGCCGCCGACACCCGCCGTCTTCTCGCTGAAGCCGGTTGCCAGCCGCAGGAGATCGATGCCTGGACGCGGGACGGGATCATAGCCGTCTGAGAGGTCTGCGGCTCAGACCATGCTCCGCAAGCAGACGGGTTTGGAGAAGTACAATGCAGTTGCGCGCCTCAATTCCGTATCGAGCTTATTGGTCGACACCGTTCGCACGGTGGCAAGGCGCCTTCGCGCACCTGCATAGCCTGCGTTTTGCCGCACACGTGGCTCGAGCCGAGCTCGCACGCCGCAACAGCGATCCGAGCATCATCGATTTCGGCGTCCTCGGCATGACACGCCCCGAGCGCAATTGCTTCTACGGCCTGCCGTGGCTGATGGGCCTCATTGGCGCCGGTCACGTTGCCGGTCCGACGGTCTCTCAAGCCTGCGCAACCAGCATCCGTGCTCTCTCGGTGGCCTCGCGCGAGGTGTCCACCGGTGAGGCAAAGGTCGCCCTCGCGATCGCCTGCGACCGCACTTCCAATGGCCCGCATATCTACCACCCGAACCCTGGGGGCATGGGCGGCACGGGCGAAGCCGAGGACTTCATTCTTGAGAACATGGCGTGCGACCCCCTCGGCGGGCATTCCATGGTGCAAACCGCCGAAAACGTTGCGCGTCGCTTCGGGATCGGTACGGCGCGCCAGCACGAACTCGTCCTGCGGCGCGAAGCGCAATATCGCGAGGCGCTCGCGGACGACAAGCGCTTCCAGAAAGGATACATGACGATTCCGTTTCCGGTGCCCGATGCGCGCTTCAGGAAGACGCAGATGACACTTGATGGCGACGAAGGAGTGCGGTTTTCCACGCCCGAGGGGCTCGCGGCGTTGAAGCCGGTCAGTGAGGGCGGAACGGTGACGTTCGGAGGCCAGACTCATCCGGCGGACGGCAGCGCTGCCATCATGGTCACGAGCCCCGACCGCGCCCGTGAGATCTCCGCCGACCCGGCGGTGTCCATCGAGATCCTTGGTTTCGGCCAGTCGCGCGCCGAGCTCGCCTACATGCCGGAGGCGCCGATTGCAGCCGCCGAACGCGCACTGGCGTTCGCTGGCGTCGGCATCCGCGAACTCGCCGCGATCAACACTCACAACCCGTTCATCCTCAATGATCTCGCCTTTGCGCAGGCAACCGGTGCCGATCCGAACACCATGAACGCCCGTGGCTGCTCCTTCGTCTACGGCCACCCCAATGCCCCAACCGGCCTTCGCTCGACGATCGAACTCATCGAACAGCTCGTCGAGCGCGGGGGCGGTCTCGGCCTGTTCACAGGGTGCGCCGCGGGTGATTCTGCGATGGCGATCGTCATCCGTGTAGACGGTCCACGCCGCTGAGCGCGTCTCTCAACCGGTGCTGGCGAAATCCGGTGTCCGCCGCTCACTGAAGGCGGCGATTCCCTCGCGCGCAGCGGCGGTACACGCGCTCGCTCCGAATGCGGCGTAGCCAACTTCGAGGGCTTCGGTCCATGACGTCGCCGCGGCCGCCGCCACTATCGCTTCGTCGACGATTGCGCGGACCGCTACGCTGAGCCTCGCGCCGTCAGCGCCGACGGCCGGGATTGACGGCGGCGCGCAGATGCGCACGGGGCCGTCGACCGGCTCCGGCAGCCGCCCGACAAGGGCATGCACTCGAGCCGCAGCGCTCGGGATGAGATCAGCCGAGTCCTCGCAAAGCTCCAGAACGCCATGATGAGCCGCGGTTTCCGCATCGATGCGCTCAGCCTGCTGCAGCATCCGGTGGAAGAGCTCCGCCGCTTGCGGCCAGCGCCGGTAGGGCACGGCGATGCCGCCGATGCCCGGTACGATGCCGAGTCCGATCTCCGGGAACTGCAACTTCGCCTGCCGGGTTGCGACGATTTCGTGGCAACGAAACGCGAGCTCGAGTCCGCCGCCCAGGGCGAGGCCGTTCAGCGCGGCCACCACCGGCTTCTCGGCACAATCGATCGCGATCAGCAGCCGCGAGCACGCGCGCGCATACTGCCGCGAGGCGGTGGCGTCGCCGAGCATCGCCGGGAAGCGGCCGATGTCTGCGCCCGCGCAGAAGGCGCGCGGTCCATAACCGGTGAGGACGAAGCCGACGGTAGCCGCGTCGGTCATCCGGACGCGCAGAACCGCCAGGATTTCATCGTTGAGCTCGTCATGCAGGGCGTTCAGGGCTTCCGGACGGCGAATGGTGATCACGCAGACTCCGTCGACATCATCGATAAGTACGTCGCGCCTGAAATCGACGTAATCGGCGAGTGGCCTCGTGCGCCCGGGCATGCCGGACCGTTCCTCGCCCAAACGCGCAAGGACCCGGTCCACTTCCCGTTCGCCGGCGAGTCGCATGAGATCGAGCGGACCTCGCTTCAGGCCGAACGCAAGGCGGCAACCGAGCTCGAGATCCGCCGGCCGCCCAATGCCGCGGTCGAGAATATCCACCGTTTGAGAATACAGAATGCCGAGCAGGCGATCGCGAATTCTGCGGCGCACGCCGTCGGTGATCGCGGACGGCACCGCGCCGCGGGCCGGCACCCTCCAGCGTTCGACGGATGAGAAAATACGTGCAGGCCGGTAGTGCGCTCCCTCCTCCTCCGCCTGCAGCGTATTCGTCTCGACGATGATCCGATTGCCGTTAGCGAGGTTCAGCACAAAAAACGGTCCGGCGTGCACCAGATCGCAGGCGACCGCATCGATCTGCGCCGCATCCGCACAATCGAGCAGAGTCGCGGCTTCGTTGCACCAATTGTCAAAAACACGATCCAACATGAAGCAAACGGCGTCGCCTGTCACGAGCGGCACCTTGCCGGTGGCGGCAAAGAGCCAGCGAAACCAGTCGACCACATGGTCCTCGACCCGTTCCCAATCTATGACCTCGACGATTGGATTTTGAAAGGCGGGCGCGAAGAAATGGGTGACAGTCGCCCGCTGCGGGTGCGCGAGATGGCCGAACAGCCTGCTTGCCGGCAGAGAGCTGGTATTCGAGGAGATGAACGCCGACGGGGCGATCACCGCCTCGATTTGCGAGAAGATCCGCTGCTTGACCGCGAGATCCTCCGTGGCTGCCTCGATCACCCAATCGCAACCAGCGAGCGCACCGTAATCCGTCGTCGGTGAAAAGCCGGCGCGAACCGACGCGGCGCGTTCGGCAGATATCTTCTTGCGCTGCACGCCCTTTTCGACGTACCCGTACACCCGCTCCTGGGCACGCGCCAGCGCAGCCGGGGCGATGTCGACCAGCAGCAGCTTGAGCCCTGGGATTTCGCTTGCAAGGTAATAGGCGATGTCCGGCCCGATGGTGCCGGCGCCGATGACTCCGACTGAGCGCGGAAATGACCGCGATGAGCGGATGAGAGCGGGGTTGGCGGGAAGATCTCTCAGGCGCAAGTCGGTCTCCGTGATCCCGTTTTTGAAAATTGCCTTGCGAGGCCGCAGAGATCGCCCCGAGTCGGCGACGCTCCAGGTCTCGCGCGATCTTGACAGCACTACTGTGCACAGTATACAGGATTTCCGGAGAGTACCGACTTCTCCTGGGGTTTCGCCTCCATCCCCGGGGGCCATTCCGGGCGCCGATCGGCAATCGAAGAGGTCAAGCGTTTGCCCTTGCAACCGATACGCGCCCTCGCCGGCAACCGCCGCGTCGCGATCGCGTTCGGCCAGCCGGGACACGAAGCCGACGACGGCGCTCTACGGCTTCCGCAGCCGGCGCAGCCGCTGCACGGCGCCCAATTGACGCGCCTGCGCGGCCACCCCGAGCGGCTCGCGCACCACGATGCCGGCCTGCTGAATCTCATGCACGCGAGCTGTACGACGCGATCGAGGAAGTCCGATGCCAAGTGCTCGGCGCCCTTCTGCCCCCTGCTCGCCCGTGAGCGCTCCGCCGGGCGTGCTGTCGCGCTCGCCGTCATGGTGCGCACGGTGGGCTCCACCCACCAGCCCCCGGGCGCGCTGCTGCTCATCTTCGCAGTATGGGGAGTACGCAGGGCTGCTTTGCGGAGGCTGTCTCGAGGGTGATCTCGCCGAACATGCCCGCGCGGTGATCGACTCCGGCCAGGCCCGGCGAATCACCTACGACCTGCGTGATCCGAACGACCTGATCTGGGCCTCGGGGCAGGCTGCGAGGGCGCGATGCACATTCTGCTGTTGCGCGTCGGTCTGACCGAGCACTGGCAGCCGCTGGCGCATTTTGCCGAGGCCTTTGCGGCGCACACGGCGACGGCCGTCGGCAGGGTGACCGACTCCCACAGTACGCGCATCGCGCTCGGCGCGCGGGTCCTGCCCGGTGATGGCACCACGGACACGCTCACCGCCGCTACGCGCACCGCACTCGAGGCCTCGAGCCGCTCGGGTCACCCCGGCTGGTTCGAACAGTCTGGCCACTGTCGTCTGTTCCTCCTGCCGCTCGCGTTGCCGCCCCGCGTGCTCCTGCTCGGCGTAGAGCCCGATGCATCCCCCGTCGCCCGCTTGGCGACGCAACCACACTGGAAGGTGACCGTGGTCGACCATCATCGGCCCACCCTGACGCAAACTGCACACTTTCCCGCGGCGGAGCGCGTCATTCAGGCCCGCCCCGAGACGCTCCTCGCTTCCGTGGAGATGTCAGGATTTCAGGCAGCCGTTGTCATGACGCATCAGCTCGAAATGGGGGCGGGAATACCTGCGCGCCCTGCCGCAGACCGCGCTACCCTATAGCGGTCTGCTCGGCCCGTCAGCGCGCGCGGCGCGGCTGCTCAGTGATCTCGGGGCGGATGCGGTAAACCTGCGCTTACGGCTGCACGCCCCGGTTGGACCGGACCTGGATGGCCGCGATCGCGTTGTCGATCTTCGCCGAAATCCTGGCGTTCCCGCACGGGCAGATGCACACCGCCGCGCTGCGCGGCTCAGTCGGCCCACGCGCCACCTGAGTACGCCCCGTCCCGAACTCTGCACGCGCCTGCCCGGCCAAGCGATCGCACCGTTGCAGACACGCCGCATGCGAAAGACATGGCCGCGTGGGCGTTGAACACGGTGGCGCCGAAATCTCTGGACCTGACCGGTGCGACCAGCTCAGGCCCGGATCAGCGTCACGTGATGCTGCGGTGAGTGTCCGTCACCAGCCGGGGCGTGAGCCGGGCCCGGTGACGCCGGCGCCACGTACCGGCGTCATGGGCAATGTAAATCCTTGGTTATAGGACAAACGGACGACGATCGTATGCTTCCACCACCAGCCCGCCACTACCGCGAGCACGGCAGCAGTCTCGATCGAGAGCGCGCTGCGGGGCCAGGCTGCGTGCGCAAGCGCCGCGGCAGTTGCGCAAGCGTCGAGCGTGAGGAGTCTCGGCACGCAGCGAGAGAGGTCACGTAACAGATTTTGCGGCGCGCCATCGCGACGCAATCCGGCACGATACCAAACCACCGCGGTCATACGCAGCAACAGCAGCCCTGCCAATGACCACCCAACCCAGGATTGCGCAACGGATGCCGGCGCTGAAAGGCAACCGACGAGCACGCCGATCCCCGCGCCCTCCGCAAGTCCGCTCTCTATCATCAACGGTACCGTGCGTGGATGCCGCCAGGCGGGAATTGCGCGTCCTGCGTTCAGAATCCGTGCCTGGGAGTAAAGGTACGCGATCGCGAGCACCGCTGCCGCGATCCGCGACCACGCAAGCCATGGCGAGAATTCCAATACCGCGGCGGCAAGCAGCCACGGAGCGATCCACGCCTCGCGCGACATCCAGGAAGTGCCCGGCCGACGCAAGACGTTGAGCGCCCGCCATGGACGGCCGATTTCGAACCACACGCAAAGCAGGCCGCAGAGCACCAGGACAGCGCCGATCGGCCCGAGGATCGGCATCGCCTCCGGCGCTGTGGCGGCATAAATCAGCACTCCTGACCCAGCGCCGCCGAAGATGAAGTTACCCGCCGCGCGCCAGTCCCAATACGTCTGCCGCCAAGGCGCAACCCGACTGGAATTCGGAACGTACATTGCTCAATTGTCCGTCGCAGTGAGGTAATAAATGCCCGGATCGGTGCCGAGCTCCTCGTGCATGCGGAAGTGACGGTTCTCGCGCAGCAATTTCGAGACGTTGCTCTCGGGGTCATCCCGGTCACCGAAGTGCAAAGCGCTGCAGATGCATGAATTCACGCACGCGGGCGTCACTTCCGGATCGATCCCAGGCACTTGTCCGGTCTCGCGGGCGCGATCGATCCGATCGCTGCAGAACGTGCACTTCGTCGATACGCCAAGGCGGGCGGGGTCGAACTTAATTGCCTCGGCGTCCGTCGGATCCGAACCGTACGCGAAATGCGCACGCTGCACCTTGAACCGTTGCTGGTACGGGCATGCGATCGCGCAATACGCGCACCCGATACATGCGTCGTAGTTGATGCCGACTCGTCCATCGTCGTGCTTGTACGTCGCCCCCGTCGGACACACTTCCAGGCACGGCGGCGATCCGCAGTGCATGCAACTCACGGGAACGAAGCTGCGCCGCACGTTCGGGAAGACGCCTGTCTCGATGTCGAGCACCCTGCGCCATTGCACGCCGGGCGGCGTGCCGTTCGCCTGCTTGCAGGCAGCCGTGCAAGTCTGACAGCCCGTGCAGCGGCGCAGATCGACCACCATGACGTAACGAGTCATCGCTTGGCGCTGTCCCTCAGGCGACCTTGACTGCGGCGGCCTTCGCGGCAACCCGTGAGCGCAGCTTCTCGACGTCGACTATTGCGCGTGAATGCTCGCCCACGGAAATCGACTCCACGCCATCGCTTGCCGACAGCGAGAATTTCACGATACGACGATCGACTTCCTTCACCTCGGCACGGATCTCCACGGTCATGCCAAGGAGAGTGGCGCCGGTATGCGTGATGCAGATGCCGGTGCCGACGGAATCTTCGCCGGCATCGCAGTGCTCGAGCAGCAGTTCGCGGCATGTGATCTCGAAGTCGCGCACGAGCTCCGGCGTGGCGTAGACGCGCAATGCCTCACCGAGGAAGTCGATCGTTTGCGCTCGACCCACTGTCAGTGTACGTACCTTGGAGATCCCAGGAATCAGCGTGCTTTTCATTTGTTACCCTCTGGCAGGTTAGGCAAGCGCCCCAAAGACCGGCTATCCAAGCCTATTTGGTATAATAGTACCCATTTACCATGATTATTGCCAGCGGAGATACCGAAGTGGCGCTGTAAGACGGCCAGCACACTGAACCGTAAGCGTTGCCATTTGGGGCTCAATGGGGTGCATAAAGGCCTCGCTTCGAGGCGTACGCTCACTGTGTGAGTGCGAGAATCGGGGCGATTCGAGGTCTCCCAGACTTCCGCTCCGGTCCCCGGGCCTCAGGACCTTACGGCGCGGTACCAAGCGACTCCGCCGGCGAGCTCACGGACCACCTGGCCGCGGTGCACCAAGCAGCTGAGGTGAGCGAGGCTCTCGCCGGTGGCAAAGGTAAGGAGGTCGAGGCCGACACGCCGGCGGAACATCACTTCAAATACGTCCACCGCACGCCTAGGCTCGCGCACCGCCTCGAGCAGCCTGCCGAGCACGTGCTCATGCCACGCGTCGAGCTGTGCGAGACGCGCATGCAGGCCGCGGAAAGGCTCGTTGTGCGAGGGTAAGACGAGAACTTCGTCGGGAACCTGATCTCTGATCGAGGCGATCGAGGCAAGCCAGTCGGCCAACGGATCGGCCTCCGGCTCTGTCGGGAAGAGGGACACGTTGGAGGTGATCCGCGGCAGCACCTGGTCGCCCGAGATCATCAGACCGAGCTCCGGGCAATGCAGGCAGAGGTGCTCGGGAGAATGCCCAGACCCGATCACCGCGCGCCAGCGCCGCCCGCCGATCTCGATCGCATCGCCGGCGCTCACCCGGTGAAAACTGTCTGGCAGCGCATACACTCGCTTGCCGAAGATACCGAAGCGCGTTTTGTAGTCCTCGATCGCCTCCTCGTCCCAGCCCGCCGCCCGATAAAAGCGCACGGCATCCGCGGGGGCCTCCCGGCATGTGTCGGCGACCAACATGCAGCAGGTCACGTACTCCAGGCGCGTGATCCACAACGGGCAGTCGAAGCGGCGGGTCAGCCAGCCGGCCATGCCGATGTGATCCGGGTGCATGTGCGTGCAGATCACGCGACCGACCGGCCGGCCGCCGAGCACCTCCGAGAAAGCGCTCTGCCAAGCCGCCGTGGTCTCTGCCGTCAGCATACCGGTGTCGATCACGGTCCAGCTGTCTCCGTCGGCGAGCGCCCACACGTTGATGTGATCGAGCGCCATCGGCAGAGGCATCCTGATCCATAACACGCCCGGAGCGACTTCGATGGCCTGCCCCGCGGCCGGCGGGGATTCGGGCAGGTAGACCAGGGGGTCTGAGTTCACGGGCGCTCCGGACGGCCTTCGCCGCCAAGCCAATGGTATTTGGCAGGATACCCGCATGAGGCATGGACGCGCCATCAGCCGCCCGCTCATGCCCGGTGACTTGCGCCCTGCGCCGGGCGACGCCGCCCATATCGTCGCTGGCATCGAGCCTCCCTTCACTGGAATGACGCGTGCCGGAGCATAAGGGCGCCCGCGTTGCGGCGAAGCTGTCGTGCCCGCAAGGCGTTTTAGTCCCATTCCAAACCGGCTTCGAGATGCGGAGTCAGCTCGGTTCACCGTTCCCTGGACATCGAATTGACAAAAACTCGATGCCGCGCTTAGAGTCGTTCAACGAACGGCCGAAAACAAAAAGGTTCCAAGGGGGGCGATCGATTCCACCTGTGCAGCCGGACAGGACGGAGCTGGCACGGTTGGCGAGTGCGCAGATTGTGACTTTGCTACATCTCAATACCGACTGCCTGCGGCCGCAAGAGCGGCTCCCGTCCTGGGGAACCATGTTGCACCGGGTTTGCGGCGGCTTCGAGGTCGAAGCGGACGACCCGCGGGATTTCACCGGTGAGATCTTTTTGGAGCGCTTCGGAGGCATCGACTGCGCGAGTATCGCCGGCAACCAGGCACGGATCATGCGCGACCGCCTCACCGCAGACTCAGAGGGCAGCGGACTTCTGTTTTACGTGGTGCAGGTCGAGGGCGCGAGCCGCATGCGCCAAGGAGAGGGCGAGGCGCTGCTGAACGCGGGCGATGCCACACTGATCGACGGCGCGCGCGGCTCGGAGTTCCTGTACGACCGCTATTCGCGCCAACTATCGCTGCACCTGCCGGCACGGGTCGTTGCGGCTTACGGCCGGGGGCGGCACCCGAGAACCGCGGTCACGATCACGGGACGCGGGTACGCGGGTGCGCTGCATGCCCTGCTCGTCAGGTCTTTGTCGGAAGCGGGCACGTTCTCTCCCGAAGAGGGCGTGCTCGTTCGTGCGCAGCTGCTTGAAGGCATCCTGCACCTCATCCTGGCGGAGGAAGCGGCGTCAGCGCCGGCGAGCTCGCTGCGCCAGGATGCGTGGACCCGCGTACGCGGCGTGCTGGAGCGACATCTGTCCGAGGCGAACCTCGATTGCGCAGCCGCGGCTCGCTACACCTGCGTGTCGGTGCGACAACTGCAGCGGCTGTTCCAGGGCCAGGGGCTGACCTTCGGCGTCTGGCTCAGGCGTGAGCGTTTGGAGCGCTGCTATTTCGACCTGCGCCAGGCGTCCGGAACACGCCCCACCGTGACAGAAGTGGCGTTCCGCTGGGGTTTCAACGACCCCGCATATTTCAGCCGGGCATTTTCCGCCCAGTTCGGCTTCAGCCCGCGCGAGGCGCGCCTTTGGCCATCCCCGATTGGCAGCACGGGTCAAGTATCTGGCGCACCTGTCCAAGCGCCAGTTTCCTGACGCGAGAAACTTTGCGCATGGAGTACGATCACCCGGCATGACCGGGCACAAGCTGAAGCGCGATCCTGCGAACAGCGATCGCTTTGAGGCAATCAGGCGCAGGAGCGGCGCAGTTTCGGATCAGGGTCGGCCATGAGTGAAGTCTCCCTCGTCCGCGCCGAATTCAACTTCGGCTGCCTCGTTGCGGGAAATGAGCGATGGTCGCGAGCGTCATTTGCCCGGTTCCGTAATTTGAGACAGGGGCAGTCATGCGGCGGGTTGCGGTTTGTCAGCGACCTCCACCCTGGCCTGATGCATTGCGTCGACACTTCCCGCTTTCCCCGCAGCGCCGTACGAGAGGGACAGTTTCTTATCACAACATTATCTGGGGAGCGATGTTCATGATGCGCAGAAATAAACTGGCCTTGGCAGTGGCGGCAGCCATGGGGATCGCCGGCGCCAGCGCCGCGTGTGCCGCGCAACCGGGCGCCGCACCGCCGGCAGAACTCGGCGAGATCGTCGTCACGGCGACGCGGGAGCGGACCACGGTTCAATCGACCCCGATCAGCATCACGGCGGTCACGGCTGCGCAGATCGCCTCTCGTGGGCTGGTGAACGTCGATAGTCTGGTGCGCGCAGTGCCCGGCATCGCGGTGCGCGACACCGGCGGGCCCGGGGAGGAGGAGTACGAGATCCGCGGCCTGAACTCCCAGGGCGGCAACTCCTCGATGGTGGGTATGTACTTCGGGGAAATACCGCTTTCGACGGCGATGGGCTCGCAGTTCGGCAAGAACCTCATGAACCTCGGTCTGTACGACGTCAGACGGGTGGAGGTGCTGCGCGGGCCGCAGGGGACGCTGTACGGGTCGAGCTCCATGGGCGGAACCATCCGCGTGCTTCCGGCCCGCCCGCAGCTCAATACCTTCGCGGCGAGCACGCAGGAGGTGATCTCGGACACCGTCTCCGGCGGCGGCCTGAACCACCAGGAAAACGGCATGGTGAACATTCCGTTGGGCCATACCGCGGCGGTGCGCGTCGTGGGCTCCTTCACGAACGACAGCGGCTGGGTGCAGCGCCGGGTGATCCAGGACGGGGCGGTTGCTGTGGATTCCGGCGCCTTTCCCGCCCTGACCCGTCCGAGCAATTTCTACAGCGCGCCGCTGCAGGAGGACCTGAAGGGCGTGAACACGGCGCTGATCGACTCGATCCGTGTCGAGCTTCTGTGGAAGCCGCTGAAGCATCTCACGATCGAGCCGATTGCGATGTACCAGCTGGTTCAACAAGGCGGCCTTCCCGCGGTCGATATGAACGGCCTGCCGACGCACCCCACGGTGCCGAGGGTTCTGGCGCACTATGAGATCTACGACTCACCGGAGCCGCAGACCGACAGTCTGAGCTTCGGCAGCCTGGACGTGGTGTATCAGTTCCCCACGTTCTCGGTGACCTCGGCGACGGGGTTCTGGCACCGCAATTTCGTCAACCTGCAGGATTGCACGGAGATGGTCGCCGGGGCGATCGGCATTCCGGTGTACGACGCGGCCGCGGGCGGGATCGGGCAGTGTGAGAGCAACAGGGGCGCGAGCAACGCGGAGCAGGACTATTCCCGGCAGATCTCCGATGAGTTTCGTCTGACCTCCACCGCCCCGGGACCGGTGCAATGGGTTGCCGGCTATTTCTACCAGGACCTGTACTCCGAGGACAACATCTCCTCGATCGCTCCGCAAGCCAATCCGAATATTCTGGGCGGTCCGAACCTCTTCGTCGGCAGCCTGCCGGAGGTGATGATCCAGAATGCGGTATACGGGCACGTGAACTGGCGGCTCTCGCCGCATTTTTCGGTGGCGGCCGGCTTCCGGCACTACCACTACAGCCTGAGAGAGACCTCCACCGAGTACGGCGCGTTCAGCGTGTTGGGGATAGAGGGAAATAACGTTCCGTACAATTCCGGCACCTCGATCGCCGCCAGCGGCACTGTTCCGAGCATCACCCTGACGTACAACATCGACCCGGATCACATGGTGTACGTGAGGATCGACAAGGGCTTTCGCCTCGGCGGAGCGAGCGGCGACACCGGGCCGATTCCGGTGGTGGCGGCCAGCAACACCAATCCGCTGTTTGCGGCCCAGGTCGCCAACGAGTGCGGACTGCAGGCCAAGGTGCTGCCCACGACGACCTGCAATCCAAACATACTGCTGCAGGGACCGACGACCTACGGCTCGGACTCGTTGTGGAGCTATGAGCTCGGGGAGAAGTCCTCGTTCCTGCACCACCGTCTGATCGTCAATTTCGACGGCTATCTGGAGGACTGGTACCACCCGCAGGTGCCGACCAACATTGCCGGATTCGGATTCACGGTCAACGGCGGCGATGCGCGCATCAAAGGCCTCGAGGGGCAGATCGATGCATTGCTGCCCGAGGGCTTTGAGCTGTCGCTCAACGGCAGCTACATCGATGCGAAGTTCATCGACAGCAGCGCGATCGCCGGATACCCGGCCGGCACGAGCATCCCCGATACGCCGAAGGTCTCCGGCTCGGCGGTGCTGGGATGGAAGCACTATCTGGACAATGACCTGTCCCTGTTCGGCTCGTTCGAGGAGGACTACACCGGCAGCAGGACCGATCTGCCCTTCGGCGTGACCGCCACGCTGCTCACCATGAATCAGCTCCTGGTGCATCTGCCGGCCTACAGCCTCGCCAATGTCCGTTTCGGGATCCGGGGAGAGCGCCATGGCGGCGGACACTGGTCGGCGGCGCTGTTCGTGAACAACCTCACGAACAACATCGTGCTTCTGGATCCGAATCCGCAACTGTCCCTGCAGGACGCGGCCTACTCGCGCTATGTGGTCAACCAGCCGCTCACCGCAGGAATCGATGTCAGCTACGCGTTCTAGTGACGCGCGCCAATGGCTCGGCCGGCGCCATCTCGGTCTGCCGGGCTGCGAAGCCGCGGCGGATCCGGGGCTGGCGCCATCAGCCAGCCCTGGGCGTCGCAACGGGCGTTCGTCGTGAGATGCGCGGAGATCTTCCATGAATGAAAGGCAGCCCGATTGGCACGCACTGTCGCGGACCGTGTCGTTACCGACACGGACGTTCATTGACGGGCAACTTTCCTCCGCCGCCGATGGCCGCACCTTTGCAGTGATCGACCCATCCCGGGGCAAGCCGCTCGTCGAGCTGCCGGCGCTTTGTCAGAGCGATGTCGATCGGGCGGTACGGACCGCGCGCGGGGCGTTCGAAAGCGGCCTGTGGTCCGCCATGGCGCCCCGCGCTCGCAAAAAAGTCCTGCAGAGGCTGGCGGAGCTGATCGAGGCCCGGCGCGAGGAGCTGGCGCTGCTTGACTCGATGACGATGGGCATGCCGGTCAGCATCTCCAGCGGCTACTGCGTTCAATGGGCCATCAACGCCTTCGAATGGTATGGCGAGGCCATCGACAAGCTCTACGACGAGGTCGCGCCAACCGACCAGTCCGTGTTGGCACTGATCACCCGCGAGCCGGTGGGCGTCGTCGGTGCGGTACTGCCGTGGAACTGGCCGATGGGTCTGCTCGGCTGGAAGGTTGCTCCGGCGCTGGCGGCGGGAAATTCGGTGGTGCTCAAGCCCGACGAGCAGACTTCGCTTTCGGCCTTGCGCGTGGCGGAGCTGGCGATCGCAGCGGGGATTCCCCCGGGTGTGTTCAATGTCATCACCGGCGGTCCCCACGTGGGCGAGATGCTTGGCCGTCATTCCGACGTCGATGTCCTGGCCTTCACCGGCTCGAGCGAAGTAGGCAGGAAGTTCCTGCGGTACTCCGCGGAATCGAACATGAAGCCGGTCTGGATGGAGTGCGGCGGCAAAGGTCCTGACATCATCTTCGCTGACGCGCCCGATCCGGAGGCTGCGGCGAAAGCCGCTGCGTTCGCGATCTTCCTCAACACCGGCCAGGTGTGCGCGGCCGGATCCCGTCTGATCGTCGAGGAAAGCATACGTGAGCGCGTGTTGAACACCGTCTGTGCGGTCGGCGTGCAGCTCGCCCCGGGCGACCCGCTGCTGCCGCAGACCATGCTCGGACCCATCGCCAAGAGCCCGCAGCTCGAGAAAGTGCTCGGCTACATCCAGCTCGGCAAGACCGAGGGCGCCAGGCTCCTCACGGGCGGAGAGCGAACCCTTCGGGATACGGGCGGCTACTACGTCGAGCCTACCGTGTTCGACAAAGTCCGCAACGACATGCGCATCGCCCAGGAGGAGATATTCGGGCCAGTGCTCTCGGCCATCAGCTTCGCAAGCGAACAGGAGGCGTTGCAGATCGCGAATGCGAGCAGTTACGGGCTATCGGGCGGCGTATGGACACGGGACGTGACCCGCGCGCATACCCTGGCGCGCAGACTGCGGCTAGGAAGCGTGGCGGTCAATGCGTACGCGGATGATGCGCATGATATCACCGTGCCGTTCGGCGGCCGAAAACTGTCGGGGTTCGGTCGGGACAAATCGCTGCACGCGCTCGACAAATACGTCCAGCTCAAGACCACCTGGGTCAAGCTGCATTGAGAGACGTCTCTCCCTGCGCCAGGGTGCACGTGCACGCGCTTCGATTGAATGCTTCTGCGTAAATTGGTACGATAATGCGGGTTTAGATCGAATTTTGAGTCTGGAACCATGGCGCGATGGACACTCTCCCGTCCCTGATTTTCCATGGGCGTGCTCCCAGCCGATCCGTGAGGGACAATCGGCAGACTGGTCGGTGATCCGTGGGATATTGCCGGGCTCCGAAGGAACGAAGTACGGTTGCAAGGTGGGGGGGTAGGAACGAATGCGGCGCGCTCCTCGACGATGAGGCGCGGCATGCCTGCCCCGCCTTGGCAGCCCGCTGCGGCGGCCGCCCTGTCGAGACCACGCAAGGCATCGACGGGAGCAGCCGACTTTCGCGACTGCCGCTCGAGATACAGCCCCCCCAACAGATCGGTGAGCTGGTACAAATGCAGGTGAAGACGATGCGAATTACGCCGACCTCGGCGCCTTGTCGACGCCGCGCAGCCGCTGCGCCGGCGGTTCGCCTCGCGCGCCCTCTGTGGCGCAAATGGCCCGGAAAACAGTTTGAGGGGAGAATCGCATGGCCGGGAGCCCTAGCCGAATGAGCCCTGAGCGCTCACCGACTGCGAACGCGTTCGAGGCCATCGAGGTCGCCTCGCGCGACGAGATCGCCAGTGTGCAGCGGCAGCGTCTGCAGTGGAGCCTGCGCCACGCCTATGAGCACGTGCCGCATTATCGCAAGGCGTTTGACGAGCACGGCGTGACTCCGGAGGACTTTCGCGAACTCGCGGATCTCGCCAGATTTCCGTTCACCACCAAGAAGGACCTGCGCGACAATTATCCGTTCGGCATGTTCGCGGTCCCGCGCACCGAGATCGCCCGTATTCATGCATCCTCGGGCACGACGGGCAGGCCGACAGTCGTCGGTTATACCAGGAATGATATCCAGACTTGGGCCACCGTCGTGGCCCGCTCGATCTGGGGCGCCGGCGGACGCCCCGGCATGACGGTGCACGTCGCCTACGGCTATGGCCTGTTCACCGGCGGCCTGGGAGCCCATTACGGCGCCGAGCGGCTCGGCTGCACGGTGGTGCCCGTGTCGGGCGGCATGACTGAGCGGCAAATCCAGGTCATCAACGACTTCAAGCCCGACATCATCATGGTGACGCCGAGCTACATGTTGGCGCTGATCGATCAATTCCGGGCTGCCGGGCTCGATCCGCGCGCCAGCTCCCTGAAGATCGGCATCTTCGGCGCCGAACCCTGGACCAACGCCATGCGTCATGAGATCGAGCAGGCGGCGCAGATGCAGGCGTTGGACATTTACGGGCTCTCGGAGGTCATCGGTCCGGGCGTTGCCTGCGAGTGTCTCGAGACCAAGGACGGTCTGCACATCTGGGAAGACCACTTCTATCCGGAAATCATCAATCCCGAGACCGGCGTGCCGGTTGCGGACGGCGAACTCGGCGAGCTGGTGTTCACCTCGCTCACCAAGGAAGCCATGCCGGTGATCCGTTACCGGACCCGGGACCTCACCCGACTCCTTCCCGGCACCGCGCGCAGCATGCGGCGCATGGAAAAGGTCACCGGCCGGTCCGATGACATGATGATCGCACGCGGCGTCAATGTTTTTCCGACGCAGATCGAGGAGCAGATTCTGCGTTGCGACGGTCTTTCCGTTCACTACGAGATCGAGCTGACGCGCGAAGGCCGCATGGACGAGCTGCGCATCCGGGTGGAGGCCAAGCCGGAGCAGGCCGATGAGGCAACCCGGGTGGCGCAAGCCGACCTGCTCGCCCGCCACATCAAGGATATGATCGGCGTTACGGTCGCGGTGACCGTCACGACGCCGGGGACGATTGTGCGCTCCGCCGGCAAGGCCGCGCGCGTGGTCGACCACCGCAAGCGCTTCTGATCAGGAGCCTGCTGGGGATTGGCAAATGCCTGCCCGCAGCCCTTTCCTCGAGCGTGCGGCCTCACCCAGATTGCGCAGAAAGCGTGGTGGGGCCTGCTGTGCCACCCCGGCCCGGCGCCGCAACGAGCCGGACTGCATCGGAGTTACGCTGTCTCGCTCGGGCTTCCGTAGTTTGAAGGGGCCGAGTTCGCAATTCAGGTAATATAGTACTACAATGCCTGTAATGAATCAGAGAAACGAGGCGCGGTGCTTGCCGGGGCGTTCTGCGCGCCGCGCCGAAAGGTGACTCCACGGGCGGCAACGATGTATGAAATGAGACTCCATGGCCGTGGCGGACAGGGAACGGTGCTGGCCGCCACGATCCTGGCTGCCGCGATCGTCGCTGAAGAGAAGTTCGCGGTCGCCATACCGTCCTTTGGTTTCGAGCGTCGCGGCGCGCCGGTGGCGGCCTACGTGCGCATGGACACGCGCGAGATCCGGCGAATGACGAATATCTACCGTCCCGACTGCATCTGCTGCATCGACCCGACGGTGTCCGGATCCATCGACATCTTCGACGGCATCCGCCCCGGCAGCACGCTGGTGCAGGCAACGGGCAAAACGATAGATGAGCTCAGGCGACCGCAGACCGTGACCACCGTCGGGTTATGCGATGCCGTCCCGATCGCGCTGGCGCTATTTGGGCGCGCAATCACGAACACGATCATGCTGGGTGCATTTGCGCGCACCACGGGACTCGTGGCGCTCGGCTCCCTCGAACGGGCGCTCGAGGAATCGGAGTTCCGCGACGCGGGGCTCGAGCAGAACATGCGGGCACTGCGGCGCGGCTACGAAGAGACCGTCGTGCACGATTTCTCGAGCGAGGCCGCCGCGTGAACCGCCAGTCGCGGCCGTTCTTCGACCAGCAGCAGATCCCGAACGATCTGTGCCCGATCGCAACGCGGCCGAGCCCGATGCTGCCAGGGGACTGGCGGAGCCTGCGGCCGGTCGTCGATCGCGCGAAGTGCGTCAAGTGCGCGATCTGCTGGCTCTACTGTCCGGTGCAGTGCGTAGTCGAGAGGCCGGCCTGGTTCGACATCGACCTCGCGACCTGCAAGGGTTGCGGCATCTGCGCCCAGGAGTGCCCGCACCGCGCAATCACCATGGTCGAGGAGGGAGGCTGATGTCCGCTGCGGCGCCGGAGCGGGGATTCCTGGTCTGCGATGGCAACGAGGCGGCGGCGCTCGCGGTCGCGCTGGCGCGCGTCGACATGGTGGCCGTCTATCCGATCACGCCGCAGTCGTCGCTGGTGGAGTATCTGGCGAAGTTCGTCGCCGACGGCCGGCTGCAGGCCGAACTCGTGGACGCCGAGGGCGAGCACAGCGTGCTGTCGGTCCTGCAGGGCGCCGCGCTCGCCGGAGCGCGAACCTTCACCGCGACCTCCGGTCCGGGGCTGGCCTTCATGTTTGAGCCGTACCTGCGCACTCCCGGCATGCGGCTGCCCATCGTGATGTCGATCGTCACACGCGACACGTTGACACCTCAGAGCGTATGGGGCGGCCATCAGGATGCGATGTCAGTGCGCGAGACCGGCTGGGTGCAGATGTACTGCGAGACCGTACAGGAAGTGCTCGACACCGTGATCATGGCCTATCGTGTCGCTGAGCGGCACGATGTCATGTTGCCGGTCAACGTCTGCCACGACGGCAACTACCTCTCTTACGGAACCGCTCGCGTCGAGCTGCCTGACCAGGACGTGGTCGACACGTTCCTCGGGGCGCCCGACGTGAACTGGCACGCGGCGCTCGACCCAGAGCGACCGATGGCCGTCGACCCACTGACCGGCGGCGCCGGCGGCGCCGGCCCGGCACTGTTCGTGCGTTATCGCCGCGGCCAGTGTGCCGGCATGCGCCATGCGCTCGATGCAATCCGTGAAGCTCACGAGGAGTGGGGACGTCTCACCGGCCGATACCACGCGCCGCTGATCGAGCGCTACCGGATGGACGATGCGGAATATTCGATTGTTACGCTCGGCTCGATGACCGGCGCCGCCAAGGATGCTGTCGACGGGGCGCGCGAGCGGGGCCGGCGCGTCGGTCTCGTCAAAGTCAAGACCTTCCGACCATTTCCGGCCGTGGCGGTCGCCGAGGCTCTGCGGGGGCACGGCGCCTTCGGCGTCGTTGACCGCTCGGTCGATTTCGCCTGGAGCTGTGGGCCGCTGTACCGCGAGGTATTGACCGCCCTGCACGGGATCACGCCGGCGGCGCCGTCGCAATCCTTCATCGGCGGCCTGTCAGGCGCCGATCTGACCGTCGAGCAGTTCGAGTCCGTCATCGAGACGGTCCGACACCTGCGGGATCCTGGCCCGAGGGACACCGTATGGCTGAATGCTCAAGAGTGAGATCACCCAGATCATGGTGATGGAACGAACCGACTACCTGATCGCGGGCGCGAGTCATGCCGCGCTCGCAGCCATGCATGCGATCCGCCTCGTGGACGCCGACGGTTCGCTCACCGTTGTCGGCCGGGATCGGAAGTTGCCCTACTCTCCGACGGCGCTGCCATACGTCGTGTCCGGGCGCTCGGACTCTAATCTCGTATTCCTGCGTGATGATGCATACTTCGCACTCGCGCGGACCTCCTACCGCTGCGGGCACGCCCTGGTACGAGTCGAGCCGGCCAACCGAATTGCTGAGCTCGATGACGGCAGCCGGCTGCAGTTCGGCAAGCTGCTGCTCGCGACCGGGGCGCGACCAGTGATACCGTCGATCCCGGGCTTTGAGGCGGTGCCCTACCACGTGCTGCGCACGCTTGATGATGCGCTGCGGCTGCGCGCCGAGCTGCCGCGAACCCGTCACGCGATCGTGCTGGGCGCCGGCCTCATCGGCATGCACGCGGCCGAGAACCTTTCCAAGAGCGGCGCTCGCGTGACGATCATCGAGCTGCAGGGGCAGGTTCTCCCGGGATATTTCGATGCCGAGGCCGCCGCGATCATCGCCGGGGCATTCGAGCGTGACGGGCATGTGACGATTCATACTGACACGCGGGTCATCGCGGCCGAGGCGGGACCGCAGGGCGTCGTGCTCCGGCTGCAGGGCGGCCCGCCCGTGACGGGCGATCTGCTGCTGGTCGGTGCCGGCGTCGCGCCGGTGGTCGACTTTCTCTCCGGATCCGGGATCCGCTGCGATCGCGGCATCCTGGTCGACGCATCGATGCGAACCAGCGTCGAAGGCATCTGGGCGGCTGGTGACGTGGCCCAGGCGGCGAGTTTCTACGACGCGCGCCCGGTGCTCAACGGCATCCTGCCGAATGCGGTAGAGCAGGGACGCATCGCCGGCATGGACATGGCCGGCGATCGGACCCTTCAGGGCTACCGGGGGGCCGTGCCGCTCAACACCTACAGCTACTTCGGACGCCACGCGGTATCGGTTGGCAGCGCCACCGCGCCACCCGGCGCCGAGATCATCGTGCGCAGCGACGCCGATGCCGAGCGCTACCTCAAGATCATTCTCGACGAAGGCCGGCTGCACGGCATTTTTGCGATCAATACGCCACTCGATGCCGGCGTCATGTGGCAGCTGGTCCGGCGCCGCACCGACCTCACCCCCCTGCGCGACCGGTTTCTGGCGCAGCCCCGCGAGGCCGGTCGGGCGCTGATGTCGCGCCTCTGGCGCTGAGGAGCGAGCAGTGGCTGCCTACAACACGATTGCCTTCCATGCCGACCGGTGCGACGGCTGCGGGGACTGCATGACCGCTTGCGCGCGGGCCAAGACCGCGTCGGACTCGCCGCGGCGCGCTCGTCTGCAGGTACTGGCGGACGGCGCCGGCAGCTTCGGGCTTGCGATGTGCCGGCAGTGCGCGGACCCCGAATGCGTACCGAACTGCCCGGCGGCCGCGCTGCGAAAGAACACCGAGACCGGGATAATCGAATGGGATCAGGCGAAATGCGTCAATTGCCTGCTGTGCACCGTGGGATGCAGCTATGCCGGCATCGTTCTCGATGAAGTGGCCGGCCACGTCGTCAAGTGTGACCAGTGCGGTGGCGATCCGGCCTGCGTTCGTACCTGCGGGAACGGCGCGCTCGAGTACCTGAGCACGGCGCGCATCTACAACGAGGTCGGCGCCCTCGAAGACCTGTTCGTGCCCGGGCTGGCGGGCTGCCAGGGATGCAATACGGAGTTGCTGATGCGGCACACGCTGCGTCGCGTCGGTCCGGACACCGTGCTCGCGGCACCGCCCGGTTGCGTCCCGGGAATGGGCGCGGTCGGCTACAACGGCATGACCGGCACCAAGGTGCCGGTATTTCATCCGCTCTTGACCAACACGGCGGCGATGCTCGCCGGGGTCAAGCGCGTCTACAAGCGCAAGGGCCGGGAGGTAACTGCGCTGGCGCTGGCCGGCGATGGCGGCGCTGCGGACGTGGGCTTCCAGTCGCTGTCCGGCGCCGCCGAACGCGGCGAGGAGATGCTCTTCCTGGTCATCGATAACGAGGGCTACATGAACACGGGCATGCAGCGCTCGAGCTGCACGCCGTACGGGGCGTGGACCACCACGACACCCGTTGGACGCGAATCACTCGGAAAGAGCCAGGACGCCAAAAACCTGCCATTGCTCATGGTCGGGCACCGGTGCGCGTACGTCGCGACGGCATCGACGGCGTTCATGACGGACTTTTACGCCAAGCTCGACAACGCCCTGCAAGCCTCCAAACGCGGCTTCGCCTACCTGCACGTATATTCGCCGTGCACCACTGGTTGGCGCTTCCCCCCCCGGAAGAACATCGAGGTTGCGCGCAAGGCCGTCGAGAGCAACTTCGTTGTGCTCTGGGAGTACACGCCGGAAGCGGGCCTTAAGCTGACGCACCCGGTGGACGATCCGGCCCCGGTCAAGGAGTACCTCGAGGCGCTGGGCAAGTACCGGCACCTGACGTCCGAGCAGATCGCGCACATCGAGCACCACATCGTCGCAAATGTAGCCGCGGTCAAGCAGCAAGCCTCCGCGCAACCGTAGCGGCGCGGCGAGAGCTGGCGGCCGCCCCCCCCCCCGCGGGCTCGTAGTCGGTCAGTTCGAGGCCTCGGACAGACCGAAACCGAGCCCACGATAGCGGCCGGGATCGGTGCGACGCAGGTGCCAGGCGCGCAGCGCGCCGAGACAGGCGGCAACCGGCACGCTGGCCGGCAGCAGGATGCTCAATACCCCGGTCGATCCGGTCAGCACGTCGAAGTGCAGGATCGCCAACACCAACACGATCAGCAGCGCCGTAGCGGCCGCGAGCGGCGCGATCCGGGTGCGCAGCAGCGGCCCGCCGCGGCGGGCAAAGAATCCGGGCACCGCCAGGGACGCGAGCGCCATGAGTGCAATCACGCCCAGCGTACCGACATTGGTGAGCCAGGAAAACAGGGTCAGCACTGGATTCGCGCCCGTGAGGGCGAACAGTGTCACCAGGATTGCGGCTATCACGGTCTGCGTGACCGAGCCGACGTGTGGGCTGGCATGGCGGGAATGGGTACGGCCGAGCCGGGCCGGCAGCAGCCCCTCGCGGCCAAGGGCGTAGAAGTATCGGGACGCCGCGTTGTGAAAGGCCAGAAGCCCGGCAAACACGCTGGTGACGAACAGCACGCTCATGAGCGCCGAGAGCCATCGGCCTACGTAGCGATCGGCCATGTCGAACAGGAATCGGGTCGGATCGGGAAGTGACCGCAGATGCGCAACCAGATGATCCGCGCCCGCCCCGACCACCAGACACCAGAGCGAGAAGGTGTAGAAGCCCCCGATGAGCAGCACCGAGAGATAGGTGGCCCGAGGGATGGTGCGCTCGGGGTCCTTCGCCTCCTCCCCGTATATCGTGGTCGCTTCGAAGCCCATGAAGCCCGCAAAGCAGAACAGGATCGCGATCGCGGGCGATCCGCTGAGCGCGACGGCCGGCGTGAAGGAGACCAGCGTTACGCCGTGCGCGCCGCCATCACGGAGGATCGCCGCGTCCAGGATCAGCACCGCGAGATATTCGCAGACGACCAGGACCGAGAGAATCTTTGCCGACAGATCGACCTGCCGGTATCCCAGGACGGCGACGAATGCCACAGCCAACAGAGCGTAGAGATACCAGGGCAGGTCGATACCCGCGTAGTGCAGCAACAGCGCCCGCGCCGCGGCGCCGAACATCCCGTAGATACCCACCTGCATGGCGTTGTAAGCCACCACCGCCACGAGGCCGGCGGCGCCACCGGCGACACCGCCCAGGCCACGCGCGGCGAAAGCGTAGAACCCACCCGCCGTAACCACGTGGCGGGCCATCGCGGTATAGCCCACCGCAAACACGAGCAGAATGGCCACGCAGGTCAGCAGCATCGCCGGCATGCCCGCGCCGTCGCCGAGCATCATCCCGACCGGGAATCCCCCGGCAATGGCCACCATGGGTCCGGCCGCCGAGACGACAAAAAATGTAACGGCGCCAACGCCCACTGCGCCAGCGCGCAGGCGATGGCTGGTGCCGGAGTTTTGCTCGACTGGCATGAACCCTACGAAAACAGTGCAGACGCTTGAGGATGGCGAATCCGGTGGAATTGATTTTGCAGATTACGCCAAAAATTTAATCGATGACGTCATGAATTTCTGCTGTTCGCGAGAATCAAGAGCGGGCAGGAGATTTGCGCCGATAAGTCCGCGGGGGCGAGCCGGTCCAGACTTTGAAGGCGCGGCTCAGCACGGCAGTACCGGCGTACCCCAGGCTGTGCGCGATGGCCGTGACTTGCCGCCTGGGGTCGGCCAGCATGGCCTCGGCACGACTGCGCCTACACTCCCGAATGAGGATCCGCAGAGAGGTCCCCTCGCTCTCCAGCCGCCGCTGCAGCGTGCGCGCGGACAAGCCCAGCGCCGAAGCGACGCCCGGCGCAGTGACGGACTGGTAGCCCAATCGATTGCGAATCACGCGCGTGACGCGCTCGCTCAGCCGCTCCGGCGCATGAGCCGGGCGCTCCAGCGTCTGCAGCAGATGCTCGACGTGAGGCGCCAGCCCGTGATAGGCGCCTACGGTAGGCACCTCGAGGTCGTTGCGGTCGACCAGGATCCTGTTGGACGTGCAGCCGAACTCCACCGGACAACGGAACGCGCGCTGATAGAGTCGCCGCGCCGCCGAGGTCTCCAGGCCTTCCGGGGCCGCGTGCTCGAACTGGATGCCGAGCGGCGCCCACTGCCGACTGAGCGTTCCACGGAACAGACGGCACACCAGGGCAAGGGTGAACTCCGTGTCCTGGCGCCTGGGCCGAATGGTGTCATCGGAGATCTGATAGATGCACTCCCACACATCGCCATTGGATATGACTTCGGTGGTCGTTCCGCTCTGCCAGGTGCTCGAATAGCGCGCCCAGGCGCACATCGCCTTCGCGAGCGTGCCCGCCGCCAAAATGACGATGCCGAGCGGACCGAATTGCTCGATCTCGACTTCCTGGCCCAGTCGCAACCCGAAGAACGGGTCACGCGACAATGCCGCTGCGGCTTCGAACACGGCCACATACCGGCGAAGATCCAGCTCGCAGTAGGGATCGGCAAGCTGGCCGGGCTCGATGTGTGCCGCGAGCAACGGATCGATGGGAAGACTGCGGCTCGCCAGCCCGTCAACGATCAGGGAGAGCACGCTCGCCCGGATCGTCGGGCATCCTGCCGCCGCGGCCGCTCTGGGATAGGACATGAAGATTCCCGTATGCAATCAATGGCATAAATTATCAAATATCTGGCGCACTTAGCAATATCGGCGGATCATCGCCGATCGAAGATGGATCGGGACGCCCGCCAACCTGGCAGCGGGGCGCATTCAGCCTGCTTTTTGGTACCCGCCTCGCCCGCGACCGCCGAAACCGGCCGCCCCCGCAAACTCCATGCACCGCCCCACCTCTGCAACGCACTCGAGGACCGTGGTCATCTCAACGGCATCCAACTGCCGCGACGGCCGGTCGAGCTGCTCTCCGCCGCATCGTATGGTGTCACATGGGATTGTTACTTGCCAACGCACGGGAGCGGGAGGAGGATCGGGACTTCGATTCATTCTCCGCGTGCCTTTCCGAACATGTCGAGGACCACCGGGTTAATCACGCAGCGCGCCGCCAGGTCCGGCCATCTCGCCACGTTGTCGCGCGGCCGGAACGCCCGCCCGCGCGGCTTTTCCACCCCGGTCCGACACGGATAATCGACTGGATCATGGGCAGCAACGTACATCCTGTTGGCAGCCATCTCCATCCGGTCGATCGGCTCGGACGCCCCTTGCGCGATCTGCGCATCTCGGTGATGGATCGATGCAACTTTCGTTGCCTGTACTGCATGCCGAAAGATGCGTATCACGACGGATACCGATTCCTGGAAACACCGCAACGCCTGTCGTTTCAGGAGATCGTGCGCCTGTCCCGGCTGTTTGCGGGCCTCGGCGTGCGCAAGCTCCGCCTGACGGGAGGCGAACCGCTGCTTCGGACCAATCTCGGCGACCTGATCGGCGATCTATCCTCGATCAACGGCATCGAGGACATCGCCCTGACGACCAACGGCGTGCTGCTGCACCAGCACGCGGCCGACCTGTATGCGAACGGCCTCAGGCGCGTGACCGTCAGCCTCGATGCGATCGATCAAGAGGTATTCGAGCGCATGAGCGGTGGCTTTGCTGCGCTTGATGAGGTCCTCGAGGGCATCGAGGCGGCGATAGCGGCCGGCCTCGCACCGGTAAAAATCAACACGGTCGTCATCCGCGGCGTGAACGATCACACGGTGCTCGATCTGGTCGAGCGATTTCGCGGGCGGCCGGTGATCGTGCGATTTGTCGAATTCATGGACGTCGGCAATCGCAACGCCTGGCGGCCGGAGATGGTCGTGCCGTCCCGCGAACTCGTTGCCCGCGTGAACGCACGCTGGCCGATCCGGCCGCTGTCCGAGAATTATCGTGGCGAGGTCGCAAGACGCTGGGCGTTCGCGGACGGAGCCGGAGAGATCGGCTTCATTTCATCGGTCTCGCAGCCGTTCTGCAGCGGCTGCAACCGCGCGCGGCTCTCCTCGGAAGGCAGGCTCTACACCTGCTTGTTCGCCACCGAGGGCCTGGACCTGCGCGCCGCGCTTCGCGCCGGCGTCAATGATGCCGAGCTGCTGCGCATCATTCGCGCCGCCTGGAATGGCCGTACCGACCGCTACAGCGAGCTGCGAGGGCGGCTGGTGCGCGCGGAGCCGGAACAGCGCAAGATCGAGATGTACTACATCGGCGGTTGAGCCCCGCCCCGGCAGACGCCCGGCGATGCCAACGGCCAGCGGATCTTGCCCGGGTCCGCGGTGCGCGTTCCTGGGCCGCGGTCCCGTCACTGCGATTTTCCCCCCGGCCCCAGCGTCGCAGCCGACAGGGATCGCTCATGGGCGCCGCAAGCGCAGTGATCAGAGCCATGCACACCAGCAGAGCAGTTATTCTTCTAGCCGAAAGTTCCTTGCCGGCCCCGGGGTGGTCTGTAGTCAGCAGAGGCTGGTTTTTCCAGCATTTGATGCGTGAGAAGGAGAGGTTTTTGGGGTCTGCTCATAGTCCCTAAATAGTCGCATTGTGGTCGGGAGTCGTGCTAGTTTTCGCCGCATATCGCATAGAGGTGGCGCGGTTCATGTCGTCACCACACGGCGTCGCTACAAGGGCCGTGTGTATGCGACACATCTGCTGCGCAGGAGCTATCGCGAGGACGGGAAGGTCAAGAACGAGACCGTCGGGAACCTCTCGCACCTGCCCGAGCCCCTGATCGAGGTGATTCGCCGCGCGCTGCACGGGGAGAGTTTTGTACCCGTGGGCGAGCGGCTGCAGATCGTGCGCTCCGAGCCCCACGGCCACGTGCAGGCGGTGCGCACGGCGATGCAGCGGCTGGGCTTTGAGTCCCTGATTGCCTCACACTCGAGTCCCGAGCGCGATCGAGTGTGCGCGATGGTGGCATCCCGGGTGCTCTCGCCGCACACGAAGCTGGCGACCGCGCGCTGGTGGCAGAGCGTGACGCTGGCGGAGGAGTCCGGTGTGCAAGCGGCCAATGAGGATGATCAGGCTAGCGGTTGATCACGATCAGCCCGGAGCCGATCCGGCGCGCAAGGAACCCCAGATAACCTGCGCATTCGGGCAATAGTCCTGGAAAGTCGAGGCGATGACGTCGAGATCAAGATCGGCTGCGCAGCGGTCCTGGCACTGACAACCGGCGCATCTGCGTTGCATGTCGCGCAGCAGGAGCGGCGCATTGTCCTCAATCCCGACAGGATCGAGCTTCAGGGCGCGCAGCAGCCGGCCCAGCAGGTTCCTCTCGAGCCAGTCGCGCAAGCGAAACCGCTGCGCCTTGCCGGTCGCGGTGCGCGGAACGGCGTCGACAAATACGATCCGCCGCGGACATTTGAACCGGGAGAGGGTCGCAAGCAGATTCTCCTGCACCGCCTTGTGCACTGCATCCTCGTCCCCGCCGGGTGCCACCAGGAACAGGGTCAGCCGGACCAGTCCGTCCCCGTCAGACGCGCCGACCACGATGGCATCGGAAACGCCCGGGACCGACCGGGCGCACTCCTCTATTTCGGTCGGGCTCACCCACTGGCCGGAGATTTTCAACAGATCGTCGCTGCGTCCCTGATGATGCCACCAGCCGTCCCGGTCGACAGTGAATACATCGCCGGTGCGGTACCAGCCGTCCCTGAAGGCGAGTCGGGTCTTTTCCGGCTGCTGCCAGTAGCCGCGGCACAGCGAACCGGTTTTTACCCACAGAACTCCGGAAACATTCTGCGCAGCGAGGGGTTGATCCTCGAAGTCGCGGAGGGATGCCTCGACGTAGGGAAACGGCTTGCCGGTGGCACCGGGCCGGTGATGATCGGGTGTGCCCCCGACCGCAAGGAAGACGGTCTCCGTGGTGCCGATGCCTTCCACGATCGGCACGCCGGTCGCCTGGCGCCACCGGCTATAGAGGCTCTCGGGCAAAGACTCCCCCGCCGACAGATAGCAGCGCACGTTCCTGAAGCCATCGTCGCGGACATGTTCCTCGCGCAGCAGCGTGCGGTAGAACGCCGGCACGCTCAACATGATGGTCGGACGGAAGCGATCCACGAGGTCGGCAACCGCACCGCCGTTCGGCCAGCCCTCATAGAGGATGAGGGTCGCGCCAGCGCGCAACGCCCCGATCACCACATGGGCGAAGGAGAAAACAAAAAACATCTTGGACGTGGAAAAGACGCGCTCACCCGGCCCGAAGCCGCAGGCCTGCATGAACCAGTCCGCGACGGTGACATCGCCGTGGCAGTGAACAGCCGCTTTGGGCGCGCCGGTGGTCCCCGAGGTGTAGAACCAGAAGGCCATGTCGTCGGCCGTCGTGCGCGCGGATGGAAATTCATCCCTGCCATCGGACAGTATGTCCTCGATCGAGCGCATGCCCGCCCTCCCCTGGCCACGCACTCCAATCAGCTCCGGAACGTGCGTGCACGCTGCGACCGCCTGCTCGTAAGTCGGCAGGAATTCCTCATCCAGCAGCAGCACCCTGGAACGCGCGTCCTCGATCACATGGGCGAGATCCTAGGCGGTCGATCGGGTGCTGATGGCCACCGCAACCGCGCCGCTGCGCATCACGCCGAGGTGCGCGGCGATGAACACGGGACTGTCCTTGAGCAGAAGGACCGCCCGGTCGCCTGACGCTAGGTGCGGCCGCAATGCGGAAGCGAAGCGATTGACGGTGCGATTCAGCTCGTCGAAGCTGATCCTTGCGTCGCCGAACAGGATCGCCGCATCGGCGCCCTGGCCGCGCGCGAGGGCCGGTCCGAGAATCTCATCGGCCGCATTGCACAGCGCTCGGGACGGCGCGGCAGGCTCGACGTTCATCGCTTCTCTCCTCCAGTCCCGGTCACTCGCCCCAGAGGCGGCGCGCCAGCCTGACGGCGAGCGCCGCCGCCATGCGGCGCCGGCCATGCGCGGGTGTCAGTGTCGTGCGCATCGGCTTGACCTGCCTTTGCACCAGCTTGTCGACCTGCTGCAGGAGCGCCGCGTCGAGCGGCCGGCCGACCAGCGGTTCGCACTCCTTCAGCAGGACCGGCTGCGAATTCGTGCCGGTCACGGCGATGCGCAGATCGGCCAGCCGATCGTTCTCCCGACGCAACGCCACGGCGACGCCGGCGAGCGGAAAATCGATCGCACCGCGCAGTCGCGCCTTTTCATACCCGACGACGAGGCCGGACGAGCGCGGAACCCGCACGCCGAGCAGCACCTGGCCGTCGCCGAGCCGCAGATGGGCGGCACCGTCTTCCTGGAAGAGACTCTGCAAATCCACCCAGCGGCTCCCTGTCGCATCAGCGAGCTCGGCCGTCGCGCCCAACGCGAGCAACACCGGCGCCGTGTCGCCGCTGTAGGCCGCACGGCAGCGGTTTCCCTCCGGTGCGACATGACAGCGATCACCGCGATACTTCAGGCAGAAGCCGTTGCTTTGCCGCCACCAGGCGCTCTGGTTGTAATAGAGACAACGCGTATCGAGGCACAGGTTACCGCCGAGCGTCGCGACCGTGCGGTGCGCAGATCCGGCGATCTTCCGTGCCGCATCCGCCAGCGCGGGCGCATGTACGGCGATCAGGGAATCGGATGTCAGGCGCTCGAGGGTCACGGCCGCCCCGATGCGCAGGCTCGAGGGCTCGAGCGCCACATCCCGCAGATCCGGAACCGCGGTCAGGTCGATGAGCACCGCCGGCTCGCCGAGGCCGTGCCGAAGGTTGACCACGAGGTCGGTGCCGCCAGCGAGCAGTCGGGCGCCGGGATACGTCCGCCGCGCGGCAAACACTTCCGCGAGATTCGCCGGCCGGACCAGTTGAAACCCGGGCAGCCTCATGATGCCGCTCCGCGGGCGGTCCCCTGCAGCTCCCGCTGCCGCAGTTCGCGCTGCCTGCGGGTGAACGCCTCGAGAATACGATCCGGGGTGATCGGCAGCTCCGTCAGGCGCAGGCCGATGGCATCCGCCACGGCATTGGTCAACGCCGGCAGGAATCCGGCGAGCGAGCCTTCACTCGCCTCCTTGGCGCCGAACGGGCCATTCGGATCGAGACACTCGACGATATGCACTTCGATCGGCGGGGATTCGACTGCGGTCGGCACCCGGTAGGCGAGCAGACTCGCGTGCAACGGCAGTCCCTGGTCGTAACGGGTTTCCTCGCCGAGCGCCTGGCCCATGCCCATCCAGACCGCTCCCTGCACCTGGCCCTCGACGGCCAGCGGGTTCAGGGCGCGGCCGCAGTCGTGGGCGACCCACACCTTCCTGACGCGGACCAGGCCGGTATCGACATCGACATCGACTTCGGTCACCTGCGCCGAATAGCTCATCGCCATCGTGGAGCCGACCGCACCGCCGCGGTGCCGGCCGCCCTGGTATTCGAGCGGCACGGTGAAGGTACCCTTGGTAGTGATGCTGCCGCCATCCGCCAGGGCTGCTGCGACGGCCTCGCGGAATGTCAGCGCGACATCCTCCCGGCCTGTGACGGTCAACCGTTCGCCGAGACACTCGATCTGCGCCGGGTCGGCATCGAGGCGACTGGCTGCCGCCCGCACGAGAATCTCACGGAGCCCGCGCGCCGCTTCGATGGCGGCGTTGCCCACCATGAAGGTGACCCGCGACGAATACGAACCATTGTCCTTGGGCGTCAGAGCGCTGTCGGCGGCGATGACCCGGATTCGCCCGAGATCGACGCCAAGAACTTCCGCCGCGATTTGCGCCAGCACGGTCGAGGAACCCTGTCCGATGTCGGCCGCACCCGTGAGCAGCGTGATGCCCCCGTCGAAATCCAGACGCAGCTCCACCACCGCATGCGGCTCTCCGGTACGGTGGATGGGTTTGCCCGAGCCGCTCACATAGTGAGAGCAGGCCATGCCGAGGCCGCGTCCGGCGGGCAGACGGCCCTTCTTCGCCCGCCAGCCGCTCGCTTCCTGAACCCGGTCCAGGCACTGCGACAATCCGTAGGAGTTGACAATGATGCCGTTCATCGTCTGGACGGGGGCGACGAGCAAATTGGCGCGCCGCACCGCGAACGGGTCGAGCCCGAGCTCCCCGGCCATGGTGTCGAGCAGGCACTCGAACGCATGGCGGACGTCGACCGAGCCGTGGCCCCGCATGGCGCCGCAGGGCGGAGTGTTGGTGTAGACCCGGTAACCGTCGTATTTCACCGCCGGAATGTCGTACAGGCCGTGCAGGAGAGCGCCCGCGTAGAGAATGGTCACGACGCCGTAGCCGGCATAGGCGCCGCCTCGCTGTACGACTTCGCATTCGGCAGCGGTCAGCCTGCCCTCGGCGCTCATCCCGAGCTTGAGCCGGACGTCGGTCTGCGGCCGGCCCCGATGCGTGAGGAATGTCTCCTCGCGCGTCAGATTCATCCGCACCGTCCCTCCGGCGGCGCGCGCCAGCAGGGCCGTGACGATCTCGAAGTTCAACACTTCGACGCGCGCTCCGAAACCGCCGCCGATGAATGGTTTGATGATCCGGATACGGGATTCATCGAGACCGAGGCAGCGCGCCAGCATCATGTGCAGGTAGTAGGGAACCTGGCTGACGCTCCAGATCGTCAGCCGCTCACGGTTGGCGTCATATTCGGCGAGCGTGGCGTGCGGCTCCATCTGGCCGTGGACGACCTCGGCGCACTCGTAGCGTTCCTCGCGAACCAGCGCAGCCTGTGCGAAGCCGGCCGCGACATCGCCGAATTCGTCATGCACCGCGCGCAGCACGTTGTCCGGATACTTCTCATGCAGGGCAACGGCCTCCGGGCCGCACGCGGTGTCCGGGGTAAAATAGGCCGGCAGTTCCCGCACGGTCAGCCGAATGAGCTGCAGCGCCTGCTCGGCGGTGCTCGCGTCGACGGCTGCGACCGCGGCAACCGGCTCGCCACGATATCGGATGCGCTCACGTGCCATCGGGGGCTCATTCATCGTGATCGGCAGCACCCCGAAGGTCTGCGCGCAATCCTCGCCGGTGATCACGGCGACGACGCCCGGCAGGGCGCGCGCCGCCGATACGTCCACCTCTAGGATCTCGGCATGCGGGTAGGGGCTGCGCAGCATGCGGCCGACGAGCGCGTGCGCCGGGAGATCCGCGGTGAATGCGGCCTGTCCGGTCACCTTTTCCTCAGTGTCGATCAACGGCACACGATGCCCGACGGCATGAACCGGCCCCCCGAGGCTGGGCGGCTCGGGCGCGCCCTGTGTGCTGGCCTCCTGGACCGCCTCGACGATCTTCACATAGCCCGTGCAACGGCAGAGGTTGCCGGAAAGCGCGGCGCGAATTTCCGCCTCGTCCGGCTGGGAATTACGTCGCAGCAGCGCCTCGGCCGCCATGATCATCCCGGGGGTGCAGAAACCGCACTGGACGCCGAGTTTGTCCCGGAACGCCTGCTGTAGTGGCGACAGGCGCCCGGGCTGACCGAGCCCCTCGATGGTCTCGACCTGGCGGCCCTCGCAGCGGGCCGCCAGCGTGAGGCAGGCATGCTGCGGCTCCCCATCGATGAGCACGGTGCAGGCGCCGCATTCGCCGCCATCGCAACCGCACTTCGTCCCCTTGAGGCCGGCGACGTCCCGCAGATAATCGATCAGCAACAGGTTGTCGGCCACCCAATCGGTGCGTGACCGGCCATTCAGCGTCAGGGAAAGGATGACGCTCACGGCGCGCGTACGCCGGGCCCTGGCGACCAGTCCGAACCTGGCCGGACACGGAACGGATTGACTCGATCGATCGGGTCGTCGCTGGGTGTTTGCATATTAGATTCTCAGAACGAAGCGCTACTGCGCCATGCCATCACGGGTGGTGCGGATGCGCCTGCGAAAACGGCAGCCCGGTGTAGTTCTCCGCGACGGCCTTCGCTGCGGCTTCGGATTCCGTAAGGTACTCGAACTCGGCGAGCTGCAGCTTGTGCGCGAACGGATCGTCCGAGAACTTGTGCATCAGCGTAGTGAACCACCACGAGAACCGCGCAGCCATCCAGACGCGCGCGAGTGCCCGCTGCGAGTACTCCTCGAGCGGGGTCTCGCGGCCATCGCGGTAGTACTCGATCAGCGCATCGGACAACAGCCGGACATCCGATGCGGCCAAATTCAATCCCTTCGCTCCGGTCGGTGGCACGATGTGAGCGGCGTCACCGGCGAGGAACAGCCTGCCGAAGCGCATGGGCTCTGCCACGAAGCTGCGCAGCGGCGCAATGCTCTTCTCGATCGAAGGGCCGGTATCGAGCCGCGCGCCGACCTGCTCCGGCAGTCGCGCCTTGAGTTCGCCCCAGACACGCTCATCCGGCCAGTCCTCGACCCTGTCCTGCAGCGGGCACTGCACGTAGTAGCGGCTCCGCGTGCGCGAGCGCATGCTGCACAGTGCGAAGCCGCGCGAGTGGTTCACGTAAATCAGCTCGTCATGGACCGGAGGCACGTCGGCGAGGATACCGAGCCATCCGAAGGGGTAGATGCGTTCGAATTCCCTGATTCTGCCGGAAGGAACCGAGGCACGGCAGACGCCATGATAGCCGTCGCACCCGGCGATGAAGTCACACTCGACGGTGTGGCTCACGCCGTCGCGCGTGTAGGTCACCTGCGGGTGTGCTGTTTCGAATTCGTGAATTTTCACGTCCTCGGCTTCCCAGACGGTGCGCCCGGCGGCCGCCTCATCGAGGTCCCTCTGGATCTCCGTCTGGCCGTAAACCAGCATGTGCCGGCCCGCAAGCCCCGCGAGGTCAATCCGGTGGACACGCCCGTCGAACGCCAACACCACTCCGTGGTGTACCAGGCCTTCGCGCATCATCCGTTCGCCGACCCCGGCGTCTCGGAGCAGCTCCACGCTCGTCCACTCGAGCAGACCCGCGCGGATGCGCCGTTCAACGTAGTCGCGCGTGTGTCGCTCGAGCAAGAGGCACTCGATTCCCGCCCGATGCAGCAGCTGTGACAGCAGCAGCCCCGCTGGGCCCGCCCCGACGATCGCGACCTGAATCTTTGCCATTTGCCCTCGAGACGTGTGGCTTTCCGGGAAGATTGCGCAATAACGGACCCAGTAGGAATGGACAGGCGCTGCCAAAACTTGTACTTTTCCGTCATGGAACTTGACCGCCCAATCGTGCGGGAACCGACTTCGGATCCTCCAATCGCCGTTCCGGCGTTCTTCCTGTACGGCGAGCCGCTGCGCCCGCCCGACGAACGTCTGGTGCACATCGAGACGATTGCCGCGCGGAGCCGGCTGCACGACTGGGTGATCCGTGCACATCGACACCGGGATCTGCATCAGGTGCTCCTGATCGAGCGCGGTCGGGTTGAGGCGAAGCTGGACGGACGGGCCGTCGCATTGCGGGCCCCCGCCGCCATCGCCGTGCCGCCCGCCACGGTTCACGCCTTCCGCTTCCAACCGGAAACGGTCGGAACCGTCATTTCCTTCGCTTCGGCGCTGGCCGGCGACCTGAGCTGTGCAGGCTCAGCAATGCCCGGATTCCTGGAGCGGACCGTCGCGGTGGCCCTGCCCCGGGAGGCGCTCGGCAAGACGGATCTGGCCCGCCTCAGCGAGATGCTGCTGCGCGAGTTCGGCCGTTCGGCGCCTGGGCGGCGACTTGCGCTCGCTGGATTGCTCAGCGCACTCCTCGCCAATCTTCAGCGACTGTTACCCTATCCGTCCCCGCCCGGATCGAGCAGTAACGCTCCCGACCGGGATCTCGTCGCGCGCTTTCGCGAGCAGGTGGAGCAGCACTTCCGTGAGCATACCAGGATCGGCGAATATGCCGCCCTATTGCAGACGTCGGAGACCCGACTGTTGCGAGCCTGTCTCGCCGTGACGGGCGACTCGCCTCTCGGGGTCGTGCACCTGCGCCTGCTCATCGAGGCCGAGCGCCAGCTGCGCTATACCTCGATGTCGGTCACCCAGGTCGCGTACCACCTCGGCTTCGAGGATCCCGCGTACTTCAGCCGGTTCTTTACCTGTCGGATGGGCATCTCGCCGCGCGCCTTCCGCCGCGGCAATGCGCTTACGGCTCTCGAACCGGTGGCCCCTTGATCGCAGCCGTGCGGACGGTGCCGCGGAGTTATCGCGGTATCGGCAAGAGCTTCGGCAGCGACCGTCAGCATCCTGGCAACCGGACCGCGGGCGGCAGGCGCATTCCAGCCTATGCGCACTTGATATCGGCCATGCGCGTAGTGACGCCACAGCCCGTGCATGTCGCCGAGGCCGGCCATCTATCACCAGCCGTCATGAACCTCTTTTTTTCGGCGAATCAATCCGTCAACGGAAATCTGCCCGGGGGCCGACAGACGGGCCGAACGCCGCCGCGTCGGGCGCAGCGCCGAGGTCCGGGCCCTCAGGATGTGAAGACAGGGGCTCCCTCATCCGGCCCGAGCTGCCGCTTCAGGCGGTCTGCGGGGAGCTAGACGGAAGTTCTGCCGGCCGGTAGGCAAAGTTTCCGTGCAATTTCAGGGACATGGAGTTGTGGACGCCGTCCGGTTTCTGTCCACGGGGTGATCTTGTCGATCAACTCCAGGGCGCGGCGCCGCTGGAACGTGAAGTGGTGACGAGATCGAAGTTGCCGGAGCGCTCAACGAGCCCCGGGGGGTGCGGCAAGTGTTGCGCACAATGGAGAAGAGATCCTCGAGGAGAGCGCGGAAGCTGTGCGCTGGCGTGCCATCAGGGAAAGCGTGAGTGATAACTTTCTGCAGCGCTTCCTCGGAGCGTTCGACCGGGGCGACCGGACCGCGATGAGCTTTTTTGCCACCTGGTCCTCATCGGCAAAGAGCAAGGGGCGCCAGGCCTCAAGCAGATGCCACTCGACGTAATAGGCCACCATGCACAGAAAGATGTGCGCGCGTACGCTGGGCTCGAGGTGATGGTGGACCGGACGCACCTTGAGGTCCACGGCCTTCAGTGCGCGCAAGGCGCGCTCGGCGTTCGCGAGCGCCTTGTAGTTCCTGACCGCATCAGCCGCTGACATCTGCTTCTTCGGTCCGCTGGTGCGGATCACGTAGATACCATCGAGCGCCGCCTCCGCGGCGATCTGCTCTTTCAGCAGATGGAACGTGACGTACTTCTCGGTGATCTCGAGGGTGAAGTGCTTGCCGACCTTGTACTTGTTGAGCACGCGGCCGACGCGCAGCCCAATCGCTGCCAGCCCCTTCAATCTGCCGCGCTGCGCGCGATCACGTACTTTCTCCAGTTGCTGCTGAGTCGCTTCCAGTAGTGCGCGACGCTTGTATGCCCGTAGCTTTGCCAGCCCAGGATTGCAACAGGCGACGAGGCGCTCGCCCGGGCACTCAGGATGGTGCCTCCACGAGATTGCGCTCGTCGAACAGCCTCATCTGCAGCGTCTCGATCGGCGAACGGATCTGGGTGCTCTTGAGCGCCGTAATCGAGCCCAGGCATTCAAGCTCGCGCAGTTCCTGGATGGCCTTGTGCGAGATCATGCCACGGTCCCCGACGATCACTACGGCGTCATGAAACAATAACTTGACCAGATTTCGCTTGCATACTGCGGACTTTCGCTGTAATTGCGTCACGCAATGCTCAAGTTATTGTTTCACAAGCCCTACCCGTCGCAGGCCGAACTTCTCTCGCAGCTTCTTGACCTCTGGCATCAGCGTCTTGGCATCCACCGTGTTGCCTTGATAGACCGACACGGCCACCGGTCAGCCTGTCTGGTTCGTCAGCAACCCATAGTTCGCCTGGAGCTTGTTCTTCTTCCCGTCGCGATTGGGACCGATCTTCGCCAGCGGACAGTGCGTGCCTTCGAAGCAGCTCGAAGAGAGGTCATACAGCGCCAGAGATCCTTCTTTCAGGTACCTGACGGCGAGCTTGCGCTCGATCGACCCATGACGCTCAAGCAGGCAATCCGTCGCCGCGTACAGGTCGTTCTCGTCGGCCTCTTCCACCCCATACTCCAGACCTCCTGACATACCGCCTCGCGAAAGTGTCCTGTTTCAAGCCGTTCACGGGGTCGATCCGGCATCCGCGATGGCGGTGCGATGGACCGGGGAGCCCGGGAAGGCGAGTCCAATGAGTG
>JAJZDX010000045.1 GCA_021805865.1 Pseudomonadota bacterium
GCCCGCTGTATCCGGCACTTGCCCGCTACCGGGTCGAAAAACCGGACAGGTATTGGTCCGAATCCCCAGCACCAAAAAGCTCCGGATTTTGGCCACGGCAAGGGGCTATGTCAGGAGGTCTGTACTCAGGACAAGCAATTGGCCGCGTACGCGAACGCCAATATCAAGCTGGTGCACGGCCTGAAGCTCACAGTCGGTGCGCGAGAGTCGTATGATGAAACGAACAGCAGTGTGTTCACCGCAGGGCCGTTCATAGGCGGCACGACGCTTTTCAACGGTAAGACCCACTCGACGCCGTTTACCCCGAAGGTGGCCCTGAGCTGGCAGGCGAATCCGGACAACATGTACTACGTTTCGGCGTCCAAGGGGTTTCGCGTAGGAGGAGTGAATGCGGTTACCAATAATCCCAATGCGCTGTGCCAGTCGTCGCTCGCGAAGGACGGACTGACCGGGAAGCTGAAATCGACCTATCAGCCGGACTCTCTGTGGTCGTACGAAGTAGGTGCGAAGAACCGCCTGTTCGGCGATCGCCTGCTTCTTGAATCGAGCGCTTACTATATCAACTGGTCGAACATCCAGCAGATTGCGCCGATCTTCGGATGCGGGTTTCCTGTAACCTTCAATCTCGGCAATGCCAAGATCAAGGGAGCGGACCTCAATCTTCAGACCCGTCCGACCAAGCACCTTAAGCTGGGCTTGGAGGTCGGATACACGGACGCGTATTTTTCCGATACGGTAGGAGGATTCGTATCGGCTGGCGATCAGATCGGCAGCGGGGCCACGACCGAGCCGAGCGCGCCGTGGACAGGGACGTTCACCGCTGAGTATGACTGGCGAGTCGGTCAGGACGATGCGTATGCGTGGTTCGAGGACATCGCGCAGAGCAAGAATCCGGGACCTCTCAATACTCAGAATCCGAAGAACGTCGTGATCTACGATCCGGCGCTGCCGGCGAATCCAGCGACCAACCAGATGAATGTGCGGTTGGGTCTTGTTCGCGGCGACGCCGATATCTCGCTGTTCGTCAACAATCTTCTGAACTCGCACCCGCTTCTTGATTTGCAACATACCTCTTTCGGTGATCCGCGCTTCGAGGCGCTCACCTTCCGCCCGCGCACGATCGGCATCACGGTGGTATACACGCCGGGAGGCGGCAACTGAGCGAAAGGATTGTTGGCCGTCAGCGGGCCGCCACGCCTGCTGACGGCGGCATCAGGGGCGGGTCAGTCGGGGTCTTGGGTATGTTGTGCGCACATATCCGATCGCCACGATGCTGCGTAGCTCGCCTCGCGCCGCCTTGCAACGGATCGCCTCGAGCGCTCGTTGCCGCAACAGCGAGAGTTCAAGCTCGGAAAGGGTTCCCTTCATCCCCAGCAAGAGGCGGTCGTTCGGATGACGAGGATCATAGATCCCATCTTCGTCGAGGAGAACCGTGTTTACGAGCGCACACAGCTCCTGGAGAGTGTGCCAATCGCGGCCGTTACGGGCGAGCCGGGACGCTTCTATGGCAAACACGGCGCCGACCTTGCCGTCGCAGATCAGCGTAAGGAGCTTCTCGAAGCCTGGGCGCGCAATACCGCTGGCCGAGCGCCCCAGGTCCTCATCGATGACCATAACATCAGAGAAGCCGAGGCCTCGCGCCTTCTCGGCCAGGGCATATTGGCGTCGGCGACTCTTCGAATTGTTCTGCAGCTGATCAACAGACGACTGCCGGACGTACACACAAGCCGCACGCTTCAGGTGTTCTTGGGTAATCTTCGTCATCGAGATTTCTCCTCGTCGCCATTGGTCGTAGTGTTATTGGTGGGTGGGCGCCGTTGTTCGAGGATCAGCTCGCACAGCACTCGGACTATTTCCGTTTGTACGTGAGATGGCAGCGCCACCGCAGTACGTGCGCCTGTGCTGAAGAAATCCTGCTGCTGCTTCGTCGTTGATCGCTTCTTCATATGCCCCTCCGCAGGACCCCGCGTTCAGGGGCACCATACGACGTCGATTATCGGGAGGCACGCGGCGCCGTGTGACTGGTGGTCGCGCAGGTACCACCTGGCATCTCGCGATGATCGGCGCGCTCAGGCCTAACTCCGGTGGGCAGTAATCTTCTTCGCGGGTCCTGTGCGCACTCGGAGTGTCGCGAGTTCGCTCCTCCGTTTCGTGGAAAGAACCACGTCAACTTGGTGCCTCAGATCCATCAGAGCGTCTCGCGACAGCAGAGGGGGATTTCGGATGCGGTATCGCGCTGCGGCCGGCTCCGTCATCCACAACGGTACACGAGCGCTGCTCATTCCCGGGGAGCGGAGGATGTAGTAGGGCTCCGCGCCGCGCAGGTACTGGCGCAGGACTGGCATGACTCTTCCGGCAAGCGGGTGGAAGCGGTAGTAAATGTGGACTTCGATTTCCTGCGTAGAATGTTGCTCATTCGAAGCTCTGCTCACACGAGAACCTCGATACCATCGCCCGCGCCAGCGGCCGCTTTGTCACGGTGCTGCCGCGATCGCGCCAAGAAGACCGGCAGTTCCGCAAGCGCATTCAGACCACCACCCCACCGTGGGAGCTGGTCCGGGACCGGCCGGACCCCAGGGGCAGAGGCGGACCGCGCGATCAGTGGTATCTCTACCGCGATCCGATCGGCTCGATGGAGGCCTGGCCGATCGTGTGGGAGTGGTCGAAGCTGCTCACCGGACATCAGCGCGCCAGCCGCCAGCGCCGCATCGATGCCGCCGCAGCGGCGCTCACCGCGTTACGTGACCGGATCGTGAGTCCCCGGGCGCGCATCCCCGGAGCCACCCGCATTGACCTCGAGGTCGAGAAGATTCTCGAGCACTACCACGTGCGCCGCTATGTGAAGGCCTCGCGCACCGTGCGCGCCGAGTACGACTTCAAGCAGACCCGCCGCGGAAGACCGGGGCCGGACACCTCGTACCGCCGGATCACCCATCGCCGCTACGACCTCGAGTGGACGATCGATGCCGCCGCCGTCGCCTACGACGAGAGGTCCGACGGTATGTATCCACTGATTACCAACGACCGCACACTCACCCCGCTGCAGGTCCTCGAAGCTTACAAGGGCCAACCGCGGCTCGAGAAGCGCTTCGAGCAGTTGAAGGCCGTGCACGAGATCGGACCGGTGTTCCTGAAGAACCCCGCGCGCATTGAGGCGTTCTGCACTGTCTACTTCCTTGCGCTCCTCATCCAGGCGCTCATCGAGCGCGAGCTTCGACAGACGATGAAGCGCGAGCGGCTGAATGCGTTGCCGCTATATCCGGAGGAGCGTCGCTGCGCCCACCCGACCACCGAGCAGGTGCTGCGCCTGTTCAGCTACGCCGAGCGGCATGTGCTCCGCCGCGCCGGCCGCCTCGTGCAGAGCTTCGACGCCGAGATCACTCCGCTGCAGCGCCAGGTACTCGAGCTCCTCGGCGTGCCGGCGAGCGGCTTCCGGGGCTGATGGTCGGCCGGAAATTCGCCCAAATCACGTCCGAGATGTGCGGAAAGTCAGCCGCGCCGTCCGTTGCTTCGCCATTCGGCTGGACTGTGGAGAAGGAAATTGCCGGATTCATGGTGCGATCCTCGATTGCCTTGCCGAGAAGAGGCTATGCCCCTGCGCCGCACCGCCACAGTGACCGTGGTCAGGAATGATGAGTGACATCTGTCATCCCCGCACCCCGCCGGGTTGCCGGTATTCAGGTCGGAGAGAGAGTCCGACCTCGAAGGCCGGTCGCTCGAAGCTCAGTGTCCGCCATCGGCCCGGAACGGTCCGTCATGACGCCGGAGCGGTGTGCGTGAGAACGTAACCCGTATTCCTTCGCGGTTGCCGTCGGCGGCCCCGATCTCATCGGTGCAGTTCGAGTGAAGAGGAAGCTATGGCGAGCTCCGGAATCGACGTGAATGCCGTGAAGACCAGTGTCAGCCCCACTTACCTGGCGAGCGGTGTCGCGCGAGTCTTCGCGGCGTCATCGTCGATCCGGATCCGCCCTTTCCGCACGGCGCACGCAGACGCGGTGGTGCCCATGGCTGTGCCGCCAAGCCGTCTCTCGCATGCACGGGGTGCTGGCATGCTTGCGGTTGTCCTACTTTTTAGTGGCACGGGGTTCGCCGGCGCCCTCCGGAGCTTTGGCACCTTCGGTGGCGCGAATGAACTGGACGATATTGGCGTGCAGCCGCGCGAGGGCGTGAGGCGCAACGTAGATCATGTGGCCGGCATGGTAGTAGCGGAAATCGACGTTCCGCTCGAGCGCCCTTCGCATCGGCAGCTGATGCAGCTGGTATGCCTGTGCGAAGTATGGGGTCGCCAGGTCGAAGTATCCGGCGTTGGCCATGACCTTGAGATCAGGATCGAGCGACATGGCGGCTGCGAGGTCCGGCATGACATTTGTCGCGGTGAACGCCGGCGCGCCCTGGCCGGGGGGCGTATGCAGGTAGTTCCAGTCGTTCCCGACCGTCGCCGGAAGGAACCTGTAACGATGTCCTTGACCGAAGCGCAGGGTGTTCCTCAAATACAGCAGGGTAGCCGAGACATACGCCGGTCCGATCGCAGAGATCTCCGGATCGTAGCCGGCGACTTCCGCGAGTTTATCCAACGCGGGTCCAGAGAACCGACCGTCGAGCCTGCCCACATTCTCACCGCGCGCGAGGAGCAGCTGATGCTCGAACTCAGGGCCCGTGACCCGCAGATTGGCCCTCAGCACGTAGCTCTGCGAAAGACCCGTGTATTGCGACATCCGCGCCGCGATGCGCGCCTCCTGCTGCCGCGACAGGGAGCTTCCGGAATTGAGCGCCCTGAGATAGGGGCCCATCGCCCAGGATTGCACCTGCTTCAGCAGGGGACGAAACCGGGGCGGCCGGCTCGATAGCGCGCCGTGGTACCACGCGACCGCGGCATAGGAAGGCAGCGCAAGCGCGTACGGCAGGTTGACACCGGGGTTCTCGGTCGGCTGGTCCACCACGCCAAGGTCGAAATTCAGTACCGACGAGAGCAGCACGATGCCGTTCAGATCGATCGCGTCATTTTGCTCGAGAAGATACGCGACCGCTGCGCTGCGCGTCGTGCCGTAGCTCTCTCCGATCAGGTATTTCGGCGAGTTCCATCGGTCATATTTGGACAGAAATCTCACGATGAATTGCTCGAAGGCCTTGGCATCCGGATCGACCCCGTAGAACATCTTTGCCGAGCCGGCGCCGCCTCCGGCCTTACCGATAATGCGACTGAAACCCGTGCCCATTGCGTCAACGAACACCAGGTCACTGGCATCGAGCAGGCTGTACTCGTTTGAGACCATGGAGTACGGCGCAGGTGGGGTCAGAGCGTGACTTCGCGTAAGCACGCGTACGGGACCAAATGCGCCGATGAGAAGCGGCGCCGTCGAGCTTCCCGGTCCGCCATTGAAAAGAAAGCTGATGGGCCGCTTCGATGCGCGGCCGCCGTCCTTGAGGTAGGCGACGTAAAACATTTCGCCCGTGGGTCGTCCCTGCTTATCGCGCAGGACGATGGTGCCGGCGTCCGCGGTGTAGCGCAGGACGTGCCCATTGACCTTTACGCTACCCCGGGTCGCAACCGTATGCGGTGTGGCCCAGTAATCACCCCCGGGGGCGGATGCCCTGGCCGGCACCGCATTGACGGCCGCAATGGTGATGATCGCCAGGACTCCCGTCAGGGCCAGGCGATGCGACATTACGATGGTCATGGAAACCTCACACGCGTGTATTCGCCAAACCAGCACCGATTGCCGTCGATTGCCGCCAGCAGGCGAATGACCCACCCGCTGAGCAGACACTCGCCTTTCCATCCGGCGTGCCCCCTGACCAGGCCAAGAAGCCTGCTTGCAAAGATTTTCATAATAAGAGATACTTTTCCGCAAGTGGACATTTTTTCCTTACGGGAATATTCTATGAAAAGCTCGCCCGTATCTCAACTCAATTCTTGCGCCGGGCATCCGCGCGACCGACGGGTCGGGGCATCGAAGCGCCGACAGATGACCTTCATCTGGTGGCTCGGGATCGCGAGCATCCCGGTGGGCGCCTGGGCTCGCGCCTCCGCGACCCCACGGCCGCGGACGGCGCAGCAGATTCCCGTATTGCGTGAAGTCGTGGTCACGGCGACCAAGCGGGAGGTGCTCAGCCAGGACGTCCCCTTCGCGATCACCGCACTCGATCAGCGGGCACTTCTCGACCGGGGGGCGGGCTCCGTCGACGAGGCTCTCGATTACGTACCCGCCGTGAACTTCACCTCCAACGGCGCGAACTCCGGCACGTACAGCATTAGAGGAATCAGCACCGGGGGCGCGGTCGCGAATGCGCAATCACCGGTCGCCCTGTATATCGACGATATCAATATCCTGGATCCGACCGATCCGAACGTCACCATGAACCTGCGTCTCTTCGACGTGTCACGCGTCGAGGTGCTCGAGGGACCTCAGGGAACGCTCTTCGGCTCCGGCTCGCTCGGCGGGGCCATTCGCATCATCACGAAAAAGCCGGAGCTGCGGCATTACGCCTTCGAAACCCAGGACACCGTCGAGGACACCAAGGGCGGGCAGCTCGGATACGACCTGAACGCGATGGCGAACCTCCCTCTGGTCAAGGACCGGCTGGCCGTCCGGATGGTCGGCTACGACCAGCATTACGGCGGCTACGTGGATAACACCAGAACGGGCGCCTCGAATGTGAATCATGCGACCACACGGGGCGGTCGAGTGGAGCTCAAGTGGACGCCGATGCGCGACCTCAGCTTCCTCGGCACGGTGCTCGGCGAGGATGACTCACCCAACGATTCCTCCTACAGCTTCTACGACAGTCACAAATACGCGTGGAATGGCGCCGTCCCGAACTACAACTATAGCTACACGAGAATCTATAGCCTGAAGGGCGCCTATCACTCGCGAAGGATGACGGCCACTTCCATTACGACGTATGCCGACCGGAGTGAGTTCTCGGTGGGGGACTTCACCCAGACGGCTTACCAGCTGCTCGGCCTGAACGCTCCATCGCCCATAACGGATGCAGGACCCTCGCGCACGTTTTCGCAGGAACTGCGGCTCGCGTCGCCGCAGGATCGAAAATTCCGCTGGCTCATCGGTGCGAGCTACATCGACAACCGCAGGACCGTGCTGGAGAATGTGATCATTCCGGGAACGGCCGCGCTCTTTGGAGGCACATCCAACGATGTATCATCCGCCGATACCTTTGGGGAAACCCTGGAGGAGGCGGTATACGGCGATCTCTCCTACGACATCATTCCCCACCTCACCCTGACGGTCGGTGCGCGTCGGTCCCACGACAGGCTCATCGAAAACCAGACGATCGGCGGAACGCTCCAGAATCCGTCGAAGAGTCACGTCGTCACGACGGAAAATTCCACGACGCCAAGATTCAATATCTCGTACCACTTCACGCGAAACACGATGGTCTACGCTCAGGCCGCGAAGGGATTTCGCATCGGCCAGATCAACACGGTGAGGACGGACCCGGTTTCCGGACAGCTCATACCGCTCGCATCCAATCCGGACAGCCTGTGGAACTACGAATTGGGGGAGAAGAGTTACCTGCTGCAGCGCAGGCTGCTCATCGATGCGGACGTCTATTACATCGATTGGCGCAATATCCAGCTGAATGCCCTGACGGTTCCCTCGGGCATCAACTACATCACGAACGCCGGTCACGCGGGCATCAAGGGCCTGGAGCTCGATGTCCAAGCCCGTCCCGCCTTGCATTGGAGCGTGGGCGGGTCGCTTGCGATCACGAACGCGCACCTTGAATCGGTGAGCCCGGGGGTCGCGGCGACGCCCGGCGACCGCCTGCCCGGATCCGCCCCCCTGAGCGCCACGATCTATGCCCAATACACGCACCCGCTGACATCGCGGGTGGACTACTTCGCAAGGATCGACGCGCGATATGTCGGCAAGCAATACAGCAATCTCGATAACGCCACCTCGCTCGTATATGGCGAATACTCACAACTCAATATCAGGGGAGGCCTGAGGTGGTCTCGATATAGCCTGACCGCATTCGTCGACAACGCCACGAACGGCAGCGGCAAGATCTCCGCCTTCGACAGCTTTACCGTGCCGGTGGCCATCCGGCAACGGCCCCTCACGTTCGGAATCAAGATGGACGCCCGACTATGATCGTTGCTCGCACCTCATCTCGCGGACGCGCCGCGCCGGTCCGCGCGCTCCTGAGCCTGATGCTCGCCCTCGCCATGGGCGCCCGGGCTCCGTTGGCGAATGCGACTGGCTCCGCGCCTCCCGAACCACGGCCGGAGACGGTGAATCCGCGGAAGGTCATCGCGGCCGCGGAAGCATTGCCGCCGGGAGGCATCAATGAGCTGATGGCAGTCCGGATCGGCGGCATTCCGCAGTGGATCAGCATTCGGGGCGCCGACCGGGCGAACCCCATCCTGCTCTTCCTGCACGGCGGTCCCGGGGATCCCATGATGCCCGAGAGCTGGACGTTCCAGCGCCCTTGGGAGGATTTCTTCACGGTGGTCCAGTGGGATCAGCGGGACGCCGGCAAGACGTTCTCCGCCGCCCACCGGGTGCCCGACAGAACAATGACGATGGCGCAGCTGCAGTCGGACACCGACCAGATGATCAGCTGGCTGAGGCACCGCTACCACAAGCGAAAGATCTTCCTCCTCGGATTCTCGTTCGGCAGCATCCTCGGACTGCGGGTGGCAATTCAGCATCCGAACTGGCTGCACGCGTATATCGGGGTCGGCCAGGTCGTCAATGCTTACCGCAATGAGGTCGTTGGTTACCGCGAGACGCTGGCCAAAGCCGAAGCCGTACACGATGAGGCCGCGATCGATGCATTGAAGTCGATCGCTCCGTATCCGAACCCGACCGGGCCGACGCCCATCTCCAAGGTGATCATAGAGCGCAGGTGGGATGCGGCGCTCGGCGGCATGCTCTACGGGCACACGAAGGACGATGAGACGCAGTTCTGGGACTTGAGTCCCGATTACAGCTCGTACGATGTGAGATCAGCCGAGCTCGGAGAGTTGAGCTCCGTGGAGATCCTGGTGCCTCAACTCTACAACGTCAGCTTCGACCACGATCTCTCATTCGGCTGTCCGATCGTCTTCTTTGCCGGCGCGCATGATCGGACGACCCCGGAGTCTCTTGTGGCGGCCTATTACAGGAAGATCCGCGCTCCGGCCAAGAGGTTCTTCCTGATCCAAAACGCCGCTCATTACGTGGTGAACGAAGCACCGGGGATAGTGCTCATGGACCTGGTCCGGTACGTCAGGCCCTATGACGGGAGGTTGAGCCACGAGCCGTGAATCACGCGGCGAGAAGCGGGGCCTGCGCAGCCGGATGATCCGGGCGAAATATACCCCCCTCACTCTCCCTTGTGGTGATGAGGCATCCGTTTGGCCGGTTCGACACCCTTCGGCTCGTCGCGTCCGGGCGCGTTCTTGCGCTCCAGCAACGTCAAGGCCTCGGGCGATCCCGGTGCGATGCAAACGGAAAGGATGCGGCACGGCGTCTGGCCGACGGCAACATAGGCGTGGCCCATGTTGCCGTCGAAGTACATCGAATCGCCCTTCTTGAGGTTCACGGGCATGTAGATGCTCGAGTAGAAATCCAGCTCTCCCTCCAGCACGTAGAGGAACTCCTCGCCAAGATGCTGATTGAGCTCTCCGTACTCCTCCAGGCTGCGCGCCGTGACCTCGATGATCATTGGCAACGAGAGTTTGTTGAGTAGATCGTGCGCGAGATACCGATAGTGCCCATTGGTGCTTTCGATCAGCTTGCCCTCGCCGGCGCGAGCAATGCTGCGCCGTCCCGCGGACTGGCTCTGCACCTCTGGTGTGCTCAGCGGCGCGACAAGTTGCGCCAGATCGGTTTCCAGCGCCGTCCCAATGCGCAGCAGCTTGTCGAGCGTCACGTCCATCTTGTCATTTTCGATCTTGGAGAGGCTCGAGATCGGCAGCCCCGTACGTCGACTCACCTCCGCCAGGCTCCAGCCGCGCTTGAGGCGCAACGCCTTCAGCATGGCGCCGGGTTTGATCGCCGATCGAGTGTCGCCCTTGCGCTGGTCGTTCATGCATCGCCACCTGATGAGACTCGATAGTCTATGAGCAACACGAGAAATCTTGCAAGAATTCGCAAAAAGGCCTGCGAGAGTTCCGCCTGGGAAAGGGCTTCATCGAATCGAAAAGCGCCCGGAGGCTGTCTCGAACACCCATCATGACCGTCATGGCGAGCCTTTTTGGTTTTCGGAACAGGGCCTCGAGCGCCGGGGGGCGGGGCATGGCGCACGACGGAGGAGCGAGCGCCAAGAGCGGCCGGCCGGGACCATGATGGTGGTCATCCGGCGCAACGGGGGACGCATTGGGTCCGATCCAACGTAGGGATGAGACGTGACCACCAGGCAGGAACGCGATATCCGGGCACGTATCAGGCCGGGCGCGACGATCAAGTCACTGCGGCAGCGACGGGGATGGAGCCTGGCGGAGGTGAGCCGTCGCACCGGTTTGTCCGTATCGAGTCTGTCCAAGGTGGAAAGTGGAAGGATGGACTTCACGTTGGACAAGCTTCGCCGGCTGAGCATGGCTCTGGAGACGGACATAGCGCAATTGATCGCTCCCGAGGGCGCACGGCCGGTTCACGGCGAACCGGGCGGCCGTCGCAGTGTGACTCGATCCGGGGAGGGCAAAGTGATCGAGACCGCGAGCGGCCGCTATCGCTACCTCGCGGATGACCTGCTCAATACAAGGTCTGTCCCCATGGTCATCGAGGTGACGGCACGCAGTCTCGAGGAATTTGGCGGACTCAATCACCACCCCGGCGAGGAGTTCCTGTTCGTTCTCGGCGGCCGGCTGGACCTTTACACCAGTGCGTACCTTCCTGTTCACCTGAGAACGCGTGACGCGATGTACTTCGATGGCAACATGGGCCACGCCTATGTCGCCATCGGAAACGAGCCGTGCCGGGTGCTGTCCGTCTGCATTGCGCCTCGTGTCGAGGCGATCTTGCGACCGTTCCAGAGCAAACACATGGGTGGACACGAAAGTCCGGCCGCAAGCGCCGATTCCCCGGGAGCCGGGGCTCGTCGGCAGCGAACCTGATCGCCAGTGGCCGCTGCGTTTCGCCGTGTGGGCGGCAACACAATCGCCGCCGGCGCCCGGGGACCGTGAGGGTCCAGTCCCGGACCACCAACCCCGCGCACCTACCCCCTCTCTTCGCATGTGTACTGCCGTATTCAGAAAGAATATTTCCAATGGACAAAAGATTTCCTTATGGATAATATGCACAAGGTCGTCGCTGAAGCTGGTTGTGCCCATGCAATTTTGGAACTCCCCGGAATTCGATGATCACGAGCAGGTCTGCTGTTTCTCGGATGCCGGCAGCGGGCTCCGGGCCATCGTCGCGATCCATTCGACCGCGCTCGGTCCGGCGGCCGGCGGGACCCGATTCATGGCTTATCCGGACGAGCAGCGGGCGCTCGAGGATGCCCTGAGGCTCTCCCGCGCGATGTCCTACAAGAGTGCCCTGGCGGGACTGCCGTGCGGAGGAGGCAAGGCAGTCATCATCGGCGATCCCGAGCGGATCAAGAGTGCGGATCTGCTGCATGCCTATGGACGCTATCTCAACCGAATCGGCGCCGTATTCGTCACGGGTGAGGACGTCGGCATGGCCGTGCGCGACATGGAGACGATCCGTGCGGTATGCCCCTATGTAGGCGGCACTTCCTCTGCCGGAGCCGGTGACCCCTCGGTGCACACTGCGACCGGTCTGATGCACGGGCTGCGCGCCGTTCTGAAGTGGCGGTTTCGGGGAGCGAGCTTCAGCGACCTGCGGGTCGCGATTCAAGGACTCGGAGCGGTCGGATGGCATGTCGTTGAGCGGCTGCACGCGCAAGGAGCGCAATTGACGGTCTCGGACATACGTCCGGAGCGAGTCGAGCGCGCCGTCGCCTTGTTTGGCGCGCGCGCAGCCCACCCGGACGAAGTCCACCGAAGCGAGGTGGACATCTATTGTCCCTGCGCGCTGGGCGGGGTCATCACCGAAGAGTCAGCGGGCCAGATCCAGGCCCGCGCGGTCGCGGGCGCGGCCAATAACCAGTTGGCGTCGCCGGCAGCCGGACAGGCATTGGCGGCACGAGGAATTCTCTACGCGCCAGACTACGTCATCAACGCCGGCGGAATCATCAGCGGCCTGGAGGAATTCCTGAAGATGCCAGGTCGCTCGGGACGCGTGGACGCTCCGCTCTCGGTGCGGCTCGAGCGCATCCATGACCGCCTGCTCGAGATCTTTGACCGGGCGGCCCGGGCGCAGGAGAGACCCGAGGTGGTGGCCGAGCAATTCGCGCGCGAACTCATCAAGCGCTAGAGCGCCGGGAAAGCCTTGAGCGCGCGTCCCGACATCGCTCTCCTGGACAAGTATCGTCTCGAGTGCAGTTGCGCCTTGATATCGGGCCGGCAAGCACTCGTGCGGCTCGTCATCGCACAGCGCGAAGCGGACCGCCTGCGTGGCCTCAACACCGCGGGCCTGATCAGCGGCTATCGGGGGTCCCCATTGGGCGGACTCGACATGGAGCTGTGGAATGCCCGTGTGGAACTTCACGCGCGGAACATTCAGTTCCAGCCGGGCATCAACGAAGATCTCGCGCTCACGGCGCTGGCCGGTGCTCAGCAGCTGGCCTTCGTACCTGACCCCAAGGTCGACGGGGTATTCGGACTCTGGTACGGCAAGGGGCCGGGCGTCGACCGGTCGGGCGATGCCATCAAGCATGCCAACCTCCGAGGAGTATCCGCGCAAGGAGGCCTCGTGCTGGCATTTGGGGACGATCACATCGGGATGTCATCCACGACCGCCCATCAAAGCGACATCACGCTGGCGAGCTGGGGCGTACCCGTCCTCTACCCCGCATCGGTCGCCGAAATCGTGGAATACGGGCTGGCGGCCTTTGCCCTGTCCCGCTTCAGCGGTCTGCTCGTGGGCTTGAAGCTCGTGAACGAGACCGCGGATGCAACCGCCGTGGTGGACTTCCCGCCTCCCGTCGACTTCATCCAACCACAGGTCCCGCGGGCCGATGCGGACGTCAACATCCGCCCGGAGCCATTCGCGATTCAGGATCAGGACGCGCGACTGGTCCGCTACAAATTGCCCCGGGCCACAGCATTTGCCGACTCGAACGGACTGGACCGGATCGCCTTCGGGTCCGAAAATCCCAGGTTTCTCATTGCGACCTCCGGCAAGCCGTTCGCCGATGTCCTCGCCGCGCTCGGTCTCCTCGGGATCAATGCGCGGGCCGCCCGGAGCCTGGGCATTGCCGTCTTGAAGATCGGGCTGCTCTTTCCCCTGAGTCCCCGCGGCTTGGCGGCGGCGGCTCGAAATGCCGAAGAGATCCTGTTCGTCGAGGAGAAACGTCCCCACGCGGAGAGCCAGGCGAAGGATCTACTCTACAATCAATCGAGACGCCCGCGCATCAGTGGCAAGACGACCCCCGGCGGCGAGGTCCTCCTGCCGTCGGATACGGCTCTCGATGCGCACATCGTGGCATCGGCGCTCGCGAAGCGATTACGGGTCAGCTTGCCGGATCTTCTCGATGTCTTGCCCGATTTCGCGGCAGCGGAGGCCCGCATTGCGATGCGGCTCGAAAGGGGCAGCTCCGAAAGGCCCGCCGTCCTTCGTCGCCCGGCGTTCTGTCCCGGCTGTCCCCACAACACCTCGACGAAGGTCCCGGAAGATGCGTTCGGAGCGACCGGCATAGGCTGCCACGGACTCGCGGTGTTTCATCGCGACCGCAATCCGCTGCCCATGGGCCACATGGGAGGAGAGGGCGCTCAATGGATCGGCATGGCGCCTTTCACCGAGACCCGCCACATCTTTCAGAATCTCGGGGATGGAACATACAGCCACTCCGGTTCGCTCGCCATCAGGGCCGCGGTTCAGTCCGGCGCGAACATCACCTTCAAGATCCTCTTCAACGATGCGGTGGCGATGACCGGCGGACAACCCATCGAAGGCGCCCTGACCGTCAGCCGCATCGCGCGGCAGGTGCTCGCGGAGGGCGTACTGCGTGTCGAAGTGCTGTCGGAAGACCCGGCGCGCTTCGCGAGGGATCCCCTGCCGCCGAAGGTTGCACTTCATCACCGGGACAAATTGGCGCAGGTTCAACGGGAGCTTCGCGGTCATCCCGGAGTCAGCGTCCTCATTTACGATCAGGTCTGCGCGGCAGAGAAGCGGCGGCGGCGCCGCCTCGGAACCTATCCGGATGCCGCCCGCCGCGTTTTCATAAACTCCGCCGTCTGCGAAGGCTGCGGCGATTGCTCGAGCGAGTCGAACTGTCTCGCCATTCAGCCGCTCGAGACCGAGCTCGGCCGCAAGCGCAGAATCGATCAGTCCGCGTGCAACAAGGACTTCTCGTGCGCGAAGGGATTCTGCCCGGCATTCGTCTCCGTGGCGAATGCCGCGCCGGGCAAGTCCGTAGCCGCCCCGCGATCGGACCTCGGCATCCCGGACCCCTCGGTACCGGCCCTGGGCAAGGGCTTCGACCTGCTGATTACCGGCGTGGGCGGCAGCGGCGTCGTGACGGTGAGCGCCATCCTCGGAATGGCCGCTCGTATCGAGGGACTTGGGGCGAGTCTGTGCGACATGACAGGCCTCAGCCAAAAGGGCGGGCAGGTCTTTAGCCACGTGCGCTTGCGCCCCGATCCCCGCGAGGTCGTCGCCGCCCGGATCGGCGCCGGCGAAGCCGACGTGCTGCTTGCGTGCGATCTCGTCGCAGCGACCCAGGCCCCCGCGCTCAACTGCATTGCGCGCGGCAAGACGGTGGTGCTTGGCAACAGTGACGTCGCGGCGATCGCCGAATTTCACGCGCAGCCGGATCTGGTCATCCCCGGATCGCTTCTCGAGGCTCGGCTCCGGGAAGCCTGCGGCACTGATCCCACCCTGCTGGCGGCATCGCAGATGTCCCAGGAAGTGCTGGGCGACACCATCGGCGCGAATCTACTTCTCCTGGGATTCGCCTGGCAGGCGGGGCTCATCCCCTTGAGGCGGGAATCCATCGAGCGGGCGATCGAGCTCAATGGGCGCGCCGCCCGCGCGAACCTCCAGGTATTCACCGCCGGTCGGCGCGCCGCGATCGCCGAAGTCGCCCCACCCTCCATCCCTCACGCTCAGTCGCTGGACGAATTCGTCGCCGCGCGCACCCGGGATTTGCAGGCATACTGGAACACCCGCTACGCGCAGCGTTACGCCGCCTTGATAAAGAGTGCACGCCAGGCCGCGGAGGGCCTCCAAGGCGGCGAGCGTTTTGCGTGGGCTGTCGCACGCTACGCCTACAAGGTGATGGCGTACAAGGACGAGTATGAGGTCGCGCGCCTCTATACGGACGGCCGGTTTCGAGCCGCGCTCTCACGGGAGTTCCAAGGTCCCATTCGGCTCAAGCTTCACTTGGCCCCACCGCTGCTGTCGCGAATCGACGCGACCACGGGCCGGCCCCTTAAACTGACCTTTGGCACCTGGATTTTCCCGGTTCTGCGCGCGCTGGCCGCGCTCAAATTCCTGCGCGAGGGGCCGCTTGATGTCTTCGCGAGATCGGCGGACCGCCGCCAGGAGCGTGAGCTGCGAGATGTATACCTGCAAGCCATGCGCCAAGTCGCCGAAGCGCTGCGGGCCGACGAGCTCACCTCGGCGATAGCGCTCGCCGAGATGCCAGGGCAGGTTCGTGGTTTCGGCTACGTCAAGGAGCCGGCTGCCCGAGCGGCATTGGCTCGCTTGCGCGACGCGCTTGCCGGCGGCGAGCCGCAAGCGGGCGATCGCAGCGGGGAGGACGAGGTAGCCTGAGGGGCCATCGATTCGACTTCAGTAATATGCGCTGACCCGGGGGTCGGCATGCCGAGGCAAACGTTGGGGGACCGGCAAGAGGTGAAAAGTGGCTGATCCAGCGAAACTGCGGCGCGATGCCGGAGTCATCGGCATTCTCAATGTCTGCCTCGGCAGCACCATCGGCTCCGGGTGGCTGTTCGGCGCGCTGCATGCCGCCGTCCAGGCCGGCCCCTGGAGCGTCTTCTCCTGGATCATCGGCGCAGTCGCCATCCTTTTTCTCGCCTTCGTGTTCGCGGAGCTCGCGACGATGTTTCCGAACTCCGGTGGCCTGGTGCACATGACCCATGTGAGCCACGGGGACCTGGCGGGCAGGATCTGGGCCTGGATTCTCTTCCTCGCGTCGGTGTCCGTGCCGCCCGTGGAGGTCAGCGCGGTTCTCGCGTACGCCAATAACTACCTGCCCGGACTCATCGATCCCCACACCGGCCTGATGACCCATGCGGGAACGGCACTGGCGGCGCTGCTGCTGGCCGCCGTCGTGGCTTTGAATTTCCTGGCGGTTCGATGGGTCATCGCCATCAACAGTGCGGCAACATGGTGGAAGCTGGTCATCCCCATCGCGACGATCGTCGTGCTCATGGCCTGCTCGTTCCATCCGCAGAACATGCTGGCCCACATCCACAGCACTCCGGTGAGCGGAGTGTTCACGGCGGTCGCCACGGCCGGCGTCGTATTCAGCTTCTTCGGCTTCCAGCAGGCCATCGCGCTGGCCGGGGAGACCCGCAATCCCGGCCGCAATGTGCCGATCGCGCTCATCAGCTCGGTTCTGATCGGCATGCTGATCTATGTCGGGCTTCAGATCTCGTTCATCACGGCGCTCCAGCCCCGGGACGTGAGCGGCGGATGGGGGAATCTGCATTTCGCCGGCATGTTCGGCCCCCTGGCGGCGATCGCCGTGTCGGTGGGGGCGTTCTGGTGGGCGGTGCTTCTTTACGTGGACGCCCTGATCTCGCCGCTCGGGACGGCCTTCATCTATGTCACGGCGAGCCCGCGCATCATCATGGCCGCGGGCGAGATGGGCAGTGCGCCGAAGTACGTCACCCGCCTGAGCCGGCAGGGCGTGCCCTGGGTGGGCCTCCTCGTGACCTATGTCGTCGGAGTGCTGTTTTTCTTTCCGTTCCCCTCGTGGCAGAAGCTGGTCTCCGCCGTTTCCCTGACCGCCGTTCTCTCCTTCAGCATCGGACCGGTGATCCTGCTGCGCCTGCGCGCTTCGCTGCCGCAGGCGGCGCGACCGTTCCGGCTCCGGGCCGCGGGCATGCTGTCGACGGTCGCGTTCATCGTGTCCAACTGGATCATCTATTGGACCGGATATGCCATCGCCAGTTGGATGCTCGGCGCGGTGCTCGCCTATATCGTTGCCTACCTTTCATGGGGCACGGTGGTGCGCCGCAGGACCCTCGCAGAGTTGGGATGGCGGCATGCATGGTGGATCCCTCCATATCTGGCGGGCATGTGGCTGATCAGTTACCTCGGACCCGCGGGCCTCATGGGCGGGACCGGCGTATTCGGGTTCTTTACCGGTATGTGGATCGTCGCCGGCTTCAGCCTCATGGTATTGTGGGTTGCCCTCCGGGCCGGGCAAAGCAGCGATGCCGCGCAAAGCTGCGCCGACTTCGTGAGAGCCCTGGCCTCGAGTGGCGTGGAGACGCGGATGGATCCGATGGAGCTCGAAGCGCCTTGACAGCGCCCGTGACAGACGACCCGCCGCTGCGGTCGGCGCGGGCTGGCCGGGACCGTCGCAGCCGCTCACCGCCCTGAGGCGGCAGCCCTGGAGGCGCTCGAGCAGCGCCTCGCAGGCCTGGGAGGCCTGGGTGGGCAGATCGCACCGCCGGGCGCCGGTGATCGGCTCCAAGCGCACCTTGCCGCTCCGCCGAGGTTCCGCGGGACAGGCCCCTTCCGTCTAAGCACTCAGGCTCCAATTCATTCGAGGCTCGATGCGCAGGCCCGACGACCTTGCACCGCCCGAGGCGGCCTCCGACGCCGCTCTCCAGGCCAGGCCCGGGCGCACGCAGCGCATCGCGGACCTCTTCCGGCAGCACAATCGGGATCTGGTGCGATTCCTGCGCGCGAGACTCAATGACGCCGGGGACGCGCATGAGGTCGCCCAGGAGTCCTATGTGCGTCTCCTGCAGTTGCAGGACACCCAGACGATCGGCTTTCTGCGGGCGTACCTCTTTCGCATCGCCGCGAATCTGGCCACCGACCGCCTGCGCAGGCGGCGGTCCGCTCCGCGCGCCGAAAGCGCCGACGACACCCTGGAGACGCTCTGCGACCCGATCGAGCCGGAGCGCTCCGTGCTCAGCCAGGAGCAACTGACCCTCCTTTTCACCTGCCTCGAGGAGCTCCCGCCCCGATGCCGCCAGGCATTCGTCATGCACCGCCTGAACCGGCTCACCAGTCAGGAGGTTGCCGAGCAGCTTGACATCTCCACGCGCATGGTCCGCAAGCACCTGGAGCGCGCGCTCATCTATTGCCGCTTTCGCCTCGATGGGCTGAGCCCCGATGAGGCCAAGGCAAGGATGGCACATGAGCAACAATGATTCGGGCGATGCGGCCCTGCAGCGCTACCGGCAGGCCGCCGCCTGGCTGACGCAACTGCACGAAGATGATCCGACGCCGGAGCAGATCGCGCAGTGGCTCCAATGGTGCGAAGCCGCGCCCGAGAATCGCGCGGCGTTCGAGCAACTGCTGCCGCTGTGGCACGCCCTGGATCATCCCAGGGCCGCGGCGCACGTGGCTGCCAGGATATCGGCGCCGAAGGCTCCGAGAGCGCTGCGAGCCGCGCGCCTGCGACGCATCGCACTGCGCCGCCGCCGCCCAGGAAGCGCTCGCCTGCGTCAGGCGGTCGGCACCGCGGCCATCGTCATCGCGGCGGCGGTCGCAGCGGCGCTGTGGACGCTCAATGACCGGGCCCCGCGCCCGGACGCCTCGTGGCTCGCGACATCCGTTGCCCAGAACCTCAGCACGACGCTCCCGGACGGATCGCTCATCACCCTGGCGCCCCGTTCCAGGCTGCACATCGATTTTCGCGAGCGCCAGCGGCGGGTCGAGCTGACAGCCGGAGAGGCGTTCTTCCGCGTGGAGCACGATGCGGCGCGGCCGTTCATCGTGAGCGCCGGGCGTGTGCACGTGCGCGACCTGGGCACCGCATTCGATGTCTCGCGCACGCGGGGACGCACGGCGGTGACGGTGAAGGAGGGAAGAGTCGAGGTCACCGCGCCCGACGGCTCCGGCGCAATGGAAGAGTCCATCGAGGTGACCGCCGGGCATCAGGCCGACTACGTGCCTGCCCGGCGGACCGCCCTGACCCTGCGCGCCGTGAATCCAGGTGCCGTCGCGGCCTGGCGCCAGGGCCGCCTGGACTACATCGCGGCGCCATTGACGGAAGTGATCGCCGACATCAACCGCTACTCGCCCACGCCGGTCACGCTCGAATCCACTCTCGGAACGCTGCGCTATACGGGAACGATCGAAGTGGGCGATATCGACGAATGGCTGCGCGCCCTGCCGCGAATCTTCCCGGTCCGGGTCGTATTCAACAGCGCGCGCCACATCGACATCGAGCCCCGCGCCACACCGCCGTCCGCGCGCTGAGGACGCGACGGCCGGTTCCGCTTCGGCGCGGCGCATCGTCTTACTCTGCAACTGATCAACGCCGCCACACAGGTGAAGCGGCCCAGCGGGGGGACATGCGAATTTCCGGACGAACACACCACGCGGCCACGGTGCTCGCACAGATCGGCCTGAGTGTCGGGCTGCTCGCAGTGCAGCCGGCGCTCGCGGTCGATTTCGCTCGATCCGTCGTCGTGCACATTCCACCGCAGAGCCTGGCGTCCGCGCTGGTGGAGCTCGGCAGTCAGACCGGCGTACAAGTCATGACGGATGCGGTGGACGTACAGGACTTGAGCACCGCAGGCGTGCGCGGCCGAATGACCCTCAGCGCCGCGCTCCGGACGCTGCTGCGCGGCACCCATCTGAGGTTCGTCGACGCTGGCCGCGACTCCGTCGCCGTGCGCAGGTCTCAGACCTCGGCACGACCCGTTGATACCGCCGTGTCGCCGGCCGGATCGCCCCGGGACCCGGTCGGCCCCGCGGCGGCCGCGGTCGGGCATCCGCAGCGCAACCCACCGCCGCGGCGTGCACGCTCGCGCGGCAACGCGGCTGCACACCCCGAAGTCCTCGAGACCGTGATCGTGACCGGCACGCACATCGCCGGGGTGCAATCGGTGTCGCCCGTCATCACGATCGGCCGCCGTCAAATCGACGAATCGGGCTACAGCAACGTGGGGGCCGTCCTGCGTGCCCTGCCGGAGAACTTCAGCGGCGGACAGAACCCGGGCGTCCTCGGTGCCGCCGCGGGCACCGACCAGTTCTCGGTATCGGGCGCATCCAGCGCCAACCTGATGGGTCTGGGGGCGGATTCGACTCTCACTCTCGTCGACGGCCGCCGACTCGCCTACGATGGCTTCCAGAATGGCGTGGATCTGTCGATGATCCCGCTGGCCGCAGTCAAGCGCATCGAAGTCATGACGGGGGGCGGCTCGGCGATCTATGGCTCCGACGCCGTGGCCGGCGTCGTCAATGTCATCCTCCGCCATCATTATAGCGGCGTAACCGCGACCGCCCGCTTCGGCGACGTGACCGAGGGCAGTGCGACGCAAACGCAATACAGCGTGCTCGCCGGGCGCAATTGGAACGGAGGGAACCTCGCGGTGGCCTACGAGTATGCGCACGACGCGCCGCTGCTTGCGTCCGAAAGGCCGTTCGCGCGGGCAGCGGACGAGCCAACCTGGCTGCTGCCCGATCTCAATCGAGACTCGATGTTCCTGACGGCGGATCAACGCGTCCTTCCGGGCGTGAAAGCCTCGCTGGAGGCCCTTTATACGGTGAGGTCATACTCGAGCCGGGTCTCGCAAGCGTATGGGGGGCAGGGGTTTCTCTATCTTGCGGACACCAGAGTCCACGAATACGGCGTCTCGCCGGAAGTCAGGATTGCGCTGCCGTTGAGATGGAGCCTGACCCTGTCGGGGACGCTGTCCTCGGACAGGGATCACGTGAGCAGCCCGACCTTTGACCAGCAGACCGGAGCGCTGCTGCAAAGCAGTACCACCTCCTATACGAACACCCTGCGCGTCGGGGAGCTCGATGCCAACGGCCCGGTTCTGCGGCTGCCTTCGGGGCTCGTCCGGCTGGCCGTCGGACTCGGCTACCGCAGTGATCAATTCAAGAACCTCGTCCCCGGATTTGCGACGCTGAACGCGATCGGCAGCCGCAACGACCGCTATGCCTACGCGGAGCTCAACGCCCCGCTGGTGTCTCCGCGCGCCTCGCGCACGATGCTCGAGCGGCTGGACCTCGATGCCGCCTTCCGGTACGAGGACTACAGCGATTTCGGCTCGCAGGGCGCCCCGCGCTTCGGCGTCGTCTATCGACCCGTCCAGGCCGTCGACCTGCGGGCAAGCTGGTCGAGATCATTCATGGCGCCGGAGCTGCTCTACGCCTACGGCCCGCAGCTGGCCTATCTCGAGCCCTCCACGGCGTTCAGCGGTACGCCGGGCACGACGGCCCTCCTCGCGGACGGCAGCAATCCCGCGCTGCAGGCGGAGCGCGCGACCTCGGAAACCGTCTCCATGGACATCACCCCGAGGTCGTATCGGAGCCTGACGATCACGCCGACGTACTTCCAGATCCACTACACGAACCGGATCGTCGCTCCGATCACCGCGTTCACGGGCACCATTCCCAACCCGATATACGCGCCGTTCATCATCGACAACCCCTCGGCTGCCGTGCAGCAGAGCCTGATCGGTCGCTCGGTGGATTTCGTCGATCAGGCCGGGGTCCCCTACGATGCCGGTAACGTCGCGTACCTCATCAACGACGAATACCAGAATGCCACCCTCCAGGACATACACGGGATCGATCTCACCGTGAGCGATGGCTGGCCGATGCTCGGCGGCCGGCTCGAAGTCGATGTGAACGGGGCGTGGCTTTCACTCAAGCAGCAGGACGTCGCCGGAGAGCCGCTCACCCGGCTGTCCGGCACGATCTTCAATCCGCCGGACTTCAAGGGGCGCGGCACCGCGACCTGGCGCGGGAAGGGCTGGGCACTGACGGGGGCCTTCAATTACGTGAGCAGCGGCTGGGACAACACGAGCGTACCGCGCGTGCAGGTTGCGTCGTGGAGCACGATCGATGCGCGCGTGAGCTACGACTTCGATACCGCGCCGTGGCGGTGGCTGCACGGCCTGAAGGGCAGCCTCGCGGTGACGAACCTGTTCAATCGCGCGCCGCCTTCTGTCCGCGGCAGCGCCACGGCGTACGCGGGGCTCGGATACGACTCCACCAACGCATCCGCGCTCGGCCGCTTCATCAGCGTGTCGGTGTCGAAGCGCTGGCGGTAGCGCGGCGCGGAAGACGGATGGCGGCCATGCCCGGGGCGAAGGGGCGCCGAGACGCCGAGGAGCAGTCTTGAAGATCAAGCCATTGATGAGCGGACTGACGGTGCTGTGCATCGCGGCGGGAAGTTGGGGCGGCGCGGCGATGGCTGGCGTCGGCCAGAAAGCCCCGGGGTTGCAGTCGGAGAGGATCCTCGCCTATTCGATCGCGCCCGCCGGGAATTGGCTCGCCGAGACCGTGGCAGCCGGATCGGCCGCGGGCGAGTCGATCGTCATCCGCGATCTGCGGGCGGGCCGGGCCGCCCCGCGGACGATCTTCGCCGGACCCGGGGTGGGCTCCGTCTACTGGCTCGATGCGCATCACATCCTGTTTACCGAGGCCGGCGCGCAAACCACCGTCGTGGCGGAAAACATCATGACGCGCGTGCGGCACACGGTCTTTGTCAGTCGGCAGCCGATCTCGATCAGCGCGTTCGACCGCGCCCGTGGCCTCATCGCGTACGTCCATGCGGTGACCTGGCGCTGGAATCACCAGGTCTCCGCGCGCGTGACGAATGCGATGACGACGCTGGATCTTCTCGCGCCGGCCTGGGCGCGCTGGCCCGACGCCTACCGGGTCGGGGCTTTGGCGCTGCAGCGCGTGCACGGGCGGCTGATCGGCGTCCCGTTGACCCTCGCGATGTCGCGCCTTCATTTGATGCCGACGCTGCTGTGGCGCGATGGACAGCTCCTCGGCGTGGTCTCTTCGGTGCGCTCCTGGCACACGAGAATATTCGACCTCGAGACGGGGCGGCGCTGGCATCGGGGACTGCCGCTGTATCGCATCGACGGGGCTTCCGCATCGCCTTCGGGTCGCGTGGCCCTGGTCTCCACCCACGAGGGGATGGCAAGCGGAAAAGACCGCTGCGGCTGCACCGGCTCGCTGCGCATCTTTGTCGAGAATCGACAGGGACGCCTGGTCGTGGCGTCGGGGGCCGGAAGGAACACGTTCATCGAGGACGTCTCGGGCCTGTGGTGGGGGTCGCGGCATCGGCTGTTCGCGCAGGTGATGGGCTATCTTCGGCCGGGCGGCCCGGTGCGCTGGTGGCTCGAGGAGCTCGATACCCGGACAGGCCGGGTGCGGCGCCGGTATGACTTTCCGGGCGGCGATCTGGGCGGCGCGGAGCACCCCTGTACTCTCGACTCCGCCCGCCGCGCCGCGGTGTGCGTCGCGCAGACCCTGACCGAGCCGCCGCAACTGATGCTGATCGATCTGCGCAGCGGAGCGCGGCGGCGCCTCGGACCGGTCAACCCGCGCGAGCGTCCGCTCGATTTCACATTCCAGGACGTGCGCATCCGCAGCCGGTTTGGCTTCCATTCGACGGGCTGGCTGGCCCTGCCGCGTGGCGCCGCGACCCGGCCCGTGCCGCTCGCGGTGATGGCGTATGGGTTCAGCGAGGCCTATTCCCGTCGCGCACAGTGGATCACCTCCTATCCGGTGGCGAGGCTCGTGCATGCCGGCATTGCGGTGCTGTTGCTCAATTGGGCGCAGACCGGCGGGGCGGGCCTGAGCCCGTATGATCGGACCAGACGGGCGATGCAGAGCGCCGTGTCGTTGTTCCGCAATGCGGTTCCGGCGGTCGAGGCGCGCGGTGTTCGCGTCAGCCGGGCGATGGCGATGGGCTGGAGCTTCGGCGGGCTGTTCGTCGCGCATGCGATTCAATCACTCCCGGACTATGTGGCCGCTCAGGTCGGCGACCCGGCCTCGTACACCATCACGGAGTACGGCCTGGGCAATGAGTACTGGCGGCACGTCGCGGCGGGGTTCTTCGGGGGGCCGCCCGTGGGCCCGTATCTGCAGCGCTACGCATACTTCGATCCGGCCGGCAGCGGGAAGCCGGCGCAGGGACCGATTCTGTTCGAATTCGTCAGCCGCAATCCCGGCGCGGGACAGTTGATCCAGGAATGGCAGGCGGTGGGAACCGAGGTCGAGGCGTTTGCGTACCGCCGCAGCGTCCACTGGCTGAGTGTTCCCGCCGAGGCGCGGATCTCGCGGGCGCGAAACCTCGACTGGGCGAAGATCAATCTGCTGGGCCCGGCCTCGGTGACCGCACGGCAACTGCGCCGGGTCGGATTGACGCTTCCGAAGCGCGGCTGGTGGAACGTGTCGCGCGAGAAGCCGAGCCATTGAGGCGGCCACATCGTGATCGGCTGCGGCGGACGCTCACCGAATGAGCGGTCACGTGCGGCCGGAAACAGGTCCCAACCCTCGGCGTCGAGGCCGCCGCCGTCGCGAATCCACGGCAGCGGCGATGGCTCACTCGATGCCCGATCGCCGCCGATCGCCGCCCGCCCCGCGATCGAGGAGCTCGGTGGCCCTGGCCACCGGCATCTTCATGATCTGCCGCAGGAGATGCGAATCGGGGACAAGTCCGCCGCGCCGGACGCGAAGAGCCCTGCCGATCTCAATGACGACATTCGCGGCCACCTCTGCGTCGGCGCCGGCCCTGTGGGCAGAGCCTCGGTACGAAATGTTCAGCCGCAATGCAAGCGCTTCCAGCGCATGGCTGCGAAACTCGGGATAGATTCTCCGCGACACGCGCATGGAGCAGATCAGAGGCAGGCCGCCTCTGCGAAAATTCGCCCGCTCGCACTCACTGTCGAGGAACCGCTGATCGAAGCTGGCGTTGTGGGCAACCGTGGCGGTCTCGCCCATGAACTCCAGCAACTCGCGGATGACCCTGTGGACGGGTGGCGCCCGATTCACCATCGCCTGGGTGATGCCGGTGTAGGCGGTGATAAAAGGAGGAACCCGCACGCCGCAGTTCGCCAGAGACTGGTAGCGCCCGGCGATCCTGCCCGCCTTGACTCTGACGGCGGCAACTTCCGTAATACGGTCTCCCCTCGTCGGGCTCAAACCCGTTGTCTCGAAGTCGAGCACGACCAGCTCGTCTGAAAACACGCGTCCCCCATCCAACTGGCAACCTGTGGATAAAGTGTGCTCGCCTTCATATTCGGGGCGGCGATTGCCGGGTATCATTGTATTTAACGCGATCCGCTGCCGGGATACAAGCCCGATCCGAGGCGGTTCCGGCCTCGCGAATGGTCGCGATCCGCGTACTGTCTGCGTGCCATGAAGAACACCCCTCCGCAGCTCGAAGGCGATGCGCTGAAGGCGGTCTGTCACCGCGGAAGTCATCTTCAGATCATCGCGTCTGCCGGTTCCGGGAAGACCGAGGTGGTGTCGCAACGCGTCGCCGCATTGATCCAGGCTGGCGCGGACCCGCAGTCGATCGTGGCGTTCACGTTCACCGAGAAGGCCGCGAAGGAGTTGAAGCGGCGTACGGAGCAGCGCGTCGAAGCGCGGGTGGGCAGGGATTCCGTCGATAAGCTCAATGGTTGCTACATTGGCACCATTCATGCCTACTGCCACGAGCTGCTGCGCAAGCACGTCGCGAAGTACGAAACATACGATCTGCTCGACGAGAATCGCCTGGCGGCGTTTATAACGAGGGAACGCAAGCGCATCGGGCTGGAGAGTCTGGGGGGCGGACTCTACGCGGGAATCAGGGATTTCGTTCGAAACGCGCAGGTCGTCGAAAATGAGCTCATCGCCATAGCACGCCTCGCATTCCCGTTTCGGGACGTCATGGCGCGCTATCTGGGCAGGCTCGATGCATACCGGCTGTTCACCTTCGGTCGCCTCATCGAGCTTGCAGTCGCTGCGCTGGAAGACCCGGAGGTGAGCCGCGAGGTTCACTCGACGCTCAAGCACCTCATAGTCGACGAGTACCAGGACATCAACCCCGCACAGGAAGCCCTGATTGCGAAGCTCTCCGGTCCCGAGGTCGAGCTGTGCGTGGTCGGGGACGATGATCAATCGATCTACCAATGGCGGGGGTCCGACGTTTCCAATATCGTGGAATTCAAGCGGCGCTATCCGCGCGTGAGCACGTTCGAGCTGCTGGTCAACCGCCGCAGCAGACCCGGAATCATCGAGGCGGCAAACAAATTCGCTCAAACCATCCAGGGAAGGCTGGCGAAGTCGATGCGGGAGCATCGGGAGGAGTCGAAGCCCGAAGTCGTCATCTGGCGCGCGCCCACGGAGGCCGGGGAGGCGGAGCGGATCGCGCAGACCATCGGCCTGCTGATCGTCAAGGGTTATCGCTACCGCGACATCGGAGTTCTCGTACGGTCATCTACTTCGTACCCGTGCCTGCTGGAGACATTCGGCAAACAGGGTATTCCCGTCCAGCCAGGTGGGCGCACGGGCCTGTTCAGAGAGCCGGATGCCCAGCTCTTCGGACGCACGTTCGCCTATCTCGCGGGCCATGAATGGCGGCCCGAGGCCTACGGGCCGGGCAGCCCGATCTCCCTGGCGGAGCTGTGCGGCAGTTATGCCGCATCGTTCGGCCTGGACAGGCGCCGCCAGATGCGGGTGCGTAAACGCCTTGAAGAGTGGAGGCGCGAAGTCGAGGCTCCAGCCGGTCCCGCGGATTTGATCGGGGCCTATTACGATCTTCTCGGCGATTGCGGCGTGCCCGATTGGGATCTGACGGATTCGGCGAAGGTCGCGCGCCTCGGAAATATCGCGAGATGCTCGGCCATTCTCGCGGACTACGAGAGTGTGCGGCGGCGCGCCCGGCGTGACGACGAAGCGCCAGGTGAGATCATCGGTGGCTCGGATAGGGGCCACTGGTACTACTTCTGGCTGGCCACCCACATTCAGAACTGGGCTCAGGGAGAATTCGAAGGCTTCGAGGGAGAAGACGATCTGACTCTAGACGCCGTAGATCTCACGACCGTGCACAAGGCGAAGGGTCTTGAATGGCCGGTGGTATTCGTGCCCTGCGTCTCAGCAAAGCGGTTTCCCTCGAGTAAGACCGGCAAGCGCCAGATGTGGCTCGTCCCCGAGGAACTGTTCGACCGGGAACGCTATGAGGGTTCCGAGAATGACGAGCGCAGACTGTTTTACGTCGCTGTGACGCGTGCGAGGGACTGGCTTTCGGTCTCGACTCACGATACGCCAAAGAAGCAGGCGGTCCCACCGTCGAAGTTCCTGCTGGAGTACGCCGCGGATCCGCTGACTCATTTGCAGCGTCTGCCGTTGCCCAAGGTTGTCGCCCGGTCGGCGGCCACCGAGGACATGCTTGCCATCACGTTCTCGGAGCTCGCAAGCTTCAAGACGTGCGCGCTGGCGTACCGATTGCGCACTCTGATCGGTTTTCAGCCAAGCCTGGCGCCGGAGCTCGGCTACGGCAAGGCGGTGCATCACATCCTGCGCAGCGTCGCCGAGTTCACCCGTCGTCATAGAGTGACGCCTTCGCCGGCGCAATTGAGTCTGATCCTCGACGAGGAGTTTTATCTGCCGGCCGCCAACAAGGCCACACACGCCGTCATGCGCGAGTCGGCGCGCGCTCTCGTAACCGACTATATTCGCGATCACGGTGATGATTTCGCGCGCGTGTGGGCCCTGGAGCGGCCGTTCGAGCTCCATCTGCCGAATGTGATCCTGACCGGCAGGGCCGATGTGATCCTTCATGCGGGCGAGCCGGGGGCATTCGATTCCCTGGCAATCGTCGATTACAAGACAGCGACCGATGATTTACTCGACTACGACTGGCAGCTCCAGGTCTACGCGGACGCGGGGCGGCGCGAGGGGCTCGACGTTCGGGCCGCGTATGTTCATGACCTGAAGGAGGCGCAGAGACGCTCGGTCGACGTTGGAGCGGGGGCGCTGGAGCGGGCGGAAGCAGAGGTTGTCTCCCTCGTGGACCGACTCAAGGCTCGTCGTTTCGAAGCGTCGCCCGGCCGACCGTGCAGCGGGTGCGACGTGAAGGCGTTGTGCAAGCATGCAATTCGGTAGACGAAAAGGGGTCGCAGCGTGATCCGCAGGCGGGCGCCCGGTGAAGACCGTTGACACCCCGACATTCCCGACATCAACGCGCGCATCGCCGCGCGCGTCCGCGGGCTGCACGGCAGACTCGGCATGTCGCTGGAGGATCTCTCCGGGTGACGGTCGGTGAGACGATGCGTCGTCTCGAGGAGGACGACTGTCTCGTCATGCGGCTCGGCCAGCCGGTCGCGTACGCCAACCGGACCCGCAAGCCCGCCCGCTACATCGTCGTGATCGCAGGTTGATCGCCGGTCAGCGCCTGCGTCCCGCGGCGCCATGCAGGCGCCGCGCCTCCATCCATTGCCACGACGCCAGCGAGGGGACGCCGCACAGCACTTCGCGCAGCCGCTTGACGATGGAGACGGCGAGCGCCAGGTCGGGGCCGATGCCGAGCATGTGGCCGAAGAACACGAAGCCCGCCTCCTGCACGCCGATGCCGCCCGGTACGAAGAACGCCAGATTGCGTGTTGCCTGGATGAGGCTCTCGAGCGCGACGGCGGCCTGGACCGAGACCGGGTGACCGAACAGCCGCATCGCGAACCAGACTTCGAACGAAGCGGAGACCAGCGCCGCGAGCTGCAGACCGCCGGCGAGGAGCATGGTCCATGCCCTGCGCAGCGTGGCGCGCAGCTCCGCGTCGAGCGACGCGGCTCCCTCGGCGAGGAGCCGTGGGCCCACGATGGGACGCAGCAGGCTCCGCGGCCGCTTGAAGACCGATCCGTAGCGAAGGATCAGGGCGGTGAGCACAGGCACCTGCAGGGTGAGCAGGAACGCGAGCAGCAGGTGATGGTAATCGTGCCCGTGTCGCTCAGGTGAAGCAGCAGCAACAGGCCGATCGCGGCGAACACGTACAGCACGATCAGCGTCCAGACCGCGTCCGCGGCAAAGAGCCGTTCGAGCCGCGGGTGGTCGCCGGCGCTCGGGGCGGCAAAGAATTCTCTTGCGATGCGCTCGTTGTCGGGCAGGTTGTGGCTCATGAGAGATTTCCGTGTATGAGAGTCAGCCGTCAATCGCGGCCGATAGCGCGATATCCGACAGGCGTTGAAATCTCTGTATGTTGTCTCCCTCGTCCATGATTCCCGCAGTGAGGCAGACAAAGGTCATGCCCAGCCGTGGATCAATCCAGAAGAGAGTGCTGCCCGCCCCATGGTTGCCGAAAGTGCCTCTATTGAATCTCGAGTGGGTGATGCGGCCTGAGGTGGCACGGTTTTCCCCGTAGTCCACAGTGCCGCAGCCGGCCGACGGCCCGGCGCTTCTTGCAGCCGGGCCAAGTGGCCGGGCGAGCGCAGCGAGCGGCTGTGGACCCACCGGGGAAACCCCGTCCAGGTAGCACTGAGCACGCTCGAGATTCAATAGAGGCTGGATTTGCAACATACCTCTTTCGGTGATCCGCGCTTCGAGGCGCTCACCTTCCGCCCGCGCACGATCGGCATCACGGTGGTATACACGCCGGGAGGCGGCAACTGAGCGAAAGGATTGTTGGCCGTCAGCGGGCCGCCGCGCCTGCTGACGGCGGCATCAGGGGCGGGTCAGTCGGGGCCGTGGGTATGTTGTGCGCGATCGGGATATTCTAGTCCAATAGGAGACCCCCCGGCTTTGCCGGGGAGGCAGTAGAAGTTTGACAGTTCCGGGAGTCCACCGGTGAAACTCGACAGCGTGAGCCGCCAAGCACACGCAGAGGAGTTTCACGGTGGACGAA
>JAJZDX010000012.1 GCA_021805865.1 Pseudomonadota bacterium
TCGGGGCGAGCGGCAAGGGCCCTGAGGTGATGGCGCATTTCGGCTTCACCGTCGAGCGCATCCAGCGCGAGATCGGCGAGCTGCTCGACAGGGCTTGACGGGGCCCGCCCCGGCGCGTGGCGCGCCGGTGGCAGTGAACGGCGGGCGAGGGGCCGAGCCTGCGGAGGCTGTGTAGGGTATCGCGGAAAGCGCCGCAGGCGACTGGCATGGCGCAGCAGGCGAAGGGCCGTCCCGAGCCTGCGGAGGCTGTGTAGGGTATCGCGGAAAGCGCCGCAGGCGACTGGCATGGCGCAGCAGGCGAAGGGCCGTCCCGAGCCTGCGGAGGCTGTGTAGGGTATCGCGGAAAGCGCCGCAGGCGACTTTCCGCCAATCGAAACAAGAGGCAACGGGTCATGGCAATCAAGGTCGGTATCAACGGTTACGGCCGCATCGGTCGCAATGTGCTGCGCGCCCTTTACGAGGGCAAGCACAATGGGGAGATCCAGATCGTCGCGCTCAACGATCTTGGCGACGCCAAGACCAACGCGCACCTGACGCAATACGATACCGTCCACGGACGCTTCCCCGGCGAAGTCAAGGTCGATGGGGATTCGCTGGTCGTCAATGGCGATCGGATCCGCGTGCTTGCCGAGCGCGATCCGGCCAGACTCCCCTGGGGCGAGCTCGGGGTGCAGTATGTGCTGGAGTGCACCGGACTCTTCACCAGCAAGGCCAAGGCGTCCGCCCACCTTGCGGGCGGAGCGAAGAAGGTGGTCATCTCCGCACCGGGCGGGGAGGATGTGGACGCCACGGTCGTCTACGGCGTCAACCACCAGATGCTCTCCAGCCGGCACACGGTCATCTCCAACGCCTCGTGCACGACCAACTGTCTGGCGCCGGTCGCCAAGGTGCTGCACGACGCGATCGGCATCACGGCCGGCATCATGACCACGGTGCATTCCTACACCAACGACCAGGTGCTCACCGACGTCTACCACAAGGATCTGCGCCGCGCCCGCTCGGCGACCCAGTCGCAGATCCCGACCAAGACCGGCGCGGCTTCGGCCCTCGGTCTGGTGCTTCCCGAGCTCAAAGGCCGTCTCGACGGATTCTCGGTGCGTGTGCCGACCATCAACGTCTCGCTGGTCGATCTGACTTTTACCGCCCCGCGCCCCACCACGGTTGAAGAAGTCAATCAGGCGATGCGCGCCGGCGCCGACGGCGCGCTCAAGGGGATTCTGGGCTACAACACCGCGCCGCTGGTGTCGATAGACTTCAATCACGACGCCCGCTCCTCCGTGTTCGACGCTACGCTCACCAAGGTGATCGGCGGCACGCTGGTCAAGGTGTGCGCGTGGTACGACAACGAGTGGGGCTTCTCCAACCGCATGCTCGACACGACGCTCGCGTGGTCGAAGGCGCCATGAAGGTCCTGCGCATGGCGGATACGGACCTGCGCGGGAAGCGGGTCCTCATCCGCGAAGATCTCAACGTTCCGGTGCAGGATGGGGTGGTGAGCAGCGACGCGCGCATTCGCGCCGCGCTGCCGACCATCCGCTACGCGATCGACCAGCATGCCCAGGTGTTCATCCTCTCGCATCTCGGCCGGCCGAAGGAAGGCCGGTACGAGGAGGCGCTGTCGCTGAAGCCCGTGGCCGCGCGGCTCTCGGAGCTCCTCGGCAAGCCGGTGCCGCTGAGGCGCGACTGGCTCGAGGGGCTCGAGTGCGCGCCGGGCACCGCGGTGCTGTGCGAGAACGTCCGCTTCAACAGCGGCGAGAAGAAGGACGACGAGCAGCTCGCCCGCAAGATGGCCTCGCTCTGCGACGTGTTCGTCATGGATGCCTTCGGCACCGCGCACCGGGCCGAGGCGAGCACCCACGGCGTGGTGAGATTCGCCAAGACGGCCTGCGCGGGCCCGCTGCTGGTCGGGGAGCTGGAGGCGCTCGAGCGGGCGCTGGAGAAGCCCGCGCGGCCGCTGGTGGCGATCGTCGCCGGCTCCAAGGTCTCGACCAAGCTGACCGTCCTCGAGTCGCTGCTCGCCAAGGTCGACAAGCTGATCGTCGGCGGCGGCATCGCCAACACCTTCCTGGCCGCGACCGGCGTGCCGGTCGGCAAATCACTCTACGAGGCGGATCTCATCGAGGTGGCCCGCCGGCTCATGGCGCAGGCGCGTGCGCGCGGCGCGGAGATCCCGCTGCCGACCGACGTGGTGGTCGCCAAGGAGTTCGCCGCCACGGCGCATGCCGATGTACGCTCCATCCACGATGTGGGGGCCGATGAGATGATCCTCGATATCGGGCCTGACACGGCCGACCGCTTGAGCGAGATGCTGCAGGGGGCCGGCACCATCCTCTGGAACGGCCCGGTGGGCGTGTTCGAGTTCGAGCAGTTCGGCGAGGGCACCAAGGCCATCGCCCGAGCGATCGCGCGCAGCAAGGCATTCTCGCTTGCCGGCGGCGGCGACACGCTGGCGGCCATCGAGAAGTACCGCGTCGAGGACGGCATCTCCTACATCTCGACGGGTGGCGGGGCGTTCCTGGAATTCGTGGAAGGCAAGACGCTGCCCGCCGTGGCAGCTCTGGAGGAGCGCGCAAGCGGCTGACGACATGCTGAGAAGAACCAAGATCGTGGCGACCGTGGGGCCGGCGACCGATGACGTCGCCATTCTGACTGACATGATGCGGGCCGGACTGGACGTGGTGCGGCTCAATGCCTCGCATGGCACGGTAGAGGACCGAAGGCGCCGCCTCGCGATGGTGCGCGAGGCGGCGCATCGGGCCAACCGCTGCGTCGGGGTGCTGCTCGACCTGGCGGGGCCGAAGATCCGCATCGAGGGATTCCGCGACGGCAAGGTGATGCTCGAGGAGGGGCGGGCGTTCACCCTCGATACGGCGCTGGACGCCAGGGCGGGCACTGCCGAGGCGGTCGGCTGCGCCTACAAGAACCTGCCGAAGGACGTGACGCCGGGTGACACACTGCTGCTCAACGACGGTCAGATCGTTCTTGGCGTCGATCGTGTCAGCGGTACCCGGATCGAGACGCACGTGCGCGTGGGCGGGGAGCTGTCGGATCGCAAGGGTCTCAATCGCCAGGGCGGCGGCATTTCCGCGCCGGCCTTGTCCGATAAGGACAAAGAGGACATCCGCTTCGCCGTCGAGGAGAGCATCGACTACATCGCGGTCTCCTTTGCGCGCGACGCCGATGACATAGAGCAGGCGCGCACGCTGGCGCGACGCGCGGGGCGCGATACGCGCATCGTCGCCAAGGTCGAGCGGCAGGAGGCCATCAACAATCTGCCGGCCCTCATCGAGGCGTCCGATGTCGTGATGGTGGCGCGCGGGGATTTGGGCGTCGAGATGGGGTACGCGGAGCTCACGGGCCTGCAGAAGACCATCATCCATCAGACCCGGATGAAGAACCGGGTGGTGATCACCGCCACCCAGATGATGGAGTCCATGATCCAGAATCCGATTCCCACGCGCGCCGAAGTGAGCGACGTGGCGAACGCGGTGATGGACGGCACCGATGCCGTGATGCTGTCGGCGGAGACGGCCACCGGCCGTTATCCGGTCAAGGCCGTGGAAGCCATGGCTCAGGTCATCGAGGGCGCCGAGAAATACCAGCTCGCGCATTCGCGCGAGCGCCATCGGACCGACGGGCAGTTCCGCGACACCGAGGAGGCGATCGCCATGGCCGTCATGTACGCGGCCAACCACATGAAAGTGCGCGCGATCGTCGCCCTGACGGAGTCTGGATCGACGCCGCTGTGGATGTCGCGCATCCGTTCCGACATCCCGATCTACGCGTTCACGCGGCACGAGTCCACGCGCCGCCGAGTGACGCTGTTCAGGGGCGTTTATCCAGTCATTTTCGACGTCACGCACGCCAAGTCGACCGGCCAGCTCTACGATACGCTGTTCACGCGTCTGTTGGAGCTCAAGCTGGTCGAGCGCAAGGATCTGGTCATCCTCACCAAGGGTGAGCTGTCGGGAGTGCAGGGAGGGACGAATTCCCTGCAGATCCTGGAGGTTGCCTGAGGCCTGTGTGCGGCCGTAATCGGCCGCCGCCGTCTCCATGGCAATGACAATGGATGCGTCGGCTGAAGGGACCGATCCTCCGAATCGGTCCGTGATCGGACTGGTGCTGACAGGCGGCGGTGCGCGCGCGGCCTATCAGGTCGGGGTACTGCGGGCGCTCGCCGAGCTGCTGCCACGTGGGCGCAATCCGTTCCAGGTCATCGTCGGGACGTCCGCCGGCGCGGTGGCGGCCAGCGTGCTGGCCGCACAGGCTCCTTTCTGGCGGCAGGCGGTCGCGGGTCTGGAGCGAGTATGGTCCCAGTTCCGCACCGAGCAGGTCTTCCATGTCGATGCGCCGCACATGCTGCGCTCGGGATTGCAATGGAGCCTGTCGCTGCTCTCGAGCGGCCTGGTGCTCTCGATCCCGAATTCGCTCCTCGATAACAGCCCGCTGCGGGCGCTGCTCGGGGTCGAGATCGATTGCGCCGGCATCCGCCGCAGCATCGCCCGGGGGCACCTGAGGGCCTGCGCGCTTTGCACGACCAGCTATACCTGGGGCCAGTCGGTCACCTACTTCGATGCCGTTCCCGCCTTGTCGGAGTGGACGCGCATGCAGCACTGCGGACGACGGACCGAGCTGACTCTCGATCACATCATGGCGAGCGCGGCGATACCGCTGCTGTTTCCGCCGATCCGGCTCGACAGCGAGCACTTCGGAGACGGCTCGATGGCCCACCTCGAGCCGCTCAGCCCTCCCATCCGTCTGGGAGCGGACCGCCTGCTGATCATCGGTGTGCGGTCCCGGGAGGACACCGGCATGGGCAAGGACGTGACCCCTACCATGCCGACCCCGGGCGAGGTCTTCGGCTTCATGCTCGATACGTTGTTCACGGATCAGATTTACGCGGATCTGGAGCACATCGAGCGCATCAACCGCCTGGTGCATGCCGCTCCGGCGGCACGCGGCTCACGGCAGATCGACACCCTCATGATGGCCCCCAGCACCGATCTCAGCGCGATCGCCGCCCGGCACCTGGGCGCGATGCCGAAGGGATTGCGGGCGCTGCTCAGGGTCATCGGCGGGCGCAACGGTACCTCGGGCCAACAGCTCGCCAGCTACCTGATGTTCGAGGCATCCTACACGCGCGAGCTCATCGAGCTCGGCTATCGAGATGCGATGGCGGCGAAGACCGCTCTCCTGGCATTCATGGGGGCCGAGCGTACCCCGGTGAGGGCCGAGGGAAGCCCGCAGGCCACCCAGGCCACCCAGACCACCCAGACCTAGGGTCCGCCCAGTCCCGTGTGCCGGACCGTGACGTTGGCGTGTGTCTGTCCGAATCGCCCCGCCAGCCGGTCAACGATGTAGACCGAGCGGTGCTGGCCGCCGGTGCAGCCGACGGCGACCGTGAGATAGCCGCGGTTGCTGGCGAGGTATTCCGGTATGCGCGCGCGGATGAAGCCGGCGATGTCCTCGATCAGCGCCGCCACGCCCGTGTGGCCTTCGAGGAAGCGGGCCACATCGAGGTCCTGCCCCGTAAGGTTGCGCAGCGTCGGCTCCCAGTAGGGGTTGGGGAGCGAGCGGGCGTCGAACACGAAGTCCGCATCCCCGGGGATGCCCTGCTTGAAGCCGAAGGACTCGAAGGTGAGGGAAAGGCGGTGTGTGGTCGGCTCGCCGACCCGCCGGCTCACGAGGTCCCGCAGGGCGTGCACGCCCAGGTGAGAAGTATCGATGACGAGGCTCGCCGCGTGCACCATGGGCTCGAGCAGGCGGCGTTCCATCGCCATCGCCTCGCGCAGGTCCAGGTTGTGGCGGCTCATGGGGTGGGTGCGGCGCGTCTCGGCGAAACGGCGCAGCAGCACCTCATCGGAGGCGGTGAGGAAGATGACCTGGCAGTCCAGGCCGCTGCGGCGCAGCTCGTCGATGAGCTGCGGCACGGTGTCGATCTCCGCGGCGGTGTTGCGCGCATCGAGTCCCACGGCCGCGCGCTCGTAGGTGCGCTCCGGGCTGCGCACGGCGTGGGCGATGAAGGGCTTGAGCAGGGCCGCCGGGATGTTGTCGATGCAGTAATAGCTCAGGTCCTCGAGCATGCGCAGAGCCACGCTCTTGCCCGAGCCGGACAGCCCGCTCAAGACGACGATGCGCACGGGCGGTGCGGTGCGGATCTCAGACGCGCAGCGCCCTGATCTCCGCTCTGCCCTCCACCGCGTGATGATCCGTCAGCTTCTCCTTGTGCTTCTTGATGCACCGGTCGAGCTTGTCGGCCAGCAGGTCGATGGCGGCGTACATGTCCTCCTCGGTCGAATCGGCGTGGATGGAATGGCCGCTCACGCGCAGCGTCGCTTCGACCTTCTGGCGCAGCTTCTCCACCGTCAGCACGCAGTGCACATCGATGACCTGATCGAAATGCCTCTCGATGCGCTCTAGCTTCTTCTCCAAGTAACCTCGCAGGGCCGGGGTGACCTCGATGTGGTGACCGGTGACATTGAGCTGCATAGTCATCTCCAATCGCTATGGTTTACCGGGTTTTGATCTCGTTCGGCTCCTTCAAGTCGGCAGCGCGCCCGCGCGTCTGCGCTCGCTGGAGGAGGGAATGTTCATCGCCTCGCGATACTTGGCCACGGTGCGCCGCGCCACCGGAATCCCTTCCGCCGAGAGCAGCTCCGCGATGCGTCCGTCGCTCAGGGGTGCGAGCGGATCCTCCTCCTTCAGAAGCTTTCTGATCTTGGCGCGAATGGCCGTGGAGGAGGTGCCGGAGCCGTCGGCGCCCTCGATCTGACTGGAGAAGAAATAGCGCAGCTCGAACACTCCGCGCGGGGTGTGCATGTACTTGCCCGAGGTGACGCGTGAGATGGTCGACTCGTGCATGCCGACCGCCTCGGCGATGTCCTTGAGAATCATCGGCCGCATGTGCTCCTCGCCGCGCTCGAGAAACTCCACCTGCCGCTCGACGATGGAGCGCGCCACCTTGATCAGCGTCTCGTGGCGGATCTCCAGGCTCTTCAGCAGCCAGCGGGCCTCCTGCAGCTGGGTGCGCAGGCTCGCATGGCTCGCGCTGCGGCCAAGGAGGCTGGCGTAGCTGTGGTTGAGGCGCACGCGCGGCAGGGTGGCCGAGTTGATCTCTACGGTCCACCCGCGATCGGTGCGGCGCACGAACACATCGGGAACCACGTACTCCGCCGCCTGGTTGCTCACCGTGGAGCCCGGGCGCGGATGGCAGGAGCGCACCAGCGCCAGCGCGCAGGCGAGCTCTTCGTCGGTCGTCCGCAGCTCCCGCTTGAGGGCGGCGAGCTCCCGGCCCGCCAGGCGCTCCAGATGGTGTCGCGCGATCTCTACGGCGGTGGCGAGGCCCGGTGTCGCAGGGTCGAGCTGGCGCAGCTGCAGCTCGATACACTCCCCGATGCTGCGCGCGCCTATTCCGGGCGGGTCGAGGGCCTGAACGCGCTCGAGCACCGCCTCGATCTCGACCGGCTGGCACTGCAAGTCGGGTTTGAGCGTGTCGGCGATTTCTTCAAGCGGCTCCGTGAGATAGCCGTCGTCGTTGATCGCGTCCACCACCGTGCGCGCGATCGCCAGCTCTCGCGGATCGAGCCTGGCGAGCTCCAACTGCCAAAGCAGGTATTCCTGCAAAGACTGACCTGATGCGTCGGCGAAGTCCTGCTGGCGGTCCTCCTCATCGCCGTTCCAGGACGGCTCGGCGGGACCGGAGCTCTGGGCGCCCCACTCATCCTCCACCACCTCGATGTCGGCGCGCTCCTCGGCGCTCTCGGGCGCTTCGCGCGCCTCGGCGGATTCCGGCTCGAGCGCGCCCGGATTCTCCTCCACGGGCTCGAGCATGACGTTGGTCTCGAGAAGCTCGCGGATGTGCGCCTGCAGCTCGAGCGCCGGCAGCTGCAGAAGCCGAATTGCCTGCTGCAGCTGCGGGGTCATGGTCAGTTGCTGACCCAGCTTCAGCTGCAGGGAGGGTTTCAGCATAGTGGCTTGTATGGCCGTGGCCTTCCTAATCCTAGCGGGGGAAATCCGGTTCCGCCCATGAGGTTTGACGCACGTTCCTAAAGCCGGAACGACTCGCCCAAGTACACCTCACGCACATGGGGATTGGCAAGAATTTCTTCGGCGTTCCCGGCGGCGATCACAGTTCCCTGGTTGACGATATAGGCTCTCTGGCACACTCCCATGGTCTCGCGTACATTGTGGTCGGTGATGAGCACCCCGATGCCGCGGCTCGTGAGCTCGCGGATGATGCGCTGGATGTCCAGCACCGACAGCGGATCGACTCCCGCGAAGGGCTCATCGAGCAGCATGAACCTGGGCTCGGCCGCGAGCGCGCGGGCGATTTCGACCCTGCGCCGCTCGCCCCCGGAGAGTGACAGGCCGAGGCTGCGGCGGACGTGGCCAATGCGCAGCTCCTCGAGCAGCTCCTCCAGGCGTTGCTCGCGCGCCGCCCGCTCGAGATCGCGGCGCGTCTCGAGGATGGCCATCACATTGTCTTCGACCGAGAGCCGGCGGAATACCGAGGCTTCCTGCGGCAGGTAGCCGAGCCCGAGCTGGGCCCGGCGATGCATGGACAGCGCCGTGATGTCGCGCTCGCCCAGGCGGATATTCCCGGCATCACAGGCGACGAGCCCCACCATCATGTAGAAGGCCGTGGTCTTGCCGGCGCCGTTGGGCCCCAACAGGCCGACCACCTCGCCGCTGGCCACCTCCAGGCTGAGGTCTCGCACGACCTTGCGGGAGCGGTAGCTCTTGGCGAGCCCCGTGGCTCTGAGGGACATCAATCGGAGGCTCCCTGGCGTGTGCGGGGCCGGGTCTGCTTCGCAGGGGGGGCGGGAGGCCGCTTGCTCTCGAGAGCCTTCTTGCCCGCGGGCAGTGCCTGCGGCGTGATGGTGATGTGCACCCGCCCGCCGTTGCCGGGGGAGCTGCCCTTGAGCCGGTCTTTCAGGAGGTCATAGGTCAGCACCGGAGCGCTCATCTGATTGCGTCCGTCCGACAGCCAGGCGTTTCCGCTCAATTGCACGGTTCCTTTGTTGAGGTCATAGACGATCTGCTCGGCGTGTCCCCGGGCGGGCTTCCCGGTTTTCCTTTGCTGCGCGAACTGCGCCGGGTTGCCGCTGACGGTCGCCCGGGTGATGCGGCTGCCGAGCACGTTCACCACCGCCCGGTCCGCGCTCAGGCTACCGCGAGGGGGGGCCTGGATGCGCACATTGCCTTGCAGCGTCCACTGGCTGTTCCGCTGATCCTGTCCCATGGTGGTGCGGGCGCGGTCGGCCCGCACGACGATATTTCCCTGGGAGATCACGACCTGCCGGTACACGACCGTATGAGCCTTGTAGTTCACGTCCACCGAGGTGGCGTTGACCGTAATGGGCTTTGCGGACAGCTCCGGCGTGCGTGCGCCGGCGCCGCCGTGCCGTGCCGAAGGCGGCGGTGGCGGATGTGCGAGGGAGGACGAGCCGCCTGCAGGCCGCGAGCGACGGGGCGTGACGTGCGCCCTGCCTGAGACCCCCGGCCGTGAAGCCGCAAGAGCCCTCTGAGCGCTGCCCGAGGCAGACGGAAGTGCTGGCGGGAGCCGAGCCGGGAGACGGACGCTGCCGCCAGGGGCGGGTCGCGACCGCGGCGAACGGGCGGACAGGCTCGCGCACCGGGCTGGCGTGGAGCAGCTACCGCCGAGCGCGATGGCCACGGGCACGGAGGCTGCTGCAGGCACGCCCGCGAGCCCGGCGAGGGTGAGGCCGAGCGCCAGGCCGCTAATGAGCAGGGGTGATGGTGGCATGTACCAGGGATTCTAACTGCAGCCGGTGGGCCTTCAAATCCGCGACCAGGCCCCGGGCATGCACACGCTGACCGGACCAGGTGAGCGTCACTGGGTCGGCCGTGCTCACGATATCGACGCGACTGTTGAAAGAGAGGCTGTCGGTGGCGATCCGGATCGGCGAGCGGGCCCCTTCGATGGACGCCGACACCCGTACGTGGCCATCGAGCTCGATCCGGTTCGAGCCGCGCAGGATCTCGCCCCGGTCGGCGGTGGCCGTCCACCGGTCGGCGCCGTTCTGGACGCTCATGCGCACCTGGCTGAGACGCACCCGGCCGGTGGCCGGCAGCTGGCGGATGGCGGCCGCATCGAGGGTATAGAGCGGCAGGCCGTCCGGACCGGTCTGGATGAGCCGGGCGTCGCGCGCCGAGTATCCCTCATCCGACCCCGCCTGCCGCGCGGTGGGCGTCTGCGGCGCCGTGTTCTGCTGGGCCAGCATCAGCGAGCCGATGATGACGGCCGCCACGGTCAGAATGGCGAAAATCCGGTAGATCACGCGGGCTCGGCGATGCGGCGTGCAGCGAGCAGGTAGTCGCATACCTCGCGCACGGCGCCCTTTCCGCCAGGCAGCGCGGTGACGATGTGAGCGGCGCTGCGGGCTTGCGGGTGCGCATCGGCCACGGCGAACGCCAGGCCCGCCTCGCGCATCAACGGCACATCGGGCGTATCGTCGCCGATGCATGCACACGCGGCGGCGGTCAAGTCGAGCCGAGCGCACAACCGCCGGAAGGCGGCCAGCTTGTCCTGCACGCCCTGCATGACATGACGCACTCCCAGCTCGCGGCATCGGCGGCTCGTCATCTGCGAGCGCCGCCCGGAGATCACGGCCACGGCGATGCCGGCCGCGGCCAGCTGCTTCAGTCCCGCCCCATCGCGCACGTGAAAGACTTTCAGCGCCTCGCCCTGCGGGCCGAAGTAAAGCCGGCCGTCGGTGAGAACCCCGTCGACGTCGAGCACCAGCAGGCGGATCCGGGCGGTATCGGCAGTCATCGAGAACGGCCGCAGGCTCAGATCACACCGGCACGGAACAGATCGTGCACGTGGAGCGCCCCGATCAGCCGGCCCCGCTCATCGGCCACCGGCAGGGCCGTGATCCGGTGCACTTCCATCACATGCACCGCTTCCGCGGCCAGCACCCGCGGCCCGATGGTCTTGCACGGGGAGGTCATCACCTCACACATGATCGCGGCGTGCACGTCGACCTGCCGGTCGAGGGCGCGACGCAGATCCCCGTCGGTGAACACGCCGAGTATGCGTTCTTCCTCGTCCGCGACCACGGTCATGCCGAGCCCTTTGCGGGACATCTCGAGCAGGCCGTCGCCGAGTCGCGTGTGCGGGCCGACCCGCGGCACGTCCTGGCCGGTGTGCATGAGTTCCTCCACATGCAGGAGCAGCTGCCGGCCGAGCGCCCCGCCGGGGTGCGAGCGCGCGAAGTCCTGCCTGGTGAAGCCGCGCGCTTCCAACACCGCCACGGCGAGCGCATCGCCCATCGCCAAAGCCGCGGTCGTGCTCGCCGTGGGCGCGAGGTTGAGGGTGCAGGCCTCCTCCGGCACGCTGACGTCAAGGACCGCCGAGGACGCACGGCCCAGGGTGGAGTCGGCTCTGCCGACCATGGCGATCAGCGGCACGGCCAGGCGTTTCAGGTGCGGCAGCAGCAGCAGGACCTCGGGTGTCTCGCCGGAATTGGACAGCGCGAGCACCACGTCCGTGCGCGTGATCATGCCGAGGTCGCCATGGCTCGCCTCGGCCGGATGCAGGAAGAACGCCGGACTGCCGGTGCTGGCGAGCGTCGCGGCGATCTTGCGTGCCACGTGGCCGGATTTGCCCATCCCGGTCACCACCACCCGGCCCTGGCATTGAAGGCAAAGCCGGCAGGCCGCCGCGAAGCGCCCGTCGAGTCGATCGAGCAGGGCCTCGACGGCGCGGGCCTCGATGGACAGCGCGCGGCGCGCGGTCTCGAGCAGGTCGCGATCGGCAGACAGGGGGGCGGCGGCTGGGCTCATACGCGGCCGATTGTAGCAATTTCGCCAAATTCTCTTGTTCGAAGCGAAGCGGCCCATCGCGCCGCTGCCCATGCTCCGCGATGGGCCGGGGGGGAGCTTCCGCGCTGCCGCTCGTCGCGGTGCGAGGAGCCCTGTCTCGTCCGGCCCCGGCGGCGGGCACGTCCTTGTGTCCACGCTGCAGCCTTTCGACCGTGGCTCATCCAAACCGCCGCACAGCAGAGTCGGCGCGCGCGCGTCCCCCCAGTCGATTAATATGCCCCCCATGAATCCTGAGGAAGTCGCGCGGCTGATCCGTGCCGGCCTGCCCGGAGCCGACGTCCGGGTGCAATCGGAAGACCAGACTCATTTCACGGCGCGTATCGTGTCCGAGCAGTTCTCCGGCCTGCGCAGCATCGCCCGCCACCAGATGGTGTACCGGGCGCTCGGCGAGAGAATGGGCCGCGAGATCCATGCGCTGTCCATCGAGGCGCTGACGCCCGCCGAGGCCGCAGCCTGATGGACAAGCTGCAGATCCAGGGCGGCGCGGCTCTGGAAGGCGAGGTGCGCATTTCGGGCGCCAAGAACGCCACCCTGCCGATCCTGGCCGGCGCTCTGCTCGCCGACGGTCCGGTGATCGTCGCCAACGTCCCGCACCTGAAGGACGTTACCACGACCGTGGAGCTGCTCGGCGGCATGGGCGCGACCGTGACGATCGATGAGCGCATGCGCATCGAGGTCGATCCGACGACGGTGCGCGATTTTTCAGCCCCTTACGAGCTGGTCAAGACCATGCGCGCCTCCATCCTGGTATTGGGCCCGCTGGTGGCCCGCTACGGGCGGGCCGATGTGTCTTTGCCGGGCGGCTGCGCCATCGGGGCGCGGCCCGTCAACATCCATGTCGCCGGTCTGCAGGCGCTCGGGGCGGATATCACCATCGACGGGGGATACATCCGGGCGCGTGCCGGGCGCCTGCGGGGCGCACGCCTGGTGCTCGACACGGTGACCGTGACCGGCACGGAGAACCTCATGATGGCGGCGGCGCTGGCGCAGGGCGAGACCGTGATCGAGAACGCCGCCCGGGAGCCGGAGGTCGTGGACCTCGCGAATTTCCTGATCGCCATGGGCGCGAAGATCCGCGGCGCCGGCACCGACAAGATCGTGGTCGAGGGCGTCGAGCGCCTGAGCGGCACCACCTACGAGGTATTGCCGGACCGGATCGAAAGCGGCACCTATCTGGTGGCCGGCGCCATCACCGGCGGGCACGTGCGCATCAAGAATACGCGTCCCGATCACCTGGACGCGGTGCTCGTCAAGCTGCACGAGGCGGGCGCCGAGATCGGTGTCGGGGAGAACTGGGTGGAGTTGAACATGCACGGCCGGCGGCCGCGGGCGATCGACGTGCGCACCGCTCCGTACCCGGCTTTCCCCACCGACATGCAGGCGCAGTTCGCCGCGCTCAACACCGTGGCCGAGGGCGTGGGCACCATCATCGAGACGATCTTCGAGAACCGATTCATGCACATGCTGGAGATGCGCCGGCTCGGGGCGGAGATCCGGCTCGAGGGCAATACGGCGATCATTCACGGCGTGCAGCGCCTCAAGGCCGCGCCGGTCATGGCGACGGACCTGCGCGCCTCGGCGAGCCTGGTGCTCGCGGGGCTCGTGGCGCAGGGGCGCACGGAGGTCGAGCGGATCTATCATATCGACCGGGGCTACGAGGCCATCGAGGAGAAGCTCTCGCAGCTCGGCGCGCAGATCAAACGGGTACCGAACTGACCGCGGGCCACGGGTGCTCGCGCAGGCAACAAACGGAGGCGTAGCGTATGCGGATTGGCATGATCGGGTTGGGGCGGATGGGCGCCTACATGGTGCGGCGGCTGATCGAAGGCGGTCACGAATGCGTCGCGTATGACAGATCAACCACGGCGGTGCAGGCCGCCGCCGCCGTCGGAGCGGTCGGGGCGGCCTCTGTCGAGGAGCTGATCGCGAAGCTGACGCCGCCGCGCGCGGTGTGGATCATGGTGCCGGCGGCGGCGGTCGATGCCGTGATTGCCCAGCTGCGGCCGCTGCTGGTCAAGGGCGATGTGCTCATCGACGGCGGCAATTCCCATTATTCCGACGATATCCGCCGCGCCGAGGAGCTGCGCCCCGCGGGCATCCGTTATCTGGACGTCGGCACCAGCGGCGGCGTGCTCGGGTTCGAGCAGGGCTACTGCCTGATGGTCGGTGGCGACAAGGAGGTTTTCGACACGCTCGAGCCGGTATTCGCGACGTTGTCGCCGGGGGGACGCATGCCCGCCGTCGGCGCGAGGCGCGTCGCGGACGATACGGCTCCGATGGGCTATCTGCACTGCGGGGCAAGCGGCGCCGGACATTTCGTGAAGATGGTCCACAACGGCATCGAGTACGGCGTGATGGCCGCCTACGCCGAGGGCCTGAGCGTCCTGCAGCACGCCGATGCCGGATTGAGGGCGCGGGAGACCGACGCCGAGACCGCGCCGCTCGCCCATCCGCGCCTGTTCCAGTACCGGCTCGACATCGCCGCGATCGCCGAGGTCTGGCGCCACGGCAGCATCATCTCCTCGCGCCTGCTCGATCTCACGGCGAAGGCTCTGGCCGCGGACCCGGTGTTGGCGGGCTTTGGCGGACGGGTGTCGGATTCCGGCGAGGGGCGCTGGACGGTGCAGGCGGCGATCGAGATGGGCGTGCCCGCCCACGTGCTGAGCGCGGCGCTCTACGCGCGCTTCGAATCGCGCGGCAGCGGGGAATTCGCCGACAAGGTGCTCTCGGCCATGCGGCTCGGCTTCGGCGGGCACTTGGAGAAGAAGACGTAGCCCTTACCCCTGGTGCGAGGCGTTTGTCGAGACGTTACCGATCATCGGCAATACGCCCTTGCCGCCGACCACCTCCGGCAGACGCCCGTTCCACTTGGCGATCGCCTGCTGCTGGATGATCTCGGGCGTCAGGCTCCTTTGCAGGAGCTTCTGGGCCTGGGATTGGGCGGTTGCCTCGACGACCTTCTGCTGCGCCTGGACCCTCGCGCGATCGAGCTCGTACTTGGCCTGCAGGGCGCGCTGCTGTGCGACCTGCTTCTGCTCGATCGCCTCGGCGTACTGGGCGCTGAAATGGAAGTCGGTGATGTTCACCGCGTCGACCACGACCCGGAAAGGCTTGAGCGCGGCGCGGATCTGCGCCTCGATCTGGCCGCGCACCTCGTCGCGCTGCACGATCAGGTCCTCGGCGTTGTAGTGAGCGGTCACCGCCTTGACGGCGTTGCTGATCGCCGGCTGGATGACCCTCGAGACCAGCGAGCGCTCGCTGCCGATGTGCTGATAGACCCACTCCGCGTCAGACGGCATGATGTGCCAGTTCGTGGCGACCGTCGTGGAGACGTCCTGCAGATCCCGGCTGGCGGCGCTCTCGGTGTCCTCCGAGTTCTGCACCTGCACGTTCATCTTCGCCACCGTCTGCGCGAACGGCAGCTTGACGTGCAGCCCCGGGTCGAGCACCCCGGCATTCACGGCACCGAAGGTCATGAGCACGCCCCGATCACCCGGTCCGATCTGTACGAACGCGCCACCGAGAATGATCAGCACAACCACGGCGACGACTCCGATCGTTATGGCGCGTCGGTTGTTGTTGGGTAGGGGAGAGACTCTGGCGTTCACGGGGACTCCTCGAGGGCGGATAGGATCTGTTCGCGGCGATTCCACAGCATCTGGATGTCGCTCGTCCTGACGGGCTGCGTTTCCTGAGCGGCCGCCGCCGCGCCATCGACCCGGATGACGGAGTCCCGCAGTGCCACGACGGCCGACACCAGATCGCCGTCGGCTGCCACGAGCTTCTCGAGCGTGTCGCGCTCGTTGCGGTGACGCTGGTAGATCCTGTCCATCTCCGGCACCGGCGCGTTGCGGATGGCGGTCTCGAGGGCCTCGATGTCGCGCTGCCGTCGCTGCAGAGCCTGCACCGCCGCCACGGCGGCCGGATCCGGGAAGGGATGCTCGCGCGTCGGGGGCGGCAGATGCTCGTGCCGGAACGAGGACTCGAGCGAGCCCAGGTGCGCGCGGCACTCCCCGAGCAGCTCGCTCAGCTTGCCGCGGATCAGCAGATCATCCGCGCGCAGCTGGTTCTCGCGGCGATAGAAGTTGTAGCCCCAGCCGTAGAACAGGTTCGACAGCACCCGCTTGGCGGGGCCGGCGGCCTCGATGGGGTTGGGAGTGGTTTTCATCTCCATGCGGTTTCCTCAGAGGGGCGCGGGGTCGCGCGGACCGCTATGGAGCAGACTCCGGCGAGCGGCTTCGGCCCTCATTGGCCGCTTTTCGGGGCAGGGGGGACGCCCGTGGGCCCGAGCGCGCCGGTGATGGGGAAGGTGCCCATGGTGGCCCCGCCGATGAAGTACGGTTGCCCGACTGCGGCGTTCGGCGCCGACACCAGGCCCTTCTCGGCCATCTTGAGGGCGACATAGTAGCGGACCGCATCTATCTCGCTGAGCCCGAAGGCACGCAGCGAGATGAGCTCGCGCATGCGCTCGTCCTTCGGGAGGATGAGCACTTTGGCATCGTTCAGCGTGACGCCATACACCCCGAGGAAAGTGGACAGGTGCTCCTTGACGAGCTCCACGATGTCGTGGATGTGCTCGTTGACCTTCTCCATGGGCGTGACCTGGACCACCTGATTGATCGCCTGCTCGACGACGGGGCCCGCGTAGCCCGCCACTTCGTCGGTGCCGATGAAATGCTTGGCGAAGGGCATGTGGGTAATGAGCTTCAGCGCGTCCTCCTTGGTGTCCACGTGCACGTAGTACTCGACCTGGTAGGACATTTCGGCCATCTCGGCCGAAGTCGCGATCCCGGCGCTGCGCACCAGGAGCTTCGCGCGGTTGACGTACAGCACCTCGTACTGCCACGGCGACTGGCCGCCGAAGAATCCCGACACGAAGCTGCCGAGCAGCGGCTTGTCGGGCGTCTGAATGGGGTATTGTCCGGTGTCGTAGACTCCGAGCACGGCGCCGCGGGACTTGAGCACGGCGAAATGATTGGCCTCGACGGTGAGCAGGCTTCCTGAAACGAGGCTCTGGTCGGGGTAGTGGAAGGCGAGGATCGCGGGTCCCATGACGTCCGTGCCGTCGGCGTTCAGGGTCGAGACTACCTGTCGGGTCAGGGCCATGTGCATCTCCGAGGGTTGTTCGAGGTATCCAAGACCGTCAAGTTTGCGCCTGCGGACATGACGATTTCCAGTGGTCGCTCGCTCGCCGGTCGAATATTGCGACCGGGCCGGCCCGAATCTCGAGCCGAGCGCACCAACCGGCGCCGCAACTGTCTAAAACCTTTTGAGTGCCGGCCGCCGCCGATTCGCCTGGCAGAGTATGATCCACGGGGCTTCTCGAGGCCCGCGGCCGCACCGTGCCCTCGGGCCACGCAGCGGTCTGCGGACATCCGCGTTCGGTTCAATCCGGCCGGCAGGCGCCGGCGGGCATCGTTCGTGCAAAATGGCTGGAAAGGAAAATGAGGTAAAACCATGCGATTGAGGCAGATGATGCGATGGGTGCTGCTCGCGGCAGCGCTCGCCGCCGGCCAGGCCATGGCCGCCGGAGCGCCGACGGTCACCCGCGCCACCCTGGGCAACGGGCTGAGGGTGGTCATCGTGCGCGACACGCTTGCGCCGGTGGTGTCCGTACAGACCAATTACCTCGTCGGCTCAGCCGAGGCGCCCAAGGGCTTCCCCGGCACTGCGCACGCGACCGAGCACATGATGTTCCGCGGCAGCCCCGGACTCACGGCCAACCAGCTCGCCGCGATCACGGCCAACATGGGGGGGGCCTTCGATGCCGAGACCTCCTTCAGCACCACCAAATACTTCTTCGTCGTGCCCTCGCAGGATCTAGACGTCGCGCTGCACATCGCGGCAATCCGCATGCGGGCGGTGGACATGGCGCCGGCGCAGTGGAAGCTCGAGCGCGGCGCGATCGAGCAGGAAGTTGCCCACGACCTGTCCGATCCGGACTGGAAGTTCTTCACCCAGCTCGTTGCCCGGCTGTTCGCCGGCACGCCGTACGCGCACACCCCGCTCGGCACGCGGCCCTCGTTCAACAAGACCCCGGCGTCCCTCCTCAAGCGCTTTCACGACGAGTGGTACGCGCCGAACAATGCCATCCTGGTGATCGCCGGTGATGTCGATCCCGCGGCGGCGCTGGCGCAGGTCAGGCGGCTGTTTGCGTCCATCCCGCGCCGCACCCTGCCCTCGCGCCCGTCCTTCCACCTTCAGCCGGTGCAGTCCGAGACCTACCGCTCGCCCACCGACAGCCCCTATGGCGAGGTGTATCTCGCCTATCGCATGCCCGGGGCGCGCTCGAAGGACTATGCCACGGCGCTGGTGCTGTCGAACGCGCTGGCCTCCAAGCGCGCCGCCTTGTTCGGCCTGGGAATGACCGGCAAGGCGCTCTACGGGACGTTCTTCTCGGCTCTGCTGCCCAGGGCCGGCCTGGGCGCCGCGGTGGGCATTTTCCCACGCGGCGCCGATCCCCGGCCGCTGCTTGCGGCCATGCGCTCCATCGTGGCCGAGGCGGCCCGCAAGGGCATCGATCCGGCGCTGGTGCGGGCGGCCAAGCGCCAGGCCATCGCGAAACTCGAGTTCCAGCAGAACTCCATCAATGGACTGGCCGATGCCTGGTCCTCGGCGCTGGCGGAAGATCATTTGAGCTCCCCGGAGGCGATGAAGGCGGCGATCTCGGCCGTCACGCCCGCGGCGGTCGACCGGCTGGCCCGGGAGATCTTCAGCCCCGCGCACACCTTCACCGCCATTCTGACGCCGCAGAGCTCCGGCAAGCCGGTCTCATCCAAGGGCTTTGGCGGCGCGGAGAGCTTTGCCGCCAATCCGAGCAAGCCCGTGAAGCTGCCGGAGTGGGCCGCCAAAGCGTTCGTGAAGCTGCCGACGCCGCGCTCGCAGCTGCACCCGGTGCTGTACGTGCTGCCCAATGGACTGAAGCTGGTGGTGCAGCCGGAATCGGTGAGTGACACCGTGCAGGTGCTGGGACGGATCCGCACCAACTCCGACCTGCAGGCGCCGAAGGGCGAGAAAGGCGTAGGCGAGGTGCTCGACAGCCTGTTCCAGTTCGGCACCGCGCATCTCAACCGCCTGCAGTTCCAGGCGGCGCTCGATGCCATCACCGCGAGTGAGCACGCGGGCACGCAGTTCTCGCTCAGCGTGCCGGCCAAATACTTCCCGCGGGGCATGGCGCTTCTGGCGGACAACGAGCTGCACCCGGCGTTCTCGCCGCAGGCGTTCCGCTACATGCAGCGCGAGACGGCGGGCAACTGGCGCGGCCAGCTGCGCTCGCCCGGGTTTCTCAACGACGTCGGCCTGCAGCGGCTGCTGGTGCCGGCGGGCGATGCCACGCTGCGCCACCCTACGCCGCAAAGCGTCATGGGCCTGACGCTCGCCAGGGTGAAGGGCTATTACGCCGGGGTGTTTCGGCCCGACATGACCACCATCGTCGTGGTGGGCGATGTCACGCCCGCCAAGGCCATGTGGGTGGTGGCCAAGACCTTCGGCCGCTGGCTCGCCACCGGACCGAAGCCGGTGGTCAACTACCCGCCGGTGCCGCTCAACAAGCCGGGAAGCCTGCTCACCCCCGACCGCAGCGCCGTCCAGGACAGCGTGAGCCTCGCGCAGCTGATCCCGGTCACCCGCAACAGCCCGGCGCGCTTCGCGCTGCGCCTCGGCAACCAGGTGCTGGGCGGCGGCTTCTACGCCTCATGGCTGTACCGCGATCTGCGCGAGAAGTCGGGGTTGGTCTATTACATCGGAACCCACTTCGGGCTCGGCAAGCATCGCGGCCTCTACTCCGTCACCTACGGGTGTGACCCCGACAAGGTGCTCCCCGCCCGCAAGCTGCTCCTGAAGGACTTGAGGCGCATGCAAAGCGGCGTGCTGTCCACGGCGGACCTCGAGCGGGCCAAGGGCATCCTGCTGAGGAGCATCCCCTTGAGCGAGTCGAGTTTCAGCGGGATCGGCGGTCAGCTGCTCAGCTACGCATCGCGGGGCGAGCCGCTTGATGAGAACGTCATCGCGGGCCGGCGCTATCTGTCGCTGACGGCGCCCCAGGTGCAGCAGGCCTATCGCAAGTACATCCGCCTGAACGGCTTCGTCATGGCGGTGCGGGGACCGAAGCCGACCTCTTGAGGGGAAGCGCCCGATGCAAGCGGGGTCCTTCGGGGCCCCGCTTGCGGGCGGGTCTTCACGCGCCGCCGCCCGCCTCGTCCGGCTGATGCACCCACAGCTCCACCCGCGGGCAGCCCTGGACGGCCTGCACCGCGACGACGGCGGGGTCACTGCGCTCCAGGCCCTGGAGCGCGGCCTGCTTGCCGCCGCCTGCCACGACGAACAGAGGCTCGGCCACGTGGGAGAGGAGCTCCGGCGTCACGCTGACGCCGGCGAGACCATCCGGACGTTGCACCGCGATCGCCATCCGTCCACGGGCGTGCTGCAGATCCTCGCCGCGGAAGAGCGAGGCCGTATGCCCGTCCGCGCCGAGGCCGAGCAGGCCGAGTCCGACCCTCACGCCGCGGCCGAGCAGCGCGCGCAGCCGGCGCTCGTAATCCAGCGCGGCCTCCTCGAGCGGCAGCTCGGTCCGCACCCTGAGCACCCGCTCCTCGGGCAGCTTCAGCGCATCGAGCAGCGGCCGCGACGAGTGGAAGTTGCTCGCCTCGGAGTCGGCCGGTACGTAGCGGTCGTCGGAGTAGAGCAGGTGCAGCGCATCCGGGATGGAGCGTGGCGCGAGAGCGAGGCGCTCGGCGAGCTGCCGGTATGCCGGCAGGGGCGTGTGGCCGCCCGAGAGCATGATCGCCACGGGGCCCGAAGCGGCGGCGCCGATCGCTTGCGCCAGACGGCCGGCGAGCGCCGCATCGAGCTCGGCGCGGGAGGGGAATCTGCGGATTTGAGGCGGTTGCATCGCGAACTTCCGATTGGCAGGTGGGGGAGAGTCCGGGAATCGTCCGCCGCGTGAGGTCCCCTCACAAGCCGGCGGGCTGTTGTTTGACGTGCACGGTCAGCGTGAGCGTCTTGGTGCCCCGCAGCACACGGACCGTGGCCGTCGAGCCAGGCTTCATCCTCGCGATTTTCACCCGGGCATCGTTGGCCGATTTCACCGGCGCCTGGTCGATGGTGAGCAGCAGATCCCCGGGCTTGAGTCCCGCCTGCTGGGCGGGGCTTGCGGCGTAGAGATTGGCGATGACCACACCGCCGTGCGCGAGCCCCGCCCGGTGGGCCTCGCCGTCGGTGATGTCCTCCGGCACGATGCCGATCCAGCCGCGGATCACCTTGCCGTACTTGATGATATCGTGCAGCACGCCGCGCACCATGTCGACCGGGATGGCGAAGCCGATGCCGGTGACGCCCAGGCTCTTGGCGACGATCGCGGTGTTGATGCCGATCAGGTCGCCGTTGGAGTTGATCAGCGCGCCGCCGGAGTTGCCGAAGTTGATCGGCGCATCGGTCTGGATGAAATCCTCGAAGGTGGAGATGCCGAGCCCGGCGCGGCCCGTGGCGCTCACGATGCCGTTGGTCACCGTCTGCGACAGGCCGAGGGGATTGCCGATGGCGAGCACCACATCGCCGACCTGCACGTGGTCCGAGCGTCCGAAGTGGATGACCGGCAGATTCGGCAGATTGATCTGCAGCACCGCCAGATCGGTGTCGGGATCGACGCCGACGATGCGCGGTACGGCGATGCGCCCGTCGGCCAGCTGTACGCGGATGGCGGCGGCGTTGGCGATCACGTGGTAATTCGTGACGATGTGGCCCTGCTTGTCGACGATCACGCCCGAGCCGAGGCTGCGCTGGATGCGCTGGCGATACTCGGGCAGCACGTTGCCGAACAGCTCCCCAAAGGGCGCGAAGGGAAAGGGATTGATCTGCTCGGTCACCACGCGGGCGGTGTAAATGTTGACCACCGCGGGCGCCGCGCGCTTCACCGCGGCCGCATAGCTCGCGAGCGGCGGCTCTCGCAGTTGCTCGGCGGGTGCCGGGGCCGCGGGGGCGGGGCGGGGCGTCGGGGAGCCGCCGGGGCTGCGGATGAGGCTCGGGTGCAGCGCGATGATCACGAAGGCGAGCGCCAGGCCCCCGACGACCGATCCGGCAATGAACGTCAGACCGCGACCCAGCCGCTTCAGCATTCTCCGAGCTCCTTTATTGGCGGAAATCGCCGAGGCGATTTCCGCAATACCCTATACGGTTCCGCGAGCTGGAGAACGGCTCTGCGCTCGCTGCGTCCTGCCAAGCCCCAGGGGCGATTTCCGCAATACCCTATACGGTTCCGCGAGCTGGAGAACGGCTCTGCGCTCGCTGCGTCCTGCCAAGCCCCAGGGGCGATTTCCGCCATACCCTACACGTTTGCCGCGAGCTGGAGAACGGCTCTGCGCTCGCTGCGTCCTGCCAAGCCCCAGGGGCGATTTCCGCCATACCCTACACGTTTGCCGCGAGCTGGAGAACGGCTCTGCGCTCGCTGCGTCCTGCCAAGCCCCCCAGGGGCGATTTCCACCATACCCTACACGTTTGCCGCGGCCCTCTGAAGCCCGTCCTCGCCGGTGCAAATGCCCCGGGGAAGCGGTCAGGTGCCCGTACGGACAGGCTCGTTCGTGTATAATGCACCGACTCCCGACGGGCCGGAAACTGCACCGTGCGCCCCATCACGGTGCGCCGCAAGGGAGGCTCGGACGCAGCGCCGGGGGTACAGCGGAAATTGGAGGCTCTTCCGATGACCGAATGGGTAAAGGCCTGCGAAACGATCCGCCCTCGGGGGGGGTGACTGATGGCCGCAAAAGACCCTGCCCACCCGCGCGCCGCCGAGCCGGCGCCCGCGAAGAAAAAAGGTCTCTGGGCGTGGATCAACGAGCGACTGCCGGTCAGTGATTTCTTCAGGCACGAGCTGACCGAGTACTACGCGCCGAAGAACTTCAATTTCTGGTACTTCTTCGGCTCGCTGGCGCTGCTGGCGCTGGTGATGCAGATCCTCACCGGGATCTTCCTCACCATGTACTACCACCCGAGCGCCTCCGGCGCCTTCGCCCGCGTGCAGTTCATCATGCGCGAAGTGCGCTGGGGATGGCTCATCCGCTACATGCACTCGACCGGCGCGTCGTTCTTCTTCATCGTGATCTACCTGCACATGTTCCGCGGCATGCTGTACGGGTCCTATCGCCGGCCGCGGGAGCTGCTGTGGATCATCGGCATGCTGGTGTACCTGGCGCTGATGGCCGAGGCCTTCATGGGCTACGTGCTGCCCTGGGGCAACATGTCCTTCTGGGGCGCGCAGGTGATCATCAACCTCTTCGGCACCATACCGGTCATAGGCCCGGGACTCACGCAGTGGATCCGCGGTGATTACGGCATCTCGGGCGCGACGCTCAATCGGCTGTTCGCGCTGCACGTGGCGGCCGTGCCCATCGTGCTGCTCGGGCTGGTGGCGCTGCACCTCGTCGCGCTGCATCGGGTCGGCTCGAACAACCCCGATGGCATCGAGATCAGGGATCACCTGGGGCCGGACGGCAAGCCGCTCGACGGCATCCCGTTCCATCCCTACTACACGGTCAAGGACATCATGGGCGTAGGGGTGTTTTTCATCCTGTTCGCGCTGGTGGTGTTCTACTTCCCCACCTTTCACGGCCTGTTCCTCGAGCCGGCGAACTTCACGCCCGCCAATTTCCTCTCGACGCCGCCGGACATCCATCCGGTGTGGTACTTCACCCCCTTCTACGCCATCCTGCGCGCCATACCCAACAAGTGCCTCGGAGCGCTGATGCTGCTGATGGCGCTGGTCTCGCTCGTGCTGCTGCCGTGGCTCGATCGCTCGCCGGTGAAGTCGATCCGCTACAAGGGGTGGATCTCGCGTCTGGCGCTGGCGGTGTTCGTCGTCTCCTTCATCGGGCTCGGCTATCTTGGCATGCAGCCGGTCGAGCCGATCTACGTGATCCTGGCGCGCGTGTTCGCGGTCGGCTATTTCGGGTTCTTCTGGCTGATGCCGTTCTACTCCCGCATCGATCCGGTGAAGCCCGTGCCCGAAAGGGTGACCTACCATGCCCATTAAATCCCGCCGCTCGGGTCGCAGTTGGGCGCCGGCGCTGCTTGCCGCAGCGCTGGCGGTGGGATTCGGGAGCGCGCATGGCGCCGAGGGCACCGTGTCCGGTGCGCACTGGCGGCACTGGCAGGCGCACGCTACGGCGACCGACCTGCCCTCCCTGCAGCGGGGAGCGCGGGACTTCGTGAGCTACTGCCTGGGGTGTCATTCCCTGCGCTACGAGCGCTGGTCGCGCCTCGGGCATGATCTGAGGATCCCGAAGGACGTGCTGATCGCGGACCTGATCCCTCCGGGGCAGAAACCCGCGGACTACATCCTGTCGCCCATGCCTCGGCAGGACGCCGTGGAATGGTTCGGAAAGGCGCCTCCGGACCTGTCGCTGATCGCCCGCTACAAGGGGACCGATTATCTCTACCGGTACCTGAAGACCTTCTATGTGGATTCGGGGCGGGCGACCGGCTCCAACAACCTGGCCTACCCGAACGTGGCGATGCCCGATGTGCTCTCGCCGCTGGAAGGGCTCAAGGTCGCCGTCTACCGGACGGTGCGCGAGCGGGCCCTCGGCGGCAAGGTCATCACGCGCAAGGTCTTCGCGCACTTCCGCCAGATCGCCCCGGGAAGCATGACGCCGCAGCAATACGACCGGTTCGTGCGCGACACGGTCAACTTCCTGTATTACGTGAGTGATCCGCAGCGGGCGGAGCGCCACAGGATGGGGGTCTGGGTGATCCTGTTCCTGCTCGCCTTCACCTGGCTCGCCTGGCTGCTGAAGCGAGAGTACTGGAAGGACGTGCGCTGAAAGGCGCCTCCTTCACCTTCTGAACGGGCGCGGAACCCGGTACAGTAGGTGCGCCCGGAACCCGGCTGGGCCGCTGGGGGGAAATCGTGTCGAGCAGACGATTCATCATGACGCTGTTTTCCGCGCCGGCCGACCCGTGGAGCCACCGCACGCGCATCGTCCTTGCCGAGAAGGGCATCGATATCGAGGTCGTCAGCGTCACCCCCGGCTCGCTCCCCGAGGATCTGCTGGATCTCAATCCGTATCACTCACTGCCTACCCTGGTCGATCGCGACCTGGTGCTCTACGACTCGCGGGTGATCATCGAATACCTCGACGAGCGCTTCCCGCACCCGCCGCTGATGCCCGCCGACCCGGTGACGCGCGCGCAGTTCCGGCTGGCGCTTTATCGCATCGAGCGTGATTGGTACGGTCTGCTCGAGCAGATCGACCGCGAGCAGGACCGCAGGCAGCTGCCCCGGCTGAGAAAAGTCCTCCTGGACACGATCATGCAGGGCATCGAGCTGTTTCAGCTCCGACCGTTCTTTCTGTCCGAGGAGTTCTCGCTGCTCGATGCGACCGTGGCCCCTCTGCTCTGGCGGTTGCCCTCGTACCAGATCGAGCTGCCACCGAAGGCGCAACCCATCCTCAAGTACGAGAGCCGCATCTTTTCCCGGCCCGCGTTTCGCAAGGCGCTCTCGGACGTGGAGCGCTCGATGCGTCACTGATAGGCTACCCTGCACCGATGCTCAAGCCACCTCCCAAGCGCCCTTATCTGCTGCGCGCCATGCACCAATGGATCACCGACAGCGGCCATACGCCCCATGTGATCGTGGATGCCGAGCGCGCGGGAAACGATGTCCCGCACTCGTACGCTCAGGAGGGCAAGATCGTCCTCAATCTCAGCTACACCGCCACGCAGAGGTTGAAGATCGACAACGATATCGTGGAGTTCGACGCCCGGTTCGCCGGCGTCATCCACCACGTGCGCTTCCCGGTCGGCGCCGTGCTGGGGGTCTATGCGCGCGAGACGGGTGAGGGCATGATGTTTCCCGACCAGGATATGGGGCCTGCGCCGCCTTCGGGGCCTCCCGCAGGCCCTGGGCCCGCCTCGAGCGAGGACGGGCGCGGAGCCACGAAGCGGCCGCAACTGCGGGTGGTCAAATGAATGGCCCTTGGCAAACCACCCCGTCGCTGATATGAAGCATCCAGAGAGTCGGCCGGGCAATCGCTGCTCCGGCCCGAGCAGGGCGTAAGCCCTTCAGGGCCGGGGGGGAGGAAAGTCCGGGCTCCGGCGGATCAGGGTGCCAGGTAACGCCTGGGGGGCCGCTTCCTGCGGGACACGCTCGCGCAGGAGAGCAGCTCACGGAAAGTGCAACAGAAAGCAAACCGCCCAAGCTCTCGCGGCCTGAAGCGGCGAGGGACGGCAAGGGTGAAACGGTGCGGTAAGAGCGCACCGCGGCCTTGGCAACAGGGCTGGCACGGCAAACCCCACCTGGAGCAAGGCCAAATAGGGAAGCAGCGGACCCCGGAAACGGGGCTCGCAGCGCCGATCCGCGCGCGCTTCCGGGTAGGCCGCTAAAGGTCCACGGCGACGGGGACCGTAGAGGAATGATTGCCACGCGGGGTGAGCCCTTAATCGGGGCGCAACCCTTCGACAGAACCCGGCTTACAGGCCGGCTCTCTATTTGGGTTTGGCGGCAAGCGCTCCCGGCGCTTGCCGCAGCCAGCCGACCGGCTCATGCGGGGCAGCCCGCCACGCATGATGCGTGTGCTGGCCTTCGCTTGCGGTTGGCGGGCGCCTGCCGCAGCCAGCCGACCGGCTCATGCGGGCAGCCCGCCACGCATGATGCGTGTGCTGGCCTTCGCTTGCGGTTCGCAGCGGCGCACGAATGAAGATCATTCGACGGACTTTCTAGCGGCGGCGTGGCCCGAGATCAGCTCGTAGGCCTCGGCGCGGCTGGCGCCGGTCAACTGCGAGGCGATGGCCGCCGCGCGCCCGGGAGGCAGCTCCCGGGCGAGCAGGTCGACGGCGCGGCGCAACAGGACCTGGTCTACGGCCCGAGAGTCCGCAGGCGCGCCTTGCACGACCAGGGTGATCTCCCCGCGCCGGAAGTTCTCCTCCCGCAGCGCCCACTCGGCCAGCTCCTCGAGCGAGCCGCGATAAATCGTCTCGTGCGCCTTGGTGAGCTCTCGGGCGACGGCCGCACGGCGGGTCGCACCGAACGCGGTGGCCAGATCCGCCAGCGTCGCGGCGATTCGGTGCGGCGCCTCGAAGAACACCAGCGTGCGTGGCTCGGACGCCAGCTGCGCAAGGTGCGTACGGCGCTCGCGGTCCTTGGCCGGCAGAAAGCCTTCGAAGCAAAAGCGGTTGACCGGCAGCCCGGCGGCGGCCAACGCGGTGGTGATGGCGGAGGGCCCCGGTATGGCCTCTATCGGCACGCCCGCCTCGGCGGCGGTGTGGACCAGCTCGTACCCCGGATCGGACAGCAGCGGCGTACCGGCATCGCTCACCAGGGCAATGGTCTCGCCGGCATTCAGACGCGCCAGAATCGAGGGCACGCGCTGGGTCTCGTTGTGTGCGTGCAGCGATATCAGGGGTCGCGAGATGCCGAGCGCGGCCAGAAGCGCCAGAGTGTGGCGGGTGTCCTCCGCCACGATGGTGTCGGCGCTTTCCAGGGCTCGTCTCGCCCGGGCGCTCACGTCGCCCATGTTGCCGATCGGCGTCGCTACGACCCGCAACCGGCCTTGCACCTTGCCCACTGCCACTATAATCCTCTCTCGATTCCGTCTCGGCGCAACTTCATGCATCTTGACCCCAATGGGGTCTCCGGCGAAAGGCTTCTCAACCATGCAACGATGGACTCGTCTTGCCCTGCTTGCCGCGGCCGCCGCGCTCATCACCGGTTGCGCGACCATTCAGCGCCCCGTGGCGCCCAGAGTGCGCCGTACTCCGCCTCCCCGCCAAGTCGCCCGCCAGCGCCCAGGACCGCCGCTCGTATCGCTGGCGCACGCCCGCATCGCGCTGCTCCTGCCGGTGACCGGGCCGCTGGCCGAGGCGGGGGTGAGCGTGCGCGACGGCTTCCTCACGGCGTATTACCAGATGGTCGCGGGGCGGCGGCCGACGGTGCGCATCTATGACACAGCCGAGGCCTCCATTCCCGATCTCATCGCGCGGGCGACCCGCTGGGGCGCCAATCTGATCGTCGGGCCTCTGATACGGCAGAACGTCGCTGCGGCGGCCGTTGATCCACAGCCGAGGCCGCCGCTGCTCGCGCTCAATTTTCTGCCGGCGGGCAGCCGTACCCCGTCCCGATTCCTGCAGTTCGCCCTGTCCCCCACCGCGGAGGCGCGGATGGTTGCACGCCGGGTGCTCGCCGACGGGCACCGCGAGGGCGTCGCCATCGTGCCGCAGGGGCAATGGGGGACGCGGGTTCTCGATGCATTTACCCGGCAGCTCGAGGCCGGCGGCGGCAGGCTGCTCGCCGTTGCGCGCATCGATACGGCGAGGGCCGACTACTCCGGCCCGATCGAGCGGGCCTTGCTCATCGACCAAAGCATGGCGCGGTTGCGAGGCCTCGAGTCTTTGTTGGGTGTGCGCCTGGTCTTCACGCTGAGGCGCCGTGAGGATGTCCAGTTCATCTTCACGCCCGCTCCGGCAGGGGTCGAGCGACTGCTTCTGCCGCAGCTGCGCTTCTACTATGCCGGCGGCATCCCGGACTATTCGATCTCCGAGGCGTTCGTGCCCGATCCGGCCGCCAACCAGGGTCTGAACGGGCTGCGGTTCCCCACCACGCCGTGGATGTTGGGCGGTGCCTTTCCCGAGGCCGTGCGGGAGGCCACGGCACAGGCCTGGCCGGCGAGTGGCCCGGACCAGGGCCGGCTGTTCGCCTTCGGGTTCGATGCCGATCGGCTTGCGATGGCGCTGCTGCGCACGAACCGGCCCACCTCGCTCGATCTGAGTGGCCTGACTGGCCGGTTGACCATCGCGCCCGACGGCCGAGTCCACCGCCGGCTCATCTGGGCGAGGCTCGAAAACGGCGAAACGCAGATCCTGTCTGATCGATAATGGCTTGCACCCCCGCCCGACGCCCAGTGAAGCGTGGCCTCGAGGACAGGGGCGGGGGGGCGCCGGCGCTGCGCCTCGGCCGGGCCGCCGAGGAGGCCGCGGCGCAATTCCTGAAGACGCACGGCGCGCAGGTGCTGCTGCGCAATTACCGCTGCCGGTGCGGTGAGCTCGACATCGTCGCCCGCTGTGGCGAGGAGCTTGCGCTCGTGGAAGTGCGCTCGCGCTCCTCGGAGGCCTTTGGCGGGGCGGCTGCGAGCGTTGACGCCGCAAAGCGACGGCGGCTGATTCGGGCGGCTGCGAGGCTGCTGCAGGAGCGACCCGAACTGGCGCGGCTGCGGGTCAGGTTCGACGTGGTGGCTGTCAAAGACCCGCTTGGGACGGCGCCGCGGATCGAATGGATCAAGCATGCTTTTGATTGCCCGGCGGGCCGGATGTAACGGGATCCGGGGAAGCGGACCCGGATTCTGTCGCGGTGCGAAGACCCGCCGCGAGGTGCAGAACACCTGCCCCCGTCCGCCATGGCGGCGGCGAGCGACCACGCGGACGGGGTGCGCAGGCTAGGCGGTCTGCCGCAAGAAAGCCGGTGGATGCGCCGCCAAGGAGAGCGCCGTTGAGCGCACTCCTTCGCGTAAATGAACGAAAGATGATCTACTGGATAAGATAGGCAGCTCAAGCTGCTGATTAAAAAAGCGAATCACGTTGAGGATGCTGTTGGGCGATAAAATCGATTCGACATAACTCAACGTCGGCGTGGCGTTTTTCTCACGCTCCCAATTGACATAGCGTGGCTGCGATTCCTATAGTGGTAGGAAGTGGGAGATAGTGGGAGTAGATGGGTTCAATTCCCGTCCGATCCATGTTTCGCGGCGCCACCAAAATCACCCTGGACGACAAAGGCCGGATGGTCATGCCTACCCGTTATCGGGAGCAGATCGACGAGCGCGCCCAGGGAAAGCTCGTGGTGACCGTCGACCGGGAAAAATGCCTGCTCATCTACCCCCAGCCGGAATGGGACCTGCTCGAGACCAAGCTGATGAGCATGGCCAACCTGCACCCGCAGGCGCGCCTGATGCAGGAAATGATGGTCGGATTTGCGACGGATCTGACGCTCGACGGCCATGGTCGGATGCTGCTGGCGCCCGAGCTGCGCGAGTTCGCGGGACTCGAGCGGTACGCGATGTTGATCGGGCAGGGCAATCGCTTCGAATTGTGGAACGAGTCGCGCTGGAGCGAGCGGCTCGAGGAATGGGTGCAGAGCAAACAGGCATCGGATCTGCCGGCGGAGCTGGCGTCACTGTCGCTTTAGCTCGAGCGGTTCACGGACGGTGACGGATTCGCAGGAGCGGTTTTGAGCGGCACGTCGCGCCGGCCCCGAAAGGGGGGACGAGGCGCGCGTTGCACGGCCGCCCAGGCCAGGGTGGTTTCGGTACGGGGATGGCGTTCGCGCGGATGCGCGTGTGGTTGAAGGTTGGGCACGGCCCATGAGAACAGCATTGCGGGGGGCCGTCCGCGGCCGCTTCCATCATGGTTGAGCACGTTCCGGTGCTCGCCGAGGAGGCGCTCGCGGCGCTGGCTCTCGAGGCGGACGGCTACTATGTCGATGCGACGTTTGGGCGAGGCGGTCACACGGCACTACTGCTTCAGGCCCTGGGTCGAGAAGGCCGCGTGCTTGCGCTCGATCGCGACCCCGAGGCCATCGCGGCCGGGCGGGCACGCTTTGCGGGAGAGGAGCGCCTCAGGCTGGTGCACGCGCCGTTTGGCGAGCTTGGAACGATCGTGCCGGCGCATTCGGACGGCCGGCTCTGCCGCGGAGTGCTGCTCGACCTCGGCGTTTCCTCGCCGCAGCTCGATGAGCCCGCACGGGGGTTCAGCTTCCGCTTCGACGGCCCGCTCGACATGCGCATGGATCCGACAAGCGGGGAGCCCGTGTCCCTGTGGCTCGCACGTGCCAGCCTCGATGAGATCCGGGAAGTGATCTTCGCTTACGGAGAAGAGCGCTTTGCGCGCCGAGTGGCGCAGGCGATCGTCGATGCGCGCCAGCGCGAGCCCCTCACCCGCACCCGCCAACTGGCGGACATCGTCTCCCGTGCGGTCAGGACCCGCGAGCCGGGTAAGCATCCGGCCACACGCACCTTCCAAGCGCTGCGGATGGTCGTCAACGATGAGCTCGGCCAGCTCGAGAAAGGCCTCTCCGGAGCGCTCACCGTGCTCGCCCCGGGCGGACGGCTCGCGGTCATCAGCTTCCATTCGCTCGAGGACCGTCTGGTCAAGCGCTTCATGCAGCGCGAATCGCGGCTCGATCCCGAGCTCGCCTCGCTTCCGGTCGTGCCGAGCGCGCTCGCGCCGCGCCTGAAGCTGGTCGGCCGCAAGCGTCGGCCGGGGCAGGCCGAGCTTGCGCGCAACCCCCGGGCCCGCAGCGCGTTGCTGCGGGTCGCAGAGAAGATCGCATGAGCCTCTCCCGGGCCGCCTCGGCCGTGCTCATGGGTGTGCTGTGGACCGCGGTGCTGATCTCCGCCACCGCCGCGGTGTACTGCAAGTACCGCGCGCGGCAGCTGTTCATCGAGCTCGAGCAGTTGAGCAGGCAGCGTGACAACCTCGATATCCAGTGGGGACAGTTGCAGATCGAGCAGAGCGCCTGGTCCACCCACGCCCTCATCGAGAGCGTGGCGGGCAAGAAGCTGCACATGAAGATGCCGGCGCCGAAGGACATCGTGATCGTCCGCCCATGAAGACCCGCCGCGCCCATCGCAATCCGCCCGCCTTCCGCTGGAGAGCGTACTTCCTGCTCGGGGTGCTCACGCTGATTGCCGCCGGGCTCATCGTGCGGGCGGTCGATCTGCAGCTGGTCGAGTACACGTTTCTCTCCCAGCAGGGCGATGCGCGTTTCATCCGCACCGTCTCCATCCCCGCGCACCGCGGAGAGATCACCGATCGCTATGGCGAGCCGCTCGCCGTGAGCACGCCGGTCGATTCCATCTGGGTCAACCCCAAGCAGATCAGCGCCAGCCCCGGTGGGGTGCTGCGCCTGGCGAGCGCGATCAAGGCCGATCCCCAGACCCTGCAGCGGGACATCTCCAGCAACCTCAATCTCGACTTCCTCTACGTCGCGCGCCAGCTGCCGCCGCCGCAGGCGCTCAGGATCAAGGCGCTCGGCATCCCCGGCGTGTATCTGAAGCGCGAATACCGCACCTATTATCCGGCGGGCGAGGTGACGGGCCAGCTCATCGGCTTCACGAACATCAACAATCACGGTCAGGCGGGCCTTGAGCTCGCCTACGATCCGTGGCTGAAGGGCGTCAAGGGGAAGAAGCAGGTCATCGAGGACCGCTACGGGCGCATCGTGCAGAACGTCGACATGATCCGCCCGGCACGCCCGGGGCACGATCTGGTGCTGTCGATCGATATGCGCATCCAGTACCTGGCCTACGAGGCCCTGAAAGCGCAGGTCGCGGCGCAGCAGGCACGCTCGGGCTCCATGGTGGTGATCGACATCCCCACCGGCGAGGTGCTCGCCATGGTCGATCAGCCCGGGTTCAATCCGAACGATCGCAGGCAGCTGCTGCCCAACCGGTATCGCAACCGCGCGGTCACCGATGACTTCGAGCCCGGCTCGGTGATCAAGCCGTTCTTCATCGCCGCCGCGCTGATGTCGGGCCGCTACAACAACCAGAGCATCATCAATACTTCCCCTGGGTACATCAATGTCGATGGTCATGTCTTCTGGGACGACATGGACCTCGGGCCGGTCGATATCTCGACGATTCTCGCCAAGAGCTCCAACGTCGGCATGGCGCACATCGCGCTGTCGCTGTCGCCGCGGCTCATCTGGAGGACATTGCGCGCGTTCGGCTTCGGGCAGCTCGTCACCGGCGGCTATCCCGGGGAGGCGCCCGGAATATTGACCGACTACCGGGACTGGCACCCCATCCATGTCGCCACCATGTCCCACGGCTACGGCCTGTCGGTCACGGCCCTGCAGCTGGCGCACGCGTATGCGACGCTCGGCGGGCTCGGCGTCGAGCGTCCGGTCTCCTTTCTGCGGGTGACCACCCCGCCGCCGGGCCGGCGCGTCATGTCCGCGGCCCTGTGCCGCGAGCTGCTGCAGATGATGCGCGCGGTGATCTCGCCCGAGGGCACCGCGCCCGCGGCGGCGATTCCCGGCTACAGCGTGGCCGGCAAGACCGGCACCTCCTGGGAGCTGCGCAACGGCACCTACGACAGACGCGCCTACAACGCGGTATTTGCGGGCGTGGCGCCGGTGAGCGCGCCGCGGCTTGCTGCGGTGGTGGTCATCAGAGACCCGCACGGCCGCCTGTACTACGGTGGCCTGATCTCCGCCCCGGTGTTCTCCGAGGTGATCGGCCGGGCGCTGCGACTGCTCGGGGTGGCGCCGGATGAGCCGGTGGGCTCCGGGACGCTGCAGATGGCGTCTTTGCAATGACGAGCGCCGCTCAGACTCCGCCGACCCGGCCGCTCGCCGAGCTCGTCCGCGGGCTGCTCGAGGCGCCGCCCGGCATCCGGGTGAGCGATGTCACCCTCGACAGCCGCGAGGCCGTTGCGGGAACGCTCTTCCTCGCCTGCCGCGGCCATACCCGCCACGGCCTGCAGTTCGCCGGCGAGGCGGTGGCGCGCGGCGCCCGCGCCGTGCTGTTCGAGCCGCAGGAGGGGGAGGGCTCGAGTCCGGCCCCGCACTTCGGAGAGGCGGTGTTCGTCGCCGCCGTGCCGCAGCTCACCCGCCAGGCGGGGGTGATTGCGGACCGGTTCTTCGAGCATCCCTCGCACTCGCTCGCCGTGGCCGCAATGACCGGCACCAACGGCAAGACCACCTGCGCGTGGCTGCTCGCCCAGGCGCTCACCCGCTGCGGCCGGCCCGCCGCGTACATGGGCACCCTCGGCTTCGGTTTTCCCGGCGCGCTCGAGGACACGCAGCACACGACGGCCGACGCCGTCACCGTGCACCGGCGGCTTGCCCGCCTAAGAGGCCTCGGGGCCCGCTGGGTGGGCATGGAGGTCTCCTCGCATGCGCTCGATCAGGAGCGCATCGCCGGCGTTCGCTTCCACACCGCGGCCTTCACCAACCTCAGCCGCGATCACCTCGACTACCACGGCACGATGGGCGCCTACGGCCGGGCCAAGGCGCGGCTGTTCGAGCTCGAGCTCGAGAGCCGGGTCATCAACATCGACGACGCCTTCGGCGCGCAGCTGGCCGGCCGTGCCACGGCCGAAACACTCATCGTCACGACACGCTCGGGCACCGCAGCGCCACCACCGGGCGCGCGCCGGGTGCACGCCTCGCAATTGCGGCCGGCGCGCTCGGGGCTGCGCATGCGGATCGAGTCGAGCTGGGGCGAGGGGGAGCTCGCCGTGCCGCTGATCGGAGAATTCAACGCCGACAACGCGCTGACGGTGCTCGCGATCCTGCTCGGTGCGCAAGTGCCGCTCGCCGAGGCGCTCACCGCCCTGGGCGGCTGCCGCGGCGCGCCCGGCCGGATGGAGGCTTTCGGCGGCGAGGGGGGGCGGCCGCTTGCGATCGTCGATTACGCGCACACGCCCGATGCGCTCGAGAAGGCGCTGCGCAACGCGCGGCTGCACTGCGGCGCGAGGCTGCACGTGGTCTTTGGATGCGGCGGCGACCGCGACACCGGCAAGCGGCCGATGATGGGACGCATCGCCGCCGAGCTCGCCGATGAGGTCATCGTGACCGACGACAACCCGCGCACCGAGCCGCCTGGGCGGATCACGGCGGACATCCTGAGCGGCATCGGGCCCGCCTCGCGGATCCGGATCGAGCACGACCGGCGCGCGGCTATCCGCCTGGCACTCGCACACTGCGATCCCGGGGACGTGGTGTTGGTGGCCGGCAAGGGGCACGAGGCGTATCAGATCTACGGCCGTGAGCGGCGGTCCTTCCGCGACCAGGCCGTGGTGCGCGAGGCGCTCGGGCTCGAGGGGGCTCGCTCATGAGCCCGCAGCCGATGACCCGGACTCTCGCGGCCTTCGCGCACGCCTGCGGCGGGCGCCTCGCGGGCGAGGACCGCCCCTTCAGCGGCGTCTCGAGCGATACGCGCACGCTTCTCACCGGGGAGCTGTTCGTGGCGTTGCGCGGGGAGCGCTTCGACGGCAATGAATTCGTGCGCGCGGCGCTCGCCGCGGGCGCCGCGGGTGCTCTGGTGTCCCGGGAGCAGCCGCTTGCGCTGGCGCAGATCGTGGTGCCCGACACCCTGGTGGCGCTGCAGCGCGCGGCGCACGCCTGGCGCGAGGCATGGAGCATCCCGGTGGTGGGGGTGGCCGGCAGCAACGGCAAGACGACCACCAAAGAGATGACGGCGGCGATACTGGGGCAGGCGGGCGGCTGCCTGGCCACCCGAGGCAGCCTGAACAACCATATCGGCGTGCCGCTCACGCTGCTGCGGCTGCAAGCCTCGGATCGGTTCGCGGTGATCGAGATCGGCGCGAACCATCCCGGGGAGGTGGCGGCGCTCGTCGGCATCGCCCGCCCGACCGTGGGGCTGATCACCAACGCCGGCGCCGAGCATCTGGAGGGCTTCGGCAGCCTCGAAGGGGTGGCTCGCGCCGAGGGCGAGATGGTCGAGGGACTGCGCCCCGAGGACACTGCGGTACTGAATGCCGACGATGCGTTCGTCGCGCTCTGGCGCAGCATGACGCGCGCGCAGATCGTGACGTTTGGCGTCGGCGCCCATGCGGATTTCCGCGCCACGGACATCGATTCCACTCTCACGGGCGAGGGGTTCCTGACCCGCTTCACGCTCATCTGCCCGCTCGGCACCGTCGCCATCGAGCTGCACCTCGGCGGGCGGCACAATGTCGGCAACGCCCTCGCCGCGGCCGCCGCGGCCGCCCACGCCGGCGCGAGCCTCGATCACATCGCGGCCGGTCTCGCCTCGGTCCGCCCGGTCTCGGGACGGCTGCAGCCGAAACGCGCCGCCTGCGGGGCGTGGATTCTCGATGACTCCTACAACGCCAACCCGAGCTCGGTGCGCGCGGGGCTCGAGGTGCTCGGGCCGCCCTCGGGACGCAAGTGGCTGGTCCTGGGCGACATGGCCGAGCTCGGCGCGTTCGCACCCGAGGCGCACGCCGAGATCGGCGTGTTGGCGCGCCAGCACGGCTTCGAGCGCCTGTACGCGATCGGGTCCCTCGCGGCGCTCGCGGTGGAGCGCTTCGGGGTGGGCGCGCAATGGTTTGCGGATGCTCAGGCGTTGTCGGAAGCGCTGCTCGCGGCCCTGGCGAGCGAGGCGGCCGACGTGCTGGTGCTCGTCAAAGGCTCTCGGATCAACAGGCTGGAGCGGGTGGTGGCGGCGCTGACGGCCGCTGCCGGGCACCATCCGGAGGCGCACTGAATGCTCTACTGGCTCGCCCTACGCCTGAGCGCCTGGCAGTCCGGCTTCCACGTGTTCTCGTACCTCACGTTCCGGGCCATCCTCGCCACGGGCTCCTCGCTCGTCGTCTCGCTGTTGGTCGGCCCGCCCATGATCGCGCGCCTGTCGCGCTACCAGATCGGCCAGGTGGTGCGCACCGACGGCCCGCAGACCCACCTGCCCAAGGCCGGCACCCCCACCATGGGCGGCACGCTGATCCTGGTGACCACGATCGTGAGCACCGTGCTGTGGGCGCATCTCACCAACCGCCAGGTGTGGCTGGCGCTCGCGGTCACTTTCGCCTTCGGCGTGATCGGATTTCTCGACGATTACCTGAAGCTCGTGGTGCGCAACCCCAAAGGGCTCGCGCCGCGCTGGAAGTACCTCTGCCAGTCGGTCGCGGGGCTCGCGGTCGCCGCGGTGCTCTTCTACACGGCGGCCGTGCCGGCGGAAACGACGCTGTACCTGCCTTTCTTCAAGAAGTTCGCGCAGCCGCTGCCGGCGGCGGCGTTCATCGCGATCGCCTATCTGATGATCGTCGGCATGAGCAATGCGGTGAATCTCACCGACGGCCTCGATGGCCTCGCCATCATGCCGGTGGCGCTGGTGTCGGCCGCGCTCGGGATCTTCGCCTACGCGAGCGGCAACGCGGTGTTCGCCCATTACCTCGAGATCCCCTGGATCCCGGGGGCAGGGGAGCTGCTCATCTTCTGCTCCGCGCTGAGCGGCGCGGGGCTCGGATTCCTGTGGTTCAACACGTATCCGGCCCAGGTGTTCATGGGCGATGTGGGGGCGCTCGCGCTCGGCGCCGCGCTCGGGGCCGTCGCCGTCATGGTGCGCCAGGAGCTGGTGGCGCTGCTCATGGGCGGGGTGTTCGTGCTCGAGACCGCCTCGGTCATCCTGCAGGTGGCCTCCTTCAAGCTCACCGGCCGGCGCATCTTCCGCATGGCCCCGATCCATCACCACTTCGAGCTCAAGGGCTGGGCGGAGCCGAAGGTGATCGTGCGCTTCTGGATCATCTCGCTCATCCTGGTGCTGGCGGGACTGGCGACGCTGAAGCTGCGATGAGCACCGGCGCCGGCAAGCCTTCCGTCTGCGTGATCGCCGGTCTCGGGCGCACCGGATTCTCGTGCGCGCGCTATCTGCGCGAGCGGGGCTGGCGGCTCAGCGTCACCGACACGCGCCCCGAGCCGCCGCAGCTCGCGCAGCTGCGCGAGCTCGATCCTGACATTCCGGTGCGCGCCGGCCGGCTCGATCCGGCCCTGCTCGATGAGGCGGTGTGCGTGGTCGCCTCCCCCGGACTCGCGCTCGATCAGCCGTTCTTCGTGGAAGCGCGCCGCCGCGGCATCGAGATTCTGGGGGACATCGAGCTGTTCGCGCGCGCGGCCGATGCGCCCGTGGCGGGCATCACCGGCACCAACGGCAAGAGCACCGTCACCACGCTCGTGGGGCGCATGGCGGCACGCGCGGGAATCGAAGTGCGCGTCGGGGGCAACCTCGGCGAGCCCGCGCTCGATCTGCTCGCGCCCGCCGCACGGGCCGCACAGCCCCCGGGCCTGTACGTGCTGGAGCTCTCCAGCTTCCAGCTGGAGACCACCCGGTCGCTCGATCTGAAGGCGGCTGCCGTGCTCAACGTCAGCCCGGACCATCTCGACCGGTACTCCTCCCTCGAGGCCTATGCACTCGCCAAAGCGCGCATCTTCGAGCGCTGCGACACCGCCGTCGTAAATCTCGACGACCCGCTCGTCGCCCGCATGCCCCTTGCCGCACAGCGCGTGCTCGGATTCTCGCTCCACGGCGCGCCCGCAGCCGACTACACCCTGCAGGATCGCGGGGGGCCGTGGCTCGCGCGCCGCGCGCAACCGCTGCTGCCGATGACGGCACTCAAGGTGCAGGGGCTGCACAACGCGGCCAACGCCCTGGCCGCCCTCGCTCTCGGCGAGGCGCTCGAGGTGCCGCTGCCGGCGATGCTGGCGGAGCTCACGGAGTTCCCCGGGCTGGCGCACCGCGCCCAATGGGTCGGCGAGGCCGCGGGCGTGCGCTATGTCGATGACTCCAAGGGCACCAACGTCGGGGCGACACTGGCGGCGGTGAGCGGCATGGCCGGGCCGCTGGTGCTCATTGCCGGCGGGGAGGGCAAGAACCAGGACTTCACTCCCCTCGCACAGGCCTTCCGCGGCAAGGTGCGCCACGCGGTACTGATCGGGCGCGACGCCGGGCGGCTCGCCGCGGCCCTGCGGGGGGTCTGCCCCACCGAGCCGGGCGGCACGATGCAGGAGGCGGTGCGGGCGGCGGCGCGCGCGGCGCGCCCGGGCGATACCGTGCTGCTCTCCCCGGCCTGCGCGAGCCTGGACATGTTCCGCGACTACGCGCACCGGGGCGAGGAGTTCGCCAGGGCCGTGAGGGAGCTGGGCCCGTGAGCCGCAGCGCACGCACTGCGATGTCCTTCGCCCGCTCGAGCGTGCGCTCGCGCGCCTACCACATCGACTCGGTGATCCTGGCGTTGACGCTGGCGATCCTGCTGTTCGGCCTGGTGACGATGACCTCGGCGTCGGCCGCGATCGCCGGACACGACACCGGCAATCCCTTCTACTTCCTGGAGCACCAGCTGATCGCGGTCGCGCTCGGCGTGGCCGGTGCCGTGCTCGTGTTCTTCGTGCCCTGCGAGCGGCTGCAGCGCCTCTCGCCGTGGCTGCTGCTCGCCGCCGTCGCGATGCTGCTGGTCGTGCTGGTGCCCGGGCTCGGTGAGCGGGTGAACGGCGGGCGCCGCTGGCTGCATCTTGCCGGATTGAGCTTCCAGGTCTCGGAGCTCGCGCACGTGCTGGCGCTCATCTACATCGCCGGCTATGCCGCGCGCCGCCGCGATGAGCTGCGCCACAGCCTGAAGGATCTGCTCAAGCCGCTCGCGGTCCTGGCGCTGCTCGCCGCGCTGATGCTCGCCGAGCCGAACTTCGGCGCCGCCGCGGTGCTGTTCGCCGTCGGCTTCGGCATGCTGTTCCTCGCCGGCGCGCGCCTGCGCTACGTGCTCGGTCTCACGGTGCTCGCGGCCGGGGCGTTCACGCTGCTCGCGGTCACCTCCGCCTACCGGATGAGACGGATCACGAGCTTCGTCGATCCGTGGGCCACGGCCTACGGCAGCGGCTTCCAGCTCACCCAGTCGCTGATCGCGATCGGCCGGGGCAGCTGGTTCGGCGTCGGCTTCGGCAACAGCGTGCAGAAGCTGTTCTATCTGCCCGAGGCATACACCGACTTCCTGTTCGCGGTGCTCGCCGAGGAGCTGGGGCTCGCCGGAGTGCTCGCCACCATCGGCCTGTTCGTGGCGCTCATCTGGCGGCTCTTTTACATCTCGCGGCTCGCCGACCGGGCGGGGCTGATGTTCCACCAGCTGATGGCCGCCGGCTTCGGGCTGTACGTCGGGTTGCAGGCGTTCATCAACATCGGCGTCAACATGGGGGTGCTGCCGACCAAGGGTCTGCCGCTGCCGCTCATGAGCTACGGCCGCTCGAGCCTCATCATGACGCTCGTCTGGGTGGGGCTGGTGCTCAGGGTCTATCACGAGGTCATGATCGAGACCCGCGGAGCGGCCGTCCCGCGAGGCGGGGGAGCGTGAGGGTGCCCACCATCCTCATCATGGCCGGCGGCACCGGCGGGCACGTGTTCCCGGCCCTCGCCCTCGCCCGGCGCCTGCGCGAGCAGTCGGTGGACGTGGTCTGGCTCGGCACGCGCCGCGGCATCGAGGCACGCCTCGTTCCCGCCGAGGGCATCCCCATCGAATGGCTGTCGGTCGGGGGACTGCGGGGCAAGGGGCTCTCGACGCGGCTCGCCGCGCCGTGGCGGCTCACCGTGGCCCTGTGGCAGGCGTTGCGCGTCATGTGGCGGCGCCGCCCGGCGGTGGTCGTGGGACTCGGCGGCTTCGTCACCGGCCCCGGCGGGGTGGCCGCGTGGCTCACCCGCCGGCCGCTCGTGATCCACGAGCAGAACGCGATCGCCGGCTTCACCAACCGCTGCCTCGCCCACCTGGCGCGCGAGGTGCTCGAGGCCTTCCCCGGCAGCTTCAGCGCCGCTGTGAGGACGCTCGCCATCGGCAACCCCGTGCGGCGCGAGATCGCCGCCCTGCCCGGGCCGGCCGAGCGCCTGCGGGGACGGGGCGGGGCGGTGCGCCTGCTCATCATCGGCGGCAGCCAGGGCGCGATGCGACTGAACACCGTGGTGCCCGACGCTCTCGCGCGCGTTGCCGGCATCCGCTTCGAAGTGCGCCATCAGGCCGGAGAGCGCTGGGCCGAGGCCTGCCGCCAAAGCTATGCCGGCGCGGGCGTGGCGGCCCAGGTCAGCGCGTTCATCGATGACATGGCCGAGGCCTATGCCTGGGCAGACCTGGTGATCTGCCGCGCGGGCGCGCTCACGGTCTCGGAGCTGGCCGCGGCCGGGCTCGGCGCCGTGCTCGTGCCGTTTCCCGCCGCGGTGGACGATCACCAGACCTACAACGCGCGCCACCTGGTGCGCGAAGGGGCGGCGGTGCTGATACCGGACCGGCAGCTCAGCGCCGAGCGCCTCGCCGGGGAGCTCGAGCGGCTGGGCGCCGACCGGGCGACGCTCCTTCGCATGGCCGAGCGCGCCCGCGCGCTCGCCCGGCCCGATGCCACCGAGCGTCTCGCGAGCGCCTGTCTCAGGCTCTCGAGGAGGGCGGCATGAGCCGCTCGCGCAGCGCCCAGCCTGAGCGGCGCGGCCCCTCCGGGCTCGATCGCATGCGCCGCATCAACACCATCCACTTCGTCGGCATCGGCGGCAGCGGCATGAGCGGCATCGCCGAGGTGTTGCTCAATCTCGGCTATCGCGTGCAGGGCTCGGATCTGAGGACGAGCCCGGTGACCGAGCGGCTCGCGCGGCTCGGGGCCATCGTGAGCATCGGTCACGACGCCCGTCACATCGAGGGGGCGGACGTGCTGGTGGTCTCGGGTGCCGTTGCGAAGGGCAATCCGGAGGTCGATGCCGCGCTCGAGCGCCGGGTGCCGGTGGTCTCGCGCGCGGAGATGCTGGGTGAGCTGATGCGCTTCCGGCACGCCATCGCGGTGGCCGGCAGCCACGGCAAGACCACCACCACGAGCCTGATCGCCAGCATTCTCGCCGAGGGTGGGAAGGATCCGACCTTCGTGATCGGCGGCCGGCTGAAAAGCGCCGGCAGCCACGCGCGCCTCGGCGCCGGTCCCTACCTGGTGGCCGAGGCGGACGAGAGCGATGCCTCCTTCCTGCACCTGCAGCCGCTTATCTCGGTGGTCACCAACATCGACAACGATCACCTGGCGACCCATGGCGGGGACTTCGAGCGGCTCAAGCAGAGCTTCCTCGATTTCCTGCACAACCTGCCATTCTACGGTCTGGCGGTGCTGTGTCTCGAGTGTGAGAGCGTGCGAGCCATCCTGCCGCGCGTCGGCAGATCCGTCCTGACCTACGGCCTGAGCGAGGACGCCGACGTGCGCGCGCGCGATGTGCGGCGCCTCGGCCTGCAGAGCCGTTTCACGGTGGCGCGTGCCCAGGGCGATCCGCTCGAGGTCACCGTCAATCTCCCCGGCGCGCACAATGTATTGAACGCCCTGGCGGCGATCGCCGTGGCCACCGAGCTCGGCATCGACGATGAGGCCATCGGCCGGGCGCTCGCGGGCTTTCAGGGCGTCGACCGGCGGCTGCAGCGCGTCGCCGATATCGAGACCGCCGCCGGCACGGTGACCCTCATCGATGACTACGGCCACCATCCGACCGAGGTGGCCGCGACGCTCGAGGCGCTGCGCCAAGGCTATCCGCAACGGCGGATCGTGCTCGCCTTCCAGCCGCACCGCTACAGCCGCACCCACGACCTGATCGACGATTTCGGCAAAGCGCTCTCCGCGGTCGATGTGTTGCTGGTCACGGAGGTCTACGCGGCCGGCGAGGCGGCGATACCCGGCGCCGACGGGCGGGCCATCTGCCGCGCCGTGCGCAGCCGCGGGCAGGTCGAGCCGTTGTTCGTCGAGCGCGTCGAGGAGCTCGCCGAATCCCTCAAGGACGTGATCCGTGACGGCGATCTGATCGTCACCATGGGCGCCGGCAACATCAGTGCGGTGGCGCACGGGCTCGCCGACCGCCTCGCGCAGCTGATCCCGCCGCGGAGAAGGCCATGACCGTGCCGGTCGCCGAGTCCTTCCTGCCGCGCATCCGGCTGAATGAGCCGATGAGCCGCCACACCTCCTGGCACGTGGGAGGGCCGGCGGACGTCTACTTCGTGCCCGAGAGCCGCACCGAGCTCGCCTCGTTCCTGCGCACTCTCCCGAGCATGGTGCCGGTGAGCTGGGTCGGCCTCGGCAGCAACCTGCTGGTGCGCGATGGCGGCATCCGCGGCGTCGTGATCGGCACCCACGGCACGCTCGATCGCGTGGATCGCTTGAGCGAGTACACCGTGTATGCCGAGGCGGGCGCCGCGTGCGCGCGCATCGCCCGGCAATGCATCAAGTGGGGCCTCGGACCGGCGGAGTTCTTCGCCGGCATCCCGGGCACGCTCGGCGGGGCCCTGGCGATGAACGCCGGGGCCTTCGGTGGGGAGACCTGGCGGCACGTGCTCGAGGTGCAGACCCTGGACCGGCAGGGACGCGAGCACCGGCGCGCCGTGGGCGAGTACCGCGTGGGCTATCGGCACCTCGAGCCCCCGCAGCCCGGGGAATGGTTCGTGAGCGCGACGCTGCGCTTCGAGAAGCTGCCCCGGGCGCACGAGAGCGAGGTGCGTGAGCTCCTGGCGCGGCGGCGCGCGGCACAGCCGATCGGGGAGTGGAGCTGCGGCTCGGTGTTCACCAATCCCCCGGGAGACCATGCCGCTCGGCTCATCGAGACGGCGGGCCTGAAGGGCCTTGCGGTCGGCGGCGCCTCGGTCTCCACCAAGCATGCCAACTTCATCATCAATCACGGAAACGCCACGGCCGCGGACATCGAGACGCTCATCGAGCGGGTGCGCGAGACGGTCGAGCGCACGCACGGAGTGAGCCTGCATCCGGAGGTGCGCATCGTGGGGGAGGCGGCCTGATGCGCCTGCGGCACGATCCGGCCTGGCTCGCCCGCGCGAGCCGCCCCGATGAGTTCGGGCGGGTCGCGGTGCTGCTCGGCGGGGACTCGAGCGAGCGCGAGATCTCCCTCCTCACCGGCCAAGCGGTGCTCGAGGCACTCGGGCGCCGCGGCGTCGATGCCGAGGCATTCGATCCGAGCGAGCGCCCGCTGCAAGAGCTGCTGCAGCGGCGCATCGAGCGCGTGTGGATCGCGCTGCACGGTCCCGGGGGCGAGGACGGCACCGTGCAGGGAGCGCTCGAATACCTGGGTGTTCCCTACACCGGAAGCGGTGTCATGGGCTCGGCCATCGGCATGGACAAGCTGCGCACCAAGCGCCTGGCGAAGGCCCTCGGAGTGATGACGCCCGAGGCGGTGCCGCTCACGGGGCCGCTGGATCTTGAGCTGGCGATCGAGCGGCTGGGGCTGCCGCTCCTCGTCAAGCCGGTCTCGCAGGGCTCGAGTGTCGGCATGAGCAAGGTCGAGCGGGCCGAGGACCTGCCGGGCGCCTATGCCGCCGCGCGGGCCGTGGACCGCAACGTGTTCGCCGAGTCGTGGGTGTCCGGCGGCGAGTACACGGTGGCGCTGCTCCAGGGCGAGGCGCTGCCCTCGATCCGCATCGAGACCCCGCGAGCCTTCTACGACTACGAGGCGAAGTACCTGCGCGAGGACACCCGCTATCTCTGTCCCTCGGGGCTGTCCGCACCCGCGCAACGGCACCTCGGCAGCCTTGCGCTCGCGGCCTTCGAGGCCGCCGGAGCCGAGGGGTGGGGTCGCGCGGACTTCATGATGGATGTCACGGGCCGCCCGCTGCTGATCGAAATCAACACCGTGCCCGGCATGACCGGCCACTCGCTCGTGCCGATGGCGGCCCGCGCCGCCGGCATCGACTTCGACGAACTCGTCCTGAGAGTGCTCGAGACGAGCTTCGTGCGCCGTCCCGCCGCGCCGGGGCGGGGGGCGGGCCGTTAGCCATGTGGTCGTGGAAGCCGAAGCGGACCCGCAACCGCCGCGCGAGCGAGCGAGCCGAGAGGCCTTCGCGGCGCATCACCCGCCGGGCGATCACGGTCGCCGCGGCCCCGGTCGTGCTGCTCGCGGGACTGTGGGCGCTCAACCGGCCCATCCTCACCGTGACGGTCACCGGCCGATTCGAGCACGTCACGCCACAGCGGATCGAGCGGACGGTCGCCCGGGCGGTGCGCGGGGCGGGGCTGCTCAGGGTGAGTCTGACAGACGTACGCCGCGCCATCGAGACGCTCCCCTGGGTGGCGTCCGCCGGCGTGCAGCGCGCCTGGCCGCACGGCCTCGACGTGTGGGTGCGCGAGCAGCGCGCCGCCGCCCGTTGGGATGGGGACGGCCTGGTCAACTCGAGCGGCGTGCTGTTCCTGTCGCACGTGCAGGCGCCGCCGCCGGGACTGGTCCGTCTTTCCGGTCCCGAGGGCACGCAGGCCGAGGTGACGCGCCGGTATCTGGTGATGCAGAAGCGCCTCGCTCCGAGCGGGCTCGCCATCACGGCCCTGAGCCTCGATGCGAGCGGCGCATGGCGGTTTGCCTTGAGCGATCGGATCACGGTGCGCCTGGGGCGCTCCCAGGTCGAGGACCGGTTCGACCGGTTCATGAGCGCGGCGCTCGGCATCGTCGAGCGCCGCGCCGCAGCGATCTCCTACGTGGATATGCGTTACACGAACGGTTTTGCCATCGGTTGGCGTGAAGGTGACCCGCAAAATGCAACAGCAAGCGAAAGCTGGCACGCACGGCCGGCCGGCCCATCCGAGCTCCCCTGCGGGCTCGCCCAACGCGACCCCGGCGCTCGGTGCGGGCAGGAGGGCTACGATGCGTAAGCGTTTCGACAGAGACCTCATCGTCGGCCTCGACATCGGCACCTCCAAGGTCCTCGCTCTGGTCGGGGAGGTCGGCGCCGACGGCGCGATCGAAGTGCTCGGCGTCGGCTCCCAGCCCTCCCGGGGGCTGAAGAAGGGCGTGGTCGTCAACATCGAGTCGACCGTGCAGTCGATCCAGCGGGCCGTGGAGGAGGCCGAGCTGATGGCCGGCTGCGAGATCCACTCGGTGTTCGCCGGCATCGCCGGCAGCCACGTGAGGAGCCTCAACTCCCACGGCGTGGTGGCGATCCGCGACCGCGAGGTGACCCACGGGGACGTCGGGCACGTGATCGATGCGGCCAAGGCGGTCGCCATCCCCGCCGACCAGAAGATCCTGCACGTGCTGCCGCAGGAGTTCATCGTCGACGGCCAGGAGGGCATCCGCGACCCGATCGGCATGTCGGGCGTGCGCCTGGAGGCCAAGGTGCACATCGTCACCGGCGCCGACAGCGCCGCGCAGAACATCGAGAAGTGCATCAAGCGCTGCGGGCTGGAGGTCGACGATGTGGTGCTCGAGCAGCTCGCCTCGAGCTTCGCCGTGCTCACCGACGATGAGAAGGAGCTCGGGGTCTGCATGGTCGACATCGGCGGCGGCACCACCGACATCGCGGTGTTCATCCAGGGAGCGATCCGCCACACGGCGGTCATCCCGATCGCCGGCGACCAGGTGACCAACGATATCGCGGTGTCGATGCGCACGCCGACGCAGCACGCCGAGGACATCAAGATCCGCTACGCCTGCGCGCTCTCGCAGCTCGCCAACCCCGACGAAACCATCGAGGTGCCGAGCGTGGGCGACCGGCCGGCGCGCCGCCTCGCCCGTCAGACGCTCGCCGAGGTCGTCGAGCCGCGCTACGAGGAGCTTTTCGGCCTGGTGCGCGAGGAGCTGCGCCGCAGCGGCTTCGAGGAGCTCATCGTCGCCGGCGTCGTGCTCACCGGCGGCAGCGCCCGCATGGAGGGGGCGATAGAGCTCGCCGAGGAGGTGTTTCACGTGCCGGTGCGCCTGGGTCTGCCGCAGGAGGTGCAGGGGCTCACGGACGTCGTCCGCAATCCGGTTTTCTCCACGGGCGTGGGGCTGCTGCTCTACGCGCGCGACAACATTCTGCCCGCGCGTCGCGGGAGGTCCCTGGGGGGCAACGCCAAGACGGCTCTCGGCCGCATGCGTACCTGGTTCCAGGGGAACTTCTGACTTCGATCGATTTCACCCGTTCAAACTTACATTCTACGAGGAGCGCGCAATGTTCGAACTGATGGATGCCTATACCCAGAGCGCCGTCATAAAGGTCATCGGCGTGGGCGGTGGCGGCGGCAACGCCGTCGCCCACATGCTGACGACCGGCATAGAGGGCGTGGAATTCATGTGTATCAACACCGACTCGCAGGCGCTCAAGCACGCGCGGGTCAAGACCGCCCTGCAGATCGGCAGCAACATCACCAAGGGGCTCGGCGCGGGGGCGGACCCCGAGGTCGGCCGCCAGGCGGCCATGGAGGACCGCGACCGCATCGTCGAGCTCATCAAGGGCTGCGACATGCTGTTCGTCACCGCCGGCATGGGCGGCGGCACCGGCACGGGCGGCGCCCCGGTGGTCGCGCAGATCGCCAAGGAGATGGGGATTCTCACCGTGGCGGTGGTCACCAAGCCCTTCGAGATGGAGGGCGGCAAGCGCTCGCACGTGGCCGATCACGGCATCGCCGAGCTCGGCAAGTACTGCGACTCGCTCATCACCATTCCCAATCAGAAGCTGCTCACCGTGCTCGGCGCCCAGACGACGCTCCTCGATGCGTTCAAGTCCGCCAACCAGGTGCTGCAGGGGGCGGTGCAGGGCATCGCCGAGCTCATCACGCGCCCGGGGCTCATCAACGTCGACTTCGCCGACGTGCGCACGGTCATGTCCGAGACCGGCATGGCCATGATGGGCACCGGCACGGCGAGCGGCGAAGGGCGCGCGCGCGCGGCGGCCGAAGCGGCGGTGTCCTCGCCGCTGCTCGAGGAGATCAATCTCGCGGGAGCGCACGGCATCCTGGTGAACGTCACGGCGGGCATGGACCTCTCGATCGGCGAATTCCAGGAGGTCGGTCAGATCGTCAAGGAGTTCGCCTCGGAGGACGCCACGGTGGTGGTCGGCACGGTCATCGATCCGGACCTCAGCAACCAGGTGCGCGTGACGGTGGTCGCCACGGGACTCGGCCAGCCCGCCTCCGCGGCGCGTGCGGCCGCCCAGGCGGAGCGCGAGCATGCCCCGGCGCCCCAGCGCGAGGCGCGCACCGAGCCGCCGATGCGCGTGGTGCGGCGCGGCCAGCCCTCCAGCAGCGACTACGCCAAGCTCGACCGCCCGACGGTCCAGCGCCAGCGGGCCGTGGGCGATGGGCTGCGTCAGGACATTGCGCCGGATGACTTGCTCGACATCCCGGCCTTCCTGCGCCGCCAGGCCGACTGAGCACTCCGGGGGCTGGGAGCCTGAGGTCGGCAGGCTCCCGTGCTCGCGGGTCCGGGGGCGGTCGGACCCGCGCAGTCGGCCCATGTAAGGCACTGTAAAGCGGGAGGCGGGAAATGGAGTAAAAAGGCCGCCTGTGGTAGGGTAGCGCGCCCTATGCCCGGTCGGGCGCCTGTCAGCTTGGCGGGGGTCGGTGCGTTTAACGGTGAGATCGCAGAAGAACGAAGCATGGTTGGACAACGGACGCTGAAGAATTCGATTCGCGCCACCGGCGTGGGGCTGCACACGGGCAAGAAGGTGCTGATGACCTTGCGTCCGGCGCCCGCCGAGTCGGGGATCGTCTTCCGGCGCACCGACCTGCCACCGCCGGCCGAGGTGCGCGCCAACGCCGAGAACGTCGGCGACACGATGCTCGGCACGACGCTGTGCAAAGGCGAGACGCGTGTATCGACCGTGGAACACCTGCTGTCGGCCTTCGCCGGCCTCGGCATCGACAACGCGGTGGTGGAGCTCTCGGCCCCCGAGGTGCCCATCATGGACGGCAGCGCGGGCCCGTTCGTGTTTCTGCTGCAATCGGCCGGGATCGAGGAGCAGCATGTCCCGAAGCGCTTCATCCGCATCAAGAAGCGCCTGCGGGTCACCGACGGGGACAAGTGGGCCGAGTTCACCCCCTTCGACGGCTTCAAGGTCAATTTCGAGATCGAGTTCAACCACCCGCTGTTCAAGCGCCGCGCGCAGCGGGCCTCGATGGACTTCTCGACCACCTCGTTTCTGAAGGAGGTGAGCCGCGCACGCACGTTCGGGTTCCTGCGCGACCTCGAGACGCTGCGCGAGCGCAATCTCGCCCTCGGCGGCAATCTCGACAACGCCATCGTCCTCGATGACTTCCGGGTGTTGAACGAGGACGGCCTGCGCTACGAGGACGAATTCGTCAAGCACAAGATCCTCGATGCGATCGGCGATCTGTACCTGCTCGGCCACGGCCTGGTCGGCGAGTTCAGCGGCTTCAAGTCCGGGCATGCGCTCAACAACAAGCTGCTGCGGGCGCTGAAGGCGGAGCCTGCCGCGTGGGAGGAAGTGGCGTTCGAGTCGTATGAGGAGGCGCCGATTTCCTACATCGAGGCGCCGGCGCTGCCCGCGGGGTAAGGCGACGCCCCGGCCAGGGAGCGCGGCTGCACGGCCGGATTCTGCAAACCGCCCCGGGGTTGGGACGGGCAGCGCCCGGTCAAGGTCGCGCCGCTGATTTTCCCGGCATCACTTTCACGCTCACCCGTTTGATGTTGGGATCGGCCTCGCGCACCGCGGGATCGAGCTCCTGCAGCGCATAGCGCAGCCGCGCCGACCAGGCGGCCGACTCGGCAAACACCGTCAACAGCCCGCCGCGCTGCACCGCGCCGGTGACCTGCCCGGCGAGCTGCGCCGGCAGCCGGGCCCCGAGCCAACTCAACCAGAACGCCTGCCGGGCGCCGAGGTCTGCGATCGGCGACAAAACCGGCGTGCGGGCCAGCAAATGTTTAATCGAGCGCATTGCCGTGTGATCGGTTGCCGAACTCGGATTTTTCCGCTTGTGCCGATGGTGCATTTTGGGCATAGTCGCCCGTCAGGCCTGCAGCCGGACCCGGGCAGAAAGGCGAATCCAGGCGAGACGAAGTATGACAGCGTGGTGCTCGGTGAAACAGGCTGCATTGCGTGCATGGCGTCTGCTGCGCTCGCAGCCGGCGAGCGCCCTCGCCTGGCTCGCCCGACTGCCCCCGTTCCGTCACGTCACGCTGAGCTCCGGCGCCCCCGGCCTGAGCGTGGTGCTCTTCTCGCGCGACGGGCGCTCCCGACTGCTCAATGTCAATCTCCGCCACCCCCTGATCCTCTCCTGTGTGTCGGCGGTCATGCTGGCCGCGCTCGGCGCAGCCTTTGCGATCGGCTTGTCGCTCGGCCAGGGCCGCGATCTCGCCGTGGCGCAGACCGCTCACTGGATGGATGTCCTCGATCATCAGCGCGATGAGCTCGCCGATCTCAACACGCGCATGCACGCTCGCGCCGAGGCGCTCGCGATCCAGGTCGGCGATCTTCAGGCCCACATGATCCGCCTCGATGCGCTGGGCCGGCGCCTCACCGCCATGGCGGGACTGCCCGCCAACGAGTTCGATTTCGGCGAGGATCCCCCCATGGGCGGACCGGACACGGATGCTCCGGGAGCGGCATTCGGCATGCCGGGCCTCGCGCTGCTGCTGCGGCGCCTGAAGGGCCGGATCGAGCTGCGCAGCTCGCAGCTCTCGGCACTGGAGAACGTGCTGCTCTCCCGCAAGCTCAAGCAGGAGATCTACCCCGAGGGCCGCCCGGTGGACGTGGGCTGGATCTCCTCGCCCTTCGGCTGGCGCATCGACCCGCTCACCGGCAGGCCGGAGTTTCACGAGGGCATCGACTTCGCCGCCCCGATGGGCACCCCCATTCACGCGGTCGCCGCCGGTGTCGTGACTTGGGCGGCGCCGATGGAAGGGTACGGCAATATGGTCGAGATCAATGACGGCGAGGGCTACTCGACGCTGTATGCCCATTCGGAGAAGCTCCTGGTGCACGCCGGCGAGACGGTCAAGCGGGGCGAGGTGATCGCCCTGGTGGGCTCGACCGGATGGTCGACCGGCCCGCACGTGCACTTCCAGGTGATGAGGAACGGACACCCGATCAACCCCAAGGCCTTCATCGGCCTGCACGCCCTGACGCTGGCCCAGGTGCTCAACGGCGCCCATCGCACGGGAAGCTAGGCGGGGCCCGCGGGTCCCGCGCGCCCCATCCCGCCGAGTCCGGCTCCAGATCCGAGCGGGCCGCTTGATTTTTCCCTCCCGGCCACCCATTAGGAGCATGAGCCCTGAGCGCGTAAAATGCCGGGCTTCGCCGTGCGGGCCCGGCCGGGGGCGGCGCACACCACAGTAAAGCAAAGCGAACCTCAAGTTGCTCAATACCCTGAAACGCATTTTTGGCAGCCGCAACGATCGGCTTCTGCGCACCTACACGCGCTACGTGCGCGCCGCCAAGGAGTTCGAGCCCGCGCTCAAGGCGCTGAGCGACGAGCAGCTGCGCGGCAAGACAGAAGAATTCCGCAAGCGGCTGAGCGAGGGCAAGACGCTCGATGTCCTGCTGCCCGAGGCGTTCGCCGTGGTGCGCGAGGCGGCCTGGCGCACGCTCGAGATGCGCCACTTCGACGTGCAGCTGATCGGGGGCATCGCGCTGCACCAGGGCCGCATCGCCGAGATGCGCACCGGCGAGGGCAAGACCCTGGTGGCGACGCTCGCGGCGTACCTGAATGCGCTGCCCGGCGAGGGCGTGCACGTCGTGACGGTCAACGAGTACCTGGCCCAGCGCGACGCGGACTGGATGGGGCCGGTCTACCGCTTCCTCGGCCTCACGGTCGGGGTGATCAAGAATTCCCAGACACCGGAGGAGAAGCGCGCCGCCTACGGCTGCGACATCACCTACGGCACCAATAACGAGCTCGGCTTCGATTACCTGCGCGACAACCTGGCCTTCAGCCTGCAGGAGCGCGTGCAGCGCAGCCTCGCCTACGCGATCGTCGACGAGGTCGACTCCATCCTCATCGACGAGGCGCGTACGCCTCTTATCATCTCGGGCCCCGCCGAGGAGAGCACGGAGCTGTACCTGAGCATCAACAAGCTCGTGCCGGGCCTCACGCGCCAGGAGGTCGAGGACGGCCCGGGGGACTTCTCGGTGGAGGAGAAGAACAAGCAGGTGCATCTCACCGAGGAAGGCCACGAGCACGTCGAGGCGATGATGATGCAGGCGGGCCTGCTGAAGGAAGGGGAGAGCCTCTACGACGCGGCCAATATCCGCCTGATGCATCACCTCAATGCGGCGCTGCGCGCTCACGTGCTCTACAAGCGGGACGTGGAGTACATCGTGCGCGGCGGCGAGGTCATCATCGTCGATGAGTTCACCGGCCGCACCATGCCGGGCCGGCGCTGGTCCGACGGCCTGCACCAGGCGGTCGAGGCCAAGGAGGGCGTCGAGGTGCGCGAGGAGAACCAGACGGTCGCCTCGATCACCTTCCAGAACTACTTCCGCCTGTACGGCAAGCTCTCCGGCATGACCGGCACGGCGGATACCGAGGCGCCGGAGTTCCTGCAGATCTACGGCCTGGAGGTGGTCGTCATCCCGACCCACAAGCCCATGGTCCGCAAGGACGCCCCCGACTTCGTGTATCTCACGCAGAGCGACAAGTTCAAGGCCATCATCGAGGACATCCGCGACTGCGTGCAGCGCGGGCAGCCGGCGCTCGTGGGCACCACCTCCATCGAGACCTCGGAGTACCTCGCGGAGCTGCTGCAGAAGGAGGGCGTCGAGCACCAGGTGCTCAACGCCAAGCAGCACGAGCGCGAGGCGGCCGTCGTCGCCCAGGCGGGCCGTCCCGGCACGGTCACGATCGCCACCAACATGGCCGGCCGCGGCACCGACATCGTGCTCGGCGGCAACCTCGATGCCGAGCTCGCCTCGCTCGGGCCGCAGGTCGAGGAGGCCGAGCGCGAGAGCGTCAAGGCCGACTGGCGGCAGCGCCACGACCAGGTGCTCGCCGCCGGGGGCCTGCACATCGTCGGCACGGAGCGGCACGAGTCCCGCCGCATCGACAATCAGCTGCGCGGGCGCTCGGGGCGCCAGGGAGACCCGGGCTCGAGCCGCTTCTACCTGTCCATGGAGGACAACCTGATGCGCATCTTCGGCGATCCGACGCGCACCCAGCGTCTGCTGAAGATGGCCGGCATGAAGGAGGGCGAGGTCATCGAGAGCGGCATGCTGAGCAAGCAGATCGAGAAGGCGCAGCGCAAGGTCGAGGCGCACAACTTCGACATCCGCAAGCAGCTGCTGCTCTTCGACGACGTGGCCAACGACCAGCGCAAGGTGGTCTACCAGCAGCGCACCGAGATCATGGGCACCGAGGACGTGTCGGCGGCGATCCACGGCATCCTCGCCGAGGCGGTCGGCGCGCTGGTGCAGCAGCATCTGCCCCCGCACGCCATGCCCGGCGACTGGGATCTCGAGGGCCTCGCCAAGACGGTCGCCGAGGATTTCAACGTGCACGTCGACCCCAAGACCTGGCTCGAGCAGGAGCCGGAGCTCGAGGAGGCGGCGCTGCGCGAGCGGCTGGTTCGCGTCGTGGATGAGGCATACCAGGCCAAGGGAACGCTGCTCGATGCGCCGCTCATGCGCCACATCGAGAAGGATGTGATGCTGCGCACGCTCGACTCGCACTGGCGTGAGCATCTCGCCGCGATGGACTACCTCCGCCAGGGCATCCACCTGGTCGGATACGCGCAGCAGGACTATCGCACGGAGTACAAGCGCAAGGCCTTCGAGATGTTCACCTCCATGCTCGATGAGGTGAAGTTCGAGACCGTCTCGACCCTGATGCGCATCGAGGTGCGCACCCAGGAGGAGGTCGACCGGGAGGAGGAGGAGCGGCGCGCACGGCTGATGCGGGCGTTGCAGGCGCAGCACGCCGAGGCGCAGCTGTTCGCCGGCGGCGCCGATGCCGCCGAACAGCCGGCTGCGGGCGGCATGGCCGGTATGGCCGGCACAGCCGATCTGCCCCTGGAGCCGCAGAGTCCCTTCGTGCGCGCCGAGCGCAAGGTCGGTCGCAACGAGCCCTGCCCCTGCGGCTCCGGCAAGAAATACAAACACTGCCACGGCACGCTCTCGAACGTCGGTTGAGTCCGTCCCCGAGCACGGTGAGGGTGGTGGCGGCGGCGCTCTTCGCCGGCGGCCGCGTGCTGATCGCCGAGCGTCCCCACGGCAAGCCCCTGGCGGGGCGCTGGGAGTTCCCCGGCGGCAAGATCGCCGGCGAGGAGACCGAGGAGCAGGCCCTGATGCGCGAGCTGCGCGAGGAGCTGGGAGTGGAGCTGCTTGAGGGGCGCCCCATGATGCGTCTCACGCACCCTTACCCGGATCGCACGGTGGAGCTGTCGCTGTGGGTGGTCGAGCGCTTCCGCGGTGAGCCGCGGGGCCTGGAGGGTCAGGCACTGAAATGGGTCGAGCCGTCCCGGCTATTCGAGGAGGACATCCTGGAAGCGGACCGTCCCTTCATCGCCGCACTGGTAGAATGGGGGTCCACGTCCACTGTACGAAAGGATCCTCATGGCCGCCGAAAATGACCTTCCGGAGGTTCAGCTCGACTCGGCCAGTCTTTACCGGGAAGAGCTCTTCACCGACCGACGTGCCGGCTCCATCCGGCGGCTGACGCCGGTCACCCCGGGCGGCGCGCCCGATCCGTCGCGGCCCATGCTGTTCGCCGGCCAGACACAGCTGCTCACTCCCGCCGGCATCCTGCCGCTGAGTTTCGAGATCCCGGCGGCCACCCTGGAGGAAGCGCTGCAGAGGTTCCCCGAGGGCGTCAGGGGGGCGCTGGAGCAGGCCATCGATGAGGCACGGGAGATGCGGCGCGAGGCCGCCTCGCGCATCGTGGTGCCGGAGGTTGGAGCGGGTGCGATCGGCCCCGGCGGGGGCGGGAGCCCGGGCGGCGGCAAGATCAAATTTCCGTAGAGCGATTCCGATCGGGCGAGGCCCCGGCCTCCCCCGGGGCTGCCTCGCCGGGGATGGCGTTTCGCTCCGTGAGCCAGGCGCCGAGGTCGATCAGGCGGCAGCGCTCGCTGCAGAAGGGCCGCAACGGCGCCTCGGACCACTCGATCTCACGCCGGCAGGTGGGGCATTTGACCCGCATCCGGGCGTTCCCCTAGGAGCAGGTGGTCAGCAGGAACGACACATCCTCTGCGGTCTGGACGGCCCGTTCGGACAGTCCTTTCCATTGGAGAAAGCGCACGTTGCAGCGGTGATGGCTGCCGCTCACCTCCGGGTACAGGCCGCTCTCGGCCGCCAGCGCGATGCGCAGCAGCTGCAGGGGGTTGTCCCGGTCGAAGGTGATGGTCATGGACCCCGCCTGTGCGCACTCCCGCCGGCTGCGGCCGAACTGGCGGGTCAGCCACAGCAGCTCCGCCACCGCATCGCACAGGGGCCGAAGCAACGCCAGCCACTGGCTGAAGGCGTGCGTGCGCGTCTCGCCGGACTCGGACAGCCAGTAGAGGTAGGCCGGCAGGTCGAAATCGCAGGTGCCGCCGGGGATGGCGCTGCGGTGCTTGATGGCGTTCAGGAATTCCGAGTCCCGCAGCGGCTGCTGGCAGGCGACGCCCGCGCTCAGCAGCTCGGTGCGCAGCCGGCCGAGGTTGCCGATGAAGGACTCGAGCCGCTTGGGGTCGACGCCGGGCTTGGCCTGGTACTCGCCGAGCAGCGCCAGCTGGCGCTCGATCTCCTTCAGCGCATCCGAGCGCAGGTCGCCGCGCGAGATGATGGCGAGGATGTCGATGAGGCTTTCCACGGCCGCCCGGCTCCCCCAGGGGGTGCCGCTCTCGTTGTGATACAGCGCCTGGTTGTAGAGGAAGTCGAGCCTGAGGAAGGTGCGCATCCGCTCATTGAGCGGCTGCTCGAAGATCACGGTGCGGCCGCTCGCCTGGGGTGCGGCCGGGGGTTTGAGGGGTGCCGCGGTATCGGCGATTTCGGTAGCCATAGTGGCTGGCTATTGTGCGCGACATCGGCGCGTCGCGTAAACGTCCGATTCATGCGACGGAGGAATGTTTTTTTCGATCCGACCGGAATTCGGCGGCTGGAGCGTTTCCCACTGTCCCGCACGGCCCGTTCGGCGCGGTGCACCGACTCTTGCTCTCGGAGCGCCCGAAAAAAAACCGCTCCGCGGTCGCGCTCCGCCCGCCCCCTAGGCCTTCCCGGCGAGCTCGAGATAACGCCGGTGCAGCGCCGAGACCTGGTCTTGAAGCGAGGCGATATCGGATTCGTTGCGGATGACGTCGTGGGCGGCCTTCAGCCGTGCCGCGCGGGAGGTCTGAGCGTTGAGGATGGCCTGTGCGTGCTCCAGCGTGGAGCCGTCCCGAGCCTGCAGCCGCTGGATCTGCAGCTCTTCCGGGCAGTCAACGACCAGGACCCGCTCGACCCGCGAGCCCAGGCCCTTTTCCACCAGCAGGGGGATCACGAGGATTTGATACGGGCCGCCGGCGGCAGCCGAGAGCGCCTCGACGGCCGTGCCGATGGCCGGATGGGTGAGCGCCTCGAGATCGGTGCGGGCCTTGGGGTCGGAGAAGACGATCTCGCGCAGCTTCGGCCGGTCGAGGTGCCCATCGGGCGTCAGGATGCCTTTCCCGAAGCGCTCCACCAGGCGCTCGAGCGGCGGCTGGCCGGGCTCGACCACCTCGCGGGCGATCCGGTCGGTATCGATGATGGGCACGCCGAGCGCACCGAAGAGCCTGGCCACCGTGGACTTGCCGCTCGCGATGCCTCCGGTGAGGCCGATGTGCGGGATTTTCGGGGTCATGCTGTGGTCAGGCGCGGCGCGCAGCACTTGCGAGGCCTGCCAAACCTGCAGCGGCGCGAGCACACGCCGGGAAAACTGGACATTGGGTTACCTTGCGAATAGTCCCAGGTAGCCGCTCACCAGCGGCTGGCCGAACATCAGCATGAGCCAGCCGGCCGCCGCCAGGAACGGTCCGAAGGCGATGGGTGCGGCGCGGCTGCGTCCGCGCACCGCCATCAGCACGATGCCCGTCACTGCACCGACGGCGGCGGCGATCAGCACGACCGGCAGCAGCATACGCCACCCGAGCCAGGCTCCGAGCGCCGCCAGCAGCTTGAAGTCTCCGTAGCCCATTCCCTCCCGGGCGGTGAGCGCCCGGAACAGATGATAGACGCTCCAGAGGCTCGCGTAACCTGCGGCCGCCCCGATCAGGCTGGCCCGCGGGTCCACGGGGATCGGCGCCCCGCCCGGGCCGGGAGCGAACAGGCTGAGCACCAGGCCCATCCACATGAGCGGCAGGGTGAGGCTGTCGGGCAGCAGCTGATGGTCGATGTCGATGCCGGCGAGCGCCACCAGGAACCAGGTGAATGCGAGCGCCGCGAGCGAGGGCCAGCCGAAGCCGAGCTTCCAGGCAACGAGCGCCGAGAGCAGCCCGGTGAGGGCCTCGACCAGCGGGTAGCGCAGGCGGATGCGCGCCCCGCACTTCGCGCACCGGCCGCGCAGGAAGAGATAGCTCAGGATGGGGATGTTCTCGAGGGCGCCGATCGGGGCCTTGCAGGCGGGGCAGGCGGAGCGGGGAACGACGAGGTCGTAGCGCCCGGCCGGCTCGCGGATCGCGCCCGGCTCGCCGGCCGCCTCCCCGGATTGCAGCTCCGCGTACTGCTCGCGCCACTGCCGCTCCATCATGATGGGCAGGCGGTGGATGACCACGTTGAGGAAGCTGCCCACGAGGAGACCCAGCACCAGGCACAGGCCGGTGTAGAGCGCGGGCGAGGCGGCGAGCAGTTGGATCAGCGACACGAGAAAGCCTCGGTCGCGGGTACGCGGGGGATGATCGGAAGCTCCCTTCGATCAGCCGACGACGTCGCCGAGGTGGAAGATCGGCAGGTACATGGCGATCACCAGGCTGCCGACGATCACGCCGAGGATCACCATGATCAGCGGCTCGAGCAGGCTCGACATGCTGTCCACCGCGTTGTCCACCTCGGCCTCGTAGAACGTGGCGACCTTGCTCGCCATCTCATCGAGCGAGCCCGCCTCCTCGCCCACCGCGATCATCTGCACCACCATGTTGGGGAAGATGTTCTGGGCCTCCATGGCGCGCTGCAGGCGCTGGCCGGCGGCGACCTCGTCGCGCATCTTCAAGACCGCATTCTCGTAGATGATGTTGCCGCAGGCGCCGGCGACGGATTCCAGCGCCTCGACCAGCGGCACGCCGGCGGCGAACATGGTGGCGAGAGTGCGTGCATAGCGCGAAATGGCCGCCTTGTTGAGGATGGGGCCGATGATGGGGATCTTGAGCGAGAGCCGATCGAGCACCTCGCGAAGCTTCCGTGAGCGCCTGTAGAAGTGGTGAAAGATCACCGCGCCGATGCCGATCAGGATCGCGAGCCAGACGCCCTGGTGCTGCACGATCTGCGAGATGTGGATGACGAACATCGTGAAGGCCGGCAGGTTGGCGCCGAATCCCTTGAACAGCCCCTGGAACTCCGGGATCACGTAGATCATCAGGATGAGCGTGACGATGAACGCCACGCTCAGCACCGCGGCCGGATAGAAGAGCGCCTTCTTGACCTTCTTCTTGGTGGCCTCCGACTTCTCCTTGTAGGTGGCGATCTTGTCGAGCAGGGTATCGAGCGCGCCCGCCTGCTCGCCGGCGCGCACCAGGTTGACGTACAGATCATCGAAGTACAGCGGATGCTTGGCGAGCGCCTCGTACAGCGAGCTGCCGGACTCGATATCCGCCTTGATGGCGAGGATGAGCTTGCGGACGGAGGGCTTGTCGACGCCGCTCGCCACGATCTCGAAGGACTGCACCATGGGGATGCCGGCGACCAGCATGGTCGAGAGCTGGCGGCTGAATATGGCGATGTCCGCAGGCCTCACCCGGCCGCCCTTCATGCTCTCGCGCTGCTTGCGGGCCCGCGAGAGCGCGATGCCCTGGCGGCGCAGGTCCGCCCGCAGCGCCGCCTCATCGATGGCGCTGGCCGTGCCCTTGACGCGCTGGCCGCGCTTGTCGCGGCCCTCCCAGGTGAAGAGGGACTCGGCTTTCTGGGCTTTGAGGGTGGCGGTGGCGACCGTGGCCATGGCGTGTGTCCCGCGTCAGTCGATGGTGACGCTGTTGATTTCCTCGAGGCTGGTGATGCCCGCCTTCACCTTCTCCAGGCCCGCCCGGCGCAGGTCCCAGATGCCCTCGCGGGCGGCCTGCTCGCCGATTTGCAGGGCATTGCCGTCGGCGAGGATGATGTGGGCGATCGCCGGGCTGACGGGCATGACCTGGTAGATGCCCGTGCGGCCCTTGTAGCCATCGGTGCAATTGGAGCAGCCCACCGGTCCGAAGAGCTTCATGCCCCCGTGCGCATCCTCTTCGGTGAAGCCTTCCTTGAGCAGCGCCTCCGCCGGCACGTCGAGCGGCTGCTTGCACTGGGTGCAGAGCTTGCGCGCCAGGCGCTGGGCGATGATGAGGTTCACCGAGGTCGCGATGGCGTAGGGCTTCACCCCCATGTCCACCATGCGTGTCAAGGTCTGCGGCGCGTCGTTCGTGTGCAGTGTCGAGAGCACCAGGTGTCCGGTCTGGGCGGCCTTGATGGCGATCTCCGCCGTCTCGAGGTCGCGGATCTCGCCGACCATGATCACGTCGGGGTCCTGGCGCAGGAAGGAGCGCATGGCCGCGGCGAAGGTCAGGCCCACCTTGGGGTTGACGTTGACCTGGTTGACGCCGGGCAGGTTGATTTCCGCCGGATCCTCCGCGGTGGAGATGTTGGTGCCCTCGCGGTTGAGGATGTTGAGACCGGTATAGAGCGAGACGGTCTTGCCGCTGCCCGTGGGGCCGGTGACCAGGATCATGCCCTGGGGCTTCTCCAGATACTCCTCGTAGAGGGCTTTCTGGAAGGGCTCATAGCCCAGCGAGTCGATGCCCAGCATGGCCTGCGAGGGATCGAGGATGCGCAGCACGATCTTCTCGCCGAAGAGCGTGGGGCAGGTGCTGACACGGAAGTCGATGGACCGCGTCTTCGACAGGCGCATCTTGATGCGTCCGTCCTGAGGCACGCGCCGCTCCGCGATGTCGAGCCGCGACATGACCTTCAGGCGCGCGGCCAGCTTGCCGCCGAGCTGCGCGGGAGGCTGGGCAATTTCCTTCAGCACGCCGTCCATGCGCAGGCGCACCCGGTAGGTCTTCTCGTACGGCTCGAAGTGGATGTCCGAGGCGCCGCGGCGGATGGCGTCCAGCATCACCTTGTTGACGAAGCGGACGATGGGGGCGTCTTCGACGTCCTGGTCGGTCTTGTCCTCGATCTCGTCGGCCGCACCGACATCGAGCGTCTCGAGACCGACGTCCGTGTCCGAGGTGAGCTGGCTGATCTGGTTGTCGACCTGCTCCAGGGCCTGGTCGATGGCCTTCTGCAGCTTGTCGTCCTCGACGACGACGACCTCGACGCCGAGGCCGCTCTGGAACTTGATCTCATCGACCGCGTGCAGATGCGTGGGATCGGCCACGCCGAGGAAGAGCTTCTTGCCGCGCCGGTACAGCGGCAGCATCCGATGCCTGGCGAGCAGCTTGTCGCTCACCACCTTCAGGGTTTCCAGGTCCGGAGTGACCGCGTCCAGGTCGAGGAGCGGCACGCCGAATTCGTTGGCGGCGGCCACGGCGATCTCTCGCGCATTTGCCGCCCCCGTCTCGACCAGCTGGCTGACGAGGGTGATCTTGCGCTCCTGGGCGGCGTTCATGGCCTCGAGCATGGCCGCCTCGTCCACCACCCCGTCCAGGACCAGGCGCTGGGGCAGGCCCCCGAGCCCGGCGCGCAGGCCGCCGACCGCGACAGAAACCGTTTCGTTCATGGACTTAACTGAGCGAGGCCCGACCCCTAGATCTTCAAGTGTACCCAAGCCAGCCCGGGCGGCAATGCAAAATCGCCCTGGATGCTGGCACACCCGGCGCGGGGGCACCGTGACCCTGCTCCCAGAACGGGACGGCCTGTCTGCCCGGTTGGCGGCAGTGATGCGAGGGAGGCGCAGCGCCGAAGCGGAAGCCTACCGGCAGATGGGCGGGAGGTACCCTCCGTCGCCGCCGGGGACCGACAGAGTGCCGTTGATGGCCGCGGCGCCCACGGGCTTCAGCGCCGGGGGGCCTTTGATCGCATCGGTGGTCGATGCGCCGTCGTTGCATACCCAGGCGATGTCGCCACCGGGCGACTCATAGGCCGTCCAGATGACGCTGTCGTTGTCGACGTTGGAATTGACGCCGTTGCCGAAGGTCACGGTGATCTGCCCCGGAGCGGTCAGTGCGACGGATTGGACGTATCGTCCGGAGATCGCCCCGGTGATGCCGGCGGCCGAGTTCGATCCGGCTGCGGTGCCGGATACGTCGTACCGCTCCGTGAACGCGGTCTCGACCCCGGTGGCGAGCGAGGTGCCTTCCGTGACCTGCGCCTGGATGGAATAGTCCTCGTACATGGGGATGGCGATCATTGCCAGGATGCCGATGATCGCCATCACGATCATCAGCTCGATCAGTGTGAAGCCCGCTTCTGTGGAGCGCATATCCGGTCCTCTCCCGGGCATGCTCACTGCTTGGGGCGCGGCCGGGTATTGGCCGGAGTGATGTTCTTAAGCTTCAGTTACCCCGGCGAAGCCAATGTCGCAGATTGGAGACGGAAGTGCAAGCGTGGTCACCGTACCTGAGCCCTTAGAAGAAGCCCCTCCGGAGAGGGGCTTCTTGGCTCATTGCTCGATCGGCAGCATCCTTTACGGCCTGCAGCTCGACGGCAGGTAGGTGTTGCTGACCGTGGTCGTGCCCGTCGCTGCGGTGGACGTCTGTCCAGCTCCGTCGGTAGTGATGGTGCTGGCCGGAACCGCTGCGTTGCCGCACACCCAGATGATGTCGTGGTTCTGGTCCAGGACCGGCTGGATCGCCAGGACGTCATTTTGGATATAACTGCTGGCGTTGGGGCCGTAATGGACTTCGATGGTGCCGTTGTTGACTTGTACGCTCTTGACGTATTTTCCGGTCACGTTGCTGACGCCCTGGGACGACATGCTGGTGAGACCGGTGGGCCAGTTCCCCGAATCGGAATAATACTGCTCGATATCCGTCTTGAGGCCGCTGGCGAGCGAGAGGCCCTCGGTCACCTGCGCGCGGATGGTGTAGTTCTGATAGGCGGGAATGGCGATCGCCGCCAGGATGCCGATGATCGCGATGACGATCATCAACTCGATCAGGGTAAAACCCTTTTGCACCGATTTCATGTCGAACTCCTCGAGGTAATGTGGAGATTGCCAAGAGGCGCAAAGGGCGCCTGCTGACCCTATGGAGCAAGAGCCGTGCCAACGCCCGATCTATGCGCTAACCCATTGATTCGAGATTGGATGGTTCTATAGCCGCAGCCGGAGATTTTACTAAATGCGAAGCCGGTTGACTCGCAATGGCGTTCCGGCGCGTCTCTAAGTGACAAAAATTGTCACTCTCCTGCCTTTCGCCAGGATAGGCCTTCCACTTCCAGTGTTCGCTCCACGGCCAAGCCATGGGCTCGGTTCGCTTCCCCCGGGCCGAGCGGGCGATGCGATCCCACGACTCGATAGACGGCGCAAGACGCCGTTCTCAAGTTGTTCACTACACACCTGACGCGGTTCCAATGATGCGTTATGTTCATCCAACCCAAGCCACTGCGCCCGTATCATGATCCTGGACTGGTTCAATGCCCGTGAGGCCGCCGCGCTCGGCACTTCGCTGGCCGATTCTTTCGCGCCGGATGGATCGGCCGCCGCCTCCCGTCGGGCGGGATCCGGTAAGGCGGGTCCGGATGTCCAGAAGCTTCTGCAACGGGCGGCCCGCGAGGCCGGGCCGCTCAAGCTGAACCTGTTCAAGCGCGCCAAGCTGCTCGAGTCCTTCCAGTCGAAGCTGCTGGCGCGCGGGGTCGCCGAGGGGACCGCAGGGGAGCTCACGCATCTGCTGTTGCTGCAGCTGTCCGGCGGCGGCAAGGGCCCGGCTCCGGCTTCTCTGGCTCCCGCCGCAGCGGGGTCCTCGAAGCGCGTTGCTGCATTGCTGGCGGAAGCCGATGCTCGGTACGAGGACGGCAGGTACGCCGAAGCCGCCGACCGGCTGCGGGAGGTGATCGCCCGCGACCCCCGTCACGCGCTTGCGCATTCCAACCTGGGCGCGACGCTCTGCCATCTAAGCCGCTATGGCGAAGCGGAGCAGGCGTTGCGCCGGGCCATCGAGCTCAAGGCTTCCTGTCCCGGGGCGCATTTCACTCTGGGCTCGCTGCTGCGCGCCAAGGGACAGGTCCGGGCGGCCGAGACCGCGCTGCGCCGGGCGGTCAAGGCGGACCCGCGGGATCCTCGAGCACTGGTCGAGCTCGGCCTCACACTCGGCATGTTGGGGCAGCTGGACGATGCCCGGGACTGTATCGAGAAGGCGCTGCGCCTGAAGGCGCGCGAGGCAGGGGCGCTCGGCGTACTCGGCTGGCTGGAAATGCTGGAGGGCCGCTTCGAGGCAGCCGAACGACACTTTCGCGCCGCGCTCGAAGTCGATCCTGGGCGGACGATGGCCTTGGCCTCGCTTGCGTCGCTGCGCCGGATGACGGCGGCGGACCAGGACTGGCTTGAAAGGACCGAGCTGATTCTGAAGGGCGGCGTGCCGGCGGCGGAAGAGGCTAGGCTGCGCTTCGCCCTGGGCAAGTACTTCGATGATCTGGGCCAGTATTCCCGCGCATTCGAGCACTACAAGCGCGGCAACGAGCTGCACAAAGGGCTGGCGGCGAAATACGACCGGCAGGAGCGCACGCAGCTGATCGACGATATCATCCGCGTGTACTCGCAGGAACGCCTCGCCGAGGTTGCCGAGGGCGCAAGCGACTCGGAAAAGCCGGTCTTCGTCGTCGGCATGATGCGCTCGGGCACTTCCCTGGTGGAGCAGATCATCGCCAGTCATCCCAGCGCGGTCGGCGCGGGCGAGCTGGAGTTCTGGACGGACGTGACGAGCAAGCACGGCGAGACGCTTCGGCGTGAGCCGCCGGATGCGGTGTTGGCCCGCAAGCTCGCCGATTCCTATCTCAAGGTCCTCGGCCGGCACTCCTCCGAGGCGCTGCGGGTGGTCGACAAGGCCACCTTCAACAGCGACTTCCTGGGCCCCATACACCGCGTGTTTCCGAAAGCACGCATTCTCTACCTGCGGCGCGATCCGGTCGACACCTGTCTCTCCTGCTACTTCCAGGACTTCGCCAACATGGCGAGCTTCACCCTGGATCTGTCGGACCTGGCGCACTACTACCGCGAGCACCACCGCCTGGTCCAGCACTGGCGCACGGTGTTGCCCCAGGACGTCTTTCTGGAAGTGCCCTACGCGGAATTGGTGGCCGACCAGGAGGGCTGGACCCGCCGGATCATCGAATTCCTCGGCCTGCCCTGGGATCCGAAGGTTCTCGACTTCCAAAGCACCCGGCGGCCCGTGCTGACGGCGAGTGCCTGGCAGGTGCGCCAGAAGGTCTACACGAGCTCGGTCGGACGCTGGAAGCACTACGAGAAATTCATCGGCCCGCTGCTCAAATTGCGCAACCTCTCGCCTTGATCCATGGCACCTTTGTCGAGCCGGAACACCGCCGCGGGGGGCGTTGATCGTGGCTGTGTGTGCAGGAGGTCCCGGAGCGATCGCTCTCAGCGGGTACGCGCTGCGCCGTTCCGAGGTGGCCCCGCCGGGCTTTCGGTATACAAAGGGAACCGTGCAATTCCAAAGTCGCCCGTTCAACTCGAGACAGCATGAGCGCACGAGAAACTGCCGAGCCAGTCACGCCCGGGTGCTCTTGCGCTAAGACACAATGAATCTGTTCCGGTCGGTTTTCTGGGACGCGCTCTGTGCGCGCCGATGGATCGAGTCCTGGCGCTTTGCGTGCGATGCCGCGCTTGGAGGGTCGATGGTTGCGGTGGTCACAGCCGCGAGAGCAGGTGCTGAATCTCTCCCAGTGCCTCAGCTCGAGCTGACGATTTTGATGCCGTGCCTCAATGAGGCGGAGACCGTTTCGACATGCGTGAGGAAGGCGCGCGCCTTTCTCGATCGCACGGGCGTTGTGGGGGAAGTACTGGTCGCCGACAATGGCTCCACCGACGGCTCGCGCGAGCTCGCACGCAACGCCGGGGCGCGTGTGGTGCGCATCGCCGCCAAAGGCTATGGCAACGCACTGATGGGTGGGATCGAGTCGGCGCGCGGCCGGTTCGTGATCATGGCGGATGCCGACGACAGCTATGATTTCTCGCAGCTGGACGGCTTCCTCGAGTCGCTGCGTGGCGGCAACACGCTGGTGATCGGCCACCGGTTTCGAGGCGGAATCCGCCCCGGGGCCATGCCCTGGATGCACCGCTACCTCGGCAATCCGGTCCTGAGCTTTCTCGGCCGGCTGTTCTTTTCCTGCCGGATCGGCGACTTTCATTGCGGTCTGCGCGGGATCGAGCGTACCGCGGCGCTGCGGCTGGGCCTGAGCGCTCCGGGCATGGAATTCGCGAGCGAGATGATCGTCAAAGCCGCGCTCGCCCGCTGGAAAATCGCCGAGGTGCCCACGACCCTTTCTCCGGCCGGCCGGTCGCGGCCGCCGCATTTGAGAAGCTGGCGCGACGGCTGGCGGCATCTGCGCTTTCTGCTCATCATGAGCCCGCGCTGGCTTCTGTTGTACCCGGGGATGCTGCTGATCACCGCCGGTCTTGCGGTGGAGCTGGCGATCCTGCGCGGACCTGTCGTCATTCACGGCGTTGGATTCGACATCCAGACGATGCTGTACGCAGCCGGAGCGACGATCCTCGGCCTGCAGCTCGTCCTGTTCTCGGTCATCGGGCGCACGGTCGGGGTATTGAAGCGTCTATTGCCGATGACCCCCAGGCTGAGGGCGTTCCTGCGAGCATTCACGGTCGAGCGCGGGGTCCTCCTCGGGGTGTCGCTCGGCCTGGCGGGCCTATGCCTTGCCGTGTATTCCGTCGACGCATGGGTGCGCGCCCGGCTGGGCGCGATGGATCCTGTGACCGCGATGCGAGTGGTGATCAGCTCTGTCACGATGATGCTCGCCGGCGGGGAGATCCTGTTCGCGTCCTTCCTCCTCGGCCTGATCGATGTGCGCCCGGGTGAAGGAATCGGGATGTGAGCGCTGCGGACGGACCGCTCGCGCTGCCGCGGACGCGCCCCTCTCTTCTCGATGTGCCGAAGCGGTTGGCGGCATCGCCGCGATTCCTCGTCTATGTGTCCTGCACCTTCCTTGTCGTGCTCACGAGCTTCTGGCTCGGCAAGGCCATGGGGTGGGACGCCATGGATTACCACGTCTATGCGGGATTCAGTGCGCTGCATGACCGCTTTGGCCAGGATTACTTCGCGGCAGGACCGCAGGGATACTTCAATCCCTACGCCTACGTGCCGTTTTATCTGCTGCTGCGCTCCCCGCTCACTGCGCTCGAGGATGCATCGATTCTGGCGGTGCTCCAGGGCGGCATCCTGTGGCTGACCTACGAGCTCGCGATCCGCGTCGTGCCGCCGGACACGCCGAAGATCCGCGTGGCGGTCGGGGCTCTGGCAACCGTATTCGCGTTCGCCAACCCCGTGCTCATCGATCAATTCGGCTCGAGCCTCACCGACGTCACGACGGGCGAAATCGCGCTCGCCGGCTGGCTGGTACTGCTCGGCGCCGTGTGCACGCCCGGTGCGATGCGGGTCGTGGGGGCGGCGTTGCTCCTCGGAGCGGCCAGCGCCCTCAAGCCCACCAATGCCGTGCACGCGGTATCGGCGGCGACCGTGCTGCTGTTCATCCCGGGGACGTGGAGAAGCAGATTTCGCTTCGCCGCGCTGTTCGCCGTCGCCCTTGCCGCGGGTTTCGTGCTCATCAACGCGCCCTGGTCGATCCACCTCGAGCGGCACTTCGGCAATCCGGTGTTCCCTCTTCTGAACGGCTTGTTCCGCTCGCCCGAGTACTCGACGGCGTCGATGCTGGACCACCGTTTCATTCCCACATCGCTCGGCGCCGCGCTGCTGCGCCCGTTTGCGATGATCGCGCCGGTCTCCATGGTGGATTTCGAGCTCGCGGCGCCGGATCTGCGCTATGCCGTGTTGCTGGTGTTGGCGCTGCTTGTGGTGCTGCGGATCCTTTGGCGGCGGATACGCGGGGTTGCGAATCCCGCAGCGTCCAGGCAGCACGCTCTGGCGAGCCGCGCGCTGGCTGCGCTCGGGTGCGCGTTCCTCGTGGACTGGGTGCTCTGGCTCACTGCATCGGGCAACGGTCGCTACTTCATCCCCGCCGCATGCGTCGCCGCGGTCTTGGATATCGCGCTCATCTTTCGCCTGTTTGCCGGCCGCCCCGCGGCGCGCAATTACGTGCTCGCCGCGATTTTCCTAGTGCAGTTCTTCCAGCTGTACGCGGGAACCGATTTTCGCAGCTACCTCCCCTGGGTGGCCGGGCCCTGGTACGGCGTCTCGGCGCCGGCCCGCCTCGATTCCCGGGCGGACCTGTACTTCATGGTCGGTACGCAGACCAACTCCTACATCATTCCCGACCTGCCCGCGCAATCCGGCTTCGTCAACCTTGACGGCGCGTATGTACTCGGACCTCATGGGCCGAACGGCAGGCGCATCGAATCGCTGATTCGCCGGTACGCGCCAAATCTGCGGGTTCTGTGGGCCGGCCAGTTGATCCATGGCGGCCGAGAGGCCGCTCCGTGGGATCTCGAGAGAGTTGACGACGCGCTCGAGCCCTTCGGGCTGAAGGCGGATGCCGGTCGCTGCTCGACGATCGTCACGCATGGAATCGACAGCAAGTTTACCTTCGCGATCGCTGCTCTCGGCCGGCCCCGGTCGGCGCCACGGTCCGCGGATACCGGTTACCTCGCGACCTGCCAGGTCAGCCGGGACGGGCCGCTTCGCGTGCAGCCGCTGCCGGGGCAGCGTGCCGCCGACCTCGCATTCGATCACCTGGAAAATGCGTGCCCGGCGCTGTTTCAGCCCTCAGGTCCGAACGATATGGTTTTGGGCGACGCGGGCCGGGGTTATGTCTTCGTGCGCTACTACCCCGGAACCGGCATCCAGGCGTGGACCGGCCGTGGCGCGCTCTGGTTCCAGAAATTGATCGGCGGAACGGAGGAGGATGCCGGCCCGATGAGACTGTGGGAGAGCTCGCCGCCCAGGGTCGCCTGCGGGCTGCAGGGAGGGGGATTCCTGAAGCGGCTGTCGCCGTGACCGGCGTCCCCGAGGCGGGTGAGGAGTCCGGCTTGAGCCGGGTCCGGATCATCGTGCCCGTCCGCAACGGCGGAGCCCGGTGGCGTGAGGCGGCGCAGGCCCTTCGTGCGGCGTTATCCGATCCTTCCCTGGTGGCGGTCGTCGACTCCCGGTCGGCGGATGGCAGCGATCGCACGGCGTTGGACAGCGGGTTCGAGCTCGAGCGGATCGACCCCGGGACGTTCAATCATGGCAGGACCCGCCAATGGGCCGTCGAGCGATTCTGTGCGGGCAGGGAGTTCGCGGTCTTCTTGACCCACGATGCGGTTCTCGAAGGACGGGAATCACTCCCTGAACTCCTTGCCGCCTTCTCGGATCCGCAAGTGGGAGCCGCCTACGGGCGCCAGCTCCCTCACCCCGGCGCCGGGCCCTTCGAGGCTCACATGATCCTGTTCAACTACGGGACCATGAGCGAGACGAGATCGCTTGCGGATGCGCCCCGGCTCGGGATCAAGGCGGCGTATATCTCCAACTCGTTCGCAGCTTACCGGCTCTCCGCGCTGCGGGCGTGCGGCGGCTTTCCCGGCCATCTCATCCTCGGCGAGGACACGGGCGCGGCGATCCGGATGCTCCTGACGGGATGGAGAATCAGATATTGCGCGGAAGCGCGCGTTCGCCACTCGCATGCGTACACCCTGGCGCAGGAGACACAGCGGTACTTCGACTTCGGAGTGCTGCATGCACAGCTGCCGGAGCTGATGCGCAATTTCGGCGACGCGGAGGGCGAGGGTGCAAGATTCGTCGCCTCGGAGCTGCGCTACGTCGCGGCGAATGCGCCGCTGCTGCTACCCCTCGTTCCCGTGCGCAATGCCGCCAAATACGCCGGCTACCGGCTGGGGCGCGGGTTCAGGCGGCTGCCGAATGGCCTGTGCCGGCGGTTGAGCATGACCAAGGTCTTCTGGGACGGGCCGAAGACAAAGGACGACCGCGCTCAGATCCGCCGGAACACGCCGTAGATCGCGTAATAGCGGAAATGGCGGTCGAGCCGCCGCGAGCGAAACGGCTGATGGAATATCCCCGCCAGCTGAAATCCGGCGCTGCGGATCGTGCCGACCAAAGCACCCTCGGGATAGTGGCGCTTGTGATCCGGGTCGCTGTCGAAGCCGCGCGCCCCCGGGACCCCCACGACCAGGCCGCCGCGGACCCTGAGCACTCGATGGATCTCCGCGAGCAGCGGCTCGGGATGCTCTAGATGCTCGAGCACATTGTCGAGGACCGTCCCCTCGAATTCGCCGTCGGCGAACGGCAGCCGGTCCGGCTGCATGAGCTGCACCGGCAGTCCCCGGCTTTGGCAGAACGCCACGGCCTGCGGATTCACGTCCACCCCGATCGTGTGCGGGCGATGGCGCACAAAGTCGCCGATGCCGCAACCGATGTCGAGCACCGAGCCGCCCAGATGTCTGCGGATCCTCGGGTACAGCCACAGGTCACGATACCAGAGGCCGGCGAGCTTGCGCCGCCGGAGCTGCTCGAAATACTCCTCATGGTCGGTCATGAGTCTGGCTCAATGGCTGCCTTCGCATCTGGGCCTCCATGGGCCTCGTTCCCGTGCGGCCGACGTATCCGGGTGTCCGCGGCGGAACAAACGTGAAAATTCCATGAAGACTCTCCGGCGGACCCGGCCGTCGGGCGTTGCGGTGCGCAACGGCTCGGGCACGACGCGGCTCAGAGGCTCTGCAGCCGGTTGCCCGTGCCCGTGCGGTACGTCACGAGCCGCTGCGCGAGGAAGCTGACCGGCGCATTGATCGCCGCCAGAAGGATCGCTGCCGCGATGTACCACAGGTGCAATCCACCCACGAGGAGTTTCAAGGCCGCCGTGTTCACGCAAAGGAGCGTTGCGTTGACGAGCATGTAGCGTGCGGCGCCCGTGTGGCTTACGGACTGCACGGAGAACGTGAAACGCGCGTTGAGCAGGTACCCGGCAATGCTGCCGGCGATGAACGAAGCGACGTAGGCGAGGAGATAATTCAAGCCGGCGAGCCCGTGCAGCCCGCTCAGCACGGCGAGGCTCAGGCCGAGGCAGGTCAGGCCGACGGCACAGAATCGCAGCAGCTGTGTGAGCCGATCACCCATGGACCCCTTGATCTTGACCGCCGGCGCCAAGGCCGCGTATCGCTTCGGCAGACTTAAAGAGCGACCCGCTTGAAAATTCCCTCGGGAATCATTCGCATGATCCACATGACAGGACGCCAGAATCCCGGTAAATATACCACATCGCGCCTCTTCTCGATGGCGCTCAGAATGCCGGCGGCGACCCGCTGCGGGCTCGCCCACAGAGGTCCCTTTGCGAACGCGGCCGTCATGGGAGTATCGACGAATCCCGGCTTGATCGTGAGCACCTGCACGCCCGCCGGACTCAGCTGTTGCCTCAGGCCGGACAGATACGCGCTCACCAACGCCTTGGCGCTTCCGTAGACATAGTTGCTGCGCCTGCCGCGGTCTCCTGCGACGGAAGAAATGACGGCCAACGTCCCGCAGCCCTGCATCGCGAGACGGGGCGCGATCCTCGTACACAACGCGACGACCGACAGCGCGTTGGTGGACAATTCCCGCATCGTCAGGTCCACCGACCCCTCGCACGCATGCTGATCACTCAGCGTGCCGTGCGCAATGAGCACGATGTCGAGACCGCCGGCGGCCCGCATGGCCCGATCGAGCATGGCCTCGTGGGCCGCGAAGTCATTCACGTCCAGGGCCTCATACCCGACTTGGGAGGCGCCGCGGGTCGTCAGGTCGGAGGCGATCGCCGCCACGCGCTGCGCATTGCGGCCGACGAGATAAAGGGCCGCTCCCCTTTGGGCGAGGCCGCGGGCGGTTGCCTCGGCCATCGCCGAGGTCGCGCCGATGATGAGCGCCCTCTTCATGCGTCCGCCATGACCCTGCGCCAGAAGCTCGATGAGCACCGGGGGTTGGTAAAGCGCAGGAACTCCCCGTGACGAGGATATCCGGCGCGGAACAAGTCTCCCGGCATCCTCGCGTCCTTCGCCGGATACAGACGGCCGCCGGACTGCGCCACGATCGCGTCCAATCGCCCGAAAAGCGCCGCCAACGGGGCTCCCCGGTTCGGGAAGTCCAGGGCGAGGGTGATGCCGGACTGGGGGAAGGACAGCAGTCCCGGTGAGGCTCGATCGCCGAAACATTTGAGAATCGCGAGAAACGACCCCTCACCGGCGGCCGCGACTGCCCCGAGCAGGCTTCGGGCCGCCTCACCGGCGCCGCTCCCGGGTATGACGCACTGATATTGATGGAATCCGCGCGGTCCGTACAGTCGATTCCAATGGCGTATGCCATCGAGCGGGAAGAAGAATCTCTGAAAATGCTGCACCGTTCGGGTGCGAAGTCTCCTCCGGTGGTAATGAGCCGCATTGAAGAGGCGCAGCGTCGCCGAATTGACCAACGAAACGGGCGGCGCAAAGGGCACGGCGAATCCGGTCCCGCCTGCGGGGCGCGGCGCGCTCGCGGCGCCGTCCGCATGGTTCGCTCGCTGCAATATGCCTCGACCGAGGCGCCTGCCCCGCGCGAGGCAGTCAACCCAGGCGACCGTGTACTCGAAGTCCTTCGCCGATTCAATGCTCAACTCGAGCAACTCGTCCAGGTCGGCGCACCGGATCGACTCGACGTCCAGCCACGGTCCGGCCACCCTCCGCAATCGCATCTGCGCCCATGTGACGACGCCCGTGAGGCCCAGGCCGCCGATCGTGGCGGCGAACCAGTCGGGTGTTTCCTCCGCCGAACACGACATACGCTCCCCGTCCGGGCGCAGAAGCTCGAATCGGGTCACGTGGCAGCCAAAGGTTCCCGCCCGATGATGGTTCTTTCCGTGCACATCGTTTGCAATGGCGCCCCCCACGGTGACGTACTGCGTTCCCGGCAAGACGCACGGAAACCATCCGGCCGGTACCACGACACTAAGAATATCCGCAAGCTGGACCCCGGCCTCGCAACTGAGGGTGCCCTGGTCCGCGTCGAAGCGGATGAAGCGGTCCAGGGTCCGTGTTTCGAGAAGAGCGCCGCCCACATTGAGGCAGCTGTCTCCGTAACTTCGCCCGTTTCCGAACGGCAGGACGGTGCAGCCGCCCGATATGTCCGGAAAGTCCTCGAATCGGCTGGAGAATCCATAGACGCGGTGCTCTCCCCGGGCGACGTTTCCCCAGGAAGAAACGATTCGAGGCGGTCCGCGCTGCACGACCTTACCGCGCAAGAATCAGGAGTGCGGCGCCGATCACCGCCACGAGGCGGCTGACCCGGTCACGCATCGCGAAGATGACCGGATCGTCGTCGAGCTGACCGCGGTGCGCAACGAGCCAAAGGTGAGTGATCCAATAGAGCAAGAGCACGCAGATCAGCCACAGGAATCCGGGTCTGCCGTACAGCAGGGCCGCCTGCGGGCTGTTGAAGTATAACGCCAGCACCAGAGCCGAGGCGTAACCGGACGCCACCCCAAGCTGCCCCACCATGTCGCGATCGGCGGCCAAGTAGCCCCGTCCACGCGGCGCACTTTCTCCGCTGGATCCCAGCCGCAGCAGCTCCGCGTATCTCTTGGCCATGGCGAGGCTCAGGAACAGGAAAATCGAAAAGGCGAGCAGCCAGAATGACGGCGCGAGTCCTGTTGCCGCATTGCCGGCAAGCACGCGCAGCGCATAGAGTCCGGCGAGCGCAAAGGTGTCGAGCGGCGCGCTGCGCTTCAGGAACAGGGAGTAAGCCACGGTGCCGCACAGATAAAGCAGCAGTGCCTGCGCAAATTCCACGGGCAAGGCCGCAGCGATCAGTGAGCCGGCAGCGAGCAGTCCGAGCGCCACGGCCGCCACGGCAGGTATGGACAGCAATCCGGCGGCCAGCGGCCTGCGGCGCTTCGTCGGATGGTGGCGGTCGTGGGACAGGTCGAGCAGATCGTTGATGATGTAGGTCGCCGAGGCGACGCAGCCGAAGGCAACGAACCCCGCCGTCGCCGCGCCGAGCATTTCCGGGTCGCCAACCTTGCGGGCCGCGACGAGAGGCACGAAGATCAGCAGATTCTTCAGCCACTGATGGAGCCGAAGCTGACGGAGCCAGGTGCGCCAATTCGCGCGCTGCGGTCTCTCGAGCACCTCCAGCACGGCTTCACCATCATCGGCAAGCGGGGCGGAATGCCAGTCGACGGTCGTCGACAAAGATGCCGAGAAGGCCTCGGTGTCGCCCCGGCTCTGCGCCTTTTCGGCATCGACGCCCGGCGGGCGGTCCCGGCCGAGGTCGTTGGCGGATCCGTATGCCATTCTTGCGGTCATCGAAATGACCACTCCCTGTGTCCGATATAGCTCGTGAATGCAGGGGTCCCGACGCCGATGACGTGCGCCAGGGTTTCCGAATGCTGCCGTATCCCGAGAGTCGGGAAAAGGTGGTCCGCCAGCGCGATACTGACAAACCAGGTCTGAAGCAGCGCGACGGCGTTCACGAGAGTGAAGTAAACCGCCGAGCGACCTACGCCGTTACGTCCGCCCGGGAACACGTAAGTGCGCGCCAGCAGAAATGCTGCTGCCATGCCGGTGCAGTAGGCTAGGATGATGGAAGCGGAATAACCAACCCACACTCCGTAGACGATTCTGCTGAGCACGTTGATGACGGCGGCGAGGCCGCCGACGAGCAGAAAGCGTACGAATTGCCGGGAAAGCGCCATGGCTACTCGACCGCAATCCGGGCAATCTTGCGCGCCAAGCCGATGCTTTCTGATATCCCACGGTCCTCCGGATAGTAGAACGAGGTGTCAGCGACAAATAATCCGCGGATGGGCAGCCGTATGGGCGGCAATCGGTCGGCAAACCCGGGTGTGCACACGGGTTGGGCAAAGCGGTAGCGGCTCACGCGGATATCGAGGATATCCTGTTCACGCAGCTTCGCATTGATGCGCTTAAGATAACGCTGGACCTTGCTTTTGAAAATCGAGTCGGGGTCGCGATATTTCGGGTGTTCACCCGGCATGTAGAACGGGACGTACACAATGTGCTGCTCGAGCGGGCGCAGGTTGGAGTATTCGACGAGCCCTGGAATATCCATGTCCGGATCATTGACGTTCAGCCAGAAATTTTCCGTTAAGGAGCGCGCAAGTTTCGCGATGACACAGACCACCGCGATATTCTTCATGGAACGGTAGATATCCAGCAGCTCTGCAGGCAGGTCAGGGACGATCTGGGGCACGTAGGGCATCGGAACCGTGCTGATGACCTTCTGGAAGGGTAGAAATCCCTCCCCGGTCTCCACCCCGGCCACCGCCCCGCCTTCGATTCTCACCCGGCTCACCGGGTGGGAAAGGCGTATCTCGCCGCCCCGGCGCAGGATCTCCGTGCTCATGGCGGTCAGCACCACGTCCGATCCTCCGTCGAGAAAGCCGAGCTTCTCCCTGAATGGGCTGTACCGGGATCGACCCACCCGGCGGATCCTGCTCCAGATCCACGCCGCGGACAGCTCGTCGGAGAGTTCGTAGAACTTCAACTCAAACAGATTGCGCCAGAGTACCTCATATGCGCGCTCGCCGACCCATCGGCGGATCCAGCGTGTCGCCTCGAGCGTATCAAGCGGACGCCAGTCTTTCCTCTTCGTCGCCAGGTAGGCATGTATGCCGTAGCGAAGCTTGTCGATCAGCCCCAAACCGCGGAACGCCAAGAGCGCGCGGGGAGTTCCCCACGGCTGGACCCGCCCCTCGAAGTAGTAGCCCATCCGGGTCGCGACCCAGTGCAATTTTTCCTCGAGCCCGAGCTCGCGAAGAAGAATGAACAGATCGTCATCCGAGGTGCAATGAAAGTGGTAATAGCGCTCGATCTGCAAGCCGCCGAAGTCGAACGAAGCCGCCATCCCGCCGATCCTGGCGTCGGCCTCCAATATCACCGGCTCATGCCCGTCGAGCGCGAGCTGATAGGCGGCGCCGAGCCCCATTGGTCCGGCACCGATCACGGCCACTCTTTGTCCGCCCATGGTCATCAAAAGTCGAGCACGATCTCGCTAAAGCGCGGATCGCGGAAAGTCTGGTCAATGGCGATGGTGAACGGCGTCGCCTTCACATCAAATCGGGCTTCCCAGTCAATGACATCGAACACATCTCCGGCGATGAGAGCCGCAAGCTGCTCCGTGGTAAACGGCGGATTGCGGTCGAGCACCCCCCAAAGCCTCAGAAGCAGGCTGAAGAGGCCGTAGGGAATCCTGACGATCGCGCACCGGGCTCCGACGGCCTTCCTGATCTCCCGGATCATGTCTATGTAATCGATACGCTCCAATCCGGTGATATCGAATGTCTGGAGGGGACGCGAGCTCAGACAGCTGACGATGATTTCGCAAAAGTCTCCCACATACAGCGGCTGGCGCAGATATCGCCCGTCCCCGGGTATCGGGAACACCGGCACGCGGCGCATGAAGCGCGATAACCACCCCAGATGTTTCCGATCGAACCAGCCGAACATCAGAGTCGGCCGCAGCACGACATGAGGTATGCCGCTCTCCGTGACCAGGCGCTCTTGTTCTCGCTTCGTCGTCGTATACAGATCGTTGGCCACCGAATTGACCACCGAAGAGCTCACGTGAACCGTGTAGGGCACCTGAAATCCTTGTATTGCGTCGAGGACGTTTCGGGTGGAATCAATGTTGTTACGAACGAACGGATCGCTGTTCGTTGCGCCGATCTGAGCCTGCAACATCACGATATTTTCGGCTCCATCGAAATGTCGATACCAGTCCCCGGGTTGCGCGAGATCTGCGCACAACACGGAAACGCGCGGGTGCAGCCTTTTCAGAATCGCAAGATTCGCCGCGGACTTGTCGATGACGAGAACGTTGCCGCATCCGTGGCTCTCTAGGCAGGAAACCAGATTCTGGCCGACCAAGCCTGCGCCGCCGCAGATCACTATTTTAGAGGTTTGCTGCATGAGGTCGGCCACTGTGCCTGCAAGTCAGCGCCGGCGCCGGCCGCCGGAAGGCAGGTATCCGGCGCTCGCGAGCGGCGGTCGATGCCGCTCAGCCTCACGCAGGAATCGGATTTCAAAATGTTGTGCGTAGCTCGGGGATTGCGGGCTGTCCGTCGCGAGCGGGCTGGTGGAAAGAGGTGGACTGGTGGTGATTTTGATCGCGGTAATCCTGCACAGAGCGGACGTCTTTCCCGAAAACAGTAGGTTGGCCTGGGATTGGGATCCGAGGAAATATTTGACGAAGAGTCCATCCCCGCCCACGGCATAGATGAATCGGTAGGGTCCTTTGATCTGGCCGTCGCTCAATTTGAAGTAAAGCCAGATGAGGCTGGGCTTGTACAGAATATTCGTGATGTGCCCGATCACGGTGGTCCGCACGTCGATGTCGGCATAGCTCGCTTGCCGCGGAACTGCGATCCAGCTGCCAAGGGAGCCTTCCTTCGGATCGTCCGTTGCAAGCAGTTGCGGTCGCGCGCACGCGACATGAGTCAGTACCGTGTAGGGCCCGCCGGGGTATTCGGTCCGGTAACAGGTGAGGATGGCCCGGAATGCGGCGGGCTCGTCGAATGCAGGATACCGGTGGTCTATGGTGTGATAGGAGTACACGATCTTATCGGCGCTGCCGCCGTCCCATATCTGACGCGCGTTCATCCGGTCGAGATAAGGGGTATAAGCGGAATAGGATTGAAGCACCGGGCTTGCCACCAGACGCATGCGATACCCCTGGGCCATCATGAGCGACCAGGGAATCACATCAACGGATTCGTGTTCTACGGCGCTCAACACCCCGTTGGTGAGCTTGTATTCCGTTCGCATCGCCCTGGTTTGACCGCGTTGCGCGGCGGCCCTGCGCGATTGGGAAGAAATCAAGCTGAGATAATCCTTATAGTTGTCCAGTACATGAGCATAGGATACCGATTCCAGCGGATATCCCTGCATCGAAAACCAGAGCGCGAGTCCATAGGTTGCGTAGAGCGGCAGTCGCAGCTGCCAGGCATTCTCCTTCGACAGCAGAACGGTACCGGCGCTCGCAACGAGCAATGCGATGCCGTAGAAGATCATGGGATGGCGGAAGTAGCCCCAATCTTGACGTGTAAAGCCCTCCTTCCATGCCCAAAACGCGATGACTCCGAGAAGGAGGCACTGCGCCACGCGTACGTTCCTTCCGCCGACGAGCAATCCCATGGTCGCCGCCGCGAGCAGTGACAAGATTATCAATGCGGAGGTTATCTGAAGCGGCATGCCCGGAATCGACATGGCCGCTGTGTAGCCGCTCGCTATCGCCCAGGTTCCGCGGAAATAGGCGGGCAGATGCGCGAGCGATTGCGATGAGATCAGCCACAACGCGCAGAACGTGATGAAGAAGCTCAGCAACGGCACGAAGGCCCGATGCGGTGCGCCCCTGCGGCGCCCCGAGTACCACCATAACGCCGGATAAAGGAGCAAGACAAACAGGGATATGATGAGTGCGGTCGATTTGATTAAAGATCCCAGCGCGAGAAGAGAGCCGGAAAGAATGGATGCGGTGATGATGCCGGTGGCGCTTTCTTCCGCCATGGCGAGCGCCAGAAGCAGTACGCCGAGGAATGTCGACTGCGCGGCCAGATGGACGAAGGAGGCCCCCACAATCCAGCCAATCGCGACAGGCAGAGTCGTTCGCGCGAATGGTCTGCCGTCGGGGACGAGTCTGCGGAGAATGCAGGCGAACCCGAGTCCGAGAATGAACCAGGAGGCAAGACGCGCCGTTGCGGTCAAGCCCCACAGCGTGTGATCGGAATAAAAGTACGCGCGGGACAGGAAGCCGAGCGGGCCGTATGTGAACAATACGGCTTTGCCCCACTGCAGGTGATGTTGTAAAGAATAGCCCAGCATCCATGCCCAGGATGTGTCCAGTTTGTCCCAGGCTGGACAAAACGACCGCACGAGCCGAGGCATGGTGACCGCGAGCATGAGGGCGAATACGCCGAAATGGATGGTCCACCCGAGATCTTCCCCGGCTCTATTGGCATGGCCCTTCGATCGCATTCGCTCCCACATCACCTTTTCCTCGTCTGGCCGGCGCAATCAGCGTTGCGCGCCCTTTTTTTTGGGCGAAGGACCGGGAGTAATTCAGCATGGCCGGTGTGTGTCAAGGTAGCCGTCGTTGGTTCAGGAAGGCCGGCCGGAGGGGCGCTTGATCAGGGCGGCAGCTGGATGGCCCGGTGTATTTCACTCGCCGAAAGTGCAAATTTCGTCACACCGGGCTGGTGATTGCCGTCGAAGCGGCCGGCAGGCGGTCGGGCTCGGGCCAGATGCGCTTGTGTACCGGTGCGGCGGCGGCGTGGCCGCACCGGTACCCCGGCGAACGGGGCGGCCGGCGGTTGACGCCAGGCGCGGCTACACGTAATTTACGTGCATGGCGGCCAGAGCGAACATCACGGTAGCGATCGATCCCGGGCTTTTGAAGAAGGCGCGGGCGGTGGCTGCACGGCGCGGGCAAAGCGTGAGCGCGCTGCTGGCAGATGAGCTGCGCGAGCTTGTCGATGAAGACGCGCGGTATACATCGGCGCGCAGGCGGGCGCTGTCGCTCTTTCAGAATCCTCTGTCCCTGGGAGGGGTGCCTCTGCGGCGCGAAGATCTGCATGAGCGCGGTCGCCTTCGTTGATAGCAATATCCTGATCTACGCGCATGACCTCGACGCGGGCGTGAAGCGTGAGCGGGCCATGGCGAAGCTGCGCGAGCTGTGGGATGCAGGGACAGGTCGGCTTTCCATCCAGGTGTTGCAGGAATTTTACGTCAACGCGACGAAAAAACCCGCTACACCCATGGCGCGTTCCAGCGCACGGGAGGTCATCAAGACATATGGCGTGTGGGTGCGCCACGCCACGACGGCCGAAACCCTCACACGTGCTGCAGAAATCTCGGAGCTGGCGCAAATTTCCTTCTGGGACGCGCTCATCGTGGCATCGGCCGAGGAAGCCCGTGCCGATGAGCTGCTCAGCGAGGACTTGGGCGACGGCCGGGCAATCGCCGGCATCAAGATCGTGAATCCTCTGTAAGGTTGGCCACAGGGTCGATGAAACCCGGGATGGCCGGTAGGCGGTTCCGGGGGAGTCGATGACCCCGCACTCGTCCCCGGGGGCACGATTTCATCGAAATATGCGCGAATCGGCGGCGGAGCCTTGCCGTACCGCCGGCTTCGGGGCGGGCGGGCGGCTTTGCCGTCTACTCGATCCCGAGCTTCTTGATGCGGTAGCGCAGCGCGCGAAAGCTCATGCCGAGGAGCTTGGCGGCGGCGGTCTTGTTGTAGCGGGTCTTCTCGAGCGCCTGCAGGATCGCCCCGCGCTCGATGCCTTCCAGGTGATCGCCCAGGGCGCCCTGGCCCTCCTCGGCGAGCGGCGCCGCGGCCTGCGGCCGCGCGGAGGTCCGCAGACGGATGTGTTCGGCCGCGATCATGCCGCTCACGCTCAGGGTGAGCGCGCGCTCGAGCACGTTCTCGAGCTCCCGGACATTGCCGGGAAAGGGGTAGGACGAGAGCAGCGCGAGCGCATCCTCGCCGAGGCGCGGCGGCCGCGCGCTCTGGGTCGGGCTCTGCCCCGAGGAGCCGAGGCGCCGCGCGAGCCGCACGAGCACGGCATGGGCGATCTCCGGGATGTCCTCCGGGCGCTCGCGCAGCGCCGGCACGTGCAGCTCGATCACGTTGATGCGGTAGAAGAGATCCTCGCGGAAGAGTCCCTGGCCGACGAGATCGGTGAGGTTCTTGTGGGTGGCGGAGAGGATGCGCACGTCCACCGGCTCCTCGCGGGACTCGCCCACCGGACGGATGGTTTTCTCCTGCACCACCCGCAGCAGCTTCACCTGCATGTGCAGCGGCAAGTCCGCGACTTCGTCGAGGAACAGCGTCCCCCCCTCCGCGGCCTGCACCAGTCCCTCCTTGTCGGCCACCGCGCCGGTGAAGCTGCCGCGCTTGTGACCGAAGAACTCGCTCTCCATGAGCTCGGTGGGAATGGCGCCGCAGTTGACCGCGACGAAGGGCCGGTCCCGGCGGGCGCCCGATTCGTGGATCAGCCGTGCGACCAGCTCCTTGCCGGTGCCGGATTCGCCGCAGATGTGCACCGGCGCCTGGCTGCGCGAGACGCGCGCGATCAGCTCGCGCAGCTGCTCCATGGGCAGCGAGTGTCCGATGAGCCGCGTGCTGCTCGATTCCTGAGTCTCCTCGAGCGCCTCGGCTTTCAAGCGGATGGCGCTGTCGACGAGCTTGCGCAGCGCGCCGAGGTCCACCGGCTTGGAGACGAAGTCGAAGGCGCCGAGCTTCAGCGCCCGCACGGCCGATTCGACGTTGCCGTGGGCGGTGATCACCGCCACCGGCAGCTGGGCGCGGTTCTCCTGGATCCAGGCGACGAGGTCGAGCCCGTTGCCGTCGGGCAGGCGCATGTCGGTCAGGCACAGGTCGAAGGGCTCGACCTTGAGCAGCCGCTGCGCGGAGAGCAGGTCGGGCGCCGTGCGGGTGCGCAGGCTCATGCGCCTGAGCGTCAGGCTGAGGAGTTCCGCCAGGTCCGGCTCGTCATCGACGATGAGCACCGCGGGCTGCAGGGCGCGCGGGCCCCCCGCGGTCTGCGAAGGCCCCGCGGCCTGCAAAGGCCCGGCCTCGGCATGGGCGGCGCTGCGGGGTGTGCTCAACGGTCGGTCTCCCGAATCCATCTTTGCGGATCTGCAAATACCAGCCTAAAAACGCTGCCGCCGCCGTGACGTGGCTCATAAAGCAGCGTTGCGCCATTGGCCTGGGCAAGCTCCCGAGCCAGGAACAGGCCGAGGCCGGTGCCCCGGCCGGCGCTGAAGAATGGCTCAAAGATACGCTCAACGTGCTCCCTCGGCACCCCGGGGCCGCGATCGGCCACATCGAGATAAGGCCGGCCACTGGGGCTCAGCCGTCCGCAGCGCAGCTCCACCGCCTGCTCGGGGTGCTCGCCCGCGGCGTGCTTGAGGGCGTTTTCGCAGAGATTCCACACGATCTGGCGCAGCTGGCCGGGGTCGAAGCGGATCTCGATCTCCTCGGCCGGGGCCCGCAGGTGCAGCTGCGAGCGTGGCCACTGCATGGTCTCGCAGAACTCCTCGAGGAAGGAATCGCCCCAGCCGCCGAGCGGCAGCGGCTCGGCGCGGGCCGCCTCCCGGCGCGAGAGGCGCAGCACGCTGTCGATGGTGCGGCTCACCCGCTCGGCGTGGTGGCGGATGATTTCGGTCAGGCGCCGGTCCTCGGGCCCTATGTGAGGCGATTCCCCGAGCAGCTGGCCGGCGTGGCTCATGGCGCCGACGGGATTGCGGATCTCGTGGGCGATGCTCGCCGAAAGCCGGCCCAAGGCGGCGAGCTTCGATTGCTGGACCTTCTCGGCGATGAGACTGGTGTCCTCGAGGAAGACCAGCACCGGCGCGGGGCTCGCCGCGCCGAGCGCCGCAAAGTGCGCACGGATCACCCGCGCACCGTCGGTACCGACGAACGTCGGATCTTCCGTGGCGAAGATGCCGGTCGCTCCAGTGCTCTCGCGCCAGCGCCCGAGCAGCTGCATCAATCGGGGCGAGACCTCGGCGAGCGCCGCCTCCGGGCGGGCGTGCTGCGCGCCCAGCATCTGCGCCGCCGAGTCGTTGATCAGGCGGATGCGGTCCTCGAGGTCGACCACCAGGATGCTCTCACGCAAGTGACGCACGATGTATTGCGAGAGCTGAGCCAGGTTCGCCAGGTCCACTTCCTGGCGGCGCACCGTGGCCTCGTTCTCGCGCATCCGGTGGGCCAGCGGCCAGGCCGAGAGCGCGATGGCGAACAGCACCGCGCCCAGCACGCCGGCGGTGGTGTAGCCGGCCTCGTGCGGAGCGTGCAGGCCGATGAGGAACTGTGGCAGCAGCACCGCGAGCGCGGCGAGGGCCGCGATGAGCAGCGCCTCGCGGCGCCCGGCGAGCAGTGTCAAGGCGAGCACCGGCAGGACGAGCAGGATGCCGAAGCCGCTCGAGACACCCCCGCTGGCGTACAGGATCAGCGCGATGGCCGTGGCGTCCAGGACGCCGTTCGCCAGCGGGGTCAGCAGCGGCGCCGTCCGGGAGAGCCGCTGCAGGAGGATGAGCCCCACGGCGGCGCCGAAATAGCTGGCACAGGTGGCCAGGAACAGCGCAGGGTGGGCTGCCGTATACCGGTCGCGGCCGCCCAGCAGGACTGCGCCCACCAGCACGGCGGGCACCAGCAGCCGGTACAGGTTGAGGAGGCCCGCCACCCGGCGGGCGAGGTCGGTGGGGGCGGAATCGGAGGTCGCGGCAATAGCCGACATGATCGGGCGGTATGGCTCCCTGGCGGCGGGGCACTCTATCACCCTCGCGCGGATCCGGGCGGGAACGGCGTCGCAGTGCGCCGCACGGGGCTTCTGCGCCTTCAGGACCGCGCGAGGGCCCGTCTCAGGCAGTCTTCGGCTGGCTCGCTCGAGAGTGCCGCGAGGCCGATCAGAGGCTCCTTGGGGTGGCAGCGACCGCTGAATTTGGTCAGAATCCCAAGTTCACGCCTTCGGTCAGGACATGTGAGCACACGATGAATCTGCACGAATATCAAGCCAAAGAGATATTCAGACACTACGGCATCCCGGTGCCGGCCGGCCAAGTGGCCGCCAGCGCCGAGCAAGCCGTGGCGGCTGCCAAAGCCCTCGGCGGCCCGGTCTGGGTGGTCAAGGCCCAGGTCCACGCCGGCGGGCGCGGCAAGGCCGGGGGCGTGAAGCTCGCCCGCGACCTCGATGCCGTTCGAGCCGCCGCTGAGGCCATGCTCGGCACGCGCCTCGCGACCAAGCAGACCGGCCCCGAGGGCCTGCCGGTCGAGAAGGTCTACGTCGAGGCGGGCTCCGAGATCGCGCGCGAGATCTATCTTTCCCTCACCCTCAACCGCGAGAAGGGCCGCATCGCCCTGATCGCCTCCAGCGCGGGCGGGATGGAAATCGAGGAGGTCGCCGAGAAGACTCCCGAGCAGATTCTCTCGGTCACGGTGCATCCGGCGGCAGGGCTGCAGCCGCACCAGGCGCGCGAGCTCGCCTTCGGGCTCGGGCTCGCGGCGGAGCAGATCAAGCAGTTCCAGTCGATCGCCCTCGCGCTCTACCGGCTCTATCTCGAGGAGGACGCGAGCCTGGTCGAGATCAATCCTCTGATCGTCACCCAGGCCGGATCGCTCGTGGCGCTCGATGCCAAGATCAACATCGACGCCAACGCCGTGTTCCGCCATCCGGACCTCGCCAAGCTGCACGATCCCAGCCAGGAGGACCCGATGGAGCGGCGCGCCGCCGAGCACGAGTTGAACTACGTGTCCCTCGACGGGGACATCGCCTGCATGGTCAACGGCGCGGGCCTGGCGATGGCCACCATGGACCTGATCAAGCTGCACGGCGGCCAGCCGGCCAACTTCCTCGACGTGGGCGGCGGGGCGACCAGCGAGCGGGTGACGCACGCTTTTCAGCTCATTCTCTCCAACCCCAAGGTGCGCGCGGTGCTGGTCAACATCTTCGGCGGCATCGTGCGTTGCGACATGATCGCCGATGGCGTGATCAACGCGGTGAAGAGCGTGGGCGTGAAGGTGCCCGTGGTCGTGCGCCTCGAAGGCACCAACGCCGGCAAGGCGCGCGAGGTGCTCGCCGACAGCGGGCTCACCATCACCCCGGCCACTGATCTGACCGACGCCGCCCGCAAGGTCGTGGCGCTGGCCGCGGCCTAACGTACACGTTTAAAGGTTCAGCATGAGCATTCTGGTCAACAAACACACCAAGGTGATCTGTCAGGGCTTCACCGGCAGGCAGGGCACCTTCCACTCCGAACAGGCGCTCGCCTACGGCACCCGGCTCGTCGGCGGCATCACCCCGGGCCGCGGCGGGCAGAAACATCTGGGCCTGCCCGTGTTCGATACCGTCAAGGACGCGGTGCGCGAGACAGGCGCCACCGCCAGCATGATCTATGTGCCGGCCGCGGGCGCGGCGGATGCGATCCTCGAGGCCGCCGACGCCGGCATCGAGCTCGCCGTGTGCATCACCGAGGGCGTGCCGGTGAATGACATGGTGAGCGTGAAGGCGGCGCTCGCCGGCTCCGCCACGCGCCTGGTCGGACCGAACTGCCCCGGGGTCATCACGCCGGATGAGTGCAAGATCGGCATCATGCCGGGCTTCATCCACCAGAAGGGCGCGGTGGGCATCGTGTCGCGCTCCGGCACCCTGACGTACGAGGCGGTCTACCAGACCACCCGCATCGGGCTCGGTCAGAGCACCTGCGTCGGCATCGGCGGCGATCCGGTGCGGGGTCTGAATTTCATCGACGTGCTGGAGCTGTTCGAGCGCGACCCGGGCACCGAGGGCATCATCCTGGTCGGGGAGATCGGCGGGAGCGATGAGGAGGCCGCCGCCCGCTACATCCACAACTTCGTCAGCAAGCCGGTCGTGGCCTACATCGCCGGTGTCACCGCGCCCCCGGGCAAGCGCATGGGGCACGCGGGGGCCATCGTCGCCGGGGGCAAGGGCACGGCGGCCGACAAGTACTCGGCGTTCGAAGCGGCGGGCGTGCGCACCGTCAAATCGCCCGCGGAGCTCGGCTCCGCCATGAGCGATCTGCTGCGCCGCCGGCGCGCCCGAGCGGCAGGCAAGGCGGCCAAGGCCGTCCCCGCCGCGAAGCCGGCCGCCGAGGCGGCGCGGCGCAAAGCGAAAGCGCCTGCGAAGCCCGCCGCGGCCGCCCGGACCGCCCGGCCTGTGGCCTCGCGTGGCAAGCGCGTCATGGGCAAGCCGGGCGGGCGCACCGCCGGGGGCGCCGGCAGGGCCGCCCCGGCCAAGAGCCGCCGCGCCGCCGCCAAGGCGGGCAAGGCGCGTGCCGCCTCGGGCCGCAAGGCCGCCCGCAAGAGCCCGGCCCGCGGGCGAGGCCGGCGCTGAGGCGGCCATCCAAGAGGTGCGATAATCCCCTTCCCTGAGGGAGGGGATTCCCCTCACAGCGGGCCGGACGCGGCCCGGAACGAGCAGCATGAGCGAGTCTCTGCGCATTGCCCTGGCACAGCTCGACCTGTTGGTCGGCGACGTGCAGGGCAATCTCTCTCGCGTGGTCGAGACCGCCCGGGCGGCGCGGCAATCGCACCGGGCGGATCTCACCCTCTTTCCCGAGCTCACCCTGTCGGGCTATCCGCCCGAGGACCTGCTGTTCCATCGCGGCTTCCAACACCAGATCGAGACCGCCCTCGAGCAGGTGCGCCGGGAGGTGCCCTCCGGCTGCCTGGTCGTCGGGTATCCCGAATACACCCGCTTCGGCATCTACAACTCCGCGGCGCTGATCTCGGAGGGCCTGGTGTGCGCCCTGCACCGCAAGGCGGAGCTGCCCAACTACAAGGTGTTCGACGAGAAGCGCTACTTTCACGCCGGCTCGCAGCCGACCGTCGTGCAGTGCAACGGGTTTCGCCTCGGACTGCTGATCTGCGAGGACATCTGGGAGCCCCAGCCCGCGCAGCTCGCCCTCGCCGAGGGAGCCGAGCTGCTGCTCGTCATCAACGCCTCGCCCTACGAGCGCTACCGCCAGCGAGAGCGCGAAGCGGTCGTGCGCACCCGCATCGCCGATGTGGGCCTGCCGCTGGTATACGTCAACATGGTCGGCGGCCAGGACGAGCTGATCTTTGACGGCAACTCCTTCGTGATGGACGCCGGCGGGCAGGTGGTCATGCGCGCACCGCCGTTCCAGGAGGGGGTGTACTGCGTCGATTTCCGCCGGGAGAACGGCAAGGTGAGTCCCGTGCCGGGCGAGGTGGCACCCGAGCTGAGCGAGGAGGCCAGCGTGTACAGCGCGTTGGTCCTCGGCGTACGCGACTACGTCAACAAGCACGGATTTCCGGGCGTGGTGATGGGGCTGTCGGGCGGAGTCGACTCCGCGCTGACCCTCGCAATCGCGGTGGACGCGCTCGGAGCCGACCGGGTGCAGGCGGTGATGATGCCCTCACGCTACACCTCGCGGATGAGCCTCGAGGATGCGGCCGAGGAGGCGCGCTCGCTCGCTGTCCGCTACCGCGTGCTGTCCATCGAGAGCATGTTCGAGGCCACGCTCGCCACGCTCGCCGGAGAGTTCGCGGGGCGCCCGGCGGATGCGACCGAGGAGAACATCCAGTCGCGCTGCCGCATGCTGCTGCTGATGGGGCTCTCCAACAAGACCGGCCGGATGCTGCTCACCACCGGCAACAAGAGCGAGATGGCGGTCGGCTACGCCACGCTTTACGGGGACATGGCGGGCGGCTTTGCGCCCATCAAGGACTGCAGCAAGCTGCTGGTGTACCGCCTGGCGGCCTATCGCAACGGCTTGGGCCGGGTCATTCCGCAGCGGGTGATCGACCGGGCGCCCTCCGCGGAGCTGCGCCCGGGGCAGAAGGATTCCGATTCGCTGCCGGCCTACGAGGTGCTCGATCCGATCCTGGAGGCCTTCATCGAGGAGGACCTGTCGGTCGATGAGCTCGCGGCGCGCGGATTCGACCGGGCCACGGTCGGCCGGGTGCTCGATCTCGTGAAACGCAACGAATACAAGCGCCGTCAGGCGCCGCCCGGGGTGCGGGTGAGCCGCCGGGCTTTCGGGCGCGACTGGCGCTATCCCATCACGAACGGCTATCGGCGCTAGCGCTCTACCAGAAGTGCCACCAGTCCGGCTGGGTGACGGCGGCGACATGGGCGACATGACCCTTGAAGTTCGCCTGATACACCCGGCGGGCCTGGGCGGCAGGTGTCCGCAGCCCCAGCCGCTCGTAGGAGAGGATCATGATGGCAAGCGCCTCCTTGACCGCAGGCGCTCCCTGGTATTCGTCGACGACGACCTTGGCACGGCGCGCCGAGGCGACGTAGGCGCCCCGCTCCAGATAGTACCGGGCAACGTCCACGTTGTAGGAGGCCAGCCGGTCGCGCAGGAAGATCATCCGCTGGTACGCTTCGTGCGCATACGGGCTGTTCGGGTATTGGCTGACCACGGTTCGGAAGGCCGCGAAGGACTTCCTGACATCGTGCGGCGGGCGCGCGGCAAGGTGGGCGCCGAAGAGCCGCTCGATGGGGTTGGCCCGCCTGGGGAAGTAGACCATGCCTTGCATGTAGTAGGCGTACGCCACCCGGGGACTGGTGGGGTTCTGCCGGATGAAGGTCTTGATCGCATCCGTGGCGGAATCGGTCTGGCCCGCGCGGTAATATGCGTAGATCAGGTCGATCTGCGCCTGATGCGCCTGGGGGGTGAACGGGTAGATGGCCGTCACCCGCTGGAAGTTCTTGATCGCCGCGTTGTAGTCGTAATCGGCCAGCTGGCGCTTGGCGGCATTGAACAAGGCGACCGGCCCCGACTGCTTGAGCTTGCGGTGCGTGCAGCCGGCCAGGGTGACCGCGGCCACGCACAGCGCGACCACGACGATGCCGCGAGCGCGGCCACGAGAGAACCGATTGGAGAGCATGGGCAAAGAGTATAGCGAAACCGCGGCGGATACTTCGGGTTCCGACCGGCAGCCTGCGGGGGAGTTCCGCGCTCACCGGCTGCAACTGCCGGCCGAGGCCGCAGGGCTCCGGCTCGACCAGGCGCTCGCCCGCGCGCTGCCGCAGTACTCGCGCGCGCGGTTGCAGCGGTGGATCGAGGCGGACCTGGTGCAGGTCGACGGGCGCAATCTTCGGGCCAAGGACAAGGTGCTGGGAGGAGAGCAGGTGCACCTCACGGCGCACTTCGAGGCGGACGATCGGGTCACGCCGGAGCCCCTGCATCTGTCGGTCGTGTACCGGGACGAGGCGCTCATCGTCATCGACAAGCCCGCCGGCCTGGTGGTGCACCCCGGCGCGGGCAATCCCCGTCACACTCTGCAGAACGCGCTGCTCGCCCTCGATCCCGAGCTGGCCAGGGTGCCGCGGGCGGGACTGGTGCACCGGCTCGACAAGGACACCAGCGGGCTGCTCGTGGTGGCCCGAACGCCGCAGTCTCACGCGAGACTGGTGTCGGTGCTGGCGGCCCGTGAGATCGAGCGCATCTACATGGCGATCTGCACCGGCGTCATGACAGGCGGTGGAACCGTCGAGGCTCCCATCGGCAGACATCGCACCCAACGTACGCGCATGGCGGTACGCGAGGATGGGCGGGAAGCGATCACGCACTACCGCATCGTCGAGCGCTTCCGCGCCCACACGCTGGCGCGCGTGCAACTGGAGACGGGCCGGACCCATCAGATCCGAGTGCATCTGGCGCACGCCGGCTATCCCGTCGTGGGCGACCCGGTGTACGGAGGAAGGCGCCGGCTGCCCGCAGGGTGCGGCGCCGGGCTGGCCGCCGAGCTCACCGCCTTTGCGCGCCAGGCGCTGCACGCGGCGCGCCTCGCACTCGAGCATCCGTTGACCGGCCGTGCGTGCGAATGGGAATCCCCGCTGCCGCAGGACATGAGGGGTCTCGTCGCGGCCCTGCGGGCCGACCACCATGACAGCGCCTGAGCTGATCGTGCCCGACTGGCCGGCCCCGGCCCCCGTCCAGGCGGCCTTCACGCTGCGCCCCGGCGGGGTGAGCGCGCCGCCGTTCGATGCGCTCAATCCCGCCTCGCACGTGGGCGATGAGCCGGGCGCCGTGGCCGAGAACCGCCTGCGCCTGCGGCGGTGGCTGCAGTTGCCCTCGGAGCCGGCGTGGCTCGGGCAGGTGCACGGTTGCCGGGTGGCGGACCTCGATGTCGATGCCGGGTCCGGTTGCGAGCCGCCGGCCGATGCGGCGGTGACGCACTGCGCGGGCCGTGTCTGCGTGATCCAGGTGGCCGACTGCCTGCCGGTGCTGCTGTGCGCCGCGGCTGGCGGCCCGGCGATCGGGGCGGCGCACTGCGGCTGGCGGGGCTTGGCGGCCGGAGTGTTGGAAGCCACGGTGAGCGCGCTTCGCACGCCACCCGCAGAGCTGCTCGCCTGGCTGGGGCCGGCGATCGGGCAGGCGCACTTCGAGGTCGGCGAGGACGTTCATGCCGCTTTCACCACCGCCGATGCGGGTGCGGCGTCGGCGTTCGTGAGGAACGCGCGGGGACGGTGGCAATGCGATCTGTATGCCCTGGCGAGGCGCCGGCTCGAGGCCCTGGGGGTCACCCGAGTCTTCGGCGGGGGCTGGTGCACGTATGCCGACCCGGCGCGGTTCTTTTCCTATCGGCGGGACGGGCGCTGTGGGCGGATGGCGGCGCTCATCTGGATGAGCCGCGGGAATGCGCCGCAGCAGGCCCCCGCGCCGTCATTCTTTTGACTTGAGGCTCCCCTCGTTCGCCTCGATGAAGGCCTTGATCTCATCGGCCATGGAGATGAGTCGCAGCCACTGCTCCTTGTAGAGCGTGACCGGGAACCGTCCCATCCCGTAGACCGAGAGCGCGCCCTTTTCGCTCACCTTCATGGCGAGCTTGCCTCGCCCGGCTTTCTTCAGGCGCTCGTTCTCGGCTCGCAGTCGCTCGAGCTCGGTTTGCAGATCTTCAGTCATTCTCAGGTCTCCGAAGGGCCGATCGGGGCCGCGAAATTATACTGCCCGCCCCGGGATGCGCTCGGAAACCCGCGCCCCGCGGTGGCGGGGCGCCCGCGGGGGAAGTCCGAGGGGCCGCCGGATCGGCCCAGGCCCTGGTCTTGAACCGGCAGAGCCCCGCCCCCATTGCCCTGATAACCGCGATATGAGCCCGGATCGACCCTCATGCGAATGGACAAATTGACCAGCCGGTTCCAGCAGGCGCTCGCCGATGCGCAGTCGCTCGCCGTCGGCCGCGACCACCAGTTCCTCGAGCCGGCGCACGTGCTGCTGGCGCTCATCGACAGCCAGGGCGGCACGGTGCGCCCGCTGCTGCTGAAGGCCGGAGCCGACGTCAACAAGCTGCGCTCGGAGCTCGGCGCGCTCCTCGACCGCATGCCGAGGGTGGAGGGCGCGCCCGGGGAGGTTCACGTCTCGAACGACCTCAACCGCGTGCTCAATGTCACCGACAAGCTCGCTCAGCAGCGCGGCGACCAGTTCATCTCCAGCGAGCTGTACGTGCTCGCGGCTTTCGAAGACCGCGCGCTCGCGCAGCTTTTCCGGGACTGCGCTCTGGTGCGCGGCGCGCTGGAGAAGGCCATCGAGGAGGTGCGCGGCGGAGAGAAGGTGGCCGACCCGAACGCCGAGGAAAGCCGCCGGGCGCTGGAGAAGTACACCATCGATCTCACCGCGCGCGCCTCCTCGGGCAAGCTCGATCCGGTGATCGGCCGCGATGACGAGATCCGCCGCACCATCCAGGTGCTTCAGCGGCGCACCAAGAACAACCCCGTGCTGATCGGCGAGCCCGGTGTGGGCAAAACCGCCATCGTCGAGGGCCTGGCGCAGCGCATCATCAACGGGGAAGTACCCGAGGGCCTCAAAGACAAGCGGATCCTGGCGCTCGACATGGGCGCGCTCATCGCCGGCGCGAAATTCCGCGGCGAGTTCGAGGAGCGTCTGAAGGCGGTGCTCAACGACCTCGCCCGCCAGGAAGGGCAGGTCATCCTGTTCATCGACGAGCTTCACACCATGGTCGGCGCCGGCAAGGCCGAAGGGGCCATGGACGCCGGCAACATGCTGAAGCCCGCCCTGGCCCGAGGCGAGCTGCATTGCGTCGGCGCCACCACGCTCGATGAGTACCGCAAGTACATCGAGAAGGACGCCGCCCTGGAGCGGCGCTTCCAGAAGGTGCTGGTGGATGAGCCGTCGGTGGAGGACACGATCGCAATCCTGCGCGGCCTGCAGGAGCGCTACGAGGTCCACCATGGCGTCGACATCACGGATCCTGCGATCGTCGCCGCCGCGACGCTCTCGCACCGGTATATCAGCGACCGGCAGCTGCCGGACAAGGCGATCGACCTCATCGATGAGGCCGCCGCCCGAATCCGCATGGAGATCGACTCCAAGCCCGAGGCGCTCGATCGCCTGGAGCGGCGCATCATCCAGCTGAAGATCGAGCAGGAGGCGTTGAAGAAGGAGCAGGACGAGGCCTCGCGCAAGCGCCTCTCGACGCTGCAGGAGACCCTGAAGGGGCTCGAGCGCGAATATGCCGACCTCGAGGAGGTGTGGAAGTCCGAGAAGGCGCAGCTGCAGGGCGCCGCCCAGGTGCGCGAAGGGCTCGACCGCGCGCGCCTCGAGCTCGATGCGGCTCGCCGCGCCGGTGATCTCGGGCGCATGGCGGAGCTGCAGTACGGGCGCATTCCCGAGCTCGAGAAGCGCCTCGCCGCGGCCGAGGCCGGCGAGAGCCACGCCACGCGCCTGGTGCGCAACAAGGTGACCGAGGAGGAGATCGCCGAGGTGGTCTCCAAGTGGACCGGCATCCCGGTCTCCAAAATGCTCGAGGGCGAGAAGGAGAAGCTCCTGCGGATGGAGGAGGCCCTGGGCCGGCGCGTCGTCGGTCAGGACGAGGCGCTCAAGATCGTCTCGAACGCCATCCGTCGCTCGCGCGCCGGGCTCGCCGATCCGCGCCGACCGAACGGCTCGTTCCTGTTCCTCGGCCCCACCGGGGTCGGCAAGACCGAGCTCTGCAAGGCGCTTGCGCAGTTCCTGTTCGACACCGACGATGCCCTCGTCCGCATCGACATGTCGGAGTTCATGGAGAAGCACTCCGTGGCGCGCCTGATCGGCGCGCCCCCCGGATACGTCGGCTACGAGGAGGGCGGCTATCTCACCGAGGCGGTGCGCCGCCGGCCCTATTCGGTGATCCTGCTCGATGAGGTCGAGAAGGCTCATCCCGATGTGTTCAACGTGCTGCTTCAGGTGCTCGATGACGGCCGGCTGACCGACGGTCAGGGCCGCACCGTGGACTTCCGCAACACGGTGGTCATCATGACCTCGAACCTGGGCTCTCAGGTGATCCAGGAGTACGCGGGGGAGGGCAACTATGTGCGCATGAAGAGCGCGGTCATGGAGATCGTGCAGCAGAGCTTCCGCCCGGAGTTCATCAACCGCATCGACGACATCGTGGTGTTCCATCCGCTCGGCGCCGAGCAGATCCGCGCCATCGTGGACATCCAGCTCCTCTACCTGCGCAGGCGCCTGCAGGAGCGCGACATGGAGCTCACGCTCGACGATGCGGCGCGCGACCGGCTGGGCGAGGCGGGCTTCGATCCGGTCTACGGCGCCCGTCCGCTCAAGCGCACCCTGCAGCAGCAGATCGAGAATCCGCTCGCCCAGCGCATCCTCAAGGGGGAGTTCAGCCCCGGGGACCGGATCGAGGTCACGGGGAAGGGCGGGGAGATCCGGTTTGCGAAGGCTGAGCGGCTCCAGAGCCGCAACGCCTGATTTCATCTGAGCAAAAGCCGGCACATGCCTCACGCGTGGCCGGCGGCACGAGAGGGCCGACGGGCTGGCCGTGCAACCGCCGCAAGCGGGTTGCAGACAGCCCGCGACGACCCTTGCGTATAATCAGCGTTCCGGTCCCGAAACCATTCTTTCAGGCTATGCCGTTCTACGAATACGAGTGCCAGAGCTGCCGGTACTACCTCGAGGTGCTGCAGAAGATCACGGACGCGCCGTTGAGGAAGTGCCCGTCCTGCGGCAAACAGACCCTGACCAAGCTGATCTCCGCGCCGGTGTTCCGGCTGAAGGGCAGCGGGTGGTACGAGACGGACTTCAAGTCCGACAAGGAGGACAGGCGCAATCTCGCCGCCGCGGAGCGCGAGGAAGCCAAGCCCTCCGAGGCGGCCAAGACCGAGCCCGCGAGCCCGGCCAAGGCCCCCGAGAGCAAACCGGAGACGAAGGCCCCGCCGGCGCAGGGGAGCAGCGAGAGCAAGCGTCGCCCCGCGCCTTCGACACGCCGCAGCGCGGCCGAGGCGGGCACGCGCCCGAGCCCCCGCGCCCGCGGCAAGCCGGCCCCGGCGAAAAAGGGGGCGGCCAAGCGCCGCACGAAGCGGTGAGCGATTGAACGTCCCGGTTACCGCCCGGCCGGTACAGACCGGCCCGAAGAACCCGAAGAAGAAGGGCTCCCTGATGCGGCGCATCATGGTGGCGGGTATCCTCGTGTGGCTGCCGATCAGCGTCACCGTGTGGGTGGTGACGTTCCTGGTGCACCTGTTGGACAGGAGCCTGGTGCTGCTGCCGCTGCCGCCGGGATATCACCCGCAGGGCTGGATCCTGCTGCTGATGCCGGCGCTGGGTCTGCTGCTGACGGTGGCCGTGCTGTTTCTGACCGGCATCCTGGTCACCAACCTGATCGGGCGGCGGCTGCTGGTGTGGGGCGAGGAGCTGCTGCACCACATCCCGATCGTGGGCGCGGTGTACGGCGGGGTGAAGAGTTTCGCCGAGAGCGTCTTCTCCCAGTCGAACTCCTTCCGCAAGGTGGTGATGATCGAATATCCCCGTCCCGGGGTGTGGAGCCTGGGTTTTCTCACGGCAGAGGACGTGCCGGAGATCTCGGCGAGGACCGGCGAGCCGCACGCGGTGGTGTATATCTCCGCCGCCTTGAATGCCACGGCCGGATGGCTGGCGATCATACCGCGCCGGCAGATCGTCGAGCTCGACATGAGCGTCGATGCGGCCCTGAAGATGATCATCACCTGCGGCGTGGTGGTCCCTCACCTGCCGGAGTCCAAGGAGCTCAACGAGCACGGAAAGCTTCCCGGGCGCGCCGCGGGCACCTGAGCGCGGTCCGCCCCGCCCCGCCCCGCCTGCGCAGATTCTCGAGGACTGAACTCACGGAGCGTCCGGTCATGAAAGCCATGCGACTCCTGGCGGCCGGCCGGCCGCTCGAGCTGGCGGAGGCGGTCCTGCCGCCCCCCGGCGCTCATCAAGTGCGCATCGCCGTCGAGGCCTGCGGCGTGTGCCGGACCGACCTGCATCTGCTCGATGGCGAGCTGCCTGCCATCCCTTATCCGATCATTCCCGGTCACGAGGTCGTCGGCACCGTCGCTGAGGCAGGACCCGGGGCAACGCGGTTTCGGGTCGGCGATCGAGTGGGCGTGCCCTGGCTGGGGCAGACCTGCGGCGCCTGTCGCTATTGCCTGGAGGGGCGGGAGAACCTGTGCGAGCACGCCCGCTTCACCGGCTACACCCTCGACGGCGGCTACGCCGAGGAGCTGCTCGCCGATGAGCGCTACTGCCTGGCGTTGCCTGCCGAAGCGCCCGCCGCCGAGCTCGCTCCGCTTCTGTGCGCCGGCCTCATCGGCTATCGCGCGTACCGCATGGCGGGGGGGGCGGTGAATCTGGGGTTGTACGGTTTCGGCGCCGCCGCCCACCTGCTCGCGCAGGTGGCGCAGGCCGAGGGGCGCGCGGTGTTCGCTTTCACCCGGCCGGGGGATGAGCAGGCCCAGGCGTTCGCCCGGCACCTCGGCGTTCGGTGGGCGGGTGCGTCCGATGAGGCGCCGCCGGAGCCTCTGGATGCGGCGATTCTGTTCGCGCCGGTCGGCGCGCTGGTGCCGGCCGCGCTCTCGGCCGTGCGCCGGGGCGGACGGGTGGTCTGCGCTGGAATCCACATGAGCGATATTCCCGCCTTCCCCTACGCGCGGCTCTGGGGCGAGCGCTCGGTGCAGTCCGTGGCCAACCTCACCCGTGCGGATGGTGAGGCGTTCATGCGCCTCGCCGCCCGGCTGGGTCTGCGCGCCACCGCACAAAGCTTTCCGCTGGGTGAGGCCGGCGCGGCCTTGGAGAGCCTGCGCCGGGGGACGGTGCAGGGCGCGGCGGTGCTGCAGATCGCCTGAGCCCGGCAGGGCAAAGTCCGGATCGTCTCGAGGGTTTTCGCCCATAGACCGCGGATGTGGCACGGAGCGGCGGGCGCCGTGTCGTTCCGTTGCCCGGAGCACGAACGCTCGCATCCACGGGTCTCAGAGGCCCGCGGTATCTATGTAGGGTCTCGCGAAAATCGTCTCGAGGGTTTTCGCCCATAGACTTAAAGTTGCGGGGCGCAGGCGGGCTTCGTACCATCGCGACCCTTATGCGCTCACATTACTGCGGACAGGTCGACGAGCGGCTCATCGGACAGACGGTGGAGGTGGCCGGCTGGGTACACCGGCGCCGTGACCATGGCGGCATCATCTTCATCGACCTGCGCGACCGGGAGGGTTTGCTGCAGATCGTCTTCGATCCCGACTCCCCGGCGCTCTTCAAGGATGCTGAGCGGCTGCGCAACGAGTTCGTCGTGCGCATCAAGGGCCGTGTCCGCGAGCGTCCCGAGGGCACCGTGAACACCCATCTCGCCTCGGGCCGCGTGGAGCTGCTGGCGGGCGAGCTCGAGCTGCTCAACCGTTCCGAGCCCCTGCCGTTCCAGCTCGATGAGACGGTGGGCGAGGAGGTGCGCCTGCGCTACCGCTACCTCGACCTGCGCCGTGAGGTGATGAGCCGGCGGCTGCGGCAGCGGCACCGCATCACCCGCGCCATGCGTGCCTATCTCGACGAGCACGGCTTCATCGACCTCGAGACGCCGATGCTCACCAAGGCGACCCCGGAGGGGGCGCGCGATTACCTGGTGCCGAGCCGCACCCATCCGGGCAAGTTCTTCGCGCTGCCGCAGTCGCCGCAGATCTTCAAACAGCTGCTGATGGTGGCCGGCTTCGATCGCTACTACCAGATCGTGCGCTGCTTCCGCGACGAGGACCTGCGCGCCGACCGGCAGCCGGAGTTCACGCAGCTCGACATCGAGACCTCCTTCCTCACACAGGAGGAGGTCATGACGCTCATGGAAGGGCTGGCGCGGCATATCTTCCGGGAGGTGCTGGGGCAGGCGCTACCCGATCCCTTCCCGCGCATGAGCTTCGCCGAGGCGATGCGCCGCTACGGCTCGGACAAGCCGGATCTGCGTATCGCGCTCGAGCTCACCGACATCGCCGACCTGGTGCGGGATTGCGACTTCAAGGTGTTTTCGGCTCCGGCGAAGGACCCCAAGGGCCGCGTGGCGGCGCTGCGCGTGCCGGGCGCAGGCGACCTGACACGGTCGCAGATCGATGGCTACACTGAATACGTGGCGCGTTTCGGGGCCAAAGGCCTCGCCTACATCAAGGTGAACGAGCGCGCGGGCGGGCGGGACGGACTGCAGTCGCCGATCGTCAAGTTCCTGAGCGATCAGGCGCTGGCCGGGCTCCTCGAGCGCACCGGGGCCGAGGACAACGACCTCATCTTCTTCGGCGCCGACACGGCCAAGGTGGTGTGCGATGCCCTGGGTGCGCTGCGCCTGAAGCTCGGTCAGGACCTGGGCATCGTTCAGACCGGCTGGCGGCCGCTGTGGGTGGTCGACTTTCCGATGTTCGAATGGGATGCCGGGGAGCGGCGCTGGGTCGCCATGCACCACCCCTTCACCTCGCCGAAGGAGGACGATCCGGCGGTGCTGCGCGCCGACCCGGCCAACGCCCTCGCCAAGGCCTATGACATGGTGCTCAACGGCTCGGAGATCGGTGGTGGCTCCGTGCGTATCCATCGCGAGGAGATGCAGTCGACGGTGTTCGGCCTGCTCGGCATCGAGGCCGAGGAGGCGCGCAGGAAGTTCGGCTTCCTGCTCGATGCGCTGAAGTTCGGCGCGCCGCCCCACGGGGGCATCGCCTTCGGGCTCGATCGGCTCGCCATGCTCATGGCCGGCGCCGACAGCATCCGCGAGGTCATCGCCTTCCCCAAGACGCAGACTGCGGCCGATCCGCTCACGGACGCGCCGACCGAGGTCGGCGAGGCGCAGCTGCGCGAGCTGCACATCCGGGTCCGCACGCCGCCGCAGGCTTGATGTCTCGACGGCCCGGAGCCTCGATCGGAAGGGTTCCCCCGGGGGCGGCGCGGCGCACTGGCCATCCCGGGCGGCAGGACAGCGAGCCCGGCCTGTCCCGGCCGCTCGTTCGCCGCTGCGCGCCTCGCCCGGGGAACTCCCTTCCCGGCCGGGCCCCGGCTTCAAGGTATGACCCATGAGCGATGGACAGCACGTCATCTACGTCCACGGCCTCTGGATGTCCGGGGGCGAGGGTCTGCTGCTGCGCCACCGGCTCTCGCGCGAGCTCGGCTGCACGGTGCACGCGTTTTCCTACAACGCCCTGGCGCACGGGATGGAGCAGATCGCGGGGCAGCTCGAGGACTTCGTGCTCGGCCTCGATCCCGCGACGGTGCACTTCGTCGGGCACAGTCTCGGCGGTCTGGTCATCTACCGCTTCTTCGAGCGCTATCCTCGCCAGCCCCCGGGCCGGGTGGTGTTCCTGGGCTCACCCTGTGTGGCGAGCAAGGCGGCGGTGCAGGCGGGCCATTCCCGGTTCATGACTGCGCTCATGGGCCGCCCGGTGGCCGAGGAGCTGTTGAGGCCGCGGCAGCGGCGCTGGCGCTTTGGCCGGCCGCTCGGGATCATCGCCGGTTCCTACTCGTTCGGTTTCGGACAGTTCCTCGCGGGATTCGAGGAGGACAGCGACGGCACGGTGGCGGTGAGCGAGACGCGGCTGCCCGGAGCGACCGGCCACATCGTGATCCCCGTCAGCCACATGGGCATGCTGGTGTCCGCGCGCGTGGCGCGCGAGACGGCGTGGTTCCTCAGGGAAGGGCGGTTTTCCCCGGGCTGACGAGGATTTCCACCGCTGCAACGCGCCGGCGAGCCCGGGCCGCTCAACGCAGGAGTTTCGTCATGCACGTCGCCGAGGCCGGGCAGAGACTGCGAAACTCCGCGCTCGCCTGCAGGGCCTTCGGGACCTGAGCGCGATCGACCGGATGGTAATCCTGGTGCTCGAAGAATTGCCGTGCGGTCTGGGTGAGCAACACCAGTTGGGTGACGCCGGCGGCGCGGGCCTGGTTCTCCAGCGCCTTGACGATGTGCCGGCCCAGGCCCTGGCCTCTTCGGGCTGGATCCACCGCCACCGAGCGAAGCAGCGCGGCCTTGCCGAAGCGCTGCAGGGCGCCGGCGCCGATGATCCGCTCGCCCTCGCAAGCCACCGTGAATCGCGCACTCGAGGAGGTCAGGTCGCTCGTGGGCAGGCCGTTGCTGTCGAGCAGATCGCGGATGGTCTGCATGTCCGCGGCCGCGGCGTTTCGCAGTAGCGGAGTCACGGATCCGGCTCCCCCTGTTGCCATCTCATCGGCATGGCCCGTCACGGACGATCGGGGCTTTTGCCGCGCCGGTCGTCAGCCGGCTGATCCTGCGAAACCAACGTCTCCACGTCGGCGGCGTCCTGCGCTCTGCCGGCGGCGGTCCAGCTTTCCCGAGTCAACCGCTCCACGAGCGACAGCGCTCCCGACAAGGGCGCCGGATCGCGCTCGATCCCGGCGAACGGTGCGAGGCTGAGCACAGCCGTCTTGCGCCGTAGCGCCGCGCGAGAGCGTCTGTCGGAGGAGCCCGCCATGCGCGCATTTTAACATGAGCATGCTCATGCGCCTCGGATACCGCGAGTTTCCCTACGCCGGTCCTGCGAGCGACATTCCGGTCAATTCAGCATCCGCCTGAGGCGATAGAGCGCTTCGAGCGCAGCCTTGGGGGTGAGCTCGTCGGGGTCCAGCGAGGCGAGCGTCTCGCGAATCGGGTCGGGCGCGGGAGCCGGCGCGGCGAACAGCGGCAGCTCCTTCTGGGCCTGCTCGTGCGCGGCGCCTTCGGCTCTCTCGCGCTGGTCGCGCTCGGACTCCAGCGCCTCGAGGTATTGGCGGGCTTGTCCGATGACCTCCCGCGGTACGCCCGCGAGCTGCGCGACCTGCAGGCCGTAGCTGCGGCTGGCGGGCCCGTCCTTCACCGCGTGCAGGAACACGATGCCGTCGGCGTGCTCGGTGGCGTCCAGGTGCACGTTGGCACAGCCGTCGACTTCCGCCGCCAGCGTGGTCAGCTCGAAGTAGTGCGTGGCGAAGAGAGTGAAGGACTTGAGGCGCGTCGCGATATGTTGCGCCATGGCCCAGGCGAGCGACAGGCCGTCGAAGGTGCTGGTGCCCCGGCCGATCTCGTCCATCAGGATCAGGCTGCGGGCCGTGGCGTTGTGGAGGATGTTGGCCGCCTCGGTCATTTCCACCATGAAGGTGGAGCGGCCGCCCGCCAGGTCATCGGCGGCGCCGATGCGCGTGAAAATGCGGTCGACGGGGCCGATGAGGGTGCGCTCGGCGGGGACGAAGCTGCCCATGTGCGCCAGGATGACGATGATGGCGGTCTGGCGCATGTAGGTCGACTTGCCGCCCATGTTGGGGCCGGTGATGACGAGCATGCGCCGCCCGGCGTCGAGCTTCAGATCGTTGGGCACGAAGGCCTCCGCGGCGAAGCGCTCGACCACCGGGTGTCGGCCGCCCGTGATGTCGAGCACCGGGTCGGTGAGCAGCTGCGGCTCCGTCCATTGAAGCGTGCAGGCGCGCTCGGCCAGCGCGCCGAGCGCATCGAGCTCCGACAGCGCCCCGGCAGTCGCCTGCAAGGGGCCGAGGCGGTCGATGAGCTGTGTCAGGACCTCCTCGTAGAGGTCCTTCTCCCGCGCGAGCGAGCGTTCCCGCGCCCCGAGCACCCGGTCCTCGAAGCCCTTGAGCTCCGTCGTGATGAAGCGCTCGGCGGACTTGACCGTCTGACGCCGTACGTAATCCCTCGGTACCCGCTCGGCATCCTTGCGCGAGATCTCGATGAAAAAGCCCTGGACGCGGTTGTAGCCGAGCTTCAGGCCCGAGATGCCGGTGCGCTCGCGCTCGCGCCGCTCGAGGTCGAGCAGGAACTCGTCGGTGTGGGTCGCGATCAGGCGCAGCTCATCGAGGTCCGGGTCATACCCGGGCGCGATGACGTTGCCGTCGCGCAGGAACGTGGCGGGCTCTTCGGCGATGGCGCGCCGCAGCAGGTCCACGACGTCGTGGTGCTCACCGATATGCTCGCCGAGGGCGCCTATCAAGGGCGAGTCGAGCTGCCTGAGCACCGCCTTCAAGGCCGGTACCCCCGAGAGCGATGCGCGCAGCTGGGTCAGGTCGCGCGGCCGTGCCGAGCGCAGTGCCACGCGCGAGAGGATGCGCTCGACGTCACCGACGCTGCGCAGGTGCTCGCGCAGCGCCTCGAAGCGGCGCGCCTCGACCAGGGTCGCGAGCGCCTGGTAGCGCCGGCGCAGCGCCTCCTGGTCGGTCAGGGGGCGATTGAGCCAGCGGCGCAGCGCCCGCGAGCCCATGGCCGTCACGCACTGGTCGAGGAGGGCGAACAGTGTCGCCTCCTCGCGGCCGCCGAGGCTCGCATCGAGCTCGAGGTTGCGTCGGGTGGCGGCGTCGATGACGAGCGCGTCGGAGCGCTCCTCGACGGTGAGTCCCCGGATGTGCGGCAGGGAGGTTTTCTGGGTGTCGCGCACGTACTGCAGCAGCGCGCCGGCCGCGCTGATTGCGAGCGGCAGCTCATCGGCGCCGAACCCCTTGAGGTCGAGCGTGCCGAGCTGGTCGGTCAGCAGGCGCGAGGCGCTCGCCAGCTCGAAATGCCAGGGGGGGCGCGCTCGCAGCGCCGTGCCCCGGCGCGGATCCTGCAGGGCGCTGCCTTCGGGAATCAGCAGCTCCGCCGGCTTCAGCCGCTCGAGCTCGGCGGCGAGCGTGACCCGGCCGCGCTCCTCGAGTACGGTGAAGCGGCCTGCCGCAAGATCGAGCCAGGCGAGGCCGAAGCGCTCGCCGTCGCTTGCCACTGCGGCGACCAGCGTGTCCTGACGCTCATCGAGCAGCGCCGCATCGGTCACGGTACCCGGCGTGACGATGCGCACGACCTCGCGCTCCACGGGGCCCTTGGACTTGGCCGGGTCCCCGAGCTGCTCGCAGATGGCGACGCTCTCGCCCTTGCGCACCAGGCGCGCCAGATAGCTCTCGACGCTGTGCACCGGCACGCCCGCCATGGGGATGGGCTGGCCGGCGGACTGACCGCGCGAGGTGAGCGTGATGTCGAGCAGCGCCGCGGCGCGGCGCGCGTCCTCGAAGAACAGCTCGTAGAAATCGCCCATCCGGTAAAAGAGCAGCACGTCGGGATGGCGGCTCTTGATGCGCAGGTACTGCTGCATCACTGGCGTGTGTTCTATGCTTTTGTTTTCCAAGATCTTTTGAGTAGACCGGGCGGAGGTTCGTGACCGCAGTATTGCCGAGAAGTCTGACTGCGGGCAAATGGCGCGCCCGCGTGGGTGCCGCGCAGCGTGCTGGGCCCTGGGCCCTGGGCCGGCCGGATCAGGAGGCGGCGGCGACGTCCGCCATGTCCGCTGAAGCGTGCTTGGATCAGTCCGCGGCAAGCTCGACGGCTCCCGGGTGGCGGGTCTCGCGCTTGAACAGGTGCAGCGTCACGAGCAGCAGCGTCATCGGCACCAGCGAGAAATAAAACGCATGGATCCCGCCGAACCGTGCGAACACGATGGCGGTGATGCGCGAGCCGAGGGTCCCTCCGAGCGCGGAGAACACCAGGATCAGCCCCATCATGGTGGCGTGGGCCGGCTTCGGCAGCGCGGTGAGCACCACGGAGTTGATGACCGGATAGATCGGGGCCATCAGCAGCCCGATCAACGGGATCAGGTAGGCTGCGATCGGAGCATGGAACCAGCTGAAATGCGCAGCGGTGACGCCCCGGGCGTGCGGCAGCACCAGCACCATCAGCAGCCCCATCCCGACCACGCACACGTTGAGCAGCGGATACCACGCCACGCGCCGCAGCAGCTGTCCGGCGATGACGCGGCCGAGGGCGATGGAGGCGGCGAGGATGCTGGCCATCTGCACGCTGAGCGCATCGGGGAGCTTCAGCACCTCGTTGTTGAAAGTCGGCAGCCACGTGCCGAAGCTCTGCTCGATGAGCACGTAGAGGAAGGTGGAGGCGAGGAACACGCAGACCATCGGACGGCCGATCAGGCGGATCGTCTCCGTCAGCGAGCCGCGCGGGCGCCGGGCCTGCTCGCCGCGGGCCGCCGACTCATCGAGCCGCGAGCTCGCGAGCAGTCCCATCGCGAGCCCGCAGGCGGCCACCAGCACCCAGTACACCCTGAGCCAGCGGGTGTCGCCCGCTTCGCCGGAACGGATGAAGGCGCTGAACAGCCACCCCGAGATCACCACCCCGACCATGAACAGCCCCTCGAGGGTATTGGTGAGCCGCCCGTGCTCGACCCGGGTCGAGGTGAGCAGCCCGATCGAGGCGTACACCGACATCTTGGTGAGCGCAAAGGAGATGCCGAGGCAGACGAACAGCAGCTCGGTGGTGCGAAAGCTCGGGAACAGCGGCATCAGGGCGCAGGCCACCGCCACGATGCCGAGCGCGATCAGCATCGCGCGCCGGTAGCCGAGCGCGGGCAGGAATGAGGCCACCGCGAAGGAGGTGATGACGATCGGCAGGTCCTTGAACAGCTCGAGAAGGCTCGCCCGCGGCTTGCCGACCCCGAAGGTGTGAATGGACTGCAGGATCACGGTGCCGACGCTGTTCAGCAGAATGGCGAAGATCATGAAGCTCAGCGCCAGTGCGGCGATCATGCGGTGGCGGCTCAAGGTAACCTCGGCTGTGCGGGACGGCTTTACGGGGGCGGTGCGCCGGGAGATGATATCGATATCTTCACTTGCGCGACCGCCTGCGTCGAACCATCGTGTCGGATAAGAAAAAGAAGCCGCCCGCCGGCCGTGACCACCTCACCATGGCGGACCTGGCCGAGCTCGCCGGGGTCTCCACCATCACCGTGTCGAGGGCGCTCGCCGACAGTCCGCTCGTCAATCCCGGCACCCGGGAGAAGGTTCAGGGGCTTGCTCGCAAGCACGGGTACAAGCTGAACGTCAGCGCTCGCAACCTGCGCTTGCGCCGCAGCCATGCCGTGGCCGTGATCGTGGAGATGACCCCGTCGCCCGAGCGCACGATGGCCGATCCCTATCCTCTGGCGCTGCTCGGCGGAATTTCGCAGGAGCTCACCTCGGCCGGGTACAACGTGCTGCTCACCACCCGCCAGGGGGAGGTCGACATGGCCGTGCAGGCCGCCGACGGCCTCATCCTGCTCGGTCAGGGGGCGCATCAGGACGCCGTGCACATCTACGACAAGGTGGGCCTGCCGATGGTGGTCTGGGGCGCCGCGGGCGTCGGTGGCGACCGGCATATCGTGGTCGGCAGCGACAATCGCCATGGCGGCATGAGCGTCGCGGAGCGATTCGTCTCGATCGGCCGCCGCCATCCGGTGTTCATCGGCAATCCCGATCACCCCGAGATGGCCCAGCGCCAGTACGGATTCGTGGACGAGCTGGCGCGTCACAACATCAAGCCGCTGCTGATGCGGCGCGCGGACTTCACGCTCGAGTCCGGCGTGCAGGCCGTGCGCTCGCTCCACAACCGCAAGGTGCAGTTCGACGCGATTTTCGCGTGCAGTGATCTGGTGGCGATGGGGGCGATCCGGGCGCTCACCGAGCTCGGACAATCGGTGCCGCAGGACGTGTCCGTGATCGGCTACGACGACACCCCGCAGGCGGCGACCTTCCTGCCGCCGCTCTCGACGGTGCGGCAGAACTGGCAGGAGGGCGGCGTGCTGCTCGCGCGCAAGGTGCTCGGCCTGCTGCGCGGGGAGACCGTGCAATCGGAGATGCTGCCGACCGCGCTCGTGATTCGGGCGACCTGAAGGCCATCCGTCCGGGAGTCTCTCGAGGCGGCGCCGGCGCGAATGAGACGGACGAGCCGCACATCAGGGCCGGCCATCCGGCCGATCGCCGCTCGGGCGCCCCCGTCGGACATCCCGCATCAGGGTGCAAGTCCCATTCGCGCAAAACGCTTCGCGATGCCCGCATCGAGCTTGCGGGCGGCGGCGAGGTCGGCCTGTCCCCTCGCCTTCTCGCCCTTTTGCAGCTCGGCAAGTCCACGGCCGTAGAGGGAGGTGGGCATGTGCGCGTTGTGCCTCAGCGCCGCATCGTAGTCCTCGATGGCGCCATCGAGCCTGCCGAGCCTGAGGTTCACCAGGCCGGTGCTGTCGAGGGCCGCCGCGGCCTTGGGCTCGTAACGCAGCGCCCGGTCGCAGTCGCGCAGCGCACCCCCGAGGTCCCGATCCTGCGTGGCTCTGCGCCAGCAGAGGTTGTTCCACGCCAGCCCAAGCTCGCCTCTCGCGGCGCCCATTTCGATGTCGTGGTCGTGGTAATGCCTCCAGAGCCTGATCTGGCCGATGGCCGCCGTGTAGTGTCCGATGTCGCCATACAGTCCGCTCAGCGTCAGCCGCACATCCGATTCGGGCGGCGTCAGGCGCTTGACGGTATCCAGATCGGCTTTGACTTCGGTGAAGGCGGCCGCCTTCGCCGCCGGATTCGGCCAGTGTTTCCGGGCCACTTGCAGCTCGGCCCGCGCCAGGTGCGCCTCGAGGTCGTTGGGCTGCAGGCGGATCGCCGCGGAAAAATCCCTCAGCGCCTCGGCGGGCTGCTTGTCCTGCCAGTAGGCCTTGCCGAGCCGGTACAGGCATTTCGCATTCTTGGGCTCGAGCCGGCAGGCGCGCCCGAGATCGGCCAGGGCGTGACGGAATTCGTGCTGCGCCGCGTAGGCCAGGCCGCGGCCCGTCAGCTCGGCCGCGTTCCCGGGAGCGACGGCCGCACTACCCGTGACGGATGCCCTCGCCGCGCCTGCGCCGGCCTTGGCCGAAGCAGGCGGACGGGCTTTCGCCGCGGCCCGCGGGTGCCTCCAGTCGGAGGAGGGCAGTCCCAGGTCGAAAACCGGTCCGCCGCTGTAGGTGAAGTAGAGCTTGCGTTGGCCATAGGAGACGAAGATGTGATGCGAGAGGAAGAAATCCTCTCCCAGCACCATGTCCGTCCTGCCCTGGCGTACGCTGAGGTCCGATTCCCCAAAGTCCGCGATGAGCAGGTGCGTGTGCTCGATCTTCTCGGTGCCGATCGTGAGATCGGCGATGGGCGCAATCCAGGTCCTGACCGCGCCATAGCCTGCAATCCCCCATGCCTTGCCCGCCAGCACCACTCCGGGACTGTGCGGCGTGATGCCCGCGCGTCTGGCGGCGGCGAGCGACAAGTACGATCGTGGCGAGCCGGTGTCGAACAAGATGCGGATGCGATGACCGTTCACGGAGCCGTGGCCGATGATGTGCGGGTTCTCGGCTGTGAAGAACCGCAGTGCGACGACCGCGACGGGTTGGCCTTTTTTAGCCCAGAAGATCAGGGGCTGCTCGCCGCAGTGCACCGGCCTCACCAGGCGCATCATGCCGTCCCGGAAGTCGTATTCGGTGTCGGCGATGTGCAGCAGGTTGTCGCCCAATAGACCGACGATGCCGCCCCCCAGGTCGTTGCCGCCGACCTCGAATGGAATGTTTCGCAACGGCACGCCGAGATAGGTGAAGGCCTTCACCGTGGCGACCTGCACGGCGGCTTCGCCGCCGCCGAAACCCTGTACGGAGAGCTCGGATGAGTCGCCCTGCCCGCCATTGGCCAGACCCCAAACAGAATCGTCAGGCACCGTATTGCGCAGCGGCAGCTTGTATTCGGCCGCCGCAGCCGGCGACAGCAGGCTGTAAAACGCGCCGGTGTCGACGATGAATCTCGCCTTGACCCCGTTGATCCGGGCCACGATGGTCGGTCGCAGGCCCTGCAGGGTGACGGGGATGGGCGGGGTCTCCAGCAATTTGCACGCAGCGGCGGTCGCGGTCGAAAACGACAGCGCCGCCAGGACCGGGATCCAACCGAGACGACGTATCCGCATCGATCGCCCTCCCCAACCTTATTTGTTCGTATGAGAGGGGGCAATGCGCTTCAGTTGTCCGCCGGCGAGGATCGGGATCCCGCCCGGCAACGTGCCCCTCACGCCCGCTTAGCCTAGCTCAGGTGGCGGATTTCGGGAACGGGACCTCGAGGGAGGTCGGCTCCGATCGCAAACCGGCCGGCTCCAGAGCCCCGGGGCCGAGGGCTTGCTAGACTGCGGGACATGGTGCGCATGAGCGACCGCTCTCTCTATCGGCTCGCGGAGCGGGTCGGGGAAGGCTTGCGGGCGGCCGGGTGGCGCATCGCGACCGCCGAGTCCTGCACCGGCGGCTGGATCGCCAAGGCGCTGACCGATGTTGCCGGCAGCTCCCGGTGGCTCGAATGCGGCTACGTCACCTATTCCAACGCGGCCAAGAGGCGCGATCTCGGTGTCTCGGCCCGCACGCTGCAGACGCACGGGGCGGTGAGCGAGGCCACGGTGAGGGAGATGGCCGAAGGCGCACGGCGGGTCTCCGGCGCGGAGGTGGCGGTGGCGGTGAGCGGAATTGCCGGCCCGGACGGCGGCACGGCCGAGAAGCCCGTCGGCACGGTATGGTTCGCCGTGGCGGTGCCGCAGCGGGATGTGATCTGCGAGCCGTGCCGCTTCGAGGGCGACCGCGATCAGGTGCGCCGCCAGTGCGTCGCGCACGCCCTGGGATTGGTGCAGCGGGCGCTCGCGCCCGCCGCTTCGAGCCGCAGGCTCTTCTTCGCGCTCTGGCCGGATGAGCCCATGCGAGAGGCTCTGGCTCACGCGGTCCGCGAGGCCGTGCGCGGCAGCGGCGGGCGGTCCGTGTCGCCTTCCAACCTGCACCTCACCCTGGCTTTCCTCGGCTCGGTGCCGGAGGGGCAGGTGGCGGAGCTGGCGGATGCGGCGCGCGCGGTGGGGCTGCCGGAGCCGGGGGCGGTCGAGGTGAGGCTCGATCATCTGGAGCACTGGGAGGGTCCGCAGGTGCTCTGTGCCTCGCCGAGCGAGCCGCCGACGGGGGCGATGAAGCTGGCCGGGGCGCTCGAGGAGCAACTTTCGGCCGTCGGTTTTTCTCCGGACATCAAGCCCTTCCGGCCGCATGTCACGGTGGCTCGCAAAGTGACGCATCCAAGTCGCTCCTTGCAGATGCAGCCGGTGTCCTGGCGCTTCGGCTCCTTCGCCCTCATCGAGAGCCGCACGCTCGAGTCGGGTCCGGTGTACAGTGTTGTTGAGGTCTATGCACTGTAAGAAGCCGCCCGTAATGGCTTCACGGAGCCACAAATGCGGCGAAATAACAGTCTGAGGGCAGATTTGCGGGCTGCTGCCGCAGGCGGCTTTGTGGGATAATTGCGCACACCTCCACTCCTTACCACCTCCCCGGGACAGTCAGATGGAAGAGAATCGCAAGAAGGCGCTCGCCGCCGCATTGGGTCAGATCGAGAAGCAGTTCGGCAAAGGCTCGGTGATGCGCCTCGGTGATGCCGTGGCCACCTTCGACATCGAGGCCGTATCGACCGGCTCGCTGGGTCTCGATATCGCCTTGGGCGTGGGCGGCCTGCCGCGCGGCCGGGTGGTGGAGATCTTCGGGCCGGAGTCCTCCGGCAAAACCACGCTCACCCTGCAGGTCATCGCCGAGGTGCAGCGCGCCGGCGGCACGGCGGCCTTCGTCGATGCCGAGCATGCGCTCGATCCCTCCTACGCCGAGAAGCTCGGGGTCAACATCAGCGATCTGCTGGTGTCCCAGCCCGACACCGGCGAGCAGGCGCTCGAGATCACCGACATGCTCGTTCGCTCCAACGCCGTCGACATCGTGGTGATCGACTCGGTGGCCGCGCTCACCCCGAAGGCGGAAATCGAGGGCGAGATGGGCGAGATGCAGGTCGGATTGCAGGCGCGCCTGATGTCGCAGGCGCTGCGCAAGCTCACCGGCAACATCAAGCGCTCCAACACCATCGTCATCTTCATCAACCAGATCCGCATGAAGATCGGCGTGATGTTCGGCAACCCCGAGACCACCACCGGAGGCAATGCGCTGAAGTTCTACTCCTCCGTGCGCCTCGACATCCGCCGCATCGGCGCGATCAAGAACGGCGAGGAAGTGATCGGCAACATGACCCGGGTCAAGGTGGTGAAGAACAAGGTGGCCCCGCCGTTTCGCGAGGCGGAGTTCGAGATCATGTACGGCCTGGGGATCTCCCGCGAGGGCGAGATCATCGAGCTTGCGAGCAACCTGGGGATCGTCGAGAAGTCCGGCGCCTGGTATTCCTACAAGGGCAACCGCATCGGCCAGGGCAAGGAGAACGTGCGCTCCTACCTGCAGGGCAACCGCGAGGTGGCCCAGGAGATCGAGGCGGAATTGCGCGCCCGGCTCCTGCCGACCCGCCCGTCGCGCCACAGTGGCGAGGCGGCCAGCGCCTGAGGAGGATTCTCAGGCGCTGCGCGCAGGGTTTCAGCGGGGTTTGCCGGGGGCCCGGCGGTCGTGTAGCGGCGCGAGCAAATCGCCGGGAGCGCTATACAACGCCGGGCGCATGGCGCGCGGCAGCCCCCGAAGGGGCGAGGCCCGGGATGGACCGAGTCCCCGCGCCGGCAAGAGGGCTTGATGGTCCGAAAGCGCGTGGAGTCGAGAAGCGCATCGCACGACTCGGGGGCAATCCGTGCCGCCGCGGTGGCACTGCTTGCGCGGCGCGATTACCTCACCGCCGAGCTGCAGCGCAGACTCGAGGCGCGGGGCTTCGATCCGGCCGCCGCGGCGGCCGTGATCGCCGAGCTCGCCGCCGAGCGGCTCCTCGAGGATGAGCGCTTCGTCGAGCGTTTCGTGGCCTCCCGGGCCGAGCGTGGGCAGGGGCCGCTGCGCATCGCCCTGGACCTCCGGTCCCAGGGGGCGTCCGAGGCGCTGATCGAGGCGGCGATCCAGGCCGGTCCCGACTGGGGCGCCGTGGCGCGCGAGGTCCGGCGCCGCAAATTCGGTCCCGAGTCTCCCGGATCCTGGCCCGAGAAGGCCCGCCAAGCGCGATTTTTGCAGTACCGGGGCTTTTCATCGGATCATATCCGGGCGGCCACCGGCGCCGACTTCGAGGACCCACGAACTTGATCCGACCCCACCACCTTGGCGCGGCTGACGTGCGCCGCGCTTTCCTGGAGTTTTTCCGCGAGCGAGGCCACACCGTCGTGCCCTCGAGTTCTCTCGTGCCCGCGAGCGATCCGACGCTGCTCTTTACCAATGCCGGCATGGTGCAGTTCAAGGACGTGTTCCTCGGCAAGGACAGGCGTGATTCTGTGCGGGCCACCACCAGTCAGCGCTGCGTGCGCGCCGGTGGCAAGCACAATGACCTGGAGAACGTGGGCTATACCGCCCGCCATCACACCTTCTTCGAGATGCTGGGCAATTTCTCCTTCGGCGACTACTTCAAGCGCGACGCCATCCGCTTCGCCTGGGAGTTCCTCACCGGCACCCTGAAACTCGACCCCGGGCGGCTCTGGGTCACCGTCTTTCGCGACGACGACGAGGCGGCGGACATCTGGCTGAAGGAGGTCGGGGTGTCCCCGCAGCGCTTCTCGCGCATGGGCGAGAAGTCGAATTTCTGGGCCATGGGGGATTTGGGTCCCTGCGGCCCGTGCAGCGAGATCTTCTATGACCACGGACCGGGCGTACGAGGCGGGCCGCCGGGCTCGCCTGAGGAGGACGGCGACCGGTTCGTGGAGATCTGGAACCTGGTGTTCATGCAGTTCGATCGGGCCGCCGACGGCACGATGACGCCGCTCCCGAAGCCCTCGGTGGACACGGGCATGGGGCTCGAGCGCATCTCGGCGGTGATGCAGGAGGTGCACTCGAACTACGACATCGACCTCTTCCGCAACCTCATCCGGGCGGCGGCCCGGCTCGCCGGTACCGGCAACCTGGAGTCGAGCTCCCTGCGTGTGATTGCCGATCACATTCGCGCCTGCACCTTCCTGATCGTGGACGGTGTGCTGCCTTCCAACGAAGGACGCGGCTACGTGCTGCGCCGCATCATCCGCCGCGCGATCCGCCATGGCTACAAGCTCGGGATCGAGGAGCCGTTTTTCTACAAGCTGGTCGAGGTGCTGGAGCGGGAGATGGGTGATGCGTATCCGGAACTCACCCGCGGCCGCCAGCTTGCCGAGCAAGTCCTCAAGCAGGAAGAGGAGCGCTTCGCGGAGACGCTGGCCAAGGGCATGGAGCTGCTCGAGGGTGTCATTGCCAAGTTGACCGCCGCCGCGGCGGCGCCGAGAGCGGTGCCTGCCGTCGCGCCCGCGGTGATTCCCGGTGACATCGTATTCAAGCTCTACGATACCTATGGCTTCCCCGCCGACCTGACGGCGGACATCGCTCGAGAGCGCGACCTCGGCATCGATCAGGCAGGTTTCGACGCCGCGATGGAGGCGCAGCGCCGCCGCTCCCAGGAGGCCAGCAAGTTCGGCGTCGATCTGCGCGGCGGGCCCCGGATCGAGAGCCGCACGGTCTTCGAGGGGTACGAGGGACTCGCCGGCGCGGGGCGCGTGGTGGCGCTGCTCAAGGAGGGGGCGGCGGTGGAGGCACTCGACGCCGGCGAGCAGGGCGAGGTGGTGCTCGATCGCACCCCCTTTTATGCCGAATCCGGCGGCCAGGTGGGCGACGCCGGTATGCTGAGCGCGGCAGGGGTGTCCTTTCAGGTGCAGGACACGCAGAAGCGGGGCGCGGCGTATGCGCACATCGGCCGTGTGGCAGAGGGAGGGATTCGAGTCGGGGACACGTTGCGGGCGCAGGTGGACGGGGAGCGCCGCCGAGCCACCATGCTCAACCACACCGCGACACACCTGCTGCACGCGGCGTTGCGCAGGACCTTGGGCACCCATGTGCAGCAGAAGGGCTCGCTGGTTGCCCCCGACCGGCTGCGCTTCGACTTCTCGCATCTGCAGCCGGTGACGCCGGAGCAGCTCGAGTCGATCGAGCGGCTGGTGAATGCCCAGATTCGGCTCAATACTCCCGCCGAGACGCGCCTCATGAGCTACGAGGACGCGGTGGCGGCGGGCGCTATGGCGCTCTTCGGCGAGAAGTACGAAAAAGATGTCCGCGTACTGCGGGTCGGGGACTTCTCCATGGAGCTGTGCGGCGGCACCCATGTGCAGCGCTCCGGGGACATCGGCCTGTTCAAGATCGTCAGCGAAAGCGGCGTCGCCTCGGGCGTGCGCCGGATCGAGGCGATCACCGGAGAGGGCGCCATCGATCACATCGAGCAGAACGACACGCTGCTGAAGGACGTGGCCCATCTCCTGCGCGGCTCACGGGACGATGTGAAGGACAAAGTGCGTGATGCGCTCGAGCGGATCCGGCAGATGGAGCGGGAAATCCGTACCCTCAAGGACCGCCTGGCTTCGGGCCAGGGCACGGACCTGGCGGAGAGCGCGGTGGACGTTCAGGGGGTCAAAGTGATCGCGACAGAGGTCGCAGGAGCGGACACGGTGGCTCTGCGTAGTGCCGTGGACCGGCTCAAGGAGAAGCTGAAATCGGCCGTGGTGGTCCTGGCTACCGTCGAAGGCCCTGAAAAAGTCATCCTGGTGGTCGGTGTGACCGCCGATCAGACTGGACGTGTGAAAGCAGGGGAGCTGGCCGGGGTCATTGCGGCGCAAGTCGGCGGCCGCGGCGGCGGGCGGCCGGATTTCGCGCAGGCCGGCGGGAGCAATCCTGCCAAGTTGGAGGCGGCGTTGGCGGCCGTGCCGGAATGGGTCCGGACCCGGCTGGATGGATGATTTCCCTTGTGAAATAGCTGAAACCCGGGGGTATCTGCCCTTCCCAATGGGTGTACAGTGATCAGCAAGGAGGTCAAGACCATGCTCATATTGACCAGACGGGTGGGAGAGACGCTGATGATCGGCGACGAGGTCTCCGTCACCATTCTCGGCGTCAAGGGCAACCAGGTCCGCATCGGGATCCAAGCGCCCAAAAGCGTCGCCGTGCACCGGGAAGAAATCTACAAGCGGATCCAGCGGGAGCGCGAGGGGCAGTCGGAGCGGCCGCCGCCGGGCCCGAAACAGGACTCGCCACCGGAGCACTCCGAGGACGAGGCATCGCCGCCTCCGCGGGACGCCGTTCTCTAAAGCGCATCGGGCGTCCCAAATCCCCCGAGCATGCAGTATCATGCCGCCCCTTGCGAGCGGCCAGGGCGCATGTGTGCCCTGCCTTCGGGTTCCCGCTTCCGGCCGGCAGAGATGGCCGAACGGCCGTACACGGTGTACGGGCTGGGGGCTTATCCAGGGACGAATCTGGCACGGCCCTCACCAGGTCGCGTATGGTGCCGGGAACGTTTGTATCGGACGCGGAGAGATGGCCGAGTGGGTGAGCGCGGTGCTTTGATCGAGCACACTTAACGTGTGCTCGATCCGCGCGAACGGCCGTACATGGATGTACGGGCTGGGGGCTTATCCAGGGACGAATCTGGCACGGCCCTCACCAGGTCGCGTATGGTGCCGGGAACGTTTGTATCGGACGCGGAGAGATGGCCGAGTGGTCGAAGGCGCACCCCTGCTAAGGGTGTAAGGGTCAAAAGCCCTTCGAGGGTTCGAATCCCTCTCTCTCCGCCAGTTCACATTCTCGGACGGTTCCAGACCGTCTCAAAATTAGAAAAGACGTCGAGAAATCATAGAGTTCGTACTCTCAGGGCATTCCGCCCGGCAACTTGCTGTCTCCTTCCCGTGCGGGTACATTCGGGGGTATCGGATCTGACGGACCCTCAGGTACCAACAGATGCTCACCGATTCCGCCATTCGGAGCGCAAAACGCGCCGAGCGCCCCCGCAAGCTCAGCGATGGGGGCGGTCTGTACCTCCTCGTCGCCTCCAACGGCGGCCGGTACTGGCGCTATAACTACCGCTACGCCGGCAAACAGAAGACGCTCGCCCTCGGGGTCTATCCGGATGTGGGGCTCGCCAGGGCCCGCGAGCGCCATGTGGAGGCGCGACGCCTCCTGGCGGACGGTATCGATCCGAGCGCCGAGCGAAAGACGGCGACCAAGACCTTCGAGGAGGTCGCGCGCGAGTGGCACGCGCACTGGAAATCCAATCGTCACGAGCGCCACGCCCACTACGTGCTGAAGCGGCTCGAAGCGGACGTCTTCCCTCGGATCGGATCGTTGCGCCTCGGGGAAATCCCGACCTCTGCATTCCGCGACATGGTCCGCAGGATCGAAAGCCGTGGTGCTGCTGATATCGCCAAGCGGGTCCTGCAGACCTGCGGCCAGATCATGCGGTACGCCATGACGAACGACTACACGTCGCACAATCCGGTCGCGGGCATCAAGCCGGGCGACGTGCTGAAGCCACACAGCCGCCGCAACTATCCGCGCATTGATCAGAACGAGTTGCCGAGACTTCTGAAGGCCATCGAGGGTTACGTGGGCGCCGAGCACACGCGCCTGGCGCTGAAGCTCATGGCGCTCACTTTTGTCCGCACGTCGGAATTGATCGGCGCCAAGTGGTCCGAATTCGACGTCGCCGCCGCACGGTGGGTGATCCCCGCCGAGCGCATGAAGATGAAGACCCCGCATATCGTGCCCCTCAGCCGGCAGGCGCTTGCGGTTCTGCATCGGCTGCGTGAGCTCTCATTCGATCGGGAACTCGTGTTCCCCGGCGACCTGCGTCCGTCCAAGCCGATGAGCAACAACACGTTGCTCTTCGCCCTGTATCGCATGGGATATCGCGGAAGGATGACGGGACACGGATTCCGGGGGGTTGCCTCGACGATCCTGCATGAGCAGGGCTGGCCGCACGAGCACATCGAGCTGCAGCTCGCCCATCAGGAGCGCAACAGCGTCAGCGCCGCCTATAACCATGCCCAGTATCTGCAGCCGCGCGCCCAGATGATGCAGGCGTGGGCCGACTACCTCGATCAGCGGCGCAACGAAGAGGGTGATGGTCAAGAGCAGCGGGACGCTGCCTGACCGCCGCGCAGTTCTAGACGGGATATTTCCGGGGTCGCCCGCGTCTGCAGGGCGCATCAGTGTTTGGTGTGTCGGGCTCGCGATAACCCTCGGGGTCGTTGATCCAGGTCTGCAGCGCGACTACCGACCAGCCACACGCGCGACCCCCAAGATGAACCGGTGGCGGAAACCGCCGCTCGGCGATACGCCGATACAGTGTGGGTCGGCTGAGTGACGTGATGCGCAACACATCGCGGATCCGCAGGAACGCCGGCAGAGGGAGCTTTTCGGCTCCCCACGGCGCGAGCGACGGCGGCAGGGCGCTCGGAGGATTCGAGGTGTGAGAAAGCGATTCGTGGGTACTCATGGCGATTGAGGTTCACATGTGATTCCGGCCGCTCAGAGATAAGTTGTCACTCAGGTGCGATGCTGACAGGACTGTGCAAATTGGGAAGGGACAGTTCCGCCGAATAATCGGCGAAACTGCCGGAATCAGGATGCACGGGCACTGGTCAGCTGCGAGCGATGTTTGAGGGCCTGGGTAACACAATATGTCGGTCGTGCGATTGTGCCCGGTCCTGAGCGGCCTGATCTGTCCGGAAGGATGAATCCGCCATCTCGCGCCGCTCTCTGTCTCTGCGGACAGCATGGGCGTACACGACGTGTCTTGGCGTGGCCTGCGTTTGTATGCGCGATCGGCGCCGAGTGGTCACGCCGCTCCGAGCGTCGCCTCCCTCCACGCGGTGCTGCAGATACACGAGCGTGCGCGCCACATAGATCTTGGCCATCCGTGAGCTGATCCGCATGGCTTGCCCGACATCCTCGAATGGCAAGCGCTGCGCGATCCGGAGGATGAACGCCTGGCGCTCTCTCGACGGCAATTCGCTCACCGCCTGATTCAGCAATGTCCAACGTTCTCGCGCATCCGCCGCGGCTTCAGCAGAAGGCGTGACTTGCGCCTCCTGCACGGACAGCGTTTCGGCAATGCGATTCCAGCGCTGACGCGTGCGTCCGTGATCCGTTGCGATGTTCAGCGCGCTGCGCCACAGGTAGCGGTCTAGGGCTTGGATTGCGTCCGTGCGCGCAGATGCAAGTATTCGGACATACGCATCCTGGATGATGTCCTCCGCTTCCGCACGGGATCCAGTCCGTCGAGACAGAAAGCGCAGGAGTGGCTGATGCTGGAGACGGAAAATGTTGGATAGAGCTTCCGTAAGAACCGCAGGGTCTTTGGTCTGAAGCGGAACCGCTGCGCACGCCGGGTGGCGGTCGATCGTGCTGGGCGGCGTTGTGTCCGGGAGCATCTGTTCACGGGCTTTGTTCGGGAGACGTTTCATGATCACCTCCAAGGTCGCTTCATGAGGTCGGTCAGGGTGTCTGGCGCCGTGATCGACCGGTCGCGCTGTCGAGGTCGCTGTATGCGGCCCGGAGAAGCTTTAGGGCATGCCGAAGAGCGACTTCCTCGTCGCCGATGCCGGCGGTTTCGTTGGTGGCAAGCGATCGGTGTACGACGGTCACCAGGGAGATCGCGTCGGAGAGATCACCCAGAGGCATCAAGGCGTTGTCGTGACGCGCGGAACGGGATGGTTCGAGTCGCGGGTGCTCTGAGCGGAATGGACCGCGCCTCCCCTGTGCGATGGATACCAAACCAGATGACCCTCAATAGAGATAAATGAACAAGTCCAAAATAGAATAATTTGATGCTACGCGCCGCGCCCGCCAGTGTCTAGTCCAGAATCGAATAATTCCGCTTTGGGATTATATGTATGCGCTCTAGCCTGGCGGAGCGTGCTCTTGAAGTCCCTGCGAACCCGTACTCACCGGATGCTTTGTGCGACGCTCGTGGAAGCCCGCATAGAAGCGGGGATCAGTCAGCAGGAATTGGCACGGCGTCTCAAGCGCTCGCAGTCGTTCATTGCCAAAATTGAGGTTGGGGAACGGCGCATCGATGTGGTCGAGTTCATCGAGATCGCCCGGGCGCTGGGTCGAGAGCCCGTTGATCTGCTGGCTCACGCCTTGAAGTAGGGCGTGCGTAGGGCAACGGACCCTGGGCCCGAGGGCGGTAGGAATGTCCCTGCATAGCTACCTGCTGTTCGTCCTGGCCGCCTTGGCACTCGTTCTCGCTCCCGGCCCGGACATGCTGTACATGCTGGGGCGGTGCGTGGCGCAGGGGCGCCGCGCGGGGATTCTCTCCGCCCTCGGGTTCAGTCTCGGCGGGCTTGTCCATATCACTGCTGCCGTGCTGGGGCTCTCGGCGCTTCTGGCCGCATCCGCCACGGCGTTCACCGTCATCAAATGGGTGGGTGCCGCGTATCTCGTGTACTTGGGGCTGAGCACACTGTGGCGCAGGCCCGCGTCGCCTGCGTTCGACGCTCACGCCGCAGGGGTCCGCGGCCGTACGATTCTCTGGCAGGCTTTCCTGAGCGATGTCCTGAACCCCAAGGTGGCGCTGTTCTTCCTCGCGCTGCTGCCGCAGTTCGTCGAACGCGACGCGCCGCATCCGGCCCTGCAGATCCTGTTCCTCGGACTGACGGTGAGCGTCATCGCGCTGCCGACCAATCTCCTGATCGTCTGCTGCGCGGATCGGATTACCGGGAGCCTGCGCCGCAATGCCTCGGTCTCTCTTTGGCTTCGGAAAGGCCTCGGTGTGCTGTTCATCGCCCTCGGTCTGCGATTCGCGGTCGAGAAGATCTGATCGGGTCCCGAGCCGTCACACTCGCACCCCGCCGTCCGTCATGGGGTGAGGAGGTGACCATGCAATACGTACTGCTGATTTTCCACGGACCCACCCCGCTAGTACCGGGCTCGGATCGCTGGAAGGCCCTGTCCGACACGGAACAGAAGGCGATCTACGCGGACTACGCGGCACTCGGCAAGACCCCGGGAGTGACACCAGGATTGCCCCTGGGGCTGCCCAAGGACGCCAAGACTGTCCGGGTCCAAGGTGGAGAGCCCGAGGTCCAGAACGGAACGTATCTCGCCGAATGCGCCGGCGGGTACCTGGTGCTGGAGGCCGAGAACATGGACGCCGCAGTCGCGCTCGCTGCCCGCATCCCGGCGGCCCGCCTGGGCGGAGCGATCGAGATTCGGCCGGCTGAGCAATACTGGTAGGTGCCTGAGCAGGGGACCCGGAGCGCAAAGGCGAGGGCGCGGATGGACGACGACTGGCTGGCAGAGCAGTTCGATGCGCACCGGACCCGGCTGCGGGCGGTGGCCTACCGCATGCTGGGCTCGGTCAGCGAGGCCGAGGATGCGGTGCAGGAGACTTGGCTGAAGCTCAGTCGATCGGACTCCGAGCGCGTGCAGAATCTCAGTGGATGGCTGACGACAGCTCTGACACGGGTGTGTCTCGACATGCTGCGTACCCGCCGCTCGCGGCGCGAGGATCCGCTGGAGCTCACACCCGAAACGTCAGGTGAGGGCAGTCCTGATGAGGATCTCGCCCTGGCCGATGCGACGGGCTCCGCGCTGATGGTCGTCCTCGAGACGCTGGTGCCGGCGGAGCGGGTGGCCTTCGTTCTGCACGATCTGTTCGACCTCTCATTCGAGGACATTGGTCGCATCCTGGAGCGGACCCCTGTGGCGGCCCGGCAGCTCGCCAGCCGCGCAAGGCGCCGGGTGCGGGGAACGGAAACCCCTCCCGCCGACTTGGCGCGGCACCGCGAGTTGGTCGCGGCATTCCTCGCCGCATCGCGCGAGGGGGATTTCAATCGCCTGCTCGCGGTGCTGTCCCCTGATGTCGTGCTCCGAGCCGACCATCTGGCGGTGAGCACGGCGGCAGCCCGACAGCGCCACGGCGCCCCCGATCTGGTGCCGGAACTCCGAGGCGCAGAGGCAGTCGCGACGGTCTTCAAGGGACGGGCGCAGGGCGCAGTATCGGCGCTCATCGACGGTGAGCCCGGGGCGGTCTGGGCGCCGGGGGGGCAGGTCCGGGCCGCATTCCTGTTCGCCCTGAAAGGAGAGCAGATCGGAGCGCTCGACATCGTCACCGAACCGGGGGACCTGGCCGAACTCGACGTCAGAATCGAATGACTGGGGAACCCCTGCCGCGACGGCTTCTGGCCGCTGGCCGAGGTGGTTCGGGGCTGCGGGCGACAGTCATCACGCCTCTGTCTGTCGACCGTACCCGATGTCGTCGCGTTAGGTGAAGTCGAGTTTCGCTGAATTTTCGGTGAAATGCAGGATAGACGAGCGGTTGCTCCTGTCTAACATCGGTTCACATGAACGTGGACCAGTACATCGCAGCGCGGGTTTCGTCGGACATGAAGACTCGGTTGCGCGCGCTGGCGGAGCGGCGGCAGATCACGGAGTCTGTTCTGCTGAAGCAGTTTGTCGAGGTGATGCTGTGTACCGGCGAGGAGGGGACGGAGGAGATTGCGCCGCCACGACCGACCCCGGATCGGACCACACGGTTGATGATCCGGCTGCGGCCCGACGATCGGCTGCTGCTGCGCGAGCGGGCTGCGGCGCGCGGCATGGCGCCGGCGACCTATGTGGCAGTGCTCACCCGCGCGCACCTGAGAAGCCTCTCACCACTGCCGAGGGAGGAACTGCTTGCCCTGAAGCGTTCGGTGGCCGAACTCGGCAGTTTCGGCCGGAACCTCAACCAGATCGCCCGTGCGGCCAATGTGGACGGGGCCGTCGCGGGTCCGGGCGCGGATGGGGTCCAGGCCATGCTCCGGATCTGCGAAGGTCTGCGGGTTCATGTGAAGGCGTTGCTGCTCGCCAACCAGCGGTCATGGAGCCAAGGACATGCCAACGATAAATAGCGGGCCAGGCTTCGACCTGTTCAGCTACGCGCGCCGCGGTCCGGGGCGCCGGGATCACCTGTCGCAGGCAGAAGTGGCACAGATCGCCCGGACGGTTCACCGCACCCCAGAGGTCATGGTCAAAGTGCTGACCCAGGGTGCCGCCAACCTCGGGGCTGTCCGCCGGCACCTGGACTACATCGGGCGTAAGGGCGAGGTGGAACTGGAGACGGACGACGGGCGGTCACTGACCGGCCCGGACGCCGGGGATGGGCTGGCGGACGAGTGGAACCTCGACTTGGAACAAGGCGGAAGCCGAACCGGCCTCCCAGCCGAGTCCGGAAAGCCGGGACCCCGGCTGGTCCACAAGCTGGTGTTCTCCATGCCGGCCGGGACGCCGGCCGGCCGGGTGCTCGCCGCCACACGGAACTTCATGCGGGAGGAATTTGCGCTGCAACATCGGTACGCAATGGCGCTGCATACCGATGAGCCACACCCCCACGTCCATGTGGTGCTCAAGGCGGTCAGCGAACAGGGCAGGCGGCTGCATATCCGCAAGGCGACCCTGCGGGCGTGGCGCGAGGGGTTCGCGCGGCAGCTGCGCGCCGCGGGGGTCGAGGCCAACGCGACGCCGCGCCAGGCTCGGGGTGAGGTGACGCCCCGGAAGACCGACGGCATCTACCGGGCCAGCCGGCGCGGGGAATCCACCCATATGCGCGAGCGTGCACAGGCGGCGGCCAGCATGCTGGCCGCTGGGCGTGCGTCGGTCGAGCCGGGAAAGGCGAAGCTCATCGAGACGCGGCAGGAGGCGAAGCGCGCGTGGGATGTCGTCGGCGACCTTCTGATGCAGCAGGGCCAAGCGGACCTTTCGGCGCAGGTTCGGCGATTTGCCGCGCGTATGCCACCGCCGGTGACCGAACGGGAGTGGATGGCGCGAGAACTCATGGCTGCGGCGGGGGAGCGGTCGCGCCAGCAGGAGGCGAGAACGCTGTGACGGTTTGACAGGCCGCCCCGCAGCAAATTCGGTACAATTAATCCCAGGCCGTCTTTAAAAATCAATAGGATAAAGGTCTCCAATCGCGAAGGCTGCGCTAATAGGAGGGTGGGTCATTTCGGTAATAGGAAACAGGAGGTGGTGGTCGTGACGGCGAACCTCACCCCACACCAAGCCCAATACTTCGCTTGGCTGCTGACCCGGCGAACCGCCAACGATTCGGTCGAGTCCCTGGCATCCACCTTGGTGGATTCCCAGGTGGACCTGAATCCGCATCAGGTCGATGCCGCGCTGTTCGCCTGTCGCAACCCGCTTTCGCGCGGCGTGATCCTGGCTGACGAAGTCGGTTTGGGAAAGACCATCGAGGCGGGCCTGGTCATCTCGCAGCGGTGGGCGGAGCGCCGTCGCCGCATCCTCATCATCGTTCCGGCCAACCTGCGTAAGCAGTGGCACCAGGAGATGCAGGACAAGTTCGGTTTGCAGGGCGTGATTCTGGAAGCCAAGAGTTACAATGCCATCCGCAAGCAACAGCAGCAGAATCCGTTTCAGTCATCCAGTCCGGTGATCTGTTCCTACCAGTTCGCCAAGGCCAAAGCCGACGACATCAAGGACATTGCGTGGGATCTGGTCGTGCTCGACGAAGCGCACCGCCTGCGCAACGTGTACAAGCCCAGCAATGTCATCGCCAAAACCCTCAAGGAATCGCTGGCGCGAGTCCATTCCAAAGTGCTGCTGACGGCGACGCCGCTGCAGAACTCGCTGCTGGAACTGTACGGCCTGGTCAGCATCATCGATGACAGGGTATTTGGCGACATCGACAGTTTCCGGGCGCAGTTCACCAACAATGGGCGGGAAGCGGCCTTTGCGGGCCTGCGCCAGCGCCTTGGGCCGGTATGCAAGCGCACGCTGCGCAAGCAGGTGCAGCCGTACGTCTCCTACACGGCCCGCAAAGCCATCGTCCAGGAGTTCACACCGTCGAGCGAGGAACAGGAGCTTTCCAGGCTGGTTGCGGACTATCTGCGTCGCCCCAATCTGAATGCGCTGCCTAATGCACAGCGGCAGCTGATCTCGCTGATCCTGTGGAAACTGCTGGCGTCCAGCACCCATGCCATCGCCGGCGCGTTGGAAACGATGATCACACGCCTGCAAGGGGTGCTGGAGAATACGAAGGCAGTTCCAGATCTCACTGTCGAGCTGGATCAAGATTACGAATCGCTCGACGAAACCGCGGACGAATGGGGCGTTGAGGACGCTGAAATTCCGGTCCCGGCCCAGAGCGAGCGGAATGCCATTTCGGAGGAAATCGACGAGCTGCGTCGGTTCAAGATGCTGGCGACCAGCATCCGGGATAACGCCAAGGGCAAGGCGTTGCTGATTGCCCTGGATCGGGCCTTCGCTGAATTGGAAAGATTGGGTGCTGCGCGCAAAGCGATTATCTTTACCGAGTCCCGGCGCACCCAGGAATACCTCCTCAATTTGCTGGCAGAGACCCACTACGGCGAGAGTATCGTGCTCTTCAATGGCACGAACAGCGACGCGCGTGCTCAGGCCATATACAAGGAGTGGCTCAAACGTCACGAAGGAACCGACCGCATCAGCGGCTCAAAAACCGCGGATACCCGGGCTGCACTGGTCGAACACTTCAAGGAGCGCGGCAAGATCATGATTGCCACCGAGGCGGGGGCTGAAGGCATCAATCTTCAGTTCTGTTCGCTGGTCATCAACTACGACTTACCGTGGAACCCACAGCGCATCGAGCAGCGTATCGGCCGCTGCCACCGCTATGGCCAGAAGTTTGATGTGGTGGTGGTGAACTTCGTCGATCGCAGCAATGAGGCCGACGCCCGCGTATACGAATTACTGGATCAAAAGTTCCAGCTTTTTACGGGAGTTTTCGGGGCCAGTGACGAAGTGTTGGGCGCCATCGGCTCGGGCGTGGACTTCGAGCGGCGTATTGCCGACATATACCGGAATTGCCGCAGCCCCAGCGAGATAAAGGCTAGTTTCGAGCAGCTTCAGTTGGACCTTTCTGGCGAAATCAACGAGGCAATGGTTAGGACGCGCCAGGTATTGCTGGAGAATTTCGACGAGCAGGTGCAGGAGAGACTGCGCGTCAGTGCCGAAGACAGCAAGAACGCGCGTAACCGCTTCGAGCGGATACTGGTCGATTTGACCCGCGCTGAGTTGGGGGAATGGGCCGATTTCGATGATGGCGGCTTCCATCTGCATCGCCTGCCGGACGGCATAGAAAGTGGAGACGATGTGGGCATCGAGCTTGGCCGCTACGAATTGCCTCGCCGCTCCGGAGAGGCGCACCTATACCGCATTAATCATCCGCTGGCGCTGTGGGTGACTAAACAGGCCAAGGGTCGCGTGCTCGACGGCGCCAAGTTGGTGTTCGACTACGGCGGGCACGGCACGAGGGTCAGCACGCTGGAGCCGTACCGTGGCAAGTCGGGATGGCTTACCTTGAAATTGGTGTCCGTCGAGGCCCTGGGTAACCAGGAGCAGCACTTGCTGGTCGCGGCAAGTACCACCGACGGCGCGGCGCTGGCAGAGGAAGATCCGGAGAAGCTATTGCGCCTGCCGGCTACCGCCACGGGGGCGAACCTGTTCACCCATGCGGGTAACGCCGTCCTGCTTGCGGATGTGGAGGCTCGCAAAGGCTCGCTGCTCCGGGAGATCAATCATCGCAATCTTGGATACTTCGAGCAGGAGGTCCAGAAGCTGGACGCCTGGGCGGACGACCTCAAAGTCGGGCTGGAGCAGGAGATCAAGGAGATCGACCGCGAGATCAAGGAAGTGCGCAGGACAGCCGCAACATCGCCAACGCTGGACGAAAAACTGGTGCACCAGAAGCGGCAGCGCGAACTGGAAGGAAGGCGCAGCAAGCTCCGCCGGGAATTGTTTGTACGCCAAGACGAAGTGGAAGCTCAGCGTAACAACGTCATCACCGAACTTGAGGCGCGGCTCCAACAGCAGGTCCAGGAGCGTACGCTGTTCACCATCGAATGGGAGCTGATGTGACGACCAAGAGAGAACTCGCCCGCGGGGCACTTTGGAGGCAGTGGGACTTGCACATCCACACGCCTGCCTCGTTCCACTGGTTGGGGCAGAAGTTCACTGGCGATCCGTCATCAGACCAAAGCAAGAAATTGGTCGATGAAATGATCGAAGCCATGAACAAGGCAGAACCCGCTGTGTTCGCCATCATGGACTACTGGACCTTCGACGGCTGGCTTGCGCTGCAAAGGCGCTTGAAGGAGCAAGGCGCGCCACAGCTGAAGAAGCTGGTCTTCCCCGGAATCGAGCTTCGACTTGCAGCTCCGATGAAGGGCCGGCTGAACGCTCATGTTCTCTTCGCCGACAACATCGACGGACAGGCGCTGCTGGATTTCAAGTCTGCACTTCGAGTCGAACTGGTTGACAAGCCACTCTCTGATACGGCGCTGAAGGAAGTGGCGAGAAAGGTTGGAGAGGATAAGCTCAAGTTCCACGGCTTCAAGAAGGATGAAGTCTACGCCTCCGATGAGAAGGCCCTGTTGGCGGGTGCAGTGATCGCAGAGATCAACCCAGACTCATATCGCGACGCAATCAGAAAAGTGCCTAATGACCGTGCTATCGGTTTCATGCCGTTTGACACCAGCGATGGCCTTGAGGAAGTGAAGTGGCAGGAACACTACGCCTACGTCATGAAGCTCTTCCAGAGTTCACCAATTTTCGAGACACGCGACGTCGACCTGCGCAGCGCCTTTGTCGGCGAGACGACTCCGGGCAACTCCAAGTTCATCAAGAACTTTCAGGCGGCCCTGAACAATACCCCGCGTCTGGCTGTATCGGGGAGCGATGCGCACTGTTTCATCGGGAGTGGTACCAACGATAAGCGCGGATACGGCGACTTCCCCTCCGGCAAGAAGACGTGGATAAAGGCAGACCCTTCGTTCCGCGGTCTCAAGCACGCCATTCTTGAGCCGGCGAAACGCTCCTTCATCGGAGATAAGCCGCCCAAGCTTCTCGAGGTCGAATCCAACAAGACCTTCTATATCGAATCCGTTGAGATCACCAAGACGGGCGACAAGGACGTAGGGCAGTGGCTCCACGGCTGTGACCTCCCGTTGAACCCCGAACTTGTGGCGGTCATCGGGAACAAGGGCAGCGGCAAGAGCGCCTTGGCGGATGTCATCGCCACGCTAGGCTATTCCAAACAGACCAAGCACTTCAGCTTTCTGAAGCGAGACCGATTCCGCGGGAAGACCGGGGAGCCTGCGCGGCACTTCACCGGAACACTGACCTGGAAAGACGATAGCACTCAGGCTCGGCTGCTCAGCGAAGACCCTCCTGAGGAGAAGGCAGAGCTGGTGCGCTACATCCCGCAGGGTTACTTCGAGGAGCTTTGCAACGAGCACGTGTCTGGCAAGTCGAACGCTTTCGAGAAGGAACTGCGGTCGGTGATCTTCTCCCACGCGAGCGAAGAAATGCGGCTCGGTGCGCTCGACTTCGATCAACTGACGGAGCAGCAGGAAATGTCTCTCCGAAACAGGTTGGGCGAGTACCGAAAGGATCTGGCCTCGTACAACGCATCCATCGTGCGTATCGAGGAACAGCTTCAGCCTGTCGAACTGAAAAGGCTCACGGAGTTGCTTCTGCTGAAGACAAAGCAGATTGATGAGCACGACAAGTTAAAGCCTGCGGAGGTCGTTCAGCCCACCGAGGCGCTGACTCCAGAGCAGAAGGAGGCCACGGAGGGGCTGGCCGCGGCAAGTCAGCAAGTCGAGGCCGCCAAGAAGCGCACGCAGGAGATAGCCACCGAAACCACTGAGCTGGCCAAGCGGCAGAAGGCCATAGCGAATATTCGGGAGCAGTTAAGGCTGCTTCAGCGCGCCTTTGAGCAGACGGAGAAGGCGACATCCGAAGACCTTAAGCTGCTTGGAATCACTTGGTCTGACCTCGCTTCCATCGTCATCAAGACAGGTTCATTGGACCAGAGATCGACCGAACTCACAACCAAGCAGAACGAGCTGAGGACCGAGTCGGAGAATGTAGCACAAGACCTCAAGATCCACATCGAGGCGCAGCAGAGGTTTGCTGCAAAGCTGAACGCACCCCAGCAGCAGTTCGAGACCTACCAGCGCCAGCTAGCCGAGTGGAACAGCAAGCGGGAGGAACTGGTCGGGTCGCCGACAGAACCGGAGTCCAAGGTCGGTATTGAAACGCGGATCGAGCAGATTAAGGCACTGCCAGACCAACTCAAGGAACTGGAGGCGAAGCGCCTGAAGCTCTCCGGTGAGATTTTCGACACGCTCGACTCGCAACGCAAGGCACGCGCAGACCTGTTCAAGCCGGTTCAGGACTTGATCCAGAAGGATGGTCTCATCAACGAAGGCTACCAATTGCAGTTCCAGGCGACTCTTGCTGCGTCTGCGGAAGCAATTGCCGATCAGCTGTTTGCTCTGATAAAGCAGCAGTGGGGGGACTTTCGTGGGCAAGACGACGCGCTGTCGAACATCAAGAAGCTGTTCGACAGCCATGACCTAAATAGCAAGGATGGCGCACTTGCGTTCGTAGCCGCTCTGCAGGACAAGGTCTTAGAAGCGGCCAAAGCGGCTGGGTCGGCTGTCGGCGTCTTCAACCTTCTGAAGAAGGGACAGTCGGCTGGAGCCGTGTACGACCTGATCTTCGGGCTCAACTTCCTTGAGCCTCGCTACTCCTTGCTGTTCCAGGAGACGCAGATTGAGCAACTCTCTCCGGGCCAGCGCGGTGCGCTCTTGTTAATCTTCTATCTGTTGGTGGACAAGGGCAAGACGCCCATCATCTTGGATCAGCCGGAGGAGAACCTTGATAACGAGACGGTTTTCCGTCTGCTTGTGCCCGTTCTGTCGGAAGCCAAGAAGCAGCGGCAAATCATCATGGTCACGCACAACCCAAACCTGGCGGTTGTGTGCGACGCGGAGCAGATCATACATGCGAGGTTCAATAGGGCCTCGAACTCGACCATCAGCTATGAATCGGGCGCCATCGAGAACGCGGGGCTGAACGAGGCCGTTGTGACCGTGCTGGAAGGTACGAAGCCCGCTTTCGACAATCGCTCGGGTAAGTACCACCGCAAGAATGACTAAGCAAAAGCTTGAACTGACGTGGATCGGGAAGGGGAAGCGACCGAAGCTGGAGCCGCGCATCCTCCTTGAAGGCGCAGAGAGGTCGTATCACGCGAGACATCGCGTGTCGGACGCGGACATTTTCGATAACCGGCTGATCTTCGGCGACAACTTGTTGGCATTGAAGGCGCTGGAGGCGGAGTTCGCAGGAAAGGTGAAATGCGTGTTCATCGATCCGCCGTACAACACGGGTAGCGCGTTCACGCATTACGACGATGGGTTGGAACATTCGATCTGGCTGGGGTTGATGCGCGACCGGCTAGAAATCATCCGGCGGCTGCTGGCGGACGATGGTTCGCTGTGGATCACGATTGACGACAACGAGGCGCACTATCTAAAGGTGTTGTGCGACGAAATCTTTGGCCGCGCGAATTTTGTTGGAAACATCGTGTGGCAGAAGAGATATTCACGTGAGAATAGGGTAATCCTCGGCGACGCACATGACCATATGCTGATTTATGCGAGAGATGCGTCCCGCCTACGCGGTGCATTCAATAAATTACCCCTCGAAGAGAAACAAAGGCAGGTTTACAAGAATCCAAACTCAGATCCAAAAGGGCCTTGGCGTGGCGTATCTCTTGCCGCTCAGGGTTATCGTCCCAATCAGATGTACACGATTACAGCTCCCAATGGGAAGCAACATAAACCTCCGGCAGGTTCGTGTTGGAAGGTAATTGAATCGAAATATTTTGAGCTTCTTAAGAACGACCTAATTTACTTCGGAAAAGATGGGAATGCCGTTCCTTCGCGGAAACAATTCTTGAAGGATATCGAGGGTGTAGTTCCGTGGACGTGGTGGCCTCACGAAGAGGCTGGGCATACCGACGAGGCGAAGAGAGAGAGTCAAACCCTATTCGGAGTAGAGAACGCATTCGGCACACCAAAGCCGGAGCGTCTCCTGTTTCGCGTTGTCCATATCGCCACTAATCCTGGCGACATTGTTCTTGATTCCTTCGCCGGCTCCGGCACTACTGGCGCAGTCGCGCACAAAATGGGCCGCCGTTGGATAATGGTGGAACTTGGTGAGCACATTCATACGCACATCATCCCGCGCCTGAAGAAGGTCATCGACGGCGAGGACAAGGGTGGCATTACCGAAAGCGCGGGTTGGCGGGGCGGTGGCGGTTTCCGCTACTACAAACTCGCGCCCAGCCTAATTGTCAATGATCGCTGGGATAATCCTGTCATCAACCCTGCTTACAATGCAGCGCAACTGGCCGAGGCCCTAGCCAAGTTGGAAGGCTTTGCTTACGCTCCCTCGGAAACGTGCTGGTGGCAGCACGGCCATAGTAGTGAGCGGGATTTCATCTATGTCACGACGCAGAACCTTTCCGCTGAGCAGTTGCAGGCACTGGCCGAGGAAGTGGGCGCGGATCAAAGCCTGTTGGTATGTTGCTCCGCCTTCCACGGCGTGACGGCGGCGAAAGCGGCGGAACGCTGGCCGAACCTGACGCTGAAGAAGATCCCGAAGATGGTTCTGGCTCGCTGCGAATGGGGACATGACGATTACAGCTTGAATGTGGCCAACCTGCCAATGGCGGCACCCGAACCTGTAGAGCCAGAGGCGGGTGTCGGGAAGAAGGCCAGGACGGATGAGCGCACGCCTGACCTCTTCGGTGATATTGCCGGGGAGGGTGCACCATGAGCAGGGAAGTGGCCCCGGCCGACTATGCCGATTGGTTGGCCGACATCAAGGTGCGCGTGGTGGCTGCTCGCCAGCGTGCCGCGCTGGCTGCTAATGCGGAATTGATCCAGCTCTATTGGCAGATCGGCCGGGACATTCTGGAGCGGCAGGCCCGGCAGGGGTGGGGCAGCAAGGTCATTGAGCGCCTGGCGCGTGACTTGCGCATGGCTTTTCCGGAAATGAAGGGGTTTTCCAGAGCTAACCTATTGTATATGCGGGCTTTTGCAGAGGTCTGGCATGACGGGCAAATAGTCCAGCAGCTTGCTGGACAATTGCCCTGGTTCCACAACGTTGTCCTGATTACACGCCTGAAGGACGATCCTGCACGCGAATGGTATGCGCGAAGAGCCATTGCCGAAGGCTGGTCCCGTGCAACGCTGGAACTGAGCATCCGCAACCGCCTGCACGAGCGCCAGGGGCAGGCCGTCACCAACTTCGGGTCGCGCTTGCCGGCCCCGCAGTCGGAACTGGCGCTTGAAACCCTGAAAGACCCCTACCTGTTCGACTTTCTCGGACTGGGCGAAAACGCCCACGAGCGCGACATCGAGAACGCGCTGGTGCGGCACATCACCAGATTCCTGCTGGAACTGGGCAGCGGCTTCGCCTTCATGGGCCGCCAGTACCGGCTGGAAGTGAACGGCAACGAGTTCTTCATTGATTTGCTCTTCTATCACACGCGGCTTAAGTGCTATGTCGTGGTTGAATTGAAAGCCACGGCCTTCAAGCCTGAACACGCCGGGCAACTGAATTTCTACCTGACCGCTGTGGACAGGCAGGTAAAGGCACCCGAAGACAAGCCAACCATCGGCCTGTTGTTGTGCAAGACAAAAGATCATCTGGTGGCGGAATACGCGCTGTCCGGTATCGACAAGCCCATTGGCGTCGCTGAATACCAGTTGGTGCGCGCCCTGCCTGAGCCGCTGGTGACGAGCTTACCAACGGTGGAGCAACTGGAAAGCGAATTAGGCGCCATCGAGGACGCCCCGTCGCCGGAGTCGGGGGACGGAGAATGAACGCGCGGGTACAGCATCATGTGACTGGGCGGTTGTCCCTGCGCCCGCCGCAGGCGGAGTCGCTCGTGCGACTGAAGCAGGCGCTGGACGCCGCGCCGGAACTGCTCACCCACGAGCGCGATGTAGCGGCGGTGCTGGCGACGCTGAAGGCGCAGTTCACGACGTTGGAGGACTTCGAGCGTGAGTTCCCATCGCTGTGTTTTGCTCTGGCCACGGGTGTGGGCAAGACACGGCTGATGGGCGCCTTCATCGCCTACCTGTATCTGGCTCATGGCATCAAAAATTTCTTCGTGCTCGCGCCGAACCTGACCATCTATAACAAGCTGATCACGGACTTCACGCCGAATACTCCGAAATATGTATTCAAGGGGATTGGCGAATTTTCGGTCAATGCCCCCAGGGTGATTACCGGGGATGACTATGACCAGCAGAACCTGACCGCTGGAGAGCTGTTCGGCGAGGTTCACGTCAATATCTTCAATATCTCCAAGATCAATTCCGAGGTCCGCGGCGGCAAGGAGCCACGAATCAAGCGAATGCGCGAAGTATTGGGCGATAGCTACTTCAACCGTCTGGCAAACCTGCCGGATCTGGTATTGCTGATGGACGAGTCGCATCGCTACCGGGCCAGCGCCGGTGTGCGCGCCATAAACGAACTGAAGCCGCTGTTCGGTCTTGAGGTGACGGCGACGCCGTTTGTGGAATCCAGTCGCGGTCCAGTTCCGTTCAAGAATGTGGTGATGGATTACCCGCTGGCGCGGGCGATGGAGGATGGCTTCGTCAAGGAGCCGGCCGTCGTCACCCAGCGCAATTTCGATGCCAGGTCTCATACGCCGGATGAGATTGAAAAGACCAAGCTCGAAGACGGCGTGCGCCTGCACGAAACCACCAAGGTCGAACTGCTCACCTACGCCCGTGAGAATGGCGTCAAGCCGGTGAAACCCTTCATGCTGGTGATCGCGCGCGATACCACTCACGCAGGACAACTACTGGTGCTGCTGGAGTCGGAGGCATTCTATGAGGGGCGCTACAAAGGTAAGGTGATCCAGGTCGATTCCAGTCGCACCGGTGCAGAAGAGGAGGCGATGATTACGCGCCTGCTGGCCGTGGAGAGCGTGGACGAGCCAACCGAGATCGTCATTCACGTCAACATGCTCAAGGAAGGCTGGGACGTGACCAATCTCTACACCATTGTCCCGCTACGCGCGGCGAATGCCCGGACACTGATAGAACAGAGTATCGGGCGCGGCCTGCGTCTTCCTTATGGTAAGCGTACCGGGGTGGCGGCCGTGGACCGGCTGAACATCGTGGCCCATGACCGTTTCCAGGAGATCATCGACGAAGCCAACCGTGGGGATTCGCCGATCCGGCTGAAGCAGGTCATTCTTGAAGCGCCGAGCGGCGACGACAGGAAGGTCAGTGTTCAGGTGGAATCCTACGCATCCACGTGGCTGGGATTTTCGGGATGGGCGGTTCGGGATATCGGCCCGCTGCCAGCATCCACGCCCGCCGGGTCCTCGGCGGAACCGGCGCCTGTTTTCACGACAGAAGCCGAGAAGCAGGCCGCACGGGTAGTGTTGGAGGTCATCGGCAAGTACGAGTCCATGCCGGATCTGGTGCCGAACAGCGGCGCCCTGCTCAGGCCGGAGGTTCAGAAGGAAATCACGGCCGAAGTCTCCGCGCGGCTGAAGCCTATTCAGGGGAATCTGTTGACCGATGTGGATACGGCAGCACCGGCCGTGGATATCTCGGCTGTCGTAGCCAAGACCGCAGAAATCGTTGCGCAGCAGACTATCGACATTCCCCGTATTGCGGTTGTACCGACTGGCGAGGTCACGACCGGTTTCCATCCGTTCACGCTAGACGTGAGCCAGCTTCATTTGCAGCCCGGCCAACGTGAGATTGTGGGCCAACTGCTGCGCACCAACGAGCAGTTCACACTCGCCAGCGAAATTGGCCTCAAGGAGCAGCGCCCGGAGGACTACATTGTCCACGCCTTGGTCGATTTCGACGATATCGACTATTTCACTCATTCGGCGCTGCTCTACAATCTGGCTGGCCAGATGGTGAAGCACCTGCACAGCTACCTTTCTGAATCGGAGACCGTCAGCGTTCTGGACCGGGATCGCCGGCTAATTGCGCGGGAAATCCATGCCCAGATGATGGCCCACTTCTGGGAGTCGGCAACCCACTACGAGGTGCAGGTCAGTCGCGGGTTCACGGAGTTGAGGCCGTGCAACTACACGGCTACTGCCGGTCAGGCTGTCCAGAACTACCGGGAAACTGTCACCGATCTGAGTCGCATCAAGCAGATGCTGTTTGGCGGGTTCTCGAAGTGTCTTTACCCGGTCCAGAAGTTCGATTCGGACACGGAACGGCGCTTTGCCGTGATCCTAGAGCGCGATGCTTTGAAATGGTTCAAGCCGGCGAAGGGGCAGTTCCAGATTTACTACAAGCTCGGAACCGAGCAGCCGGAGTACGTGCCAGACTTCGTGGTGGAGACCGACACCGCGATCTTCATGGCAGAGACCAAGGCCAAGAACGAAATCAATACCCAGGAAGTTCAGGCCAAGACCGCAGCGGCGGTGCGTTGGTGCGAGTACGCTTCAGAGTATGCAGCGAGCGTCGGCACCAAGCCGTGGAAGTACCTGCTGATACCGCATGACGATATTGGCGAGGCGAAAAGGCTTTCGGATTTTCTGCGCTACGAATGCATGTCTTCTGTTGGTATTTCTGGTGGTACGGATATTCAAGCGCGCTAATTAATTAACTTAAAATCAACAACACGGGATGAAGTTCGATTCCCTCTCTCTCCGCCAAATCAATTACTTACGCCGACCCAATCAACAGCGGCTCATTCGCTCGTACGAAAAGCGAAGCAAAATCTATTGTTGGTTTCCCCCAAGACCTTTCCGGTCTCGACGCGCAGATCGCTGGCATCTCACTGCCCTTTTTGAGCCTCGGTCGCCGTACAGAATTTCGATTGCTAAGGGCGAAATCTGGCATTACACCCTACGCATAGGGTGCGCAACGCGCGGCAGTCGCGCCGGCCGCCACGGCGACGGAGGCACGTGGCCGACTACCAAGAATTACTATAAAATGGTAATAAATCGGAGGCCCAGATGAGCAAGACCACCAGTATCAATCTCGGCGATCATTTCGAGAGCTTTATCGACCGGCAGCTCGCCAGTGGACGCTATGGGTCCGCGAGCGAAGTGGTCCGCGCCAGTCTGCGCCTTCTCGAGGAGCGCGAGCACAAGATTGGTAAGCGTGCGGCGGAGGCCCGTAGATTTCCCTCTGCCATTCGCCGAAGCTGTGCAACTGTGGGGGATTTGGCGGCCACTCACCCGGATCGGCGGCGCTTGATCTCCGGCAGAACCTCGTCGATCA